>JBHORG010000009.1:0-54758 GCA_042565955.1 Thermoproteota archaeon | reverse complement strand
GATTAAATGGTATAGAAATTAGGTAATAATTATTTAACTAACCAAAAAATACAAGTTTAATTAGTGCTTGCAGAATGGAACGGGATTATGTTCTACTTGCTACAATTACAGCTCTTGTAATGATATTTTTACCAGTGGTACTCTATTTGACGTTTCAGAATATTGGTTATGATTCTCGTTGGTTGAGCATTACATACATTGCTTTCTTTCTGGTTTCTATTATTATTATTATTGCTTGGAGAATTAAAACAAAGAAATTACCATTTTAATCCCATAAGAATGGTAAATAATTATTTACAATTCTTATGTTTGCTAAATATCCAATTTAAAAAAAGGGGGTTTTGCGTGAGATGTGGTGATGTCTCCATCTTTAGTTAATAGCCATTTCCGTAGATGCTCCTTAGTTTTTGGTTTTGGACTAAAATTTAATCCAACGACAAATGTTAATAATCATTTTTGAAAACTAAGAAACAAATTACGAAATACCTTGGTGTTTTGATGGCGAAGATAAATAGAATTAAAATAACAGTTCTGAAACGGTTTAGTCCATCTGAAGTTTTCAAAGCAAGTCCCGTAACACCTGTAGATGTAGAGGGGTTTGGTGCATGTGAAATGTTTAAGGAAGGCCAAGAATTTATTGTTGAAAACCTGAAAATGCCCGAAGGTTTCTACACTATGGCTTGGATGTCTATTAGCGGTAATGTGCGAATCTTGAGTTTTGGCTGCGATTTTCCATGGTTTAAAGAAAAGGGCGTCACCGTCAACTGTTGCATCGATGGACTTAGACCCGTGATATTCAAGCTAGAACGCATCTAAAATGGGTGTTTGTAGTTAAATTTTAACCCCAAACCCAAAGCATTGCGTTAGAGATATACTATAAATTGAAGACGTTCAGCTAGTTCTTTGTAGCGGTTTCTTATGGTTACTTCTGTTACTTGAGCAATCTCTGCGATTTCTCTTTGTGTTTTTCTTTCTCCAGTTAATATGGAGGCAATATAGCTAACTGCTGCAGCAATACCCGTAGGTCCTCTTCCTGAAGTAAGTTTCAATTCTTTGGCTGAAAAAAGAATCTTATGGGCAATCTCTTCAACCTTACCTTGCATTATTAGCTGATTACAGAATTTAGTAACATATTGACCAGGTTTTACGGGTTTAATGAAATAGTCAAGTTGTGTTAATAGGAAACGATAGCTTCGAGCAACCTCTTTTTTGCTCACGGGTGAAGCTTGAGAAATGTCTTCCAAAGTTCTTGCTACTCCACATTGTCGACAAGCCACATAAATAGCGGCTGTTGTCATTCCTTGAATAGATCTTCCACGTATAAGACGTGCCTTGACTGCTTTTCTATAAATAACTGAAGCGGTTTCCAGAATGTTTCTAGGTAAATTGAGATTATTTGTCATCTTTAATAAGTCAGAAAGTGCAAATGCAAGGTTTCTTTCCGATGCATCGGAAACCCTAATTCGTCTTTGCCACTTTCTTAACCTATAAATTTGAGCCTTTTGACCTTGAGGAATTCTTTGACCATGGACATCTCGATCACGCCAGTCTATCGTAGTGGAAAGCCCTTTATCGTGAATTGTAAATGTGGCTGGAGCACCAGCTCGTGCACGTTTTGCACGTTGCTCGTCATCAAATGCTCTCCATTCTGGTCCTTGATTTGTCAGTTCTGCCACAACTACATAGCCACAACCCATACACACTATTTCAGCAGAGTCATAGTCTTTCATTATACGACTACTTCCACATTCTGGACACCTTCGAGTAATCGGAGATGGTTGTATGTTTTCTTTTGTCATTTTTTTTCCTTTTAACTAATCCAAAATTAGAGTGGATTACATTTTGAACATGATTAATTTGCTGTTCTGAGGATGGGTTATTAATGTATGGTTCACGGCTGCGTAAGGTGAGAACGGTAGGACCAACATTCAAACTATTCTATCATGTTTGAGATTTTTATTTTATAGTATTTCGTTTTTGGTTTATGTTTTGTATGAAGAAATAGAGAGAGGTAAAATTTTAATCCCCAAACCCAAACATATACTTCCTTCTCCTCACGCCCATACGTTTTCTCCTGTTCCTCTTCCCACTCCTACTCCTATACCCCCTCTCTCTTACCACAACCACCAACACCACACAAAAGACATCAAATGTTCAGAATATTTCTGTAGCTTCTTCCTATTCCCCTTTTTCTATATATAGAGTAAATATTGGGGTAAGTAAATAAAAGTAAAAAATCGCCTATACAGTAGTTTTCACTTGACATGCTTTTAATTTTGTCAGTTAGGGGCTGACATACAAAGTATTAAATATCTTTTGTATAAAACTAAGAATCTATGGGGGATAATTATTCTTTATTATAATTTTCACCCAAATAAATAAAAAAATGAAGGTTAAAAATATGGTAATTTCAATAAAAAAAACAAAATTGGCAGCAATATTAATTATTACGCTTTTAGTGATTTCAACTTTTCTATTATTAATAACTATTTCAGTGCAAGCTCAATATACAAATGTGCAAGAAGGAGGATCAATACTATTACCTGCTGGCGTTACTCCTGATTTCGAAGTTGATACCGATGCTTATCTTAGCTTTAGGCCTAATCCCGTAGGAGTTAACCAAGAAATCCTAGTTAACATGTGGCTTGAGCCCCCAATTCATGTAAGTCGCTACCATAGTGAATATAATATCATAATCACAAATCCCTCAGGAGCCGAAGTCGAAATAACTCTTCCATCCTATCGAGGAGACTCAACAGGCTGGTTCCCATATATAATGGACCAGATTGGTACATGGACAATCGAGTTTAGCTTCCCTGGAAGCTATTATCCAGCAGGAAACTACACTGTGCCAGAAGGGACTGCTACTTATATGCCGCGTTACATCGAATTTGAGGAATCATGCTACTACAAACCAGCCACCACTGGAAAGCAAGAACTTGTAGTACAGGAAGACATCGTGTATTCTTGGCCTCCTGCAGACCTTCCAACAGACTACTGGACACGACCCATACAATTTACGAACAGAGAGTGGGCGGCAATAGCAGGGAACTATCCGTGGCACGGACCGGGAGTAGGCTCAGACTGGCCGGCTGATACAAACAGATTCTATAGTGACAGATACGATTTCCTTCCATATAGAGAAGCCCCGAACACTTGCCACATAGTATGGAAACGAATGGGAGATCTATCAGGTATAGTCGGAGGGGAAGCGAGGAGAGGAGAAAACAATCCAATGTTCCAAATGACGCCGGAGCCAAGTGTGCCAGACATAATCTATGCTGGAAGATGCTATGATATGGTTACAAAAACGTTGCCGGATGGAACCACAGGAAGTGTTTGGCAGTGTTATGACCTACGTACTGGAGAAATCTACTGGGAAAAGACAGATGTTACCCAATACCCCCAATATATCGAATATGATGAAGGCTATGCCGAAGTTCCTGGTGGTTCTGGACGCGCTTTTGGGGATGTAGGGTACTCTGCTCTTATTCGCATAGGCAATGGTCGTCTGCTAAAGTACAATCCATTCACTGGACTTTTAGGCCTAAACGTTTCTATCCCTGGGGGATTGTCTTCAGGGACGTACTACCGGAACTGCTACGCTTTGAGCATACAGAATCTTGGTGGCGGCGAGTACCGTTTGATCAACTGGACTACTGCTGGACAACCAGCTGGCTTTGGCAATATCGGGCGAGGGCGCGAACCCGCAATAATAAGCAACACATCCTACGCGAGAAGCAGTCTACCTACTCTAAATGACTTCGAATCGGGCTATGGTGCAAGATATAGTAGCATTTCTCCTCCTGCAATGGGAGCAACCTATGGAGCAACAATATATGGTTATAACCTGCTAACAGGCGAAGAGCTGTGGAGCACTACACTACCCGACGAAGGACAGTATAGCGGATCAGCGAATGTCGCTGACCATGGAAAAGTCGCAATACTATTCAAGGGCGGATATTACAAGTGTTGGGACCTAGCTACAGGCAACCTAGAATGGACAAGTGAGTTGATGGACTATCCTTGGGGAGAATCAAGCTTCGGCGGTTATGCTGTAGAGTCAGCTTATGGCATGTTCTACAGACAATCTTATGACGGCATCTACGCGTTTGATTGGGATGACGGAAGTGTAGTATGGAAATATGAAGCACCAGCTTCATCTGTCTACGAAACTCCATACCGTAACGAGGACGGGACAACCGTATACTCTTTCGATAGTAACGCTTGGATTGCTGACGGAAAACTCTACACAATGAATAATGAGCACACACCAACTCCCCCTATCACTAGAGGATGGGGAGTACACTGTGTCGACGCCTTTACTGGTGAGTTAGTATGGAACATACAGGGAGTTTGGGAGTGGGGAGGTCCAGGTCCTATAGCAGACGGGTACCTCACAGTTGGCAGCAGTGACGGATACATGTACGTCTTCGGTAAGGGTGAGAGCGAAACAACAGTGACAGCACCTGATTTAGCAGTAGAATTAGGAAGACCCTTCACAATAAAGGGTACCGTCCTTGACATGTCTCCGGGTCAACCAGGAACACCATGTGTATCCTCGGATTCGATGCAAACACAAATGCAATATGTGCATATGCAGGTCCCTATCGACGGTACTTGGCACGATGAAACGATAACTGGTATTCCAGTGATGTTAACAGCATTAGGTGAAGACGGTTCTTATGTTGACATTGGAACAGTGACAAGTGATGGATACTCTGGCACCTTTGGAAAGGCTTGGACTCCAACAGAAGAAGGCACCTATAAGATAATAGCCTCTTTTGAAGGAGATAACTCCTATGGCAGTTCATCAGCCGCAACTTGGGTTACAGTAGGTCCAGCACCTTCACCGGGACCACAGGGAGAACCAGGACCTACAGGAGCCCCAGGACCTACAGGATCTACAGGAACTCAAGGACCGGCAGGACCTACAGGAACTACGGGACCAGAAGGACCAGAAGGAGATCCAGGACCACAAGGACCTGCAGCAGAAGCAGCCTTAATTACACCAGAAATAGCCCTCATCGCAGCCGTTGTCATATCAGCCATCATAGGCTTAGCAATCTACTGGATACTCAGAAAAAAATAAAAACCCAAAATTTTCCTCCCTCTTTTTTGTGGGAGTAACTAAAGTGAAGGATAGAAGGGACTGAAAAAGCCTAGAACAACGGAACAGAAATTCTCATCCCCCTCGAATGGCTGAGAGGACCTGAACTCATCAACAACCGTTGGTCTAAAGCCTCAGAAATCCCTTCTTCCAATACTGATACAATGGAAATGTAAAATGTAATCAACAAGTAATTAGGGGACTGAAAAGGACTAACATACGGAATGATGAAGATTAATCCTCTCAAGGTTTTTATTTTCATCTTTATTCTCCTTGATATTTCCCTGTGTTATGCTTCAGGAATCCCCTTCCTTAAAAATTCCACGTTTAACAACTTTTCCTGAATATTCTTTCTCCAGCTCTTCGACAGACAGCACAGAATCCAGAACGGTTAACTGCATCATTGGATTTGGGGATTAAAATTTAACCCTTTAAAAAGTGATGATGCAGAGCACAAAAGTTAAAAGCAATAATGTTTAAAGACAGTTTGTATATCAATATCTAAATAACCAATTTTAAGTTGGGATTTCGGGAGAACAAATGGAGATGCCTCCAATTGGGTTGAGGCTACCTCACCTAGACCATTTATTTCTAAAATAACTATAGTTTACTGGTAAATTAGGGTGCGAATCCCAAATTTCACTTTCCAGAAGTTATCACCAAATAACATCAAAATCAATGATTGTGTCATCAAAGTCCACTATGTATAAGTCTCTATCGTATAATGGTTGACCAATCGTCAAAGTTACTATTTGATCGTCTTGAGGTTCAACATAAAACATTCCATTATCTACGGTGTTAAAACAAATTATTGCATGAGCAGAATCAGGAAATTCGATATACACATAACCGCATCTGTAGCCTGTTTGGAAAGCATTATTCTTAAAATCTGCCGAAAAATCATGGCAAACATAATTATCAGTATATTCATTTTGGTCAGTTGTATCTAAATTAATAAAAAATATCGCCTCTGAATAAGTTGGGTCTCTTAAAGTGTAACCACTTCCAGCCCCATCTTCTACACCTTGAATGTACCCATCAGCATAACCATCTAATTCCCCTTCAAGGTAACCTGTATTATAACTTTGAATTACTTCATTTTCTAATGTGGTAATATCTGTCTGAAGACTTGAAACTTGAAGTTCTAAAGAGTTCTCGTTATTTTCTAAGTTTTCAACATTCAATTGAAGATTTGAAACTTGAAGTTCTAAGGAGTTTTTGGCATTTTCTAAGGATTCTAAATTAGATTGAAGAGTTGAAACTTGAGTTTCCAAATCAGTTTTTTCTGATTGAATGTTTTCAACTTCTGCTTGAACTGTATTCTTTTCATTTTCTAATGATGATACTTTAAATTGAAGATCTGAAACTCGTGATTGTAGAGTGAGTTTCTCGTTTTCAATTAATGTGATTTCAAATTGGAGGTTTTCAACTTCCATTTCAAGTGCTGACTTTTCAGTTATTAAGGTAGATTCGTCAGCTTTGATATTTAATATGACTTTTTGTAGATCGTTATTTTGTAAATAAAATAAAGTAGTCAGAGATATTGATGCAATTAAAACTAAAACTAAAAAAGTACCCAAACGATTATTCATCATGAGCCTACCCTTTTTATTCTTTTTTAAATTGTTGGAATTTATGTTTTTTGAGGCAATAATAAATATACAAAATTAAGATCTAACATAAGTTATATGTTCTGTAATAATTCCAATTGTTCTTTGTTATTCCAATTCACAAATCAAAGAACACGCTGTCAGGTGGAAACATAAAAGTAACACAAAAAAGGACAAAATAACAATCACAACAAAAAGAATTAATGACTTTGTCTTTTTGTAATTACTGCTGTTCATTCATTTTCTCTTCTTTGAGTCTGTTTTCTTTTTCGATTTGCAACAATGACTAAAATAACAATTAATCCAACAACTACTGTAGTAATAGCCAGCAATAGAAGACCTATCCTTGATGTGATAAATCCAATAATTACAGAGAACAACTTTGAAAATGGATCAGGGTTTGAGGGACCATTTTTTGGTAGTGGAGTAGAATCATAATAAATACTAACATTTTTTGTTGCACCTGAAATCTTTATTATTTGTTCAGGAGACCATGAGATTGTCCAACCTTCATTTTGTGGTCTAGATACTCCATCAATGTATATTGTCCATAAGTCTGGACCAATACAACTGCCATCAGATAATATGTAATGTAGGTTTAAACTTTGATTTCCTACACCATTAACAGAATAATTTATCCAACCTGAGAAAGGTGCAAACCTTGTTATGAGATCAAGGTTTGTTATTGTAATGTTACAGTTCTTAACTGATACAGAAATATTGCCATCATTGGGACAAAATCTTAGATATTCACTGCCTCTAACAATTCCACCAGAATAAGTGTTTCCTAAATCTCGCATATAGGTGTCTAAAGCTAGGCCCACAAAGTTCCAAGTTCCATTTTTTAGTTTTGCAGATTCGTATATGCCTCCAACAGAAAAATTGACTTGTCCATTAGATTCTGGTATAGAAAAAATTGTTTCAGGTGTAAATCTTATTTCTGATGGAAACTCTGAAACTATCACTGGTTCCATTAATGGATAATTGTCTTGGTTGTTATCATAAACAGAATATGGACTATCACCTTTGCCATCCCCATTATTGTCTGTGCCATTGTAGTTGCTCCAATAGTTCCCTACAATGCCATTATCAAAAACGGTTGCTCCGGCAAAATACATTACAACATCAAATGTATTGTTAATGAAGTTATTATGGAATATCTGGCTTTTTCGGGGTGATAACTCAATCCTTATACCTCGAATGTTACCGGTTATGTTGTTATCAAAAATACTACTATTACTGGCTAATAGTGAGATTCCATAGTCATTATCTATTATTCGATTTCCAGCGATAATAATTGAATTACCACTAAAAACAGTGATTCCATCACCAAGTGAGTCTAGTTCAGGAAAAGAAGTCATTGTGTTATTAAGGATGTAGCAATTTGAGCAATTTTGCAAATAAATGTTCGTCCAACCAGAATTATCGATAATCATAACAAAACTTTTTATTGTTACATTGTCTCTGTCACATAATATCATTCCATTAGTATTTCCTCGAAGAGTGAAACCTGCCCCATCAATCACAACATCGTCTTTTTCCACAACGATGGAATCAAAAATGTCACCAGTAAAGGTGTAGACATTTCCTTCTAGTTGAATCTTTTCTGTTCCTTCAACACTTCCATCAGTTCTAATGTAAATGGTGCTTTCTGATAGAGGCTCTGGGATAGAATCCAAGTTTTGTTCAACAATTATTGTGTAGCTTTCTGTTCCAACATTATTAATATACATGTAGAATGTGCCTGGGTAGTCATGAATATATGATGTTCCGCTTGTATTTTCGATTCCCACTTTATTGATAACATTAGCGTAAGTTGGTCCCCGATCACCCTCCATTATTGGATAGGTATACACTGAGAAGGAAATTAAATTGGGATATTGAAGGTCTGGAATATATTCCCATCTGATTCGCCACTCTGTCTGATTACATGTGAAATAATCTGTTTTTAGAAGTTCAGTTCCTGAACCAGTAAATCTAGTTACCTCAACCCAATTTTCTGAAGATGCAAAAGCAACACCCGAAGTTGAAACTAACACACAAAAACAAAACAGCACCATAATGAGTGTTGCCCTTTTATCTCCCACTAAAGGCACCATCAACTTTGTCTTAATTTATTCCGGAAATGAAAATATTCTTTCCACACTTTAGGTGTCTTTTTACAATTTCAAAATCTAAATCACTAACTTCTATAACTTCAATATCATTATCTCCTTCTCCTAGGAAAAATAATCGATATCGAAGCTTTTCTGAGGTATTTTCTAATTCAATTTCTGACAACCTATTTTACTCCCCCAAATAAACCTAATAGTAACCTTCCTTTTTTGAAAAGAAAAGGATTTTTATCAAGAAACCTTGACCAAAACGAACATTGAGCGGTCAAGAAACATTGACTATAAGAACTTCGATATAAATTCTAGGAAATCTAGAAAAACCACAGATTAAATTCACGTAATGAATGACAAAACAGACATAACAATAAGAGGTAATCCAGCAAGCATTAATAGAAGTCCAGTTGAAATTTGTTCTTGACGGAATTCTGTCCTATGCTTTGATAATTTTTCTACAGAATAATGTGTAGAAGGACTCTTGGTCGGGGTTAATTTATTTTCAGCAAATCCTCCCGCAAGTAAAGCACCAATTCCAATAGTCAAAGCACCTTCAAAGAATAAGAAATTACTCAAGATTGTTTTATCTTCACTTCCAAAAATCCATCCTAGAGTTTCCTTAATCTGAATGCCATAAAAAGACAATACAACAAAATCAATGAACACTACCAAAACATTAAAGAATGCTATCATAATTATGGCTTTTTTCCACCCTGAAATATTTTTCAATTGGATAATCACTACTACAGAACTTATTGATGGATTACCTTAAATTTTATCCCCAAATCCAAACCCAAACAAAGTTACTTCACAATAATTTTTGAATTTATCGCCAATTTCAGAAACTTGAATTAATCTTTCTATAAAATTAGGGTAGATTAGAAAATCTGGAAAAAAGTTTAGGAGATGTGTTCTTCTTTTTGTTTGTTACAGTTGTTTATGTCACTCGTTTACTCTTTGTACGTAAACTGTTGCCACCATACAATCTCCTAATCGCTGGCAAAGAATGCATTCTTGAGGAATAGGAGAATCCTTTGGTCGCCTTGATAGATACCCAAAGTGGTGAAGGCATCCTGAGAAGAACCTTTCTTCGCGTGCAGCCGCATTTTCATCTTTGTTTGGAGTTATACTTTCATCGTTTGAGTTTTGGTACTTGTTATTGTGGTTTTCCATCATTCTTGGGTGTTTCATTGGCATTCCTTGTTGCGGTTCTGCTGTTAATATTCGATTCCTTAAGAATAATACCATCCCTGCAGCAAGGAGTGATGCTCCAATCAATAAGTAGTACATAACCGTCATGCCTATTCCTAGGCTGATGGCTTCGCCTGTTCTGGAACCAAAGAGTATCGTGCCAATATCCTTATTCCAGACTGATATATCATTCCATGTTAGATAGCCCACCCATCCTAAAACAAGGGCTCCCGCGGTAAATATCGTTAACACTATTAGTTGTGGCATGGAACGGAGAAAATTAATTTTTGTCAATCGTAATCCTATTGGCATTTAGTCTCCTCACAATTATTTTTCGGATGTTCTACACTTTTCAGAAAGGAGTATTTAGTTTTGATGAATCCACAATACTTAGGTGAACTCACCATTTGTTCTTCCGCAAAACTCCCCCTTTTTTTAAGAAACAACTATTGACATAAATATGTCAAAAAAAGGTTCAGGTACTCAGTTGCAGAATCCAATTCCTTCGACAAACTATATCTTGCATTATATCAAAGTAGTATATTCCCCGAGTTGGGGAGCACGCTCTGGTATTGCAATAAAGCATTGAACTTACCAGTCGAAACGGCTGAAGGCTGGTAGGAGCCAAAGACTTTGCTTTGTAGGGCTGGTCAGTACTTAAAGTGCAATGCGTATAGGTATCGAGTGCGTCCATCAAAAAGGCTAAAAGAGAAACGCACGACAAAAACGATATCCTAAACGGGCCTAACATGCGCCTTGGGCTTAGACTCAACTCGGGGATTTCTATGTACCGCAAAACTCCCCATTTTTTTTAAGGCAAATCGTAGTATAGTATATTATTACTGTTTTCTGGTAAAAATTAGAAAAAGTTAATAAAAATACACTATAGAAAACAATAATTCATAATCTCTGAGATATTTCCACAAACCGTTTTAATCATTACAGATTTTAGTTATCAGTCTTGGACGTTTCAAAGATGGAGAGCGTCATTGAAGTAGCGTCTATTCCCGAATCTGGACAATGGTTAAATTTTAACCCTGAAGAAAAACACACTTCTACTTCCATATTTTACGTTTCCTAAGCATATTTGCTGCTTCAGGATTTTGTTTTTTCAATTCGTTAATAGTTACTTTCTTTATGATAGCTATTGTTACAGGAGGGTCAATTTTATAGAGTTTGCATTGAACCATATTAATAATTTTAGTTGCTACTTTACCATCTATTCCAATTTCATTTAAAGTCTTTGAGATTTTCCCAGCTTTGAATTCCTCAATAGATCCAGATTCATTTTCAACACTCAATTCATGTGGTTTTGGTACCCTTATTGGTAAAGCTATAACTAATTTTGCCTTACTATTTCGTATCATTTCAAGGTCAGTTGGATCACAGAAAATGGTTATTATTTTATTCTTTTCATCTATTCCCTTTACTTCAATTCTCTCAATAATATGATTGTTTTCCAGAAAAACTGTCACATAGTCTCCAATTACCAATGTTGAAGGAAGTAATTCACATTCTATTGGTATAGCAATTTTATCTCTTGGAAGTATTACGCTCAATCCTTCATCTTTTGCTGAAACCGATAAATGTGTTATTTTGCCATCTTTAGAAAGTTCTATCTCAACATCTCCTAATCCCCAGTCTGTTATTAGCCTTCTTTTCACTCGTTTTATTATCGTCTCCTGAAGAAGATCAGATGGAAGTGTAAATTCTCTTTCGGATAGCTCTGTTTTTAGTGAATTAGGTAGTTTTGGTTTTGAGGCCATATCAAATATTAATCGTTCATGAGGTAGTTTGATTGTGGTAAATTTTTTGTTTCCATAACCAATTCCTTTTAACGTTTCTATTCCTTTCTTTGGAATTTTGGCTGAAATTTTATCGCCGGTGTTTATTCCCCAGACAACAAATATGAGTACTGTTAAAATTTTAATTGCTCCGCCTAAAGTTGGTTGCTGGAAAATGTCTACTAGTCCTCCAGTGAAACCCCAAAACCCAAGACCAAAGGCTATTCCGATAAATATAGGAATTTTTTCGTTTGTAAAAAACCTGTAAAAAAAAGAGAACACTAAGACTGCAAAAAATGCTATTGTTCCGGAAATTAAACCATCTAACAATCCAGTTAAGGGATCCAGTAGGATTTCAATCATTTATTACATAGTATCACTGACATATTTAGAAATTTCTGAAAGTCTACGAGAATCATTACTATTAGGTAGTGTTATTTTATCTCCCATTTTTGGAGGACTTGTAGCCCAAGTATTCCATTCAGGTAGGGCTCAGACTTATGAAGAGTTCTGCCAGAAATATGCTGTATGTTCTGCAATTATGCTGTTGGACCTAGGCATCAAATTTCTTAAAAAAAATAAATGAAATTACATGGATAATTACTTAATTTTCATGATATGTGCTACAGTCTTTTTCTGGATATATAGTCATTAAGATCAAATGAAAATTTTTAATGGAGATGAGAGCAAACCGAAACTAAAACTCCCATTTTTTTAATTAAGTCTTTAACTAACAGCAATGATAATAATATTGGGAATAAGAAATGGAATGTTTTGAATGTGATGGATGTGTCTATTACAAGTTAGTTAGAATGGATAGTAGTGGAAAAAAGAAAGCATACTTTTGTTCAAACACAGACACACATTGTTATGAAAGATTGCAGTTTTTTAATGGTATACTTACTGAATTACAAGAGCTTAGGGATGATGTAAAAGCAGACATTAAAGAGTTAAAACGTAATCCAGAAATGATTTCTGAATGTGTTGGAAGATTATCAACTCTGAGATTTATTTTAGAATTGTTTGGAGAAGAAGGAGTAGTCATATCAAACTATCAGAGTTAGTAAAATGAGAAAAATAAAATTATGCTCCTATAGGAACTCAGTGTTGACTGGGAAAAACATTATGTAAATGGTTGTTTCCTTAAGGATTCATCGTATTTCCAAACCTTGGGCGAATTGATAGATGGAGGATACCATTTGACATCTAATGTTGTGAAGCTGATGGCTTTTTCCATAGGCGCGCTGCTATATTATATCATATTTTATCGAACAAAACTAGTTCCTCGATGGTTATCGGGCTGGGGTATTGTTGCTGCCATATTCACCATGTTATCAGCCTTATTAACCATGTACGGTCTCATCGCTCCTTTTTCTACGGCGCAAGTCATTTTGAATCTTCCAACATTGCCGCAAGAACTGGTTCTTGCGGTATGGCTGATAGTCAAAGGATTCAATCCATCCGTAATTTCCGAGTCTCGGGGGTAAGCGACAGACGTCATCCGAGTTCTACAAGAAACTGTTCAAATTGACTATTGGGGGAGGAGTAGTATTCTGGGCAATTACCTTCGCATTTTCCCTGCTTCCCATCGCCGCGGAATTCAGAGCTGCCCTTTCAATTTCTTATGTTCAAATGATTCTTGTTGAATCTTTGATTGGTGGCATGATTATCAGCTTCGGTCTCAGCTATATTTTGTTTCGTTTTTTTGATAAGATTCCATCAAAGAATCCAATTCTAAAATCCGTGATACTAAGCTTCGTCGCCCTAGGCATTGTCTCTATCTTGGTCGGAGTTGCCGCAAGTCGTACGAGTGATGCCTTGCATATCTTTCTCATCGGCGTAACGCTTAACATACCAAGGTTTCTCTTTGTTGGAGTAGCTATTGGCTATCTATACAAAAGGCTATACAGATTAGAAGTGGCTAAGAAATGAAGTTGGAAAGGAAGTGTTTCCGATGAAGTGTTTGTTAATCGTGTATTCTTACCATCACAAAAACACCCAAAAAGTAGCGGAAGTCTTTGCAAAGGTGCTTGATGCGCAGATAAAAACTCCACAACAAACTTGTCCAGAAGAGCTTCAAGATTATGAATTAGTAGGCTTTGGGTCTGGAATAGATACCGGTAAAAACTACAAGGAACTACTTGACTTTACAGATAGACTACCTCAAGTTACAGACAAGAAAGCGTTCGTCTTCTCAACCAGTGGAATGCCCGTTGGAATTTCAGGTCAACAACGATTGGAAGAGTATACGAGCAAATGTCATACGACCCTTAAAGAAACTCTTCAATCTAAAGGCTACCTGATAGTGGATGAGTTTGGTTGTGCAGGTTTCAACACTAACAGATTTCTCAAGTATTTTGGTGGAATAAACAAAGGAAGACCTAACAGTGAAGACCTCAAACATGCGGAAGCCTTCGCTGAGAAGTTGAAAGTTTAAGCCATCAATACCATCGGTTAGGGTTAAATTTTAAACCTCCAAACCCAATGAACGCGAGTCTAGATTTCGTTAATGTTTTCTTCTTGGTTTTCGAAAATGAATAGGTTGTTGATGGTTGTCTTTAGAGCTCTGACCACATCATGCGCTAATTTTAATGAGGGGTTGTATTTGCCCTTCTCGAGGTAGAGTATAGTTTCTCTTCTTACGCCAACCATTCTGGCAAAGTCGTCTTGTGTTAGATCATATCTGGCTCTGAGTTCCTTGATTCTTGTCCGCATCAGAGGTCGCCTTTTCTGCTGTAATACCAGCTTAACAAAGCATTTGAGATACCAGAGACGAGCATTATTGCCATTATGGCCCATCCAGCTTCAAGTTCAGGCAAAGCTAGAAACTCTTTTCCAAATATTATGAACAACAATAGTGATATCATGAAAGCAAGACTGATATAGTAAGTCCCAATAGCTGCTTTTCCAGTAATCTTTATGGTGCGTTCATCTTTAATAGGATAACCCGATTTTTTGTCTTTATTAAGTTTCCCCAAAACAAACACTCCAACCAGAAACGCCAAGATTGTATTCAAGATTAAAATTGTTGGCCACACAAAATCGCTCATTTTTTACGGTTCCTCCTTTTTCTTTCCTACAAACGATAATGTGTTGCCAGTGCCTATCAGACCTATTCCTGTTATGCCCACAATCGATGCTATACCGCCGTGGTTTGCGCCTATAATTGGTTCTCCAAAAGCCATCAAATATGCACCCGACTAGACACGTTGCTATTCCCAAGATGCGAATAATGTTGCTCCACTTTTTCAACATTTTTCCTCCATTATTTATTTATCACAATTTATTAGAAGTTTCTAACTCCATGTTAGAAATAATACACATCTAATATTTAAGATTACCTGTAAATCCTTCGAATAACAGATAAATTAGAAGTATTATTTCCTATACTAAAACAAAATTCCAATATTCAAATCAGGAAAGATAATTTTTCAACAATTTGAATTCCTTAAATCCAAAGTCAACTAAAGAGATTAAAATTTAACCCCCAAACCCAATAATTAAAATAAGTAGGCTATTCGCACGTTTTCCTTCAAAATGTTAAAGGTAAGTTTACTATTGGGTGCAGTATTTTTCCACTAATGCTTTTGTGTTTACGACGTTAAGTTGTTTGAACAGGAACTCGAATTGTTTTTCAACTTCTGTTGCAATTGTATCCCTGGTTTGTTGGGGTAGTGCCATGATTTCTTTTTTGAATTGTCCAAGGGCTTTTTTGCGAGTTTTGTAGATAAATTGTTCTTCTGTTTGTCCTTCTTTGCGTTCGTTTGCGAGGTTTGTTTTTAGCCAGTTGTACATTTTTTGTTTTAGGTCGTTTTGGAAATGTTTTGATTCATAAATTATGTTCTGGAACGCCGTAGCCAAATGGACTTCTGCTGTTTCACATTCAACAAATTTGTGGAATGCTTCTGGGGGCAGGGTTGATGCACCATGTTGGACTGCTCCCGCCATTCTATATTCTTTGCGTGCATTCTCGGAGAGGTTTTTTAGTGTTCTAAAGTCAAGCTTGATTTGGGCTATTGACCCATCAGGTAGAACAACGCCTCCATGGGTTGTGCCTGTTTGAACTGAAATCTTGCTTATTCCCGTTACGCCCTTTTCTAGCGTGTTCTCAAGACCGTTCATGTATGCTTGCAGGTCTTCGGGTGTCGAATTTTGGGTTCCTATTTCGCCAATTTCTCCTCCAACCGAAACCGTAACATCTTCTGGTTCAATGCTGCGAATAAACTGGGTAAGTTTTGCACAGACTTCATAATTCAAGCGTTGCTGCTCTCTCAGGGTTGGTTTAGATAAATCAACAAGGGTTGACGAGTCAATATCAATGTTATAAAAACCTGCGTTAATAGCGTCTTTGATTAGTGTTTTTACACTTTCGATTTCTTTGTCGGGGTTTTCTTCAAATTTTGCGGCTTTTACTTGGAAATGGTCTCCTTGAATGAAAACCGGGCCTGAATAGTTTTCCTTTATAGCTGCTGCCAAAATCATGGTCGCGAATTCAACTGGAGGTTGATTGGTGTACCCGATTTCTGATTTTGCTATCTCAAAAATGAAGGCGCCTGAACTGTGTTTTTTGGCTACTCGAAATATTGCTCGAGCCAAATCATAGGTCATGGTTCTTAAGTTTATGGCCGGAACTGTGAATCCTTCAAACTCGTTCCTACCCCGAGCCATATAGAATTCGTGGATGCTTGCGGGGTAAATTCCCTTTTCTTTTGCGGTGTCACGAATTTGTTTTGCGATTTGTTTTTTTTCCTCTATGTTGTCGGTCATGACCAATTCGGTTATATTTTTTTCAATATCAAACGATTTGGAGTCCATAATACGTGCCCGCCTTCAAATCAATGGTTACTACTATCACTCTCAATTATTTGAATATTAAATCGTTTGAGATAACATAATATTAATTGAAAACGTAGATTACGCTCAAATCTTTAATTGCACTATTTTTAACAGCACTTGCCCTTTTTATTAATAGTATCCTTGTAAATCCAATAGTCTTCTATCTTAGAAGACTTGAAATTGTCGGCGTTTCGTCATCTATAATTCTACGATATGCCGTAGGGGTAGAAATTATTCCATGAGATTTTTTTCTGCTATTTGTAATTCTTGCATTATTGTATATGAGCAGAAAATGAATACATGAATTTCCCAGAGGTATGTACGTGTGCGTGTGGGTTTTGAACGTGAGGGTAGGTAGGAGAGAAGGAAAGAGAACAAGAGTGAAAATGGAAACGAGTTGGTATATAAACGTGAAAAGGTTTGGGTTTGAGGTTATAATTTAACCCAATAACAACGGTCCATCCGACGGACAACGGTCGAAACGACGGAGACGATTAATGGACGGCCCATGTATCTCTATGATAAAACAGTTTCAAAAGCAGTTACTGAAAAACTATTCTCTAAAACGATTCCCTCAGACTATACATTAGCACGTTATAATGTCTAGAATTAAGTTAATATTCTCTAAAGCAACCCAGTTGTTAATGATGGTGAAAGCTATGGCAGATGAAGATGAGGAATTAGCCCAATTAAAGGTTCTATACGATGAGTTATGGCATGATGCAAAATCAATGATCAAAGATATGAATAGAAGTATTTTTATATACTTTTTTGCCGGTTTGATTACTCTAGCTTTTTCGACAATAATTATTGGTACAGCAGTCTCAGATTTGAACAAAATTATTTCAAATGGTGCAAGTTCACTAACCTATTTTTACGCAATTGTCGAGGTGCCTGGCGCGGTCTTCATGATCATCTTTGGCATCACTCTATTGTACTGGTATCGAAAACTTAAGAAAAGATACTCAAAATGGATCGAGATAGAAAAAAAAGATTGATGATTAAATATGCCCCGAGCTAGAACTCCGTCTCCATCTAGAGCAGCAGAAAGACTAAGAGAGTATCTAGATATCATTGAATTAAAACAGATTGAACATGGTAAGGCCTTAAGGTATGATATTTACAGAAGAGCGGGCAATCAATACCAAACTGATAGCGTAATAAAATATCTTAAGGAAAATAGGTTGATTAAAGGAAACAAAAAGGAGGGCTATCAATTAACTAAAAAAGGTGAGGTGTGGCATGAAATATTAAAAAAACACCGCGATCTTGTCGGAGTTCTTACAAGAGAATTGAGTGGTACACGACGAAAACAAGTTTAATTTTTTCAAACTCTAATTAAATAATTGAGCTGGGGATTTAAATGAATTCAAGAAATGATGAAGAAGAAAAATCCAGAAGGGTTAATTGGTCTATTTGGTTACCAATTATTGTGATAACAATAGGTGCTGCAATTTGGTTTTTTCTTTTCATAATACTAGATTTTGGTGCTTAAACACATAGACATTTGGGTTTGGAGTTAAAATTTAACTCAATTCATCATAGTAAATTACTTTGTGATACAAAGTCTTTTATATTAGAATGTAGTTTATAATATTTGGTGATTAAATGACAAATAAAACTAGTTTGAGGGAAATCGAGAAAAAGACGTATATGTCATATCATCAAGATGGCTTGCTCGACATATTTGTCGGGGTCTATATTCTATTGGTTGGCATAGGAATTTTACTTTTGACTATGACCGACTTTAGCATGTGGTTTATAGTTCCAGCGATTTTTCCTGCAATCATGGTACCCATCTGGATTTCGGCAAAGAAAAGGATAACAATGCCGAGGATTGGTTTTGTGAATTTTGGAGTTAGAGGCGTAAACAAGATGATGGCATTATTTATTGGGATAATGGCAGCAGGTTTGGGAGCATTTATGGTGCTTGGCATGGGAGCATTCACGGGTCAGGGTTGGGCATTAACGTTGAAGGATTTCTTTATTTCAAACATCATGATAATCATTGGCATTGGCGGGGCAACTCTATCGAGCTTATTCGCATACACTATGGGTCTTAAGCGACTTTATGGATATGGCATGTTAACACTTGTGCTTTTTTTCACAGGTTATTTCTTAGCGATTCCATTTGAATACTTCGTAGTAACCATAGGTCTTGTAATCATTATCAGCGGTTTTGTTCTGTTGATGAGATTCATACGAAAATATCCACTAGCACAAGGTGACAAAGTCGATGCCCAAGAATCCCGCTAATCTCAAGAATATTGACCGAGTTATACATGAACCTGCTAGATTGATGATTATGACCCAACTCTATGTTGTTGAAAGTGCAGACTTCTTATTCCTGCAAAATCAAATTCAGATGACTCCCGGTAATCTGTCAGCCCATTTAACCAAGCTAGAAAAAGTAGGCTATGTGGAAATTGTAAAAGAATTCATTGAACGAAAACCCCACACAGCACTAAAACTAACAAAAAAAGGACGTAGCGCATTCAAAGAATATCAACAAAATCTAAAAAAAGTATTCAGTGATTTACCAAAATAATTAATTGGAAGTGAGCAACGGAATTGAAAGAATATAAATGCGTAGAAGTTAAGCATCATAAGGATATCGTGTGATATCTCCAACTGTCGCCGGTTCAAGTCCGACTTTCAGTGTAATTTATATAACTGTAACAATAGTCAACCATATTCCAAGCTTCTTCGTTACAACCATCAACATCACAAAAAGTTTTTATCATCTTATTTTTTCACCCAAAAAGTTAGGAAACGACTCCAAACTCTATCGTTTTGATTGATCCCTTTCCCTTTTCTCGCGTATTAGCTCCCAGATGTTCACTCCCTCCTCAATCAATACGCATTGGTTGGTGGTAACATTACCAAGAATAGCGGGGAACAGCTTTTCCCAATCTTTATTGTTGCCTTTGCCTATTTTGTAACCTGCATACATTATATCTCTTGATCTTAAATCTAAGTTAGAACCACCAACATCCTCAAATTGTAAAACCCTTTCTACATTGCCGCTAATAATTATTCTAATGATATATTCTCTATGGCCGCATCTCATACCTTTTGTAGCCCTTCCTCGTTTTGCTCTTACAGTTGTCAACAGAACTCGAAAACTCTTACCGCAATTTGAGCATAAACAATCGGAGAAAGTATTTGTAAGATTTTGAGAATCTTTGGACTCGCAATAAGGACAGACAATTCGATAGGGACCGAGTGGTGGTGGTTCTAAGCGCTTAGGCATTTGAAAACCTCTAATTATCTTTTGCTTTCACTTTTTCGTCCCAAACGATAAGTTTCTTCTCCTTAGTTTTGAGATTAATTCTTAATATTATGTTGAATTATTATTAAGATTTCAGATAGAAACCAATTATTGGTTATATTGTAATTCTCATTCTAAAAAGGATTAAAGAACTTTTAAAAAAAGGGGGAGTTTGCGGGGAGATGATACCATAAATAATAAAAATAAGAAATGACTCAAGCGAAAGGTTGAGTTAGAAGGAGAATTTCAAGTTGGTTCTTAAAAATGAAAGCATGTTGGCTATAGGTATGATATCAATGGCTCTAGGCATTCTGATTGGTCGCTTTTTGGATTTTGAATATTCAGGTTTTTCGGTTTCAGATTTTATGATGGGAGTCTTTGTTGGATTATCATTAGTGATGAACCTCGCATATCTGATCCGAGTTCGGTCAAAAAAGTGATGTTGTGTTCATGTTTTTGGGATTAAAAATAATCCTCTTTACTCTAAAAAAGGGAGAGTTTTGCTAAAACCATCATCCTGGAAATTAGAGATAACAATATAAATTCACAAAATTGGATGTGGTTATTAGTTAGAATTATTTAACAGGTATGTGCAATGGTAAAAGACAAGGTACTTCTGACTGGTGCTTCAGGTTCAATGGGAAATGCGGCCTTTCTGGAATTACTCAAAAGAAAAAACAAATACAACATGGTCTTACTGCTTAGACCTTCCAAGAAAAATCGGAAATACTTTTCTAGATTTTTTAGAACAAAAAGTTCAGTCACAACCAAACAACGTGTTAACGAGTATAATGGACTGAAAATTGTCTGGGGAGACTTGACTAATCCGGATGACGTGAGAAGAGCTGTTGATGGTTGTAACTTTGTTCTTCATCCCGCTGCTTTGATTTCACCTGTAGCAGATCATAATCCCAAGATGGCTAAAAAAGTAAACTTAGTAGGTACAAAAAACATAATCGTTGCAATCAAAAGCCAACCAAATAATGGTGACAACACCAAGTTGGTTTATGTTGGCTCTGTAGCGGAATATGGAGATAGACTAGCACCTGTTTACAGAATCAGAGTTGGAGACCCCTTAATTCCAAGTTTTTATGATTTTTATGCGACAACAAAAATAGCAGCAGAACGAGCAGTTATCGAGTCTGACCTTAAATATTGGGTTTCAATACGGCAAACATATATTGGAATCCCAAAAACGCTAACTTTGCTTGACCCAATAATGTTTCATCAACCGTTAGAACAACGGGTAGAGCTCATAACAGACAAAGATGCGGGATATGGCCTAGTGCAATGCCTAGAAGCACCTGAAGAGTTCTGGGGAAACATTTACAACATGAGCGGAGGTCCATCATGTCGATTCATTTACCAAGATTATCTTAAAAACATGATGAAATTGCTCGGAATAGGTGACTATAGAAAGATTATGGACAAAAATTGGTTTTGTTTACGGAATTTTCATGGAGGATGGTTTAAAGACAGTTACATTCTTAATGATTTTCTTCATCATTGGCGCAATAACCTTGAGGACCATTATAAACAAGTCAAAGAGAATAAAAATTGGTATTCGTATTTAGCAAGGATTATTCCAAAATATTTTGTTAAGAAATTAATGAAGAAAATGGCCACTGAAAAAACGGGTCCCCTACATTGGATTGAATCTAACAACGAAGGACGGATAAATGCGTTTTTTGGTTCAAAGAAAAAATGGGAAAGCATACACGATTGGAAAAGTGATTCAACTGAAGTTAATATTGATGCCTACTTGTTGAATCATGGTTTTGATGAAAAAAAGCCAGAAAACGAATTAAACATAGAAGACATGAAGGACGCAGCAAGATTTCGTGGAGGAGAATGTCTTTCTCAAAGAGTTATTGATATGAACAAAAAACTAAAATGGAAATGTGCTTTTGGTCACCACTTTGAAGGTAGTCCCACACTTATTCTTAAGGGTGGGCATTGGTGTCCTGATTGCGAAGCACCTCCATGGGATTATGATAAAATTGCTGCCAAGAACCCTTTTTTCGCTCAAGTGTATTATGCCAATCATGCAAAGGATGAAAACAATTACTATGGTGAGAAAAGCTATGAAGATATTTTATAGTTTCATTTTGTTGAGTACTAAAGGTTACTTGTCCTAACACTTTCTAATATTTACGAAGACTAAAATTGAGTTTTACCATTCATTAGACGTTTGGGTTTGGGATTAAAATTTAACTCTAAAAAAGGGGGAGTTTTGCACGAAAAAATTGTGATGACATCACCATTCGTAAAGAGAGTTATTGATTACTTTGATACATATCAAGATTGAGAAAATATTTGATGGATGTGTCTCTAAATCTGAAAAAGGTTTATTATTTTCTTCTATTAAGTTAGAGTTGGTGCTCTAATCTAAAACTAGCATATCGCCCAAAATGAATGCTCAGTAATATTCAAGACTTGAGCACCATTTCATTTCTATTCAAGTTTTACTAAAAAAGGGGAGTTTACGAGAAAGAGTTATTGAATTTTTTCAATTACCCACAGATAACCCACTCTTGCTCCCATTCCTCCAAAAGTCCAGCTTGGAGAAACATTAGGGATAACTGAAATTACTTCACCTTCAAGGTCGTTCAGAAACTGCTCAAATCTCGTTTGGTCTCTACTCATTCTTACATCAACTCTATGCACTCTATATTGTTGCTTCATTTTATCACCTCACTTCTACTACGATTTTTGGAAGCATTTTGTTTGTTGGTTACATTCCACTTTTCTTTATTTGCTAAGGAAATTGCTATAAGACCTAATCCTGTTCCCAAAATGCTAACAAAAGCAGGATTTATTGCTATTGCAAGTATCAACCCAGTTGATATCAAACTGATTCCCAAAAAAAGAAAACTTCGATAATCTATTTGTTTCTTTTTTCTGCTCAAACTTTGTCGCTTTCATTGTTTGTTTTAGAGTATATAATACCATGTTTTAGAACAATTAAAAAAGGGGAGTTGCGGGAGTGGTGGCGATGTCTCCAACCATTAAGGGAATGGCTGTTTGTAACAGTGTTGGAGCAGCTCCAAATGTTCTTTTGCAAAACTCCCCATTTTTTTAACATTAAGGGTTAAATTTTAACCTATCTTTAAAGTTGCGCCCTCACGATTATGCTTTATACTTCTTATCAGATAGAATTTGAGCATGAAGTCAATATTTTCAGGAAAAAACATGGGTTTTGGTCAACCTAGAAAAAAAACTAGGGGCCCTCGTGTTCCCCAATATTTTGTCTTCACCGAAATTGAACTTTTCTCGCTTATTTTTTGTGTGATATTGGACGTAATCGAATATGCGGCAGTAGTGTTGACGATGCCAGTGGTAGGCGATGTGTTTGATGTTGTTGGAATCTTGGTTTGCTTTGCGATGTTCCGCTGGATAGGATTAGTGTCCTTGGTGGAGTTAGTGCCAGGCGCAGATGTTCTCCCGATTTTTATCATTACATGGTTAATGTGGTATTTCCTCAAGAAACAAAAAAAGAGAGGGGAATTAATGTCCCGTATTGTTAAACATTCTAAATAGCTCTTCAATGCCTAGTTTTGGATTCTTTGTTGATTCTGTTAGAAAGAATTTGGCAAACTCTTTCCCTTTTTTTCTGGTGCGAGGAGTGGGATTCACACCCTAATTTACCAGTAAAATATTTCTTGATTCTGGCTAGTAGACGTTTTATGTTTTAGTTTTTTCTTGTAAATCACAACCACAAACGCCACGGTCTTAAATAATGGAAGTGTAATCATGATGGAAACTCTGAAAAGTGATTAACCGTAAATTGAAGCTCTGTAGGAATATTTTTTCTTAAACAATTTCAATGACTCGATTTTTAGTTTAGTTTCTAGTTCCCTTTGACTTTTTGATATAGTGCTCAAATCTGGATGGCTTAAAAAAGGACCACCTAAAACCGCCTTTGATTTTTTCTTCTCCAACTCTGGAATCGAAATTGGATTTTTCTCCAGAAGTTTGGATATCAATCTTTGCTGCTTTTCTCTTTGACGAAAACTATTCACTAATCTTTCAGTTTGTTTAGTTGAAAGTGGTCTAAATCCATATGACGGAGCACCCTCGACAAGCTTTTGCATTTCATTTGAGTAATCAATCTTTATGCCAACTCCAGTATATTCTTGAGGATTAAGTGGGATCATTCTTAGCATATATCCATCGTTTGGACCTAACACCATAATGTTTCCCTTATAATCTCTAAGAACATTCCAGCCAACAGGCTGCTTGTTATATCGCTTCATAATTTTAGGTAATAACGACTCTATCGGCTCAGTGACCAAGCTAATCTACCTTTAAATTAAAATAGTGTATACAATACTGTTTTTTAAAGTTCTTCTTTATCCTCTAATTAAGTTCCAAAAAATGAGAAAACTCAAATAAAAGAATTAGATTACCTCCGCAAAATCCCCTTTTTTTAAGATTTTTTAATTTTTTTTATTTCATTTCGTCAAAAAGGTTATTGACAAATTTGCAGCCACGATTTTCTGCAGAATTATGAAAATTCATCCATACAGGATCTTCTTTTGAATATCGTAGACAAACCCAACATTGACTTAACAAACGGACTTTATGTTCAAGTCTGTGTTTTTTACATAATTCAATGGCTTTTTCAAAAGAAATAGAATTAGAGTTTACCACAAAATCTAAGTTCTCTATTTAGTTTAAAAATTTTTTCAGGCAGTAATATCTTTTGCAAAGTCCCATTTTTAAAGAAGTCTTAATTCCAAACCCAAAATAATTGATTCGGACAGTTCTGATTGTAATCTACGAATCAATTATATTAACACAAAACGACAATTACTGTCTTGATTTACAGTTATAGTTCTCGTTGGAATAGGATCGGAAAACTAAGAATAATTAAGTGATAAGAAAATGAACGAAGTTAAGGAACAGGAAGTCCTAACTAAAATCCGTACTTTATTAGCTTTAGAAAGAAATTCTCTTGCAGAAGAAAGGACTGTAATAGCTAAATTTAGAACTGGTTTAGCACTCATTCTTATTGGTCCTACAATGAGTACGATAATTGCAGTATTATTATCAGTTTTGAATGTAAACCAATCAATTGTAATAGATGTGCTAAATTTTACATTTTTCAGTATTCTAATAATTTTTGGAGTATGGACAATTTTTCGTTCACAATCCAAATTAAAGAAAATTTGGAAAAATAAAATAATCATTAAATCTCGAATAATCGAGATTAGTAAATCCTCCAAAAACATTTACAATCTTCTTAGTGATTTAATAGAATATGATAATTTACCAGAAGATCTGAGTTAGATAATTCTAGATAAACTCTAATTTTCTAAACGTTGGACATATGTCCAATTGTTTACTTGCAAACTCCCCCTTTTTTATTTTAGTTTAGTCAAATGTGTGGGGAGTAGGATTCACACCCTAATTTACAAGTAAAATATACTCATTTCTCAAAAATAGAACGTTCAAAAAGTGCACATCAATGTGCGCCTTCCGCTTTCAATATCAATTTTTGAGGTTATTGTTCCCTTCTAATTGAGAGTGTCTTCCTAGTCAATAGAATGTACGTGTTTGTTGCATATGATACCAGGTATCCTTGATTCGCTAAATCGTTTAATCTTTTATTGAACTTTTGCCATGTTCCTGTATCGCCCATTTCTGGTACTTTTTCTATGTGTATAGTATTGTATTTCAAAGGCAACTTTTCACATCCCTAATCTTCAGTTCATCTACGTTCAAGGTCTGCCGAAAGAACAGTCAACTAATGCAAAATAATTTGCGATCCCACTTGGTTAGTACCAATTTGTTTTCCAGCGATTAAGTGAACATTGACGCCAACAGAAAGTGCTAGACTTGTCAATACAGCATCCGCATTCGACTCCGCTAAATCTTTTTTCTTTACTCATTCTATACTTATTTCTAACATACAAGAAGAAAACCTCAGAATATACTAAACCTAACGCTAAGTTGTAGTGTGGTGCGCGCGGATCTCTTGGAGAAAAAGCGACTATGTTAATTTAGCCTGTTTTGAGTAAACATCTATTTTTCTTTCGCAATCCAAGTTTTTATGGCTTCTTCGACAGCTTTTGACAGATCCCCTTTTCTCCCGCCAAATCTATCGATTGTTTTTAACCTGAGCGACTTTTCCAGTTTATCAGAGATCGCTACGCTTATTCTACCCATTTCAATTACCAACCACACCAATTTTTATTATCTAAAGTTTTTTAACAAGCCCGACAGGCTAGGTGTTTTTCCAATAACCAAATCGTCTGACGTCAAGTGTTACTTTTGTTTTTGTTATAATCTTTCATCTACCATAATTTGCTTATTCACATATACAATTATGTGCTTACACTCTTATAAGTATATTGACCTAAGAGTTTAAGTGCTAAAGATATTATCTGAAAACATTAGTGACGCGCAGGAAATCAATTGAGTTGCCTATGCATCACTTTCTCTCATTAGACTTAACATACCACGACTCACCAAGGCATTTGGGGATTGGATGAAAGTTAAGGATAAAAAAGTACAAGTCCAGATTACTTCTACTCCAGAAAGCATAAAAAAAGCCGCGAATTGTGTCCAAATATTTCAAGAATATCCAAAAACACATTAGATGAAACAATAAGCCATTTGGAGGCTCCTATTTCTAAAATAGAGCTGAAAAAATCCACAAAATTAACAATGGTGTTGGGAGGGAGATTCGCACCCTAATTTACCAGTAAAATACGGTTATCGATTTAGTCGATAGTATATTCAGGTTAGAATAAACGCCATTGGATACATCTCCCGTTAACGCGACAATGAATATTACTATAATTATTACCGGAATCAGTGATGTGATGCCACTTATTATGTAAGTTCGTGAGAGCTCCTTTGGTTTTTCAATTACGATGATGTCTAGGGCAAGAAGAACAACACTAGATAGAAATATGATGCTAAAAGGTATACCTATTCCAAACAATGTGGCTAAACCTTGGTCGTTCTGTAGTGTGTTGACTCTAACTCCGTTTACCCCATCTATGAGCACCAGTTCTGTTGATCCTACCGTCTCAAGCATTGTGGTTTGAACGTCTCCTGTCACAACATACCACGGCATAAAGAGGGCCACAAGATAGACGATTACACCCATTATTCCAAGAATTACTCCAATGGCAGCCTTTGATCGCAATATCTGAATGATGTTCAGTTTTCCTTTTTTCTTACGTTTCAAGATTTTCCAAATCTTATATGCTATACCCGAACAGCTAGAATTGTAGCAAAGATGTAAAGGAAGTAGTAGACAAACAAGCTACCAGTGAACCAATTTTGATCCACAAGTAACTTTTCGCTACCCCATGATACTGGATTAAACCATTTTTCCATGTTTTCGCCTTGACCTGGACCATTTGGACCTGCTGATCCAATATATGCATCAACTATTTTGTTCCAGTTTCCCCATCTTCCTCCAAAATCTAACCAATCTTGGGAAGCTGGATGGTTTCCTATGCCCTTTTCTCCTAAGGTAACAATTTCCAAGTCTTCTGGTTTTAGAGCGAAATCGTTTCCTACTATGTCACTTTCCATGCCCAGTTTTCCTTGATATGATCTGAAGTAGTTGGCATGGGACCCTAAAGCAACGTAAACTCTGGGATGTGTATCATCCACTATTTCTACGTCTTTCCATTTTGCCATTTCACCTGCTTGGTGCTGTGAATAAACGGCGTATATGGGGGTTTCAGTTGAATCCAAGACTATCTCAATCATTTCCCAGTCTCCCTGATGCTGGTTTAGGGTTCCTGGATTGAAGGCGTAGAAGAACCAATATTGGATTACGGTATATTGTGCTTCGCTTGTTATATGAGCATAAATCTGATCTCCATAATTTTCACGGTTCTGTGTGTAGTCTTGTGCTATCTCCTCAAATCCGCCCAAAGTGTTGTTTAAGAAGTAATCTTCTGTTGTGTATTGTGAAATGCTTGATGAAGTTGGTGAACTATCGATCAGTGTATTGAAGTCATCTACTTTCATATAGAGGACAGAATTCTCTATGTGGTAGTTAGGATCTGTAGGGAAGAATTCTTCTCTAGATACAAAATGGAGAATTGGTGCGTAGGTATCTGCTAAAAGTTGCTCTTTTGTGTCCAAGATTCCGTCGTTGTCTATATCTTCTTGCGCTGTAATGCTTGTAACAGTAGAAGCTAAGAGCAAACTCATGCTGAGGATTACGAACATAATTATGACATATTTTCGCATTAAATTAACACCAAAAATTTTAATTTCAATCATTTAGCATCCTTTTTACCTAATAAAGTTTAGCAGGCCAAAATTAGTTAATCCTTCATCTCGTTACTTTTTGGTGGAAGCTTGTTTAACTTTTTTTGATAAATTTTTTCCTTATGCGAGAACTAAAATAAATTAAAACCGCCACGACCGTTAAAACAATTGCTATAGGTGTAATCCATTCTGACATAATGAACCTGTTAAGCAGAAGTAATGCAACAACCACCCAAACAATAATTGCTGCAAGCGTTCTAATCTGCAACTGCTTTTTCCTCATTCTTATTTGGTATTCTTTGTGTACTAATAGTTTTTCCTACATGTCTTTTACTGTTTTCGTGACTTTTTACCGATAATACATGGTTATCTGGCAGTTTATCATTATGTATGTTAGATAATATATTACTTAGAGAAAACCTTAATCTAGTCGTACACGGAAATTTGACAAACGATTATAGATAACTTAGCTGATGAGTATGATAAACGAAAACCATAATAAAGTTGTTATCAGGGGTCTTAGAGGCGTTGCTGCTGCTACAACTCAAATTAGTTTTGTTGATCCACTTGGTGCCCTTTATTATTCAGGTTACAACATTGATGACTTGGTCTGTAACGCAACATTTGAAGAAATAGTTCATCTTTTATTAAACAACAAATTGCCTACCAAAACTGAACTCCACAATCTGAAGAAAGAGCTTTACTCCGAAATGAGATTGCCCGAACCTGTTGTTCAACGAATAAAATCTGCTTCGATTACTTGTCATCCAATGGACATACTGCGCACCGAAGTTTCTCATCTTGGAGAATTTGACCCTGAACGAGGCGATACTTCTGATGCTGCAAACAAGCGAAGAGCCATTCGAATAATCGCTAAAGTTCCTACATTAATTTCGTTTCTTAATAGAACCCGAAAAAAACAGGATGCTGTTGCTCCAGTTAAAGAACTCAGTTTACCTGAAAACTTTTTGTATATGTTCCGAGGAAAACATGCAGATCAACAAGAAAAAAACGTTATGAAACGTTATATGATACTACATGCAGATCATGGACTTAATGCTTCTACTTTTGCTGCACGTGTAACCGCTGGAACAGGTTCAGACTTGTACTCTGCAATAACTTCGGCAATTGGAACCCTAAAAGGTTCATTTCATGGTGGAGCTAGCGAAAAAGTGATGAAAATGCTCTATGAAATAAATAGTCTTGATGATATCGAAGAATATATACAGAGCGTACTGGATGACAACAAGAAAATCATGGGTTTTGGTCACCGAGTATATGGAGCAGAAGATCCACGATCAAAGCATCTAAGAGCAATTGCTAAAAGACTTTTTCACCAGAGAGATGATTTATTCATCTACAACAAATGCAAAAAAATCGAGTACACTGTTCACGATAAGAAAGGAATCTATCCAAATGTAGACTTTTATGCAGCATTAGTCATGCATGCCTTAGGAGTTCCTAGGGAATTCTTCACATCATTCTTTGCTTGTAGCAGGGTAACAGGATGGGCTGCTCATGTACTAGAACAATATTCAGATGCAATTCTTATTCGCCCAACATCAAAATATATTGGCGACTATGGAAGAGAATTTATTCCAATCGAAAAACGAAATTAACTTGACAACAAGTCGTTTTTCTATCGCCCAACAGCTAATTC
Source organism: Thermoproteota archaeon (assembly GCA_042565955.1). Classification (GTDB taxonomy): domain Archaea; phylum Thermoproteota; class Bathyarchaeia; order Bathyarchaeales; family Bathyarchaeaceae; genus Bathyarchaeum. The sequence goes on along the minus strand of JBHORG010000009.1, from coordinate 24,944 downwards.
TATTACTTTCTCTAGGTTACCAACATCGCTTCGCCTAGTGTCTCTAGGTGTTTCAAGTATCAAAGGTAACTCACCCAACCTACTTGCTAGCATGTTTCTAAAACCCTCTTCTCCAATCTTTCCCATGCCAATATGTTCATGGCGGTCTATTCTGGAGTTCAGGTCCCCTTTTGAGTCATTTAAATGAACAAGTTTAAGTTTCTCAAAACCGATTGCCTCATCAATTTCTCTGATTATTGCTTTCACATTTTCCTTTGTTCTAAGATCGTAACCCGCTGCAAAGGCGTGACTAGTGTCAAAACATATTCCAATATGTTCTGGATCAGATATTCGCTTAATTATGTGCTGAATGTCCTCAATAGTACTTCCCATACTGTTCTTTGTTCCGGCTGTGTTTTCGAGCAGAATCGTGACATTCCTATCAGTATCGTTGAGTGCTTGGTTGATGCCATTGATCAATCTCGTAAAACCTGTTTGCATACCTACTCCAAGGTGGCTACCCAAGTGAGTTACCAAGTATGGAATCCCAAGTTGCCTGCATCTTTCTAGTTCTGATGTTAGAGTCTTCACGGATTTTTTGTATACTTCATGTCTTGGAGATGCTAAATTCGGGAGATAGGGCATGTGAACAAAAACAGGATCTATGTTATAGGTTTTCATTTTTTTTGAAAATGCTTTGGTCATTTCTATAGTGAGTTTTGTTGCTTGCCATTGTCTGGGGTTTCTTGTGAAAATTTGAAATGTGTTGCATTTTAATTCTACTGCTCTATCCACTGATGTGTCAATAGATCCATGAATTGAGACGTGAAAACCAATCCTCAAAGAGACCAATCCTACAACGATTGCATGGATATTGTTGAGTAAAAACGTTTGTTGTCAAAACTTACCGAAAAACCTGCAAACATAAGATTTAGGTGAGATAACTCGGTAATATTCTAGTTCCGATGAACAAAACCAAAAAATATTAAACATAATCAAGATTCCGAAATCAAAAACTTTTTTTATTATTATTTATATTCTAAACTCCTACCTAAACTATTAATGGTGAATTTGATGAGTGAAACCTTAGAAGACCGCGTGAAAAAAGCTCTTGAACAAGTAAGACCACAATTGCAGGCTGACGGTGGAGACCTAGAATATGTTGGATTCAATAAAGGAATCGTAAAAGTAAAACTCAAAGGCTCATGCAGTGGATGTCCAATGTCAGCTATGACTCTTCAATGGGGCGTCGAAAAGTTTCTCAAAAAGCAAATTCCCGAAGTAACCAAAGTAGAAGCAGTCCAGTAATAATATCGACAAAAAGTACAAGTTGCCATTTAAAGGCATCTTTTCAATTTCTTTTTTCATTTTGGACAATATTAATTTGTTAAGAACCTAGTTTTCTAATTCTTGATTCGTGTTGTTGGTTTTACAACTATAGCAAGATCTAAAATCTGTGGCAGTTATCTTTTTTATGGATGTTGAAGTATGATCGCCAAAATCAACAACACAATCTTGGAGTTGATTCAAGGTGACATAACTGAGCAAAACACAGACGCCATAGTTAACGCTGCAAACACTGCATTACAGTTGGGCGGTGGAATTGCAGGAGCTATCAGAAGACGAGGTGGACCAATAATTCAGGAAGAATGTAACATGATTGGAGACACCTACATGGGTGGAGCGGTAATTACAACTGGAGGGAACTTGGAATCAAAATCCGTGATTCATACTATGGGTCCAATATTTGGGGAACATCATGAAGACGAAAGACTAAAAGACGCAACCTTAAATTCATTAATATTAGCCGAAAAAAATAGTTTGAATAGTATTGCTTTTCCTGCCATAATTACCGGAATCTTTTGGTTTCCAATAGATCGTTGTGCTATCATAATGCTTTCGACAACGATAGCCTATTTGGATGGACCAACAGAACTAAAAAAAGTGGTTTACTGCCTAAACGACGAGAACATCCTAAGAATATTCGAACAAACTCTTCACTTTTTAATCCAAAGGCGCTGAACCATAAACCAATAACTCAGTTTCGAAACTAGTCTTGTCTGCTGGGTAGTTACCTTGGGTTCAAACAATTTATATTAATATCTTTCATCAATGGCCTTCCTGCTCTAGTAACTGAGAAAAATGACTTAAATTGTAAAAGGGGAAAATTAATGGTTTAAAAATCAATGAAAAACTTAAATACTGCCTTAAATAAAAAAGAAACTGCGTAGGGGTGTATTATGAGGAATCCTGAATTATCTATAGCTCCAATGCACAGAATATGTAAGAAGGCGGGAGCAAGCAGAGTAAGCGAGGCAGCTGCAAAAGCGTTGGCAAAGGAACTTGACGACATCGGTGTCAAAATAGCTAAGGAAGCCATCGATTACGCTATGCATGCTGGAAGAAAAACCGTTAAAGCAGAAGACATCGAGATTGCCTCAAGAAAAGTCTTGGGAAAGTAAACCGACTCAACTCCCTTTTTTCCAAAAGAGGCATAACAAGAGTCTCTTTTATTGTTAGTGAAAAACTTTATATTCCCTGATGAAAGTGCAGTAGCTAGAAATTTAGATATTAAGAGGAATGATTTGTATGGCATATTTAACTACACAGGGCGGACAACCCGTTCTTATCCTAAAGGAAGGAACCTCAAGAAGACGAGGAAAAGAAGCCCAAACAAACAACATCATGGCTGCCAAAGTTGTTGCTGAAGTGTTGAGAACCACTCTTGGTCCTCGAGGCATGGACAAGATGCTTATTGATGGTTTAGGTGACATAACCATAACAAACGATGGAGCATCAATACTTGACGAAATTGATGTTCAACATCCCGCTGCAAAGATGATGGTTGAAGTAGCTAAAACCCAAGATGACATGGTGGGTGATGGAACCACTACCGCTGTAATCTTGGCTGGAGAGCTTTTGCGAAAAGGTGAAGAATTATTGACTCAAGGTATTCACCCAACAATTATTGTACGTGGATACCGGAAAGCTCTAGACAAAGCTGTTGAAGCTTTAGCCAAATTGGCGATTACCGTTGATATTGATGACATTGAAACCCTCAAGAAAGTTTCCATGACTTCTATGGGAAGCAAAGCTGTGGGTGACGCTCGCAGTCACTTGTCTGATATTACTATTGATGCCGTTAAGCTGATTGCTGAGAAACGCGGCGATAAAACGATAGCAGACATTGATAACATTCAGCGAGTTAAGAAAGAGGGAAAGAGTCTATATGATACTCAACTCATCAAGGGAATTATTATCGATAAAGAGATCGTCAACGCAGGAATGCCAAAGCGTATTGAGAATGCAAAGATAGCTCTTCTTGATTCTCCTCTTGAAGTGAAGAAGACAGAGTTTTCAGCAGAAATTAGGATACGAGATCCTAGTCAGATGCAGGCTTTTTTGGACAATGAGACCCGAATGCTAAAAGATATGGTTGCTAAAGTTAAAACCTCAGGAGCAACAGTCCTATTTTGCCAAAAGGGAATTGATGACATGGCACAACACTTCTTAGCAAAGGAAGGAATCATAGCTGCACGAAGAGTCAAACAGTCAGACATGGAGAAATTGGCTAGAGCAACTGGTGGTACTGTTATTACAAAACTAAACGACATGAAGAGCACAGACTTAGGCGCAGCAGGAATTGTGGAAGAACGCAAAGTGGGAGACGACAAAATGATCTTTGTTGAAAAATGCAAAGAACCCCGCTCAGTTGCGATTCTAATCCGTGCGGGTCTAGAAAGAATGGTTGACGAAGCAGATCGTGCAATGAACGATGCCTTGTCCGTGGTTGCTGATGTAATTCAAGATAACATGATCGTTGCTGGAGGAGGCGCGACAGAGAGCGAAATCGCAAAGGTCCTTCGTAGCTTCGCTACAAAGGTCGGGGGTAGGGAACAACTTGCTGTTGAAGCATTCGCTGATTCATTGGAGATAGTACCGAAGACTTTAGCTGAAAACGCAGGTTTAGAGTCCATTGATATTCTGGTTGGTTTAAGAGCAGCTCACGAAAAGAAGAAAGGTCACCTGATGGGCGTTGACGTTTTCAAAGGCGAAATCGTTAACAGCTACGAGAATGGCGTTGTTGAACCATTGAAAGTTAAGGAACAGGCAATGAAATCAGCCGCGGAAGTTGCTGCTATGATCTTGAGGATCGATGATGTGATAGCTTCGACTAAACCTAAAGAAGGTGCTCCCCCAGGCGGAATGCCTCCAGGTTATTAAAACCTGTAACATCCTTTTCTTCATTTTTGTTTTATTATAAAATCGGCTTTTTTAGCCAAAACATCCATTTTTGATTTTGAAACTTGTAGAAAAATTAATCATTTTTTCTTTGTAACTTTATTTTCTGTTCAATATCAGTTAACCTAAAACAAATTAATTACATTTAGAATATATACTGACTAGGTTGTATAGGAGCGGAAAAATTATGGTGCAAAAGATTGTTGAGCCCCTTACTTTAGGTGTTGACATTGGAGGAACTAAAACTAATGTAGTGTTAGTTGATGCAATAGGTCGCTTATTGTATGCGAGCAAATCTCTGATTCATTCCGACAAGGAACCAAACAGAGTTATTGCAGATATCATTGAGGGTATATATTTGTGCCACAAAAAAACGGGTTTGAATGCCGCTGCTCTTGGAATCGGTGTAGCCGCCCAAGTGGATCAAGAAGGCATTGTACGCAGTTCTCCTAACTTGAGATGGCGAAACATTCCTTTGAAACAGAAACTAAAGAAACAGCTTGGTTTACCTGTGGTTGTTACTAATGATGTTCGTGCGGCTGCTTTTGGTGAATGGCGATATGGTGAGGGAATAGGAGTAGATAATTTAGTAGTTCTTTTTGTAGGTACTGGAATTGGCGGCGGAGTCATTAGTAGGGGAAACGTTCTGTTTGGATGTACTAACAGTGGCGGAGAACTAGGACACATCACCCTTGTATATAATGGACGAAGGTGCCGTTGTCCTAACAAGGGTTGTTTGGAGGCGTATGCTGGTGGTTGGGCTATTGCTGAACGGGCCCAAAATGCTATTAGACTAGCTCCAAAGGAGGGACAGTATTTGCTGTCTTTGGCAGGTAGTATTGAAAAAGTATCGGCGGCTATTGTGGGCAGAGCTTATCATGAAGATGATCTGTTGGCCAAACATTTGGTGGAAGAAACTGGCCGCTACTTGGCTGCAGGAGTGGTTAGTATCGTTAATTCCTTTAATCCTTGTCTTCTGATTCTAGGGGGTGGCGTTATCGAAGGTATTCCTGAGCTGATTCAGATAGTGAAAGAGGTTGTTCCAACTACTGCTTTGGAGGCTGCTGTTGACAAGCTAATAATCATAAAAGCAACGTTGGGTGGCAATGCGGGGGCGATAGGTGCAGCTACTTTTGCTCAAAAATTGGTATCTAATTCTCGGTAACCTGTCTTCTAATTCCTGTTTATATATGTGAGGCAAAAGGTTAAAGTTCCTCCGTGTAACCTGTTGTTAATCGGTGAATTCAGATGGCTGTCTTAGCTTATGTGTTAGTTACGTTGAATCCAGGGACCGAAGATGGTATATTGAAAAAAATTTCATACCTCGAAGAAGTTAAAAGAGTGAGTATGATGTACGGCGAGTATGATGCCCTCCTCCATATAAGTGCTAACACCTTAGATCAACTAAACACTTTTCTAACCGACAAATTAAGATCACTACCTGATATCTTCCAGACAGCTACCTTAATAGTGGCTAAAACTCACCGTAGCTCAAACTAAAAGCCTTCTTTTTTATACTTTCATTTTTTTCGAGTGAAAACAACCTTTTTTTGAAAAACATGGGAATCACAGAAAAAGTTTACTTGATTTTTTTCTGGGCAACAACCATAACATGAGCCTTGTCAAAGGGTTCAATATCAACAACCTGCTCGATACGAAATCCCCTAGATTCTAAGATCGCAGTCTCCTTCTTGAACACCACTGAGGGCTCTTTTGTTACATCTATACTCTGAGCTTTGATAGCTAACATGACCCAGCCACAATCTGACAGAAACATGTCAGCATTATCTGCCAAAAGTCGAGCCTGCTCAGGTTGCGCAACATCACAATAAATACTGTCTACCCTCTCTACCATCCTTGAGTAGGATTCTGGCAACCGTGCATCCGCCAAAATCGGCGACATGTTATACCTCAAAATGCAAACACTATTAACCATTTCTCTTAGGGAACGCGAAGCAAATTCGACACAATATACATGTCCGACTTCACCAACAATGTCAGAAACGTGACTCACAGTTGTTCCTGAAGCAGCACCCAAATACAACGCCCTCTGATTGGGATAGATGGGAACCCTCTCTAAACCCCTGAGTATTGCAGCCGCAAGCTTACTTCTATAAGGATCCCAGATCCTGTATTCTGTTCCTTTAAACTTGACTAGGCGCTCTCCATAAACCGAGTTTCCGGGAACCAAGTTTTTGGTGCCTAACTTTCTATGCCCATCCTCCATAGTAACCCAGTAAATTTCTGGAAAACTGAGATGCGACTTAACGTTTACGACCACGTTTCTTTCTCCGTGGTTGATTTCTTCTTTGTTGATTTCTATTTTGAACCATTCTTGATGGCGCAGGAGTTAGCGGAGGCTTCTCATATCTTTCCTTTATTTCATTAATTCTCTTTTCAAGGTCGGCTTTCAAGTTGTCTCCAGCATATTTGCCTTTAAATGCATCAACTCGCGTAGCTATAGTCAATTTTCCAGCTAAGGCACGAGCAATCTTTCCCCGCTGCCAACGCTTCGCGTCATGAATCGAAGGATGCTGAAAAATTATCCCATGTTTAGGCGGGCGTGCCTTTGTCTTCAAAGATCTAAAGAGAGCTTTTTCAGCGCCCAACACTTGCATAGTGCTTGCTGGTAATTTAGCTAAGTTCATCAGTCCTCCCGCAAGAGCGATCAAACGAGCTCCTAATAATGAACCACCTATTGCTTTTAGGTTTGGGGCAACTTCATCCATAACTGATTCCACATAATTCTCTAACGATTGTCGAACACTAAACAACTCAAGAATATTATTACACATGGCACGAATCTGAGTTAGGTCCTTTTCGCGTAAATCGGCACCCATAGAAGCCGCAGCGACCTTAGCTAACGTTTGAGACTTTGATTTCGGTAGTCCCTCTTTCTCAATATTCTCTACAGTGAACTTTTCTCTTGTTCCCAAATTAACTACAAGCCGAGCATAAGTTTCGTGTTTTTCAAGTAATCTATCTAATTCTGGAAAATGGAGTCCAAACCACTCCCTTATCCTACCCATAAAAAGATTCAATGATTTATCCAAGTCGTCGACTGTTAGAACCGCCTGAGCCACAAGCAAATCTCGTTTCTCAATAGTCTTCTTTACTTTCATCTTTGCAAGTTCGATAGAGACCTTGTGAAGATGTACACGAAGCTGCATGGGTTTTTCCACGAACTCTAACTCCAAAGCAAACTTTTCCAAGTTTTCACGAAACAGTCTACCCGCTTCTGAAGACCTCTCCACTGATACATCTATTTTTATCTTTTCATTGGTGATTCTAGACATCTCTTGATTCTCAAAAACAAAATGTGTATAGCCTTTAGCCAGTAGCTTATCAATCAAACTTGTAATTTCCTCAAGTAGTTTTCCCTCTTCTATCTTCCTGAGTCTTTCAGCCGTTTCCTGCGGATTTTTAGGAAATAGCACTTTTTCAACAAGTTCATTGTCTTCGCCGAAACCAAAAACTCCCATTACCGATTCTACTATTGTAACTTTCACGAGTTTCCCATCCATCATTGAATCCTGTTAGATTACAGGCTTCCTAACATTTATCTTGGCAGTGGATAACCTTTACTACGAAAGAGGGGACACAAATGGAAACATGCATGGCCATAAAAATAGCAGGATTAAGTCTCACTAATCCCACAATGCTTGCCTCAGGAATCCTCGGTTACACTGGATTATCTTTGAAGAATGTATTTGAAGCTGGTGCAGGAGCTGTTATAACAAAATCGATGGGACTAGAATCAAGAACTGGTTACTCCAACCCAACAGTTGTCCAAACTGATTGCGGTTTACTCAATGCTATGGGTTTACCAAATCCAGGAATTAGACACTTCAAAGAAGAGATGACTGAACTTAAAAAGATCAAGGTACCCACTATTATAAGCATTTATGGTTTTTCGTTACAAGAATTCGAAAAGGTCTCAATAATCGCAGAAAAAATGGGTGCCGATGCAATTGAGTTGAATGTTTCTTGTCCACACATAAAAAAAGCTGGGGCAGAGATTGGATGCGACCCTTTATTGATAACACAAATCGTGAAAGGAGTAAAGAAACAAGTTAACAGACCAGTGTTTGTAAAGTTGACCCCAAATGTCGCAGACATAGCCGAAATTGCTAAAGCTGCTGAAGAAGCTGGGGCAGACGCAATAACCGCAATAAACACGCTAAGGGCTATGGCAATAGACACTGAAACATGTATGCCCATATTAGCCAACAAGTTTGGTGGGCTATCCGGACCAGCTATAAAACCAATCGCTATCAGATGCGTATATGATATTTATCGGACGGTTAATGTTCCAGTCATCGGTTGTGGTGGAATAACAAGTTGGCAGGATGCCGTTGAGTTCATTTTAGCGGGTGCATCTGCGGTTCAGATAGGAACAGCTATTGCTTTCAGAGGATTAAATATCTTTAGTTCTGTCGCTAAAGGAATTGACAATTATCTTAAGAAGAAAGGTTTAAAGAACATAAAAGAACTCGTAGGATTAGCCCACAAATTCTAGAATTTTTTTCTTAGAAGAATTGTGGGTTAGCATTCCCGTTTATTAGCAAGAATATTCTGTTTTTTGTAATACTATTTCATTCTGAATACTACTTTTTATCATCTTTGCTTTCAAGATAGTTCGGTTATTACAATTGATTGGACATAACGGTGTTGAGGAAACTCTAGTAATAGTGGCTACGCTTAACGAAGAGACTGGTGTAGGTCCAACTTTGACTGAGGTTCATGGCTCTCTAGAGAATCCACTTTGTCTAGTTGTTGATGGCAAAAGCACCGATCGTACAATTGAAGTTGCTAAAGAATGTGGGGCTGAGATTCTCTTTCAGAAAGGCATAGGTAAGGGTGATGCAATAGCAACTGCACTTGGATACACTAAAGGCCTGAAAGTTAAATATGTAGCATTAATTGATGCTGATTTCACGTACCCAGCCAAATATTTGCCAATCATGGTTAAAATTCTTGAAGAAAACCCAAAAATTGGGATGGTCTGTGGAAACAGATTAAACAAACAACCACTGCTTGATGTAATGCCCAATGTTTTTCACCTCGGAAACAAATTGCTATCTTTTACACACAGTCTTCTAAATGGCGTTGACATGGATGACCCACTTACTGGCTTGAGGGTTGTTCGCAAAGAAATTGTAAGTACTTGGAAACCAAAATCCAAAGGCTTTGATATTGAAGTTGAACTAAATCATCTGGTAGAAAGCACGGGATACCGTATAACTGAAATCCCAATACAATACAGAACTAGGCTTGGAGAAAAAAAACTATCACCTAAACATGGCTTTACAATCTTCAAGAGAATACTAACAGAAAGCATCTGAAACCATATTTTATTGATCCGTTCTATACGCATCAACAGACTTTGCAAGTTCAGCTACTTCTTTAGGATGAGTAAACAAAGCACATGGTGTTCCCTCATTTTCAAGAAGAGATTCATTCTCACGAATCTTGGTAAAAAGTGGGCTGGCAAAGCCTTCACGTAGCGTTGTCTTTGCAATGTTATGAGTAGCCACATTCGAAATAGGACAAGCTGTTGAGTCACCTGACGGAGTTACATGAGCAAATCCCCTGCCTGCAGATACACACCCTCCAAAATATTCTTCATCCCCTGGAGAATGAATAATGAAAATCGGTTTTGTCTCGCGGTACCTAAGCACTTGTGCTCGAAAAGATACCCGTTCTTCATCTGTAAGCATGAGAAAATGGTCGTTTTGTCCAACTGACATGTTCTCGTTATTCATATTCCTTAATCCAGTTTCAGGTGCTGACATAACAGGAATATATTCGATAAATACCACTACACATACCCCTTGAGCAATCAAGATATCAATACATTCGCTGTTCATCCAATATTTGTAGTTGAGCCTTGTGATTGTTACTGAAATCCCGTTTGGAGTCCCCCTATTACTTAGACGCCTGAGTGTATTTGATGCCTTTTGGTAAACACCATCTCCTCTCCTTTGGTTTGTTGCATCTTTTCCTCCCTCTATGCTCACAATTATAGCCGTATTAGACAACCTTTTTAGACGCTCAAAATCGGTTTCTTTTATTGCTGTACCGTTTGTAAAAATTATGAAGCATCTATCATTGAACTCTTCACAGAGATCAATTAGCTTTGGATAAAGGAATGGTTCACCACCTGCCAAAAAAATCCGAACACACCCAACTCCCTAGCTTCAGAGATAACCTTTGTCCATCCTTTCCAATCAAGTTGAGGCTTTTTTTTCGTCGCTTCACCTTTATGGCAAGTAATGCCTGAGGCTTCAGCAAAACATCCTGTGCAACTAAGATTACATTGGTTGGTTAGACTTAGTATTAATGCCGGAGGAACCTTTAATCCGGTCTGTTCTGATTTTTTGCGTAATTTCAACGTTTTAGTGTATACTCGAAGAAGAGAACTTGCTGAATGGAGATATCTTGGATGCCGTATTGCCCACGGTAGTAAGAGGCGATAAAAGGCTGGTCCAAAATCATTTTTGCCGAAGATATTGGGAATTAGCTGCATTTGTTTCACTTGGACCATCCCATATATGTTTATTATCTAAAATTGTTGGGATTTTTACCACATGATTTGAAAAGAGAAACACTTAGCAAACATATTATAAAATGTTACAAACATGCTTCGAGGTATATGCCGTCAAATATTTAATATGCGTGAACTCTTTAAGAGAGCATAAGTCCAAAAAGGAAGGATTTGAACTAAATTGGAGTTTCATTCACGAAAGGATCCTCTAGTTTCTATGTCTTTTGAATCTGTAAATCAGATGAGAACTGTAGAAGTATTGGAGTCAAAAAAAGAAAACTGCACTGTTAAAACATATACCTTTATTGATAAGCTGTGTGGAACGGCTAATCCAGGCCAGTTTGTTATGGTTTGGATACCTGGAGTTGACGAGATTCCAATTAGCCTTTCTGGAATAAACTCGGATGGGTTAACATCGATATCGGTTAATGTGGTTGGAGATGCCAGTAAAGCTCTTAACCAAAAAGAAAAAGGTGATATTATTGGAATAAGGGGACCATTCGGAAAAGGTTTCACTCCAGTAGGGGGAAACGTGATGGTTGTTGGAGGCGGAACAGGGTTAGGACCAATGATGCCTCTGACTGAAAAGCTTGTAAAAATAGCTAATAAAGTAACGGTAATGAGTGGTGTTAAATGCCGAGATAACCTTCTGTTTCTGGATTCTATAGAAGAACTTGTGTCAGGTGTAGATTCAGAGACTGTGGTCACAACAGAAGATGGAAGCTACGGAATTGAATGCCTAGTCACTGAACAGGTAGAACAGAAGTTGATGAAAGAACATTTCGACATGATATATACCTGTGGCCCAGAACAGATGATGTATAAAACGTTCCTTTTAGCAGACCAATACAATGTACCCATTCAGGCCAGTTTGGAGCGGATAATGCGTTGCGGCATCGGTCTATGTGGTAGCTGTACAATAGGAAACATAAGAGTCTGCAAAGATGGGCCAGTTCTAAATTCAAAACAACTAAGAAGTATCAAAGAAGAGTTCGGAAAATTCCGTCTAGACTTTACTGGGAAAAAAATTAAATTCTAAGCCTTTACTCAAGGGAACTTACGGATGATTCACCAAAAAAAAGCTTTTTTTGGAAACTGTGTTTTCCTTGTTAATGAGCATGTTTACGAGCCAGCCGAAGACACATTCTTGATAGCGGAAAATCTGGAGGTTACCGAGGATGATGTTGTTTTAGAAATGGGAACTGGCTGTGGGATTCTTGCTGTGTTGGCTGCAAAAAAAGCAAAAAGTGTTGTGGCTGTTGACATAAATCCCTTTGCTATCAAATGTGCTAGTAAGAATGCAGAGATTAATTATGTTAATGAGAAGATAGAGTTTCGGCAAGGTGACTTGTTTCAGGTCATCACGAAGAATGAGAACTTCAGTCTGATACTTTTCAATTCGCCGTATCTGCCCTCTAAGTCTGATGAGGAAAAGAGTTGGATTGATAAGGCATGGGCAGGAGGTCCAACTGGAAGAACTGTTATTGATCATTTCATAACAAATGCCCCTCGATGGTTAGGGGAGGGAGGCAGGATACTGCTTGTTCAGTCTTCACTATCTGACATAAACAGAACACTAGAAATGTTCATTGAATTGAACTTGCGGGTGATGGTTGTTGCTCAAGTTAAAGTTCCATTTGAGAGCATAGTTTTGGTTGAAGCAAAACTGTAGTTTTGTAGCTGGATTTAATCCCTAAAGTTATTGTTTCTTTTCACTAGAGACGAAAGTGCAACATATCCTGCGAACCAAACTATAAATGTAGAATACCATACAGGAAAAGCCGTTTCATAGTTGCAGATTATGATATGATAGACTGAAACCAGAAACAGTGATAACCAGCATCCTAGGGTCCAACAGAGTTTCGTGTGCCGCATATCCCGTACACTGGTTTTTTTATGTAAAAGAGTTTTGAATTCTAAATAATGGTTATAAATACTGATTCTGCATTAAACTTTTAGATGTTTAAAATAGAAACTATTTCAGATCTAGTCGTCCGTTTCTGTAGTCACAATATACATCTGGTTTTGTTACTGTTTTGTTATTGAGGAAGTTTCTATGTCCAAAGTTTATGATCGTGGTGGAAAAATGAATGTATATTCTGCGGATGGAAAGATTTGTCAGAAATCCAAAAAAATCCCTAACGTCAACACGTTACTTAATGTGCTCAGAGAAATGGGTAAACAGAAGAGACATTAAAGAGTTAATAGAAGATTTACATTTTACTCCTGTCTGACTCTGACTAAGATATCTATCTCCGTAGAATCGGATCTAAGGGGGGTCGGCTGTAAATTATTCAATCAAAAAGCCTATTTCTCAGTCGTTTGCTTTCTTTCAAAAAGCCATGTTCGAAAATGGAACATAATCACGTCTTTTGTACATGGATTGGATGCAAGATATCCTTTGAAAGATAAGCCTTTGTCTAGTAGGAACTCTCCAAAAAGAGAGTCTTCGTTAACTTCCACAGAAAAGCTATCTTTCATTGTGTATCGTACCCTGAAACTCTGTGCACCAATAGGTTTCATATCCACCAATTCAAATTTGAATTTTTTATCGATTGTTTCTAGTTCATATATAAAGTCTTCAAAATAATCTCTTACACTACAACTCGAACAGAAAGATCCCTCAAAATCGATGACAACACCGTTTTTCTCTACTTCAACCAGTTTCGCTGTTGCTTCTGGACTTCGATACCTATTGTAAACTTCTATTACACATAAAACTAGATTCTTCAAAAAGGCGGATTTAATTTCCGGCATCAAGAACTCCAATAATAGCCAGAACTTTTCAGATATTTCAAGCTTTCCAGTTTTTCTACCTTCACTAATTTGCAGCAAAAAATAGAAAGTTTTACAGTGCTTCAATTTTCACACTTTTCTTCTTCAATGCATTTTACTAATTCATCCATTCGCATTGGCACAATCGCAAGTGAACTTATTTTTTGAAATATGCCTGATTTTTAGCTATTTTTAAGGTCGTGGAGTGTTCATAAAAGTAGAGTGGGTTATGTATTTTTGTGTGTCAGTGAGTTTAATTGTGGTCTCCAAAACATTTCTAGACAATTTCTAAAAATCATTATTAATCGACATCTTGGATCACTACATTATTTTTCCGTTGATTTTTCTTAACTACTATATTGTGCTATTACGATTAATGGAATTACTACAGGAGGTATTATGAATGAAAATTATTTATATCATTTAATCAGTTGGAATCACAATTGAAAAATAGCAACAGCAACCATCTAACCAACAGGACTAACTTTTTTTATGTGCAATTATTTTAGGAGAGAACAACTAGTTTGTTTGTTTACCCCTGAGGGAATTAACTATGCCTTACTTTGTTTACATTCTTCGTTGTAAAGGTGGTAGCTACTATACTGGTCATGCAAAAGATGTGGAAAAACGATTCGAAATGCACAAGAAAGGAAGAGGAGCTAGATACACTCGAATGTATGAACCTAAGAAACTTGTTTACCTTGAACAATTTGATAGCCGAAGCAAGGCGATGAGAAGAGAACGTAAAATTAAAACATTAGGCCATAACAAAAAAAAGCAACTGATAAATGTACATAACGATTTCCAGACCTCTACAGAGCACAATGAAGAATAACACTGGCAGATAGTGTAACAGACCATATTTTATTTTCGTTTGTATAATCCTTTGATTTTAGCTTTTGCGATCGAATGTTGTTCGACTTTATCTATGAAATTGCGTTTATTGAGGCCATCTAAATGTTCGATGTCTAGCGCATAAATAGTGAAAACATATCCATGCGTTCCTGAGGGTGGGCAAGGTCCACCATATGATTTTTTGTCGAAATCATTATCGATCTCTTTTGCTCCTTTTGGTTTGCTATTCTTTTTAATTTCTCTCAATTCCTTTGCTATATCAAACACTAGCCAGTGAATCCATCCTCCGAGAGCATCAGGGTCAGTGACACTAAACGCAAAACTCTTCGTTTCATCAGGTACCTCTTCCCATGAAATATGCGGAGACACATTTCTTCCGTCGCAAGTAAATTCGGTGGGGATACAACCGTTATCCGGAAAATCTTTACTCGATAATTTCATCGAATAATCCACAAAACTATCAGGGTATCGTCTAAAATAAAAAACTTGTTAATATATTTTGATCGTAGTGTGACAAATTATATTTAGGCAAACCGTACTTTAGTGTTAGATGAAGAGTAGGGGGGAATGATTTTGGGGGAGAAACTTCGAGAAGTGGGGAGAGTGTCACATTTCTTTGGGCGAATTAATGTGGCGATTATCGAGTTGAAGGACGCCATCTCTGTTGGGGACCAGATTCTCATCAAGGGACCTACTACGGCTATTGAACAGATTGTGGATTCGATGGAAATAGAACACGTTAAGGTTGAGCGGGCGTCCGCAGGTCAAAGTATCGGAATGAAAGTAAACAATCACGTAAGAGAGAATGATACAGTCTACATGGCTTATTGAACATTCTCCTCTAGCCCTTCGTCATACTGCACAAAATCCGTTATGGTTAACGGCATTGTTATGTTTATGGATATGATCATGAAGACTCTTCGTGGATATTTTTAGCCTTTCATGAATCTTGGTGTAGCCAAATACCTTAGCATATACTGATTATTTCTAAGTGTTCATTATCTCCAATTGATTTGAAAGTTCCCATATCTTTAGGTTTTTCAAGTTCTACTATATACCCGATTTTTAGCCCTACCGAAGTTCTCATAGGTAGCATCTTCGTAGATGGATTGAAAGAGTTTTATTAATGCAGCTTTGAGGCTCTTTATTATTACAGAATTATCATAGTTGTCCAGAAAATTTTTTACTTTAAACATCTATACCTCTCTCTATGGTAAATAAACAAAATCATGATTCAATTGTACCTACAGTTGACTGGCGAAACATCATTAAATTTTTGGAGATAGCAGGTATTTTAAAACGAACACCAAGAACAGGCTGGGTTGACGTTGGAGTATATCAACCCGAGTCTGTTGCAGATCACACCTTCAGGACTGCGTTTCTTTGCATGATATATGCCGACATCAAAGACTTAGACCCATTGAAGCTATTGAGAATGGCATTGATTCACGACCTCCCAGAAACTATAATGGGAGACTTGATGCCTTCACAAAAGACGGCAGAAACCAAAGAGAAAGAAGAAACCGTCATACATCAGATCTTAAGTCTTCTGCCAGAGACGCAAAGGGAAAACTACTTAGCAGTTTGGAACGAATATCAAGAAGGAAAAACGAAAGAATCAAAAGCCGTGCGTCAGCTTGAGAAGATTGAGATGGCTCTGCAAGCTAAGGAATACGAAAAACTGGGATCAACAAACAAAAGTTTGAAACGCTTCATCCAGTCTGCAAAAGACGCCACTTCTTGGTCTGAGTTGAAACGGCTTCTTTCATATGTTATGGAGGTAATGTAATTTGAGCTTCAGGGAAAGATGGACAAAAGAGTTCACCAAAATGCTAACAGATGATGAAAGAAAAGCTTTCAATGTCTGGCTTGAGTTTTCTCAAGGAAAAATCTCAGAATCCGAATTTCAATCTAAGATGGATATCAATATTATGCCGAAGATGCTCGGCAAGTTGAGCGCAGCGAGAATGAATGCACTTGAGGACGAGGTTGAGCGGTTAAGAAAAAGAGTGGCTAGTTTAGAAAATCGGTTAAGTAAAAAATCTTGAATCAATTCGACTTGTAATGTTATTTATGAGTTTGTTTGTGAGTCTTTCTGTCAGGTCGTTGTAACCTGGAGGAATATTGTTGACTTTTGGAAGTATGTTTTTCTCTACGTAGAAAGTCGCCTATGTCTAGAATGTTCTTTACCGCAACTTTCTTTGCATCAGGCGCTCCACGAAGATTATGCATTATTTTACCAAATCCCAAACACTCATTATGCTCATTTAAAACCAGCGCATGGTCGCCTTTTTTCAAATTGTTTTCTTTTATTATTCCCTGTTGGAAAATGTCTCTTCCACAGATGAAAAGCCAAGCAGTCTTCTTGTCAACAATCAGCTTGTTTGTTTTTCTCTTCGCAAGCAATGATAATAAGAGAAAACTGGGAAAGAAACTGGCACCCTTAACAGCTCCAAGATATTCTCCAGCATAGAAGAAACCCTTTGGAACCTGTTGTTTTAGTTTTTTAGATAATAGGTAATACCTGTTTCTGTTTCTTACAATACAACTCTCATCTAGGGGGATGTTAACATTGAATTGTGTCGTAAAATCGGTAAGTTCCTTCATTATCCTCACTTTTGCTTTTTGAGTTTACAGACAAAGAAACCTTGAGTTTGTTTTGGCCAGATTCTTTTGCACTTTTCTATGGAGCGGTTAAGATTTTTACCGAAAACGTTTGTTAATCCTTTTTCTCCGTGGCAATTGATTTCTTCAAGTTTTAGATTCAAATTGGCTAGCGCCCAGTCTACGTTAAACTCGTTTTCTTCTGGCTCCAATGAACATGTAGCATAAACGATTTCTCCATCATCTTTTGTAACTTTAACAGCTTCGGTTAAGATTTGTCTCTGTCTCCGAGCGTTTTTGTATACGTCTTCGATTGTTCTTTTGTTGAACCAATCGGTATCTGTTATGGGATTGCCTGAACAAGGCATATCCAAAAGAACACAATCAAATTTCATTTTCAACTTAATAGCTTCTCTTGCATCCAAATTGTAAACTGCAGCATTTGTTACGCGGCTACGTTCAAGCTGGTTTGTTAGTGCAAACATTTTTCGTAGTTTAAGCTCAAGTGCCACTATTATGCCACTGTTGTTCATGAGGTTTGCTAATTGAACCGTTTTACCGCCTGGTGACGCACAAGTATCAAGAACCATTTTGTTTTCGAGTTCATTGAACAATGTGGCAGGGATTTGAGCAGCTGCCTTCTGAATCGAATATAGACCTAAAAGGTATTCTGCTGTCGCACCAACAGAAAATTTGCTTTTACTAATCCAGTAGCCGTCTCTGAGAAATGGTATCTTTTTTAACAATATTCCTAAAGATTCCAGTCTAGAGACAACAATGTCTCTGGGGGCATTCATGGTGTTTATTCTGATCGCTCGCTTGAGCTGTAATTGCTGGTAATTCCATCCAAGTTTCTTGTATCGATTAACGAAAAATTGTTTGCTAGACATCAAAAGTATAAGAACCTTATTCTGGTAATAAAACTTGGTGCCATGATTTCTCAGTTGGGATCTATCCAACATTTCTTCGTCTTATCTGTATTCCATTTTCCAGTGCAATAACGTCAACTAAATCCTGTATACTTGAAGTTTGAAGTTTTTTTTCCATAACTTCTTCTATTTGGAAGACACCTGCAGGATTGCTCATGTTTACAAAGATTTGAACAGGTTTACGTTTTCCTTTCTCAATTTCCACCTTTGTTATAGATAGCGCAGAAAGCGAGTGAATATCCACTTTTCCTGTTCTATAAGGAATTCTCGTTCTTCCCCTAGCCATATCCGTTCCGTCAGCTATCTTTGCGGCTCCAGCCTCCACACTTAAACAATCAATATTATCATCATGAGAAAAAATTGTGTGCAGAATCTCAGACTTTAATCTTGCCACCAAACCCACATCGTTTGGGTAAACCTTGTCAAGAAGTCTGTCCAAGATAGGATTCGCTATTATGCAACTATGAATTTGATGATCAACTCGATGAATACTGTTTCCCAAATCGTGAAGATAAGAACCACAAAGAACGATAACGGTAGCATCTTCAAGAGAACAAACTTTGTTTTGTACCGTTGTAGGTGTGACTTCCTGTGTTAATAAATCAAAAATTTTAAGAGCACTTCCGGCAGCAATTTTAGCGTGAACTGGGCCATGATCATTGTATTTTAACCGCTCCACAGCCATCACATTGGACATGCGAAGAGTATTCTGGATTTCTATGTCTGTTTCCAGTAGTCGAAACATTTGTTCAACTTTTGGTTTATCCAGATGAGCTTGTATCAGTTTTGCAGAAACAATGACCAATCTGTGTTCACCAACTAAATTATATTCCCAGAATATAAGAATCTTAAGTAGTGCAAGAAGAAGACGAAAACTTGACTTTACTATATTGCACTTGAAAAACTTGATCTTTTTTCAAGGTATGTCACCGGGTCAACTTCCCTTATTACTATATTGTCAACATCGATTATGTAAATTGTGTGAATACGAGCGTTTCTGATTTCTTCAAGACTAACTGGAGGATTCTTGTAATATTGGTCACACAATGTTTTAAGATAGTTCAGGTCTATTTTGGTTCTATCTCTAGGAGGTTTTACTAGAATATCGGGAATTTGCAGCAGATAATATGGTGGAACGCCCAAAGCGAACTTGTTTGAATGATTACCATATCTGATTATTTTACTAGCAATCCTCGATCTACGATAGTTAGAGGGATCAAGAGCGTGACTTGGGGGGATAAAACCAGTCTCTACCTCGACAATATGAGAGCCTAAACCTTTCACTCCGTATAGATCAAATATCAATCCTTTTACGGGTCGTTCGATGTCTACTTCATACCCCTTAAGAATCAAATGTTTGGCACATACCATCTCCATAACTGAGTGATTGATCTTGACAACATTCTCTTCATGCATTCGAATCAGCTTATCTTTCAGAATATTCAACTTATTCTGGGCTTCTTTATCAGTATCCATGTTCAACTTTGCTGATAGAATTTCTATATCTCTATCGAACTTGTTCATGATCTCATCCTGTCAAAAATTCCGCAATAACAGAATTTATACTAAAAGATGATGTAAATTCTCGGTCAAAAGCTTTTATGCACAATTCCTCTAAACTGGATTCCTTATGCCCAGTTCCAGAAGTATGCCCTTCAGCTGGGTACTTCGATCTTGTTTATGTAAGAAATCTTGAATCAGGGTACCTAACTATTACGGGAAAGAAAAGGATGAAGATCTCACTTTTATAATGTTTATGTCCTCTGGAGAAGAATGAAAACATCCATTTGGTTTTTTCTGCAGCTCTTAGTCCTTGATCGCTTCAAGTAGGCTCATGACGTTCCAGAGCTTTACTCGGGTGTATGGAGGCATGTTAGGGTCCTGCAAGATTTCGTCAAGAGTTGATATGGCGTTTGCTGCTCTGACTGCAGGAGTGTAGTCTGCGAGTTGAAGAGATGTGATAGATTGTTTGGCTGCTCTTCTTATGTTTCGTGGTGTTGTTGTATCTTCTGAAACCATGCCGAGAACATTCATTGCTTCTGCTATTCTTTCCTCGTATTCTTGTAGTTTCTTTTTGCGCACCATGTAGAAACCTCCTATATCAACTGCTTAAACGAGATGCAACATATTTAATCTTATCCCAAATATGCAACGATTTATACTATATACGGGTGGGCAATTCAATTGACGATTCAGTTTCACCCTGAAACAGGCGATAGATAGTTAATTAACCTCAACAAAAATATATTCTACGTGTATAGTTTGTTCAGAAGGGTTTATTGTGCCTAATAATTCAAAAGACATAAAGATTATGGCCGATTTACTTAGACAGGGAGCCACCCTCACGGAACATGCCTGCCCGGCATGTTCTTCACCAATCTTCAAACTTAGAAGCCAAGATCTTTGGTGTGCTAGATGTCAAAAACGTGTGATCTTCGTAAGAGAGGGAGAACCTGAACCAGAGATTAATGAAGTTCCTATGTTTTCCAGTTTAGAGTCAACAATTCTTGGGAAAATTCAGGAAATCGAAAACCAGCTTGTAGAAGAAAATGATGCTGAAAAAATCAAAACTCTTGGAGCAACACTGTCGACTCTGCTTGATAACCTTGAAAAGATACGAAATATGAAAAAATAGCCTCGTCAAAATGGAAAGGCGTTTAATTTGCTTGGGCATTACGAGAATTTTCCAGAAAACATTCACAGCATATCCTACTTTCAATCTGAAAACTCAGCTAAGAACCTTCAACAGGCGATTCTTTGTTTGTTTCAACGTATGAACCATGAAACCTTTGATTTGGTTACCCTCAACCCATATTTGAAACAGAATTGCATAGTGGGATTCGAGTTTGGAGTGGCTGATGGATTAGATTTTAACTTTTTAGACCATAATGAACTTGATCAGTGTCTAAAATGTGTGGATGAAACAGAACTGGAAACTTTGGATTTTTTCTTTACTGTTCGATATCACATAATTAAGGATGGTAATAAACGTGTTCCATTACGATTTGATTATTTTGTAATCCGTTTTGTATTTCAGGATAGCAGTTTGGTACTACGGACTCGTCATGAACGTGGAACACAGCGTGTTCAGATAGATAACTTAATAGATTTTATAGTTAGGCAAATAAACGTTGAACTCTCCTGTAGGTTGCTAATGCCTTTATTTTCAGGGAATTTCAAGAAAGTCAGTATTCAATAGACTATCTCCCTTTAGTCTAGTGATTCTTGCAATATCCATTAGGTTGTTTTTTCTAGATTATATTGAAGGAACGGTTTTAGTTATCTTTAAAGGCAAGTAAGGCAATGCGGTTTACGGAACGTATCATCTATGAACGGTAACATCGAATCAAAAGAGCACATATCGCGTAGACTTGGAATTTCGGCCTCTTTTGTTATCTTTATGACCACGTTCATAGACATGATTGGATTTGGCATGATTATTCCTATCCTTCCTTTCCATCCCGAAACTGTAGGGGCAGGTGCCTTGGCTCTAGGAATTCTAATTGGGTCATTTTCTTTGATGCAATTCATTTTCTCTCCTCTCTTAGGGCGGATATCAGACAAGGTGGGAAGAAGACCAATTATCATATTATCCCTATTCTTTTCCGCAATAAGTTTCGTTATTTTCGGATTAGCAGATTCGTTTCCTTTGCTTCTTATCTCAAGAATAACAGCGGGGATGGCTACAGAATCTGCGGTAGCCCAAGCCTACATTTCCGACATAACAACCGAAAAAGAGCGATCAAAGGGAATGGGCAAAGTAGGTGCAGCACATGGGGCCGGATTTATAATTGGACCAGCAATAGGCGGATTCTTAAGTGTGTATGGCTTGTCAACGTTAGGTTTCGTAGCTGCTGCTCTAACTCTGGTGAACCTTCTTTTTGCGTTCTTTTTCTTACCCGAGTCAAATAGCAAAGCTAATTTCAATATTCAAACAAACTCAGATGGTTATTGGCGTAGATTGGGGTCTGCTTTAACAAAACCGTTGATAGGCGCCGTTTTCCTAATTCTTTTTGTTACAACTTTCGCTTTTTCAGCCATACCTGTCATAGTACCTTTGCTTGGCATAGCCTATTTTGGTTTCATGGAACTTGAAATGTCATACTTTTTTATGTATATTGGAGTGGTGCAGATTCTTCTTCAGGGCATCTTGATTGGACGATTAGCCAAACGATGGGGGGAGGCGAACCTTATTGTTTTTTCGTCTCTAATAATGACGCTTGGGATTCTGTATATGTCCCTGTTTTCCAACATTTTCGTCTTCATTACTTCACTTACAATGATATCGGCAGGTATAGGTATTTTGAATACGGTTCTTCCTAGCTTCATTTCAACAAGAACTCCCCCTGATGAACAAGGCGGAATGCTAGGAGTTACCCAATCTGTGGGAAGCATAGCACGAATTCCAGGTCCTCTAGTTGGTGGTTTAGTTGCAGAATTTGCAGGATTAAATGTTGCTTTCATTCTTAGTGCATCACTTGTTTTGATCGGCTTTATTCTCGGATTTAAACTGTTACGTGCCCATAAATTTGGTGAGCAATAGACGAGATCATGTATTGTTATAGCCAAAAAGATGTGGGATAATGGTGCCAAAAAGTGAAATGTATAATTATGTAGGTTAATACACAATAAAATTTAATAACTAAGATGTGTATGTGTATTTTAGGAAGGAATTGGCTTGAAAAAACACACATTTGAGCCAGAAGTTCAAGAATACTTAAAACTTAAGAGCAACGCAACAAGACGAATTTACGGTATTACACTTCGGAACTTTGGGGACTATTACACAAAGAAATATGGTGTTTCCAATGTCTTCTCACATTTTCTTGACCGAATTTTTGACGAAAAGAAAAAGCCACCAAGGGAACAAAAAAGACTTATTGAAACTGAGCTAGCTGAATACATCAACGTTGAAAAAGCAAAGGGAAAATCAAACAACACAATTCGGGCATACATTACGACAGTTCAAAACTTTTTAAAATACAAGAACATTACAGTTTCAGCACGTTTTATTGGTAACATGCCCCCAGCTACCACAAAGAAAAGTAATGGTAAGCATGAGTGGTATCTGAAACAAATTAGACAGTTTGTTGAAGTTACCCCAGACTACCGCGACAAAGCCATAATCCTCTGTATGTTCCAGTCTGGACTTGCAGTGAATGAAATTTGTAACCTTGATTATGGAGACATTCAGGAAGAGTTTGAAGAGGGTATTTTACCTATTTGTATAAAACTTGTAAGGCAAAAAACATCTGTTGAGTTTAAGACATTTCTTGGTAGAGATGCAGTGAAATATTTGAGGTTGTATCTGGCAACTAGAAAAGACTTGAAACCTGATAGCCCACTTTTTACAAAGCTACGACAAAGAGGGGGTGAGGCACGTATTATGTCAGATTTGGTCAGGGACAGGTTCAACGAAATTTCTCAAGACTTACCTTTCATAAAACAAAAGGGTGGTTATAACCCAGCAAGACCACATTCACTTAGATCAGCTTTCAATAGCCAACTCGTTGGAAAAATTGATGAAACACTTCGTGAGTTTTGGATGGGGCACTCCATTGGAGGAGTAGCTAGAGCATACTTAAACATGCCAACTGATGAGCTTCGGAAACTGTACATGACAGCTGAAGAATATTTGAAAATTGAAAAAACTTCACGTGAGGAAATAGACCAAACAACACACACAAAAGTGCCTCCTGAAGTTGCAGAAAAAATAAAGCTCTTCAGTTCTGATGTTGATAGATTTAGGGATGAACTGGCACAATCGAAAGTTGAAGTCAAAGACCTAAAGGAACAGTTGAAAAGTGCAATTGAAATGGTCTACTCATTTGAACCTATACTCAATACGTTTAGTGAAATTGCTAACAGCCTTGAAGGTCAAGAGTTGATAAACAAAATACATGAAGCTAAGGAAAAACAGGAGATGAAGGATGCTCAAGAGGAAGATAACAAACTACGTGCTGAGATAACTGCTGAAAATCCAGCACCAAAAAAGGTCAAGGGTGAATAGTTCAACCTTTTTCATTTTTAAATTCTTGTATCAATGATTCATTATGTAAACTTAATATGGAACTTCAGTAATATTTTATTGTGTCTTTAGATGAGTTTCAAACGTGAATCCCTTCTTACACCTAAAGAAGAAGTAGAACTTATGATTGACATGTTCACTCCTTGGTCAAGAGGAATGAAAGGTTCAAACATTGCGTTGAAGTTACAGTTTGGAGTTGAAGGTTCAAAGTATGAAAAGCTGAAACCGGAATATGTCTACTTCTATCGACAAAAATTTGAAAGACTACATCAAGCAGAACCTGAAGAATTTCCTTTAAGTTTCCCTATTCGAGTTAAACCTAAATTTGCTCAAGGTGAACAAAGATACAAACATGCACCTGAAGATGTTAGAATAATTGACGATGAAGATTTCTACACAGCGCTTGATGAAAACTTAGGATATGATTCATTCTACTCGAGAAGAGCACGGAGCTACTTGTTAGTTCAATTCCATACACCGCTTAGGGTAAGCGAGATTATTGAACGCGCCATTAATGATTTTGAGATAAAGGAAGATGAAGTTACAATTCATTTGCTAAGGAAAAAGAAACGACATAAACCAAGTGATAAGGATGAACCAATTTCAATTCCACGTGCACTCCCGTTGGTATCTGAAATTGTTGATTGGCTCGAAGGTGAAGAATGGAAAACTGACCGTAATGCTGAGTTTCGTCCATGGAATATCAGTCATGACACTGCACGTAATTACGTTAAGGAACTTTTCCCAAAACTATATCCTCACTATTTCCGTTTCAGGTTCCTAATGAACGAACTAAGTTATAACACTCCCATTGATGAGCTTAAATCAAAGACGAGATTAACTATGTCTGCTCTCGAAAGATACCTGAAGTCACCTAAAGTTGTGGAGAAGCGGTTCAATAAACGACTAGTTGAACGTTATAGGGCTAAAGGATTGATAAAATAGTTTAAAATTTTAATCTATTTAAATTCAAGCTTAATTTTTC
>JBHORG010000092.1:0-2004 GCA_042565955.1 Thermoproteota archaeon | reverse complement strand
ATTATGAGGTTTGTTTATTATGGTTTATTATCCATGAAAAAGTAATGTCTCCACCATAACGCTTCATGATTATTACACATTATTGTCTTGTTTTCATATTTCCATTTTCGAAATATTACATGTACTGAAAAATCGCTTATATTATTATTCAATATAACAGATATTGGAGCATTTAGAATTCAATATTGAGGCTGAACAAATTGAAAAAAGAAAAGAAAAACAAACCTTTCCTGAAATCCGTGACGGTCATCTCAATACTTGCAATATTACTGCTTCTAATGGGAATTGGATTAACCTCTCTAGTGTTAACAAAATCTTCACTTCCTGGTCCCGCGGGTCTTAATGGAGATATTGGAGCTACGGGGATACAGGGTGAAGTTGGTCCTCAAGGAGATGTTGGTCCTCAGGGTATTCAGGGGATAGATGGTGAAGTTGGTCCTCAAGGGGATGTTGGTCCTCAGGGTATTCAGGGGATACAGGGTGAAGTTGGTCTTCAGGGTATTCAGGGGATAGATGGTGAAGTTGGTCCTCAAGGGGATGTTGGTCCTCAGGGTATTCAGGGGATACAAGGTGAACCTGGAGTTAGCTCGTTCATTCAAATATTACAACGCAGTAATGTTACCATTATTGAAACTAATGAATTACCCCAAACTATGTGGTATAACTTGTCTGATTTTGACTCTTCAATGGATATAATTGTAGATGTTTCTCAAAATTCCAAGATTCTTGTAGAGTTCACTGGTGTTCATTTAATGGAAACACCGTCTTCCATTTGGGTTAGAGTTGTTATTGATAATCTACTCGTTAGCACCCGCTATATGTTATCGGTTGGAACCCCAGCAAGTGTAAGCACCTATAATTGTGGACACTTGGAGTATCTAACAGATTCATTGGATGCTGGAGAACACACAATACAGGTCCAATTCTTTAAGGAAGCAGGTAATCCAACAATATTAGACAGAGTCCTAACTGTAATTGAAATTGCATCGAATTAAGTGTTAAATACGTAGGTGAAGAAGAAAATTGGTCGACAATGTCAACCTACGAATAAAGGGGTATTCAAAATGTGGCGGTTTCATAGGTTTTTTAGCACGATATTCTGAAATAGTTGAAATTCTAACGGAGTGTTCAAAGTGTCCACAATTATTTATTTGTGTTATTAAATAATATCGAACTTAGGATAAAAAAGGGGGAGTTACGGGAAAATAAACGGGTGATGTCACCACTGGTCCCCGGTGCAAATCCCCGCGACCACACCAAACAGCTTATTTTAAGAAATAAAGCCTAAATTTAATAGATTTGATTAAATTAGACTTAAAGTTAGTCTAAAGATTTTGGTTTGGACTTTACTCCGATTTGGAGCGTTTTATTCTTATGAACTTGTAAGCAATCGGAGAATAGATTGTTGCGATACCCATCGCGATGGTATACAGCACCATTACTATTCGAGCTATGTCATTAGAAATCCATTGCACCAAGAATCTGAGGAAATCAGGTAACACATTTGCAAAATATGTAAAATCAAAAGGAAAAACAATTAAGAGCCAAGCTGTAGCCACAGCGATATAGATAATTCCACCAAAAGTATCAAAGAGACGAGAAATGAGTCGTTTACCAAGTATTCCTTCTAATCCGGATGAAATACTCAATGAAATCCAAGAACCGTAAAGCATTATCATCTCAATTGTGCCGAATTTTGCAGTGAAAAAAGCTGTTGACCAAATCTGATGCGCAGCCAAATACAAAACTACCAAGATGCTACCTGCAAAAAAGAATCCGATACCCGCGATACGCTCGTTTTTTGGGATACCCTTATCGGCTTCTGCTTTTCCTCTGGAAAACCAGTTCTCAGTCGTTTCAGTGTCGGTCAAACTGGGTTCATCCTTGACTCTTTTTGTAGTTTCTGTTTTAGTTTCTGAGCACACTCTTCTGCATTTTTGAGGTCTTTGGCATTAGGTCTGCCTCTGTTCATTCCCCCAAGAAACCTCATAAAACTATTAGTGT
>JBHORG010000091.1:0-2038 GCA_042565955.1 Thermoproteota archaeon | reverse complement strand
TGGGACTTCCGCCCTTCTAAACAAAATGAGAATTTCAAACTCTCGATGGGATAATCATATAGAGAAAGCTTACTTTGATGATGATCTGAATGCCTCCGAAGCGATTGCCACATTATTCGATAAGGGAACTTTGGTTACGAAGATTCAACGTGCATTTAGTGTTGGAGCATTTGGATTAAAGGAACAAAGATGTTTGGTACCTACCCGTTGGAGCATTACTGCAGTAGACAGTATCATCTCAAAAGATCTTCTGAAAAAGATCAAAACATTTCCTGAAATCAGCGAATATCGTATCTATGAGTCCAACTACCTAGACAACAGGTTTGAGATTCTGATGATGCCAAGAGAATGGAGTTATGAAGCTATGGAAGTGTGGTATCCTGGAACAGTTTGGAACCCAAACAAAAAGGATGTGTTCCTGTGTTCAGACTGGGAAAATTATAACGGTCGCACCACCTATGCCAGCATTGGAGGGAGCTATTATGCGGCTCGTTTAGCGGTAGGAGAATTGCTAATGAAAGAACGAAGACAGGCATCAGTTGTTGTTTTGAGGGAAATCCATCCTGGATATATCATGCCCGTGGGAGTGTGGCAGGTTCGAGAGAACGTTAGGAACGCCCTTACGCAAAAACCACTAAGACTCAACACACTAAAAGAGGCTTTAACACGGATTGGCAGCCAGTTTCAGATTCCGTTAGGACACTGGATAGAAAAAAGCAGCCTAATGCAGAATGCCCTGTTTCAGAAAAGGATCACAGATTACTACGGTTAAACCGAAAATTTGGGTTGGGTTTGGGGTTAAAACTTATCTTTCTAGATCTACATTCCATAATTGTTGAGGATTGAAATTCTATGTTTAATCAGATACTTGTTCCTTTAGATTGTTCTAAATATGCAGAAACTTCTTTGAAAGTAGCGATTGAGATCGCTAAGAAATTTAATAGTAGTCTTTCTTTGGTTCATGTTGTTTCATCGCGAAAAGAGTATTGTAGATCTGGGATTACTGGAAAAATTAGAGTCAAATGTAAACTAGATGGAGTTACAGACGAAGACATCCCAAAGATTTGTAATGCACTTTTGGATAAGTAAAAATACTGTTATTGCTGAAGGAGTTTCAGTTAATACAATACTGAAAAAAGGCATATTACTCCAGTAGATGTTTTCTTTTTTGTCCTAGAAGGCAAGGTATGATGAAAAAATTATTATTGGGAAGTGTTAGTAGTGGGGTGGTTCAAGAAGCGATATGCCCGGTTTTATTGACAAGAAATTAAGTTTTACAAGGTTGTTTTTGTGAAAGATACCAATATATAGCAGCATTAAGTCATGAGGATTTATGCAAAAGAAAGTGGAGATATCTCCATCCATAAGGTAACAGTCAGTTCTGTAGGTGAATTTTAGTTTGGGTTTGGGGTTTTTGCAACTAAAATGCGTAGCGGGCTTTCTGACTCATTATACCAACAATGTAATACTTTCGCTGGGCTGTGAACAATCATATCTTTACCAATTTCCTTTTTTTCATCCCCAACTTCTACTATGCCCTTGCCTTCTAGGACAAAAAAGAAAACATCTACTGGAGTAATATGCCTTTTTAATGACTCACCTGACTGTAGAGTTAAAATCATGACTTTGGCGTTTTCACGACTATAAATCGCTCTAGCATCTACTCCATGCGGATTCTTCATAATTGCTGTTTCACTAACTTTCGTAATCTCCAAAATAACAACCTCTCCAAAGTAAAAACTCAAAGCCAAATTTAATAATTCTCATTTTTTCATTCATTATTTTGTGAGGTCAATATTCAAATTTATAAAAAAGGCGGAAGTTTTGCAGGTAAGTAAGTGGTGATATCACCAATAGTAAAGAGAATCACAAATTACTTTGGGAAATAAAGGGATTACTTCTTTTATAATATATTGTTCTCCGTCAATTTCGAATATGTACTGAAATCCTTGTTCAATTAGTTTCTTTGCCTCTTTGACTTTTTATGCAGTTTTGCAGACAAAATTCTCGGGTTAAAGATAGCCACAAATTTCTTCAT
>JBHORG010000090.1:0-2076 GCA_042565955.1 Thermoproteota archaeon | reverse complement strand
AAGGATTTCAAAATTGCTTTTGCAGGACGAACATGATTTAATTCACAAAGCAGTTGGTTGGATGCTTAGAGAAATCGGAAAAAGAGATCAAGACCTAGAAGAACAATTCCTAAATGAAAATTGTATACAAATGCCCAGAACTATGCTCAGATATGCCATTGAGAAATTTGATGAAAACAAAAGGAAATTCTATTTATCCCAAACAACTAACAAAATAAAGTAAGACCCATCTAAGGAAACATTTTCCACATCATGTTTGTATATGTTCAAAATGAAAAGGGGAATTAAGGGATTGTTGATTGTGGTTTTGTGTAAATTAGAGTTATGCACAAGCAATCTATAATAACTTCAAACCTTACCATAAGAAAGTCCATAACGTGTTATGTGAATTAACCATGAGCAAAACTAACTGGTTGATAATACTGTGTATTCTAGCATCAGTTTTCTTATGGTTTTTTGTAAATGATCACATCATGGATTACTTGGTTTTTAGTGGAGAAAACCTTCAAAAAGGTAGAATATGGACGATACTGACTAGTCTTTTTTTTCATGGCGATTTCGCCCACCTTTTTGGGAATATGATATTTCTATATATTTTTGGAAATACTATCGAAAATGAACTTGGAGAAAATTGGGTGTTAGTCCCCTTTTTTTGCGGAGGTATTGGATCTTTCATTTTAAGTGTAATGTTTTATGATCCTACAATTCTTCTAATTGGGGCATCAGGTGCCATATTTACGTTGACAGCTATGGTAATGTTGTTAAAGCCCTTGAAATTCTCTTTTTATTTCTTGATGCCATTAGGTTTAGTTGCCTTAGTTTATTTTTCATATAATTTGTTGGCTTTTTACATGGGTTCACAGGGAAATGTTTCGTATATAGGCCACATAATGGGATTTTTAATTGGGGTACCTTTTGGAATAGTAAGTAGTAAAGATTGGATTAAGAATATGCTAATAACAGCTGGATTATTTTCTGTCTATTTACTAATTATTTCAGTTCTATTACCAAGCTTGAACATTTAATCAACGAAATGACCAAGTGAGTGAAAATATTATCCCCACAAACCCAGAACTCTTATGTTAGTACTTCATAATTTGGATAATAAGGAAACAACAACGTATGATAGTTTTTCTTAAAACCACCTCTTTGTTTCAATACTGAATAATATTCCACCAGCAAACGCGATGATTACAGCTGCTATGTTTTCATGATGTAGAAAATCATTTAATTTAAACCATCCACCACAGCTAGTAAATGCTTGATGAGCTAATACTAGAAATGCTGAAATAAAGAGTAGGATAACCAATATTCTATAATTCAAGGCAATCACGTCCTAAATAAGAACTAGTAAGTGCAAAAAAAAAGCTTTAGTTAAAATTTAGGTTTGGGATTAAAATGTAATCCCCATAAATAACATTCTTTTGAATAGCCGCTTTTAATATTTTTGAATTACCTCAGTAATCCGTCTATTACCCATATTTTTGGACAATATTACGATTACACAATTTTCTTCAACCCACCACATACATTCAGCTTTTCTACACTTTTTTGGATAACCTTGCTCAATCATAAGAGGACATTTCTTACTGAAACCTTCAAGATCAAAATAAATGTCAATAACATTTTTCAGTTTACTAGAAGCCTCAGATAATGGAAGAGTTTTGAACCATTCTTTTGAATCCGGTGACCTGAGCATATCCGACAAAGTAACAATACCTACAAGTTCTTCCTTATTAACTACTGGAAGAGTTTTAATTTTTTTTTCAAGCATAATCCTTGCAGCTTCAGGAAGTTCCATCTGAGGTTTTCCAACAATAAGGGGTGATGACATAATACTTTGAACCTTGATTTTGCTGGGATCTTCGCAGGTAGGTATTACTTTTTTCAAAATGTCCCTTTCAGTAATAATTCCAATAGGTTTTCCATTTTGTAATATTACTAAGCTACTACAATTTTTTCCATTAAAAAGCTCTACAGCATCCTTGACGTGTTTGACAATGTTGAACTTAGAGGAAATAATGATAGAGAAAGTCGTGACTGTTGATGTTGAAGTAAAAGTCAAGGATGCTGTAG
>JBHORG010000008.1:0-77944 GCA_042565955.1 Thermoproteota archaeon | reverse complement strand
ATCCATTTTTTAATATTATTGGTTATGTTCATCCCAATTACTATTGGTGTCTCAAACATCATATCTTTAAAATTAGTAAAAGTTTCGAAAAATGTGGATCGATTCTATTCTGTCTAATCTTTTCGGAATTTTTAATAAGCAAATTATCCATAATAGGAGAGATTGAATCCTTTTAGGTTACAATTATCAACAAAAATGCTTGAAGGAGAAAACATGTATGGGGAAGAGTATAACTCAAAAAATATTAGAAGCGCACTTAATAGAAGGAAAATTTGAACCGGACAAAGAAATTGCTATTAAAATCGATCAGACTTTGACCCAAGATGCAACTGGAACCATGGCCTATCTTCAATTTGAGGCAATGGGAATGTCAAAAGTCAAAACCGAGCTTTCTGTGAGCTATATCGATCATAATACAATCCAAGTGGGTTTTGAGAATGCAGATGACCATCGCTATCTTCAATCAATCGCATCTAAATATGGTATTTTATTGTCAAGAGCTGGAAACGGAATTTGCCATCAAGTTCACCTTGAAAGATTTGGAAAACCTGGAAAAACTTTGTTAGGATCTGACAGCCACACCCCAACTGGAGGTGGATTAGGGATGGTCGCCATTGGAGCCGGAGGATTGGATATTGCCGTCGCCATGGGAGGTGAATCGTTCTATCTTATGTGCCCAAAGGTAACCAAAATAAATTTGAAAGGAAAACTGAGACCATGGGTTTCTGCAAAAGATATTGTACTAAAGGTTTTGGAGGTTTTCACCACAAAAGGTAATGTTGGTTACGTGTTTGAATATGGCGGCAAAGGAGTAGAAACGCTTTCTGTTCCTGAAAGAGCAACTATAACAAATATGGGCGCGGAATGTGGAGTCACCACTTCTATTTTTCCATCTGATGAGATTACTAAAGAGTTTCTAACAGCTCAGGGTAGAGAAAATGACTGGGTTGAATTCAAAGCTGATGAAGACGCAGTGTATGACCGAGTAATTGACATTGATCTAAACGAGATAGTTCCATTAGTTGCATTTCCCCATAGCCCAGGAAACATCAAGACTGTGAAAGAGCTTGGTGGAATGACAGTAAATCAAGTATGTATCGGGAGCTGCACAAACTCTTCGTATAAAGATCTGATGACGGTTGCAAAAATACTAAAAGGAAAAAAAGTTCATCAATCTGTAAGTCTAGTAATTTCTCCAGGCTCAAAACAAGTACTTGAGAACCTTGCTAGGGAAGGAGCACTAGGAGATCTATTGTCTTCTGGAGCTAGAATCACAGAACCCGTTTGTGGATTCTGTATTGGAAACAGTCAATCCCCTCAAACAAATTCGGTTTCAATCCGAACATCCAACAGGAATTTCTTTGGTCGTTCTGGAACAAAAACTGCTAACCTATATTTGACAAGTCCTGAAACAGCTGCAGCTGCAGTCATAACGGGAAAAATGACAGACCCGAGATATCTTGAAATGGATTATCCTCAAGTGGAAATGCCTGAGAAATTCTACATAGATGACCGAATGATTATTTTTCCTTCCGACAAACCAGAGCAAGTTGAGATATATCGAGGTCCAAACATTGGAGAACCCCCGTTTAATCCTCCAATGCCAGCTAACATCTCTGGAATCATCACTATAAAAGTGGGGGATAAAATCACTACAGATCATATTATTCCAGCTGGCAGTAGAATGAAATACAGATCTAACGTGCCCAAGTACTCCGAGTTCGTTTTTGAAATAGTAGACAGTACATTCTACAAAAGAGCAACAGAATATAGAGATGCCGGAAAACATAACATTATCGTAGGAGGAATAAGCTATGGCCAAGGTTCTTCAAGGGAGCACGCAGCCTTATGCCCAATGTTTCTAGGAGTAAAAGCGGTCATCGCGAAATCTTTTGAGAGAATTCATTCAGCGAATCTAATCAATTTCGGAATCATTCCCTTAACGTTCAAAACAGATTCTGACTATGATGGAATCGATTCTGGAGATGAAATCCAGATTCCTAACATTAGGAAAGTAATATCAAAAAATGACTCAATGATAGTAAGAAATATTACAAAGAAAAAAGATTTTGAGATAAACTATAAACTGTCCACAAGACAGAGGGACATAATCCTTGAAGGTGGAATGCTTTCCTACCTCAAAAATAAATAGATAAAAATTTTCGTGCTTGGAGGCAAAAAAATGGCTCAAATAGGAATACGTGAATATCATGGAAAAAAGATGATGGCAAAATATTGGTCTGAATATTTCAAAGGCATTAAACAATATGAAGGAAAAATAGCGCTAATTGATCCAGAAACATCCATGAATGACCTTGTAAAGCAAAATCCTTGGGTAAAGAAAGAAAAGTTGGTCATTAAGCCGGATCAATTAATTGGGAAAAGAGGAAAACACAATCTCATACTTCTTAATGCCACCTTTAATGAGGCGCAGAATTGGATAAATGAGCGAATGAACAAAGAGATTATGATAGGAAAAGTAACGGGTAAACTCTCCCATTTTCTAATAGAACCCTTTGTGCCACATGATAAAGATAAGGAATATTATGTCGCCATTACCTCCAACAGGGAAGGGGATGCTATACATTTCTCAGCTCATGGAGGAGTAGACATTGAAGAAGTTTGGGATACAGTTGTAACCATACAGGTTCCTATCCTCTCAAATATTGAAGATGTTAAGATTAAAGAAAAACTACCCGGAGATCTTCCTACCGATAAAAAGGATATGATTACCGATTTCATTAAAGGGTTGTTTAATTATTATGTTGATTTTGGTTACGCCTATCTCGAAATAAATCCCATAGTAGTGACAAAAGGAGGAGTCATTCCGTTGGATACGGTTGCACGTCTCGATGATGCAGCCCAATTTGAGTGTGGATCGAAGTGGGGAGCTATAGAGTTCCCAGCGCCTTTTGGAAGAAAACTTACTGTTGAAGAAAAAAAAATTAAGGATTTGGATGAAAAGAGCGGCGCTTCTTTGAAGCTAACCATTTTGAATCCCAAAGGCAGAATTTGGACACTCGTAGCCGGTGGTGGTGCCAGTGTCGTTTATACTGACACTGTTTTTGACTTAGGTTTTAATGATGAACTAGCAAATTATGGAGAATATAGCGGGAATCCATCTAAGGACGAGACTTACCAGTATGCTAAGACAATCATTGATCTTATGACAAGGGAAAAAGATCAGAGGGGAAAAATTCTACTAATTGGAGGCGGTATCGCAAATTTCACTGATGTTGCCAAGACTTTTACAGGTATTATTAAAGCTTTGCAAGAATACAAGAAGAAACTCATTGACAACAAGATTAAGATTTACGTTCGAAGGGGTGGACCAAATTATCAAAAAGGATTAAGAAACATGAAAAAACTTGGTAAAACCCTGGGTGTTCCTATTGAAGTATTTGGACCTGAGGCGCATATGACGTCAATAGTTACAATGGGGCTTGTTGAAAAAGCGGATGCATGATAATAATGGTAAACTACAAATTATTTGATAAAAACACACAGGCAATTATTTTTGGATTACAGCAAAGAGCTATTCAAAGGATGCTTGATTTCGACTATTCGTGTGAACGGGAGACTCCCAGTATTGCAGCAATTGTTAATCCAACAAGAAGTGGATATCACAAATGTTTCTGGGGACCTAAAGAAATTATTATATCAATGTATACCAGCATCGAGAAAGCGACTAAGAACCACCCCAAAGCAGATGTGATGGTAAATTTCGCGTCGTTCAGATCAGCATATCCAAGGACAAAAGAAGCCCTCGAAATGGATACCATACACACAATTGCTATCATTGCCGAAGGAATTCCTGAAAGATACACAAGAAAGCTTGCTGCAATTGCGAAGCAGAAAGGAAAGTGGATAATTGGTCCGGCAACAGTCGGTGCAATCAAGGGCGGAGCTTTTAAAATAGGAAATACCGGCGGCATGATGGACAACATTATAGCCTCTCGTTTACACCGGCCAGGAAGTGTTGCTTTTGTCTCAAAATCAGGTGGATTATTAAACGAATTAAATAATATCATTTCGCGAAACAGCGATGGCGTCTATGAAGGAATAGCAATTGGTGGAGATCTCTATCCAGGTAGCACTTTCATAGATCATATAATGAGATATGAAAAGGATCCAGGTGTAGCTATGATTGTTCTACTTGGTGAGGTTGGAGGTAGAGATGAATACGATGTTGCAGATGCATTAAAAAAGAGAGAAATCACAAAACCGCTGGTGGCATGGTGTATTGGAACATGCTCAAAAATGTTTCCAACTGGTGTACAGTTTGGTCATGCTGGGGCAAAAGCAAGAGCGGATTTGGAAACAGCTGATGCAAAAAATGTGGCTTTAACAGAAGCGGGGGCTATTATCCCTGATTCGTTTGATGATCTTGGTGAAAAAATAAAACGTACTTTTGACAAACTAGTGAAAGAGGGGAAAGTCAAGCCAAGACCCGATAGAGAGCCGCGGGAAATACCCATGGATTTCAATAAAGCTCTAGCCGCGGGAAAAATTAGAGTGCCAACGCAATTCATTAGTACAATTACCGATGAGCGGGGAGATCAACCCCTGTATGCGGGTGTACCGTTAACTAAAGTTATCGAAAATGGTTATGGAATTGGGGGAGTTATTGGCCTCCTCTGGTTCAAGAAAGAACTTCCTACTTGGGGCAGAAGTTTTATTGAACTGGTTTTGCAGATAGTAGCTGATCATGGTCCTGCAGTATCAGGTGCTCATAATTCCATTGTAGCTGCAAGAGCGGGAAAAGATCTAATTTCTGCATTAGTCAGCGGTCTTTTGACAATTGGTCCACGATTTGGAGGGGCAATTGATGGAGCAGCCTATTGGTTCAAAAAGTTTCATGATTGGAAAAGAGGTCCAGCTGATATGGTTGATGAGATGAAATCAATGAATATACTAATTCCTGGAATTGGTCATCGTGTAAAGTCTGTGATAAATCCCGATCAAAGAGTAGAATTGCTTAAAAAATATGCAAAAGAGAATTTCCCAAAAACCGAATATTTGGATTACGCTTTGAAAGTTGAGAAAATTACTACTACAAAAAGAGACAATCTAATTTTGAATGTAGATGGTTGCATAGGAATTCTTTTTCTTGATTTGCTAAACAGCTTAGGTTTCTCAAAGAAGGAGATCAGCGATATCATAGAAACTGGAACTTTGAATGGGCTTTTCGTCCTTGGTCGTAGTATTGGTTTTATGGGTCATATTCTGGATCAAAAACGCCTAAAAACAGGGCTCTACCGACACCCTTGGGATGATATACTTTATTTATCTCCCAAGAAAGAAGTATTAGAAGAAGAAGCAAAAAGATGGAAAGATCAGAAATGAGTGCAGAAATTGAAGCAGCAAAGGAACAGTTTGGAAATATTCTAGAAGAACAGCTTGAAAGAGTCGAACGAATGAAAAAAGCAGAGGAATGGATAGACTATACTAAACTAAAACCAATAATAATAGGAATTATTGGCGGAGACGGTATTGGACCATATATTACTAAAGAAGCACAGCGTATTCTAGAGTTTCTCTTGAAAAAAGAGCTTGAAACAGGGAATGTTGAATTAAAACTCATTAAGGGATTGACCATTGAGAACCGTGCGAAGGTTATGAAGACACTTCCCGATGATATTTTGGCAGATATCAAGAAATGTCATGTTTTACTCAAGGGTCCACTACACACTCCTAAAAAAGGGGATAAATGGCCAAATATTGAGAGCGCAAACGTGGCAATGCGACGAGAGCTTGATTTGTTTGCAAACGTGAGGCCAATAAAAGTGCCAAAAGAAGGGATAGACTGGATTTTCTTCAGGGAGAATACAGAAGGAGCTTACATCTTGGGGAGAAAGGGAATAAATGTCACTGATGATCTTGCTATTGACTTTAAAGTAATAACCAAACAGGGTTCTAAACGAATAATCCAAATGGCATTTAATTATGCAAAGAAAAACAAAATTAACAAAGTTACAGTTGTGACAAAGGCAAATGTGGTAAAAACAACTGATGGAAAATTCCTCAGCATGGCAGAACAGGTAGCTAAAGATTTTCCTGAAGTTGAATGGGATGACTGGTTTATTGACATTATGACTGCCAAACTTGTGGATCCAAAGAGGAGGACTCAGTTCAGAGTAGTAGTATTGCCAAATCTATATGGAGACATTCTCACTGACGAAGCCGCTGAATTTCAAGGAGGCGTTGGTACAGCTGGAAGCTCAAATATTGGCAAGAGATACGCAATGTTTGAAGCAATTCATGGTACCGCTCCGAGAATGGTTGAAGAAGGTAGAGGCAATTATGCTGACCCATCTAGCATCCTGAGAGCCACTGTGATGCTTTTAAATCACATTGGATTCGTTACTGAAGCTAAGAAATTCGGGATGGCGCTTGACATTTGTTCTCAATATGAGAAAAAACTTGGTATAACCGGAAGATCAGATGGTGTTACTGGAGCGGAATTTGCCAACTATGTAATGAATACAATCCAAGATCCAAAACTAGAGAGTAAGTGGCAAAGTTACCAATAGATAAATACTCTTAATATGTTACATGATAAAACCTGACTTCAAAGAAAGTGGTCCACACACCTACAACATACTATTTTCTTATGTAATCTCTTTTAATACAGAACTGAAAAGGAATCTTTCATTTTAAAACTAGTTGACATGCTCCATTTTCTAAGAAATGAAAAAGTTCTCAGAGATAGCTTTTTCCAATTCGAATCTTTTGTATATGCCCTAGATACTGTGGATAATTTTGTCGATTATTTCAACAATATCTACTTTCCCAATTAACTATGTATGATTATTTGTAGCCATCTTTGGCAACAAAGGTAGGTAGTATCATTGTAAATATCTTGAAACCGATAAAATGTAGTATATGTACATATACATGAATGCTTTATTCCTAAGTAACCCTTAGTGTTGGGGTAGACTGGATATTATCTTGGGTTCTAATTTTTTGGACGATTCCCTTGAGCTCTTTTGGAATTTCGGTTTTAACCTTTACGCAGATATCATAAATTCCATAAACCATGTAAGCCTCGTCTACACCATCAATTTCTTTTATTTTGGCCAGAACTATTTTCATTTGACTTGGTTCGGTGTTAACAAAAACATAAACCAAAAACATCAAATCAACTCAAATGTGTTTTTTTTTCGTTCTATAAAAAAAGTGATATATACTACGAGTCTGCTAAAAAACCGTCTTTTATTATAGACGGAAAACAATCAAAGACACAATATGAAAAATGGAATTATCGGATAAGTAGATTTAATTGATCCTTCAGGATTTAAGCTATAGGGAATCTTGAGCCCCCAGAAACACAATCACTCTTGAAAGTTCTCGAAACACTATTCCGAGGAGTTTGTAGGCTTTTCGGAAAAAAGAGAAAGTCACCAAGATATACTGAAATACGCTACAGATACCTTTAAATCATTACGTCAAAACCTATAAACGATACAAAACGAAAGTTTACGAGAGGATTCATATGAGCGAAATGGCCACCCGAATATTGGAAGAAAGTCTCGGAAAAATAGTTCTAGTACGATTGAGAGGGGGAAAGAAACTAAGAGGAAAACTCAAAGGTTTCGATCAACACCTCAACCTAGTTTTAGATGAAACAAACGATACAACAGACGTGGAAAATGTGAAAAACCTTGGTTCAATAATAGTCCGTGGCGACAATGTTGTAATAATTTCTCCTCCTCCAAGGTGACATCAGTTGGGAAAAGTTAGCAAAGGCACATCATCTTTTGGAAAACGTGCACATAAGGTTCTACATATCAAGTGTAGACGCTGTGGCAGAAGAGCATACAACGTGAAATCAAAGAAATGCGCAGCTTGTGCCTACGGAAAATCAACAAAGATAAGAAGATATTCTTGGCAGAATAAAACCCTAAACAGGGCAAGTCTCGTCTAATCTGCCGTTCAATCTAGAGTTATTATTTTCTTAAAAAAAAGAAAGAAAAATTACGAAGAATTTTACTTCTTCGTAATTCTTTGGAATTCTTCGAAAGCCCTTTTTGCCTCCTCTACAGAAGCTTTGTCTTCTAATGTAGAGATGTCGCCTATCGACTTGCCAGCGACGAGTGCTTTTAGTACTCTCCGCATGATTTTACCGCTTCTTGTCTTTGGAAGTTTTGCTACAAAGTATATGTTTTCAGGTGTGGCAAGTGGGCCAACAGTTTTTCTCATGTGGTTTCTCAGTTCTTTCGCTAGTTCTTGGCTTGGATTATTTCCTTGTTTTAGGACAGCGAAGACCACGATTGATTCTCCTTTAATTTCGTGAGGTTTGCTAGCTACTGCTGCTTCTGCTACTGCTGGATGTGAAACCATTGCACTTTCAAGCTCCACGGTTCCCAGTCTGTGTCCTGCAACTTTCAATACTTCATCTGCTCTCCCTAGAAGCCATAGATATCCGTCTTCATCTTTCATACAGTAGTCTCCTGCGTAATATGATCCTGGAAATCTGGTCCAGTACGTTTCTTTGAACCGATCAGGGTCTTTATACACTGTTATGGCCATTCCAGGCCAAGGCTTCTTAATTATGAGGTAGCCTCTTACTCCTGCCGGCACTGGTTTTCCGTTTTCATCTACTATTTCAACGTCGATGCCAGGTAGTGGGTATGTTGCGGATCCAGGTTTCAAAGGAACTAATCCTATGCCTGGAGCTGGTGAGATCATTATTCCTCCAGTTTCTGTTTGCCACCAAGTATCTACGATTGGGCATCGTTCTCCGCCTATATTTTTAAAGTACCACATCCATGCTTCTGGATTTATGGGTTCTCCAACGCTTCCTAGTATGGATAAGCTGCTTAGGTCGTGTTTTTTGACCCATTCCTCACCAAGGCTCATGAACATCCGTATTGCTGTTGGCGAGGTGTAAAGAGTTGTTATTTTGTATTCTTCAATTATTTGCCACCATCTGTCAGGCGATGGATAATCTGGGGCTCCTTCATACATGACTATTGATGCACCATGTAGCAGGGGTGCATAAACTATGAAGCTGTGTCCGGTGACCCATCCTATATCCGCGTTACACCAGTATACGCTATCCTCTTGTATGTTGAATACTGATTTATAGACGGAGTTAATGTAAACCAAGTAACCTCCTGTGCTATGAACTATGCCTTTTGGTTTACCCGTTGTTCCAGATGTATATAAAATAAACAATGGATGAGTGCTCTCAACAGGTAGTGGAGCCACAGGTTTTTCTGTATGTTTCATGGCATCATGATACCAGATGTCTCTGTTTTCTGTCATTTTGATTTCGTGGCCGGTTCTCTTTACTACTAATACGTTCTTTACTGAGGGTGTGTTTTTTACTGCTTCATCAACTATCTCCTTTAGTTTGATGGTTTTTCCTCTTCTGAAACCGCCGTCTGCGGTTATAACAACGTTAGCTTCAGTGTGATTTATTCTGTCCGCTAACGCTTGTGAGCTGAATCCGGAAAAGACAACTGTATGTATTGCGCCGATTCTGGCGCATGCCAACATTGCTATTGGCAGTTCAACTATCATGGGTAAGTAAAATGCTACGCGGTCTCCATCTTTAACACCAATTTTTTTTAAGGCAGCTGCTAGTTTGTTTACTTCTTTGTGTAATTGAAGGTAGCTTAAGGTTTTTTCTTCGCCGTTTTCACCCACCCAGTATATGGCTACTTTGTTTCGTCTCCAATTTTTTAGATGTTTGTCTATACAAAGGTATGATGCGTTTAACATGCCTCCGGGGAACCATTTCGCGAAAGGTAGGTCCCAGTCAAGCACCCTGTCCCATGTGCTGAACCAATCAAGTTTTCTTGCTTCTTGCTCCCAATATTCCTCAATATTATCCAAAGATTTTCTATACGTGTCCATATAGCGTTTTATCGGCCAGTATCTTAATTCAACTGGAAGTGAATCTGTTTTCATGCTATCACCTATCTCTAAACTTTCTGAGCGAAGACAAAATATTCCATCAATATATCTGTTGCGGAGTTAATTACTGAAAAGATGACATTGACTTTGAAAATTTATCTAATAAAAACCGTTTTTCGTGAATGTTTGTATGGTTGGCGGACCCGCAGGGATTTGAACCCTGGGTCTTCGGCTCCGAAGGCTTGCGCGCCACCTTTTCAGGCGACTCGACGCCTTATCCAAACTAGGCTACGGGCCCGCTTTAGAGTAAATGTTAAAATGAATGATTAAAGGATAGCGGCAGTTAACTCCTTTTTATGTTGTGAATTTTTGTTTCTCACCTGAATAAATCCGATAATGTTACGAGAAATAAACAACTAAAACATCTTTTAAATTAAAATTACTAGTATATTAATTGGGGGTCATGCTCTTGAAGTACAATAGAAGTTTAGAGTTTTGGTTAGCGTTAATTCTTTTGTCGATTACGGTTATCTTTTCGGTTGTGGTTTATGTTCACTGGTTTGGATTAGCTTTCTTTATTGGTTCCCTGTTTATTGTCCATTGGCTTGGTTTAGTTGCAACTATCTTCATTGCAGTTTTAGTTCCAATTTACTACATATTAAAGCGTAAACGATCCAACAACATTAAGACTCTACTAAGAATTCATGTTTTTGGGAATCTTTTTTCTTTTATGTTTGTTTCGATTCATTTTGCTCAAAACATTGGGCGATTGGCGGCTTTCTATCCAAAATTAGGATATGGGTTCCTTTTATTTATCGTTTTGTGTACAATCGTAACAACTGGACTACTTGAAAGATTTAGTGGTCAGAGAAAACTTGTAAGATACACGAAATTCGTTCACAGATATTCAGTTGTGGTTTTCTATTTGGTAGCAATTATTCATACACTGCAGGGTTTCAACGTAATTTAACATCTACCTATCAAATTTCCAATTTTACTCTACATAAGCAAACAATATAATGTGAATACTTTAACACGTAATGTGGAACTATCAACTTTCTCTCACAAACTCCTCATTTTTGACCATAATTTTTATTTGAAATTCATAAGAGTTTATTACTGGATGTCAACCATCTTTTTTCTATGGAGCCCAGTCAATTCATTTTTATCGTTCTTCCTTTGGCAATAATAATAGCAATTTTGATTGTTGTTGTTTTCTATCTTGCAAAAAGAACTGAAGAAACTGATTATGAGAAGGAAATTAAAGAACTTAGGCGTTCATTTCTAAAAGGTAAAATCGACCAAAAAAATTTCTTATATATTAGGGAAAATTTAAAAAGAGAACATCTTTTTTGTGAAGAATCTAAAAAACTTGATGATATGTTAGAACATAAACAGATGGATCCTGATACTTACGTTCGGATGAAAAAAGCTCTGGAAATGAGCTTTGACGAAAAATTAGTAAAAATTCATGAAAAATATAACATCGAAAATTTAGCAGTAGATAGAAAATTATAGAAAGATAAATTGACATTTAGGAACAAAAAGAGTTTGAGTGATTTGTTTTTATGGGGCTTTTTAGAAAAACAATTTTGTTTTCATCTCTGGTGTTACTTGCCGTAGGAGGGTACTTGTTTTTTGTATCTTCTGAAGCACCTAATTTCTTTTTATTTGGTGACCTAAAAAATAATGCAATACTTCTCTTTGTAGTAAGTGGAGTTTTGATCTTGTTATGGATTGTCTTGGGATTAATTAACAGAAGTAATGAATGATGTAAATTTTATTACCACAAAAAGTGGTGACATCTCCCATAACTCCCGATTTTATTTATTTTTAGAAAGTTGATCTAATAGAGTGACCCATAGTGTAAATCAAGATGATGTGATAATTCACGAAAGAAAGTGCTTTAACGCTTAAGGTGGGGATGTTAACTTTTTGTTGTAACTCCACTTTTTTAGACTATAACCTTTGGGATTCTTTTATTCTGAATTGCTCTAGCATTTAATAAATGAAATTGGTACATATATAGTAAGAAGGGATTATGTATGGAAAGTTATTTGTTACTTGAATGTAGTTCGGGAATGGTATGGAAAGTCGCAGACGAAATAGTAAAAATCAATGGAATTAAGATGGCACATGCTGTAACGGGACACTTTGATGTAATTGCTTATGCAGAGTTCTCCAACATTGATGAACTAACATTGATAATTCAAAATGTCCAAATAATAATAGGTGTTAAAAAAACTCAAACAGCAGTCGCTATACCCAAGCAAATAAACTGTGTCACACACACGTGACCATATAATTGGTTCAAAGAAAACTCTTTAATAAATGGAAGATTTTATGATGTGCTTATGGGCTTGTGGCTCAGTTTGGCTAGAGCGTTCGGCTGATAACCGAAAGATCGAGAGTTCGAATCTCTCCAGGCCCACCATTAATTTTTCACTATCAGGAAATTCCGTAGTTTTTCGCGTTCCCCTTAAATAAGTGATTTTTGGATTTGGTTACACCAGTCTATTACTTGCTCTTCTGTTTCCTCTTGCCGTTCTAATGCTTTCGTAATTGCTAATTCTCCAATTAGTAGCTTTGGTGTAGCTGTTTCTTTCATATTTTTCAAACTTTTTTCAGGTTTATCTCCATCTAATGTTACAAAAAAAGCAACCAGTTTATCCGAGACATCATTTGTAATTAAGAATTTTCTGATTGCAGGTGTAATCTTACCTGCCCAAACGGGTGTACCAACAATTATGAATTCATACTCTTCAATTGGTTTAGACACTTTGATTTCGGTTAGTTTTTCTCGAATAGAGGCATATCCCGCCGTCAAAAAGTTCAGTTTTCCTTCTCTCTTTTTCTTATCTATTACTTTAGATAAATCAGCGTCAAGTTTTTCTGCAATTTTTTCGGCTACAAACTTCGTATTTTCTGTTCTAAAATAGTACACAACTAACTTTTTCATTTTTTTGCCTCTTTATATTGATGGTTACTATATGGAATTTCTATGAATTTTCAATATTTATGGCCTTTTCCTCTTATTACTGTTTAATTCCAATCACAAGCCAATCAATAATAATGAGTTGTAAGGCTGCTATATTCGCTGTGGACGGGATTCGAATCTAGCCATGAACACGAACGCGTTTTTTGATTATCTGGCCAATAGTATTGTTATCGGTCGCTTGATTGAGGTGCGCCCATTTTTGTGGCTGGAAAAAATGGTTTTTTATATTTCCTTCGTTTGTGTTCTACAGATTGATTAGTTGCTGTTCTTTTGTGTTTACTGCTCATTCTTTTTGTTGATTTCTTTCGGTTATTGCTGTTTTTTTGTTAATTTTTATGTTTTGTGGATTGGTGTTTCGTGTCCTTGATATGCTTTGATATTGTTGGTTGTCACATTTACCTTTAAATCAGGGTTTGAATTGTTATAATATTAATAATATGTCTTGAAAACGACATATTGTATGAGTGTATAACATAACTACAATAGGATGATAAAAAAATGAACCCCCAAACAATAAGAAAAGCTGAAATTAAACTCGTTAGAGGACTCCTTGACCTAGTTGTCCTAGGCTTATTGAAGGAAAAATCAATTCATGGATATGGAATTATCACAAGTATTCGCCGAACTTTCGGGGTTTATTTCGGTCCGAGCACCGTTTACCCAATGCTAAATGAACTTGAAAAAGAAGGTAACATCAAAAGTAAATGGGACCTAACCCATGACCGCCCAAGAAAAGTATATTCCCTAACAGTAGATGGACAAAGCCTGTTGAATGGTGCAGAAGAATCACTGTACCAAATATGCAATAGACTTAACGAATTTGGAATGA
The DNA here is from genome assembly GCA_042565955.1 of Thermoproteota archaeon. Classification (GTDB taxonomy): domain Archaea; phylum Thermoproteota; class Bathyarchaeia; order Bathyarchaeales; family Bathyarchaeaceae; genus Bathyarchaeum. Next base: position 64,253 of record JBHORG010000008.1, on the reverse strand, counting down.
ACCGCCTACATTTCAACAAGATTAATGATCAACTTAAAGTTAACACTACGAGTTCTATCTGACATCAATTGCAACTCCAAACGATAACACCTTCTTTGGGCTATCTGCTACAAAAACTGAAAAAAACAACAAGTTTGATAAATACTAAAACTGCGGACTCTTGGAACTCACCCATTATTATTATTGAGCTAAAAGACTGTGTTATTCAAATTCCAAGACACATTTTAACATCTTCATAACTTGACAAGCAACATATATTGCATTCATTGTTCCTAAATTGGAAAATGGGAACTGCGAAAGATGTCACATAATCCTTCATTCGGTAGTCTAGATCTTTTATCCTAAAGTGAATAGAACCGCGGTCATTGTGAGCATGCCTAAAAAGAGGCTTGTTATTGCAAGGTGTGCTTCTCCATGACTTAGGGAGAGTGGTAGTAACTCGTCGAAACTTATGAAGACCATTATTCCTGCAACAAAAGCAAGTGCCAAATTGAGTACCAACGGGGTTATGAATGGGAATAATACAAAATATCCAATAAATGCTCCGATTGGTTCAGATATTCCCGAGAGTAAAGACCATAGGAATGCTTTTCTTCTGTTTTTTGTTGCATAGTAGATTGGAATCGATACCGAGATTCCTTCAGGTATGTTATGGAGGGCAATAGCGATGAAAAGGACTAGCCCCAGATGAGGGTCTTTTATTGTGCCAAACATTGTGAGGATACCTTCTGGAAAATTGTGAATAACTATCCCTGCTGAGACAAGTAATCCTGTCTTCATTAGCCTCTTTTTTTTCCTTTCCTTTTCTGTTAAATGTTCTTCTTTGTACTCATGGGGGATCAGAAACTCTATTGTCGCTATTGTTGCAATCCCTACGAAAAAGGCGATGTTTGCGCTTAGGAATCCTGTTTCTATTACTGCCGAGAAAAGGAGTTCCATGAATGAGATTTGTATCAGGACACCTGCAGAGAATCCCATTAGTAAAGAGAGGTATCTGTGTTTGAAGTCTTTTATGAAGAAAGCAACTAGGCTGCCAAGACCCGTGGATAGTCCTGCTGCTAGAGAAAACAGGAAGGCAATTAATATTGTGTCTGTCATTAAAGCACCTGAATTCTAGATGGGAACCCAATTAGTTTTTTCCTAATGCACTTTTAAGCGTGTTTACAAAGTTATCTTCGTCTGTTGCAATTCTTTTCTTTACTTCTTTCCATGTTGCTGAGCAATTCTTGTATTCGATTCCAACGATGTTGTGGATGGTTCTGTCGATGTCTTTTTTATTTCCTTTTGTGATGGTTACTCCCAATTTTTCGAAAACATTGTTCAGGTGCCTAAAATAACATGTCATTGTGATTTGAATATAACTCCGTTTTCTTTTTTTTCAAGCCATTTTGGATTTCCTTTAAGGTATTCCGTCAAAAACTTGGCGAAGTCAGGATGTGCAAAATATAGTTTCAGCGATTCAGCGTTCACCAAGACTTCCAATGAAAACGCAACCACTTTGGAACCAAGTTTGGCTACACCATTACCCAGTTTTTCTTTTAGCAACTCTACAACATCAATGTTCCTTCTCTGTATATCAACCACCCAGCGTCCCTCCTCTATTCGTGGTCCTGAGACCGTGGAGTCCGCTCCTACGTGTTTTTGCAAGAAGTTGTTACACTCTATTCTCTTTTGTATTGGTGGACCTAGATGACGTTTCATGTTTGAAATGAAACGATTTTCCACCTCAAAGACGAAAATGTTTAAGTTTTTTTCGTTACTCCAAACAGCGTCACGGAATACCGTGAATTCATGCTGCGCCATAATTTTCCGGATTGCCCTTTGGCTTTTGTAAAGTTGACCCCAGAGAACATCAGGAACTGTTGCTGCCTCCTTAAACTTGATTAATACTATTGTGGAGCCTCGTGCGTTAATTTTCTTGACTAATTCTGTAGCGCTTAGGGCTTTAGTTTCTGTTGGATAAAAGAACTGTATGCCCGGATTTTTCATGAATCCTCTGGAGGCAGCTATGAACTCATCTAGCCTTTCTTTTATGACTGCAGCCGCAACATTTCTTTTTTTATCCACAGGATCAACCACAACAAGAGGCTCTGCAAAATTTTTCTTTACATCTTTTTGTCCATCGTAATATCCCTCATAATCTATTGCTGTTTGTTCTTTCCAGTTTCCTGTAGCCATCAGAACTTCAACAAAGGAGCCATAGTTTAGGACAAGGAGCTCGCAGAGGTATCCACTAAAGCCCCCAATTTTGATTTCTGCTCCGTAAACTCCTATTCCTTTCATGAATCGTTTTAGTAATCTGACTTCTTCTCCCATTTGTTCATCCACTAGAGGCATGACGTAATCTGTGTGAAATGGTGTCCTGTCTGTGGCGCTGAGCCATTTGCCTTGTTTTACCTTGTAGCATGGAACAACATTCACCCAAACATCATCAATAATTGCTTCAATGTATGGATGTTCTGCAAATCTTTCAATCTGCTTGTAGCCTGAAGTGGCCTTTTTTGCGATTTTTAAGCAGACGGTTCCAAAAGCTTCTTTGGGTATTGTTGTTGGAACCTGCATGAAAATATCGATTTCGGGGGAATCTCTGAGCCACGTGTTTTTAGCCACTGACCCTTCTATCCTAACGTCAGCTTCCATACACTCGTCCTTAGCCGCTTTTTTTACTTTTTGTGTCAAATTTTTTGCTAAATCATGAACTTTTTTTCGTTCGCTTTCGCTGGGATTGACTCTAATTAGAACTTCTTTTCGTATCTCATTAAGAGAAGCCACGATAAATCACCATAGTTACATTTTATTCTCCGCAAACCTCTCTCAAGTTCGTATATATCGGTCCTCTAGGAGTCAAATCGCTTTTCTTTAACCTCAAACACTTAGCTTTGAATGCTCCAAACTCGTAGTTTTCCAGTTCTCGGATAATCCCGGCTAGTATGGCTTTGTTTCTTCCTGTTCTCATCCGGGCTATGGTCAAGTGTGGACTGAAGCCCTTGCTGTCGGGTTTAAATCCTAGTCCTCTTAGTCGAGGTTCGAGCTGTTCAAAAATGGTTGTCAGTTCATTTGCGCCCTTTTTAATTCCAACCCAGACAACTCGTGGATAATTAAGTTTGGGGAAAGCGCTTAAGCCTTTAAGTTCCATTGTAAATGGTTCAAATGAAAGATGTTTCATTTCTTCATGGATGGCGTCGACCATTGGTGGGTGTATGTCACCTAGAAATCTGATTGTCAGGTGAATGTTTTGGGATTTAACCAGTTTCAGGTCGGCGCCAGCTTTGGTTAACATTCCCTGAACTTTTGAGAGCCGTCTGATTATTGTTTGGTCTTCAATGTCGAAGGCGAAGAAGCTTCGGAGGGTTCCTGACATAACAATTCTCTCGTGAACTATCAGTATACTCTTTCATGTATACCATTTTAATATTTAATCCATCGACTAACCTTGACTTGATGTTAAATAGGTTTGATTATATCCTCTAAAAAGAGGGGAACTTGGTAAGTAGAAAGGTTGTTGCTTACCAAGTTGGGGGAAGTTACTCGCTTGGGCGCTTTTGCGCCAGAACCGAGTTTGGCCCAAATTATTTGTTTTGCGCGTTTGCGCACGGCGACTCTAGGTTCTGAGAGCTTCTTCCCCTTTTGCTTTATTAAAGAAAAAATTGAGATCTGTATATTCAGATGTGAAGTGTTCATTTAATAAAGTTTGTTGCACCAATTCGCTATCAATTCGAAATCTGATGTAAAAAGTTGTTGTTAATTCATACTAAATATTCATTCAAGTTAAATCAAGAAACACAACAAAAGTTTCACAACCTGAATCCCAAGAGATTATGATGCAATATTCTCGATAAAACATTTAACTTCATGAGTTAAAAGAAATCATAGGAAACATCCCAAATGTTAACACAGAACTACTAACTCCCTGAAATAGCATGCCTATTATATTCATGTTTCACCACTTTTCCACTCTAGTTATTGAGAGCTAGAAACTGTTACCTAGGTTTGTGGATTCCAACAACATTTTATAACTTTTAACAGAATGATACTTCGTTAAAGTATTGTGTACAGGACAGAGGGGTTTACGATAATAAATAAAGTCGTTGTAGGTATAACTGGAATGCCCGGAGCCGGTAAGGGAGTCTTTCGAAGAACAATTCAGAGACTAGGTTATCCCTTCGTGATAATGGGAGATGAGGTAAGAGAAGAAGTCAAACGAAGAGAGCTAAAGCCAAACCCCGAAAACCTAGCTGAAACTATGCTAAACCTTAGAAAGATAGAGGGATCAGCAGCTATCGCCAAACGGTGCATCCTAAAACTGAAAAATCAGCCTCGTCGAGTAGTTTTCATCGATGGCATTCGAAGCCTCAATGAAGTAGAAGAATTCAAGAAACATTTTCCACTGTTTATTCTAATCACAATTCACGCATCTCCAAAAACAAGATATCAGCGACTGGTTAGAAGAAGACGAAGCGACGACCCAACAGACTGGGATACGTTCATGGAAAGAGACCTAAGAGAACTTGGAATCGGTATAGGTGACGTAATTTCCGTTGCCGACTACATGATAGTGAACGAAGGAACTATCAGGCAGTTGAAACAGAAAACCCTACAGTTCATTAAGAAGGTACTCGAAGATGAGTGACATAATTGTAAATGTTGAGGTGGAAGTTAATCCAACCGAAGACCCAGAGAAAGTCAAACATGCAGTGGAAAACATCTTTGGAACCTTGACATTCAAGGTCAAACCCAAAACATGGGGACATTTACTCACAACTAAAACCTGCGGAACTGAAGGACTAACCAAATTATACAATCTGCTTAACCGTGAACGAATTCTTGCAGCTGCCAGAAAAATCTTCCGTAGTGGAATGGACGAAAAATCGTTAGTCTTTTACCTGAACAAGCAGGTCGCTTATGTTGGCCACATTTCTTTCTCACAGCAAACAGCAGAATCGCCCCTAGGACCAATCAAAGTAAAAATCCGTTGTGACAACCCACGAAAACTGATCGACTGGCTCGCGCCAAGACCGTCGAAACGAAAATCGTTTTCACGGTCAAAATAGAAATATGTGGTCAGCATGACTAAACCAGAAATCGGTTTGTCAATGCTCTACTGTTTAAACGAACCCTTCAAGTCTCTTCTAAAGCGTCTAACCCACGTTGAAGTAAAACATATTGAATTGCCCGACGAAGGATTACATACACTAAACAAGAGAAGAGTAAAAAAACTAAAAGAAATCGCCGAAACTCGTAATCTAGACTTTGTTGTTCATGCTCCTTGGGTAGGAATAAACATTGCAACTCCTAGCCCAGCTTTGCGTCGTTCAGTCTTAAAACGCCTAACAAAATCGATTGTTATTGCGGGGCAGTTGGGTTGTCGCTTGTGGTTGTTTCATCCGGGTTCTAGAACTGCTCTTAGTCACATTTACCCTAAAGAAGATTGGCAACTGAATCTGGAGTCTGTTCACACCTTGCTAAATGTTGCCAGAAGAGAAGATGTTAAGGTTGCTATCGAGAACACTCCTGAGCCTTTTCCCTCAATAATGAAAAGTGTGGACGAATTTCACACGTTTTACCAAGACCTTAATGACGACATAGACATGGTATTAGACATAGCGCATGCTAACCTGAATCGTCAACTCCGGGATTTTATAACCCAGTTCTCCAAAAAAATTGTTCATATACACGTAAGCGACAACAATGGAGATAGCGATCTGCATCAGGGGATAGGATATGGAAACATCGATTGGAAAAACGTAGCTAAAATGGTTAGGGAGACAGATTACGACAATTTAATTATGATCGAATCAACAGACCATATAGACGAAAGCCTACAATTTCTTCGAGAACTATTCATTTAATCTTCATGGAGAGGCAACTCTACCCGCAAAAAGTCTTCTGCTATTTCAGTGTTAGCAAAAATCTTCCTTGCTTGATTCAGCAGCAGGTTTGCGTCTTTGTATCTAGCGCTGATGTGCGTCAAAACAAGCCGTTTCACGTCAGCCTCTTTAGCTGTTTCTGCAGCTATGCTTGGAGTTGAGTGTCCATCCTCTAGTGCCCTTTCCTTCATTTTATCTTCAAATGTGGCTTCATGAATCAGCAAATCAGCATTTTCAGCCAATTTCACAAGAAGTTTTGACGATCCTGTATCTCCTGTGTAAACAATTTTTCTTCCAGAACGGGCTGCCCCTAAAATTAGCTTAGGATACACAACTTTGCCATCCGTAAGCTTCACTGATTCTCCAGACTGAAGTTTTGCCCATAGATGTCCTTCAGGAACACCTAACTCTTTGGCTTTTTCTTTATTGAATCTTCCAGGTCGCGGCTTCTCTATCAAAGCGTAAGATAAACTAGGATTCATGTGAACTGATTGGACCGCGCTTACTTTATACTCCTTTTCTTGACAGACAATACCTACCTCGATTTCCTTAATTTTGATGTGAAAAGTGAGCTTGAAGCTTACAGTTTGGTTTATCGCTTCTACAAATTCTTTGATTCCCTGTGGTCCATAAATTTCCAGTTTGTTTGTTCTTCCCAGCAGAGACATTGTCTGGAGAAGCCCAGGCAAACCCAGAACATGGTCACCATGCAAGTGGGTGACAAAAACTTTTGCTTTCTTATGAAAGCCTATTCCTGCTTGTATCATTTGCCGTTGGGTACCTTCGCCGCAGTCAAAAAGTAACAATTCATTTTTTCTTCGGATCGCAACCGCTGACAATCCCCTCTTTGGTGTTGGGATGCTTCCACCTGTTCCCAGAAATGTTATCTGCAAATCTGTCACCTCGCCTTTTTCCTCTTATAAATGTATGATCTGTTTGGTTTATTTGGTTACGCCTTTTGTGCAAATTCAGATTCTCTCGAAAACAACTATCTCCCGGGTTAAACTTCGGTGCACATAAACAAAATGTGACTCTAAATGCTTGAATCCAGCATCTTCCCCAGCGGTGCCAATTGTTATTGTTTCAGGGGATGCCATACAAATTTTAGCACCTTTAGGAAGTTTGTCCCCAATTTCGGAAAGAAAATCCTCAACGATTAGTCTGGTGTTTGTTCCTAGTGTACTTGCTGATCTACCATAAGGTGGGTCTGTCGCAATGCAGTCTACTTCTGTTAATGGAGGATGACGGGCATCAGCTATCACTAATCCTTCCAGCTTTATCCCAAAATAATTAATGTTTTTCAGTCCTCCCCGTAGCATGTGTGGTTTCGCATCAAAGCCAATAACACGACAACCTATTAGCCCAGCCTCCACAAGCATTCCTCCAGTTCCACAGAATGGATCTAACATCAAATCACCACTTTTCGGCTGAGCCAAATTCACCATAACTCTTGCTAGTTTCGCTGGCATAGCCGTGGGATGAAAGAACGGTCTTCGTCTGGGTCTTCTTTCGAAGAATGGTTTTGGAATTATCTCAGCTGTTTTTAATCCGAAGATAAATTGGTTATCTGTTAGGACGCCAAAAAACGTTTTTTGCGGATTCGACAAATTTACTCTCGTATTCTTAACCGTTTTTAGTATCTTTTCTCCAAGTTTGCGTTCCAGATCGACACGAACAAGCGCAGGAGTGACACCTTTCACTCTTCTAATTCTAACTGCAAAACTTTCATCACAAATAAACTCGTCTAGGAGATGAGGTCGTATGTTACCCAAAATTTCGGGGAGCTTTGCTTCACAGTTGAATATCTCTTGGCAACAAACACGGGTCATGGCAGACCTAAATTTAATTGGATCTACACTGCTGCCATCAGCCTCAAGGCGCAGAACTTGGGTCAGCTTCTCCACGATTCGATACTTAATGCCCTCAGCCTTCAGAATCGCTTGTAATTCTGAAACTGGAAGCGTTTGGTGTTCTCCTGAGATTAGAAAGAAAAGTTTTGCCACGAACTTGGCACCTATCTGGTCAATGCCTCCGCAATCAAGGGGGCAAGTGATACGGTTCCTACTGAACTGGGGATGCTGTCTGTACCAACGATCTCCTCTGCTCCGCTTTCTATTATCTTGTTTCTTGCCTCTCCTATAAGCAACGGATGGACACAAGCTGCATAGACTTTTCGAGCACCCTGAGTCTTCAGCATTTTTATTGCTCTGGCTATTGTTCCTCCAGTGCTGATTATATCATCGAAGACAACTACGTCCCTTCCGTTGACGTAAAGACTTTTATCTTCAACCTGAATCTCGCCGGTGTAGCGGTCACGTTCCTTCTTCAGCCAACCGTATCCTCCCCTCAGAATTTTATCAGCATCCTCAGCCAACCCAATCGCACCCTTATCTGGTGACAACGAAAAAGCTCCTTCTAATCCTCGGCTCTTGAAGTAATCTGCAAGTAAAGTTATAGCTGAAAGGTTCTTTGTTAGTCCTTTGAAGTTCTTTAACGTGTTTTTTGCGTGGATGTTCACGGTGATAAATTGGTCAACTCCACACGATTCAATGAGTTTGATTAAAGTTTCTCCGCTAACTGCCTCGCCCGCCAAAAACCGTTTATCTTGTCTCGCAAAAGCCAAGTACGGCACTACAACTGTTAACTTTTTCGCTCCCAAATCTTTGGCTGCATCTAGCATCAGTAAAAGCTGCATAACATTCGTATCCTGTGGCGGTCCAGTAGTCTGAACAACAACCACTTCTTCTTTAGTTATGTCACCTTCTAAACGGAGACAATACTCTCCGTCAGGAAATGTTTTGAGATTAACGGGAACAATTCTAGCTTTCAATGTTTCTGCAATCTTTCTACCCAAACTCTGAGATGCTGGACCTGGAACGACTATCACATTCTTTCCCTCTTATTGAATTCTTCCAATAATTCTATTGCCCTATCCATTCGTACCTTACGTTCCTTAACCATCCTCTCAACAATCATGTCTATCAGTTCTCCTGAGGCCCCGGCTGTAATCGCTACATTTCGAGCATGAAGCGACATGTGCCCTCTTTGAATACCCTCATGAGCTAAGGCACGTAGAGCACCCAAGTTCTGAGCCAAACCAACAGCGACCATAATCTCCCCCAATTCATTGGCTGTTTTTACACCCAAAATCTTTAACACAACCTTAGCGGTTGGATGGACCTTTGTTGCTCCACCAATTAGACCGACAGCCATTGGCAATTCAATTGAACCCACTAGATCTCCATCGCTGTTTTTCTCCCAATACGAAAGGGAGCTATAATGCCCATTTCTTGAAGCATATGCATGGGCTCCAGCCTCTATAGCACGGTGATCATTACCTGTAGCTATTACAACTCCAATTATTCCGTTTAGGATACCCTTGTTGTGAGTTGCAGCCCGGTAGGGATCTGCCGCTGCAAAACTGTAAGCCTCAACTATGCCGTCAACAACTTCTTCGCCACCCACAGCCTCTTTTGGAATAACCGTCCATGCTCTTGCAAGTCGCTTCACAGCAAGGTTCGAAATTATTCTCAGATACACTCTGCCTCCTGTTATTCTTTCTATAATAGGAGCGACTGCTTCAGCCATAGTGTTTACTGCATTAGCTCCCATGGCGTCCCGGCAGTCAACGTGAAGTTCTGTTATTACCATCGGACCCGTTTTTGTATCTATTACTTTTACTTCTATTTCTCTAGCCCCTCCTCCAACAGAAACCAGCATGGGATCCTGATCGTTTGCTTTCTTCAGAATCTCCTTTTTTGCTGCTAATATCTTCATTTTTGCCGCAAATGGGTCTTTGATCTCCACGGCTTGTATCTGTCCGATCATAACTGGTTCTGTGCTGCTTGTGAAGAAACCATCTTTTTCTCGTGCCATCTTTGCGGCGTAAGTGGCTGCCGCAACCACTGAAGGTTCCTCAATGGCTATTGGTATCATGTAATCTTTTCTGTTGATGAAAAAGTTCATTGCTATTCCAAGGGGTATCGGAAACGCTCCGACAACATTTTCTATCATGCGGTCCGCCAGCTCCATTCCTAATGAGCCAGTTGACTGGAGAATCTTCACTTCTTTCTCGGTTAAGTCTGCAAATTCTTTAACGTGCCTTATTCTCTCTTTGGGCGTTAACTTATAGAAACCTGAAATTTGAGACGTTTTTTTCATCATGATGCCTCTTTGACGCGCATTTTATTTGAGCGAAATCGCATATGAATTTATCTGAGAAATAAAAATGCTGTTGTTCAAGACTCTGTCACAGTAGGATAAGTAATAGACAATGTCTTTTGTGAATTTTCTCAAGTCCTCAGCTAATTTTCTTTCCAACCAACACTGTGCAAACTGTTGTTTTCCATAATATTACATGACAAAAAAACGTTTCTGGTAAATTGGTTATGTGGTGTCACTCGTTCCATTGGGTGTTTGAGAATTCGATTGCATGTAAGACTTTTTGTTTGAAATCGCTGTTTTCACACTCAAAGATGTACATGGCGAAGCCATCAAAGGCGAAAAAGTGCATTCTTCCAGTCTGGTAGATTACTATTGGTTTTGCTAATTCCACCAATTCCAAAAACTCTTTTCGTTTGAATTTAACTCGATACGAACTTGTGTGCTGTGCTGCTATAGCTGCTGTTGAAGCGGCTGTCGTTCCTCCTGCTATTGCCATCTTTTATCATCCCAACAGTATGTCAAGCATTTTTTGGCTATAGACTTTTCTGTATTCTTTTATCCTGACGGGTTACCCGAAATCCTGAATACAACTTCCATAAATTGATATGATAAACAGGATTATTACGGACGAAACTTTATGTGGACTATATGGAGACCCGACGCAAAAGCCGTTCTAATGGACAAAAAGGTTCGAACCAGCTTAGCAAGATACTTCTCAATCATGGAAGATGACAAACCTGCCAAGTTCCTTATAGCCAAAAAACTACCTGTTAACTTCAACAAGACTGATTCACTTGGAAAACTGTGGAAACTCCATGACCAACACACAAAAAAGTTCTATCGCCTCGAAAAAGAAATAGAAACCCGGCAAAAACGGCTAGACGAATTTGATGTTCCAGAAGCTTCTTTTCTTGACTTAAAAATCGAAATAACAAATCGTACTCTACAATCTTGTCATTTGTGTACTCGCAGATGCAACTCAAACAGAACAGCTGAAGAATTAGGTTATTGCAAATGCGGAACAAAAGCCACAGTTTCCACAATTTTTTCACATACTGGTGAAGAACCAGAATTGGTTCCTTCAGGAACAATATTCACTCTCGGATGCACGCTCAGATGTCTTCATTGCCAAAACTGGAGTATATCCCAGTGGTTCGAGTCAGGTGAAATCTATTCACCTCAACAATTGGCACAGGCGATAGAGCAGCTTCGTAAGGGAGGCTGTAGAAATGCCAATCTTGTGGGTGGAGATCCTACCTCGTGGCTCAGTCAATGGCTTGAGACATTCAGATATGTTGAAGTTAATGTGCCCGTGGTTTGGAACTCCAACTCTTACTATAGTGTGGAGACAGCAAAACTGCTTACTGGATTTATCGACGTTTATATTCTGGACTTCAAGTATGGACCCAAGGAGTGCGCGGAAAAACTTTCAGATGCTCCAGACTATTGGATGGCCTGCACCAGAAACCAACTGAACGCAAAAAAATATGGAGAACTGATCATACGAGTATTAGTACTACCGAATCATCTTGAGTGCTGCACAAAACCCATCTTGAAATGGATATCCACAAACCTCGGTAAGTCTGTTCGTATGAATTTAATGTTTCAATACCGTCCCGAATGGAGAGCACACGAGATATCTGAACTGCGACGGCGTCTTACTGAAACGGAGAAGCAACGTGCCATAAAACTGGTGAAAAATGCAGGACTAACCAATTTTATAACATAACCTCTCAATTAGAAGAGCTAGTTTTGTCGTAGATGTAGCATGTTGCGTTATGGAGTCAAATTTAGTGAACTCCAAGCTAAACGTAAAACAGTATGTAAGTAACTATTCCAAATATCAAAGATATAAACCAGAGAAGAACAGTGATGTCCATCAGTCTCTTCCTTTTGATACACGCCCCAATATTAGAAAATCGGAAAGCCCAAGCTCCCACCAAAAATATTCCTAGAATCATTGCTATGGTTCCTGGAATCGCGTGAATCCATAGTGATTGAACTTCTAAAACTGAAATGAACGTCACAAAAGACTCAAGGTCTGCGAAGAATACGGGTCCCATTACTCCTAGAAACGAAATTATATGCAGGATAACTGCGATCCCCATTAATTGACCATGTCTCTTGATTTTTCTTTTACTCTTGTAAATCAAGCCGATGATAAATATTAGAAACATCAGGACCTGTAATATGAGATTGATGTCTACCTGAAGGAGTGCCCCGGTTCCAAAGATTCCTGTCAATTTGGTTTCCCCAAATTATTGGATTCAATAGATTTACTGTAATAAGTTGTTAATAGATATTTCATACCAAAGTGGGCAGATCTCAGCTTCTATGTAACATCAAAATCTATTTTTCAAGCATCTACCTTTATATATCTAAGTAGAAACAAAGAGAGAAAAGGCGAATACCATGCGATATTGTCCTGAATGTGGCGGCGAACTACAATATGTTTCCCATACGAAACGCTATGTTTGCAAGAGCTGCGGGCTTTCTCTGACTCCTCAGGAGCTCTTCGAGTTACGTGAAAAGATGAGACCAAAATTCGAGAGCAGTGAGGAACAACGTCAACAGAAGAGAAATGATTACCTGAAGTGGTGGCTCGGCAAGAAAAAATAATATGTTACAAAATATAACGTTTTGAAAGATTACCTAGGTAACATGCTTTATAACTGAATCTTCATTTACAAACAAAGAAGTTATTATCTTTTTAATTAGTAAACAGTTTAGGAGTATCTATGAGTCAGTCTTTGGAAATAATTTGCGTTGGAAACGAGCTTTTAATTGGTAAGACACTGAACACGAATGCCCAATGGTTAGCCAAACGGATCACCTCGTTGGGATTATTTATTCATCGCGTTACAGTTGTGAGTGACAATATCGAAGAAATATCTTGTGTCCTCCAAGAGACGATTCATCGTAGCCCCAGTTTCATATTAATCACGGGAGGGTTGGGTCCCACCTTTGATGACAAAACGTTGGAAGGTGTAGCTGCGGCGTTAGGGTGCAGAACCGAAGTCAACGAAGAGGCTTTGGAGATGGTTAAGTCGAAATACCTCAGCTATGTGCAGGAGGGCAGAATGGACGCAGTAGAGTTAACTCCGTATCGTGTGAAGATGGCTAAGTTTCCCGAAGGAGCTACACCTCTACATAATCCAGTTGGAACCGCTCCTGCAGTATCTATCGAACATGAAAACGTAACCATAATTGCTCTTCCTGGTGTGCCCTCTGAAATGAAAAGCATATTCTACACGTCTGTTGCGCCTATACTCAAACAGGTTGCGTGTGGCGTTACCTTTTTTGAAACAAGTATACACTCTACCAGAGTTATGGAGTCAGAGATGGCTCCTTTTATCGATATTGTGATGAAAAATTACCCTCAAGTTTACATAAAGTCACACCCGAAAGGAACTGAAAGAATTCCCTATATCGAATTTCATCTTTCTACAACCGCTAAAAACACTATAACCGCCAGAAACCTCGTTTGTAATGCGGTCATTCAACTTACAGAGCTTATTCAGAAAAATGGTGGAAAGATCAAATCCATAACCTCAGAAATTTGAGTCTTCAAAGAGGCGGACAAGAGATATATCGTCTAATGGAAATATGCAGTTCAGGTATTTCGTGTTATATGGGTGTTTATATGGTTGTAATATTTATTATTGGGACTGCAGGATCGGGAAAATCTCTTCTCACGGCCTCCTTAAACGAATGGCTGAAAGTTGGAAAACAGAAAGCAGCGACCGTCAATCTGGACCCTGGTGTCTTAAATCTGCCATATACGCCTGATATTGACATCCGTGATCAAATAAATCTTAACGATATAATGGAGGAATATATGCTTGGACCTAATGGCGCCTTGGTTTTAGCTTCTGATCTGATAGCGGAGGAGGCCGAGAGCCTCGGAGGCGAAATCGAAGATCTTCAATCCGACGTAGTCCTTGTGGATACTCCGGGACAAATGGAACTTTTCGCCTTTAGAGCCAGCGGACCATACATAGCGAACGAGTTGACGAAGGAACAGAAGGCTATAGTATATCTTTTTGACGCGGTTTTCTCATTTAATCCTCTTAACTACGTCTCGAACATGTTCCTTTCAACTGCAGTATATAATCGATTCTTCTTCCCGCAACTGCATGTGCTTTCAAAATGTGACTTGCTTCCTCCTGAAGAGGCTAAGCGTATTGTGGAGTGGTCTACAGACCCTTATACCCTTGAGGTTGTAATTGACAAAAAATTAAGCGGGACAAGAAGGTTGCTCAGCAGAGATATGGTGCATGCGATTTATCGTTTGGGATTAGAGTTCCAATTGATACCTGTTTCTGGGAAAACAAATGATGGGCTGATTAACCTCAGCTCAGCGCTGGAGCGAATTCTTGTGGGTGGAGAAAAGTTTACTATGTAACTTCTTGATGTCCTGCGGTTTTGTTTAATGTTTCAAGTTTCGAAAGTCTAAGAACCTTTTATTCAAGAAGATGAAGACAAATAAGCTGTGAATTTTTTTTGGATACATGGTATTTAATAAGATTTTCGTTTTTATGTTTATTTAAGTCATATTCGCAGTCATCTGTTTTGCATAATGTTTTTATTTGTCCCTATTGTGAATCTGTAGCCATGATGAAGAAAAGAATGCTCAAGCTTCTGTTTGAGCTTATGAAGAACGCTAAGAGAAGCGACAGGGAAATCGCCAAAATCATTGGAGTTTCACAACCAACAATAACTCGGATGAGACAAAGGCTAGAGAAAACAGCAATAGTAGATTACACAGTTATACCTGATTGGACTGAGCTTGGATTCGAGATTATGGCCATGACTTTAGTCAAAGGCAAAGGACAGCCCAAAATAAATGAGAAAGCAAAGAAGTGGGCTATGAATAACCCAAACGTTGTTTTCGCCGCAGGAGGCGAAGGTATGGGAATGGATTACTCTATTATTTCTTTCCACAAGAATTACTCCGATTATTCCAGTTTCATAGACACCCTGAAAACGGCATGGGCTGAAAATCTGCAAGACATACAGAGCTTCCTTATGGCCACCGGCGAAGAGAAAACAGTAAAACCTCTATCCCTAAAATACCTAGAAAAAACTTGGAACGAGAGCGACTAGGCATCGTACAAAGCGAGCCGGTCAACTTCTCATCTTTTTCGCAAATTTTTTTTATTTTCTTATTGTTACATTCGATCTCCCAGATGAGAATAGAAAACCTTAATTTAATCGCACATCCCAAAACCTAAGAGGGCCCGTAGCTTAGCAAGGAAGAGCAATAAACTTGCGCCTAAAGCACCGGGCTTTTAACCCGGGGGTCAGGGGTTCAATTCCCCTCGGGCCCGCTATTATTCTTTAATAATTCAGAGTATATCGATTATTTTACTTCTCCCCATACTCGCCACTTTTTATCAAAGGGATTTGGAGCTAATACTGTTACGACTGAACAATTTCCAAGCAAGAAATGGGGTCAAGACATAAATCAAATTCGTAGTTTCTTATCTTTTGGATAATCTGGGTTCATTCCTGAAAGTGTCAATAATGGATTCAATACTTTTTTTCCATGTTTCCATCGATAATATAGCGTGTACGCAAGTATTCCCCCAACCTTTGATGGCCATTTTGCAAGATTGGTAGTAAAAATTTCTATATTGTGCCTCCAACATGTAGCCAAAAGCTCCCATTGAAGCGACGTTAGATGGTTAAGATCCATGTGTCCAGCTTCCCTAAGCATACAATCGTCTTCTGAAGTGAACAGTAAGGGAACATAAAACATTTTTTTATGCTTCAGTTTGTCCACAAGTTCAAGCGTCGCAATCGTGTCCTCTTCTGTTTCTTCAGGCAAACCAATAATTAACGTTCCCAACGGCCAGATGTAATTCTCATTCATGATATCAACTGCTTTAGTAACCACATCTTGCCACTCTTCAGGTTTGTATGGAAGCATCTTTCCCGCCATATACTTCTTCATAAGACGAATACTTCCCGTTTCAATTCCCACTTCAAATGAGCTATGCCGAGTTCCATTGGTAATCCAAAATGACTTCTTGAGGAGAACTGGCCCAATTTCTTCAATCATCTCAGGGTTGTACACAACAGGTGCCAAAGCCGCATGAGCTGGTTGAATAAACTCTACCTCTGGGATTGAAGCGATTGAGTTGATTAATTTGACGATTGCTTGGTGGTTTGGTAAAAACTTATCATTACATTGATACAGGAAGATGTCTTCACTTGCCAAAATTATCATTCTTGTCCCATTTTTTGCGTTTAATTTGACTTCCTGCATGATATGTTCCAAAGGAAATGAGTAGCGTCTTCGCATCATTGGTGAGCAGAACTTACAGGCACGACCACAACCACGTGTAATCTCTACAGTGCCGAAGATCGACGGCTTCACAATGGTACAGATCTCCATTGGATCTGGAGACTTTGTTTCAACTACTTTTGGAAGTTTTTCACCCTTTAATGCCTTGCGGAAAATCTCCAATGCTGTCTTTTCGCCTTCACCCAAGACAATACAGTCGATTCCATACGTCTTTTGTAGCTTTGCCTTATGAATCTGCCATGATCCTGATCCACCAAGAATTATCTTGGCACCCCACTTTCTCAGAATTGGTTTTGTTATTAGGTTTCTGAATTCAGCGGCAGCCACGGGTTCTCCGCCGAAACCTACAAGGGAAGTGTATGTTCTACTGACAAAACCTGTTCCAACTGGCTCCATTGAAGTTATTCCAACAACTTTTGTGTTGGGTCCAACAACTTTTTTTAAGTCATAAGGGTGCACTACTGCAACTTTTTCTTCACCGAACTCTTTGATTAGAACAGCTTCGATTTTTCGTATTCCATAGGCCGCAAATTTTGCGGTATAGTCTTCGTTTTTGGGAACTCTCGGGTACCAATATCTTCTCAGTATGAATCTTGGGATGATAGCTGTTGGAAATCCTCCGGTAAATGCTCTGATTGGATTGAGTTTAAAATCGCTCATTTCTGTCGTTGAACCCGTGAGAACTATAGGAATCCCTTTTGTCGGAGGTGCCGTGCTACTTTTTTTAGCCATACTGCGCGAATTTATCGTACAACATTTAAGAGCTTTGCTGTGCTTTTTGTTGATTGTACTCTTAAAGTGGAGTAAATGAAAAGCAAATCTCATGTATAAACGAGAATTCGGGAGATTAAATTTCTATGAAGACCGAAAGCTGGCTTCAATGTATTGTTCCTAGTTGCGGAAAAAAGTACACTATCATAGATCGAAGAACCACATGTGACTGTGGAGAACTTCTTGATGTCAAATACAAAGGTGATTTTCCGAAAAGTTTGCAAGAAACGTTTCGTGAACGCCTAAATCATGAACAGAATATCTTTAATGAAAGTGGTGTTTGGCGATATCGTGAGTTACTTAATTTTGTTGGAGTGGAAACAGAGAATTACTCTGATTACTCCAAAAAACTAGTTTCTCTAGACGGGGCTGAAGGCCGAACAAAACCGTTCTATTTAACCCAAGTTGCTAATTACGTTGGCATGAAAACTGAAAACTTCTGGTTACAGTTTGAGGGTGATAACCCGACAGGCTCTTTCAAAGATAATGGTATGGCATCGGCTTTTACACATGCAAGGATGGTTGGAGCCAAGAAAGTTGTTTGTGCCTCTACTGGGAATACTTCAAGTTCTGCTGCTGCGTTTGCTGCGAATGAGTTGGATATGCAGGCTGTGATTCTTGTTGGGGAGGGAAAGATTGCCAAAGGTAAGCTTGCTCAATCTCTTGCTTATGATGCTAAGGTTCTTCAAGTGAAAGGCGATTTTGATGTGGCTATGGCTATGGTTAAGGCACTTTCGAAAGAGAGCAGTATTTACGTGGTGAATTCTCTTAACTCGTTTAGGCTTGAAGGCCAGAAGACTATAATGTTTAGAATGCTTGATTATTTGCGATGGGAAGTTCCAGATTGGATTGTGTTTCCTGGAGGAAACCTGGGTAACACTTCGGCTTTTGGTAAGGCGTTCATTGAGCTCTACGAGTATGGTTGGATAAAGAAGAAGCCGCAGATGGCAGTGATTGTCGCAGAGGGTGCACCTACTTTGTCTGACCTATATAATGAACATGAGTTGAGGTGGAACATGGGAAACATCGATAACAGCATCATCGATGGATACTATGGTGAGGTGGATAGAAAGGGTGTTAAGGCAAAGACGAGAGCAAGTGCAATCGAGATTCTAAAACCTGTGAATTTAAAGAAGGCGCTACGAACACTAGAATTCACTGACGGTGTTGTAACGAAGGTTTCTGACGAAGCCATAATGGATGCAATGGCAATGGTGAGCAAGAATGGTTTCGGATGTGAACCTGCTTCAGCTGCAACAGTTGCAGGATCCAAGAAACTGGTAGAACAAGGCACAATAAAATCCAATGATACAGTAGTCGGTATAGCGACAGGTCATATTCTCAAGGATGTCACGGCAATAGTGGATTATCACTTCAATCCAGAAAATCGATTCGCTAACATGCCAATAACCGTTGAACCCGACATAAAAGAAATACTAAAACTTGCAAACATCTAAAGTATCCTCATTTGCTTTGAATAATTTGTAGTTTTGTCTAGATTCCTTTCCAGATATAGATAGTTTGTTCTTAGACGGCACCCACGAAGCTCATTGCTTGAACCATGATGAAGAACAAGAAAATGGAGCTGGTGACTTTGGAACCTATTCTCCAGACAACAGAGAGAAGAATCAGGATTGTTGCTATCTGTATGAGTTGTTGCGAAAATTGGAGTCCGATGGTTTCTAAGATGAAGCCGGAAAAAAAGGTTACCCCATCTCCGATGACTTCAAACCAACCATTATTTGACCTAAGGCCTCAATTACACCCGGACTCAACATCTTCTTTTTTCCCCAAAACTCTACAGTGAGGCTCAAATAAAGACAGGGTCACACAATTTATCAATCTTGTGCGGTATGAGTCTATATATATAGTCCAGTGAACCAATCGGTGTCAACAATATTACTATTTTATTTGTTCATTCTATGGAATTTAGTCCTTATTTTTTCGTCTTTTTTTGTCATAGTTTATACTGCAATATTAATCAAAATTTCGTGATATTAAGAGGTTAACTGAATGTCCTTTTTTGATTATGTTTATTAGAATGAAAAATTTAAGTACAAGTCCGGTTCTTGTTAGGGAATTGGATGCCCTGGTAGTATAGTCAGGCCTAGTATAGGCGGCTGTCGCCCGCCCGACCCGGGTTCAAATCCCGGCCAGGGCGCCACTATTTTATCTTATTAAACATGTAGTCTTTCGTGCTATCAAGCCACATTTCCTGTTCTGTAGTGTGAATTTTTGTTATGAGCTACGTTTAACATTATTAGTGGAGAAGCTGCAACAAGTACTGGAAAAAAAAGTCCAACTTGGGTTCATGGAGAAATGTTGGATGGGGAAAGCAGAGAACGGAAAAAAACTCGAAAGGTAATCGGGTAAGAATATATTTGCTTTAGGATTTGTTAGTTTTTTTACAGATATGTCCAGTGAAATGGTTTTCAGTCTTTTACCCGCTTTTCTTTTAGGATTGCCTGGCTCAAGCAAAGCATTGTTGGGACTGATTGAGGGATCTGCTGAGGCTTTGAGTTATGCGTTGCGTGCTGTTTCGGGAATTTTTTCTGACAAGTTCAGAAAACGGAAGTTGTTTATTTTGATTGGGTACTCTTTGTCGAATGTTATTAAACCTCTTTTTGCTGAGGCCAGGGTGCCGTTTGATGTTTTTTTATTAGAGTTACTGATCGTATTGGGAAAGGTATTCGTACCTCCCCTCGTGATGCTCTTCTTTGTGAGTCTGTTTCTGAGAACCATCGGGGTGCTGCTTTAGGTTTACATCGGACTCTTGATAAGGTAGGCGCTATTGTGGGGCCTGTGATCGCTTCAGTAGCAATGCTCATTCTGGGCTTCACCCTAAGAGATGTCTTCTGGTTATCCCTAATTCCCGGCGCAATTGCATTAATGCTTATTCTATTTCTAATTAAAGAGCGGAAAAGTAAATCTGATTGTGAGTTTCGGTTGCTTGATGGTGTCAAGTCTGTATTACAAGGAGACTTTTTTTGACTTCTAGTTGTTGTCGGTATTTTTTCTTTAGGAGCATTCAATTTTTCTTTTGTTCTTCTTAATGCTGGGGAAGCTGGAATTGTAGACTCCTTTATTCCTCTGGTTTATGCAGCGGTTAATGTTGCACATGTTGCTATAGCGATTCCTGCTGGTGTTTTGTCTGACAGGGTGGGTAAGGAGAAAGTTATGGTTTTGGGGTATTGCGTTTTTCTTTCATCTGCTCTTCTGATGTTGCTTCCCGTGAGTGGTATTGTTGCTCTAATGGTTGCTGTGGTTTATGGTGCATATCTCGGAATTGTTGAGACCGTTCAGAGGGCCTTAATTCCAGATTATGTAAGAGAAAGCTTGCGGGGTACTGCATATAGAGTATATTATCTTCTTGTTGGCTCGGCATTCTTTGTTTCTAATGCTGTGGTCGGAATCTTGTGGGAGCACTTTGGTTCTTCTATTGCATCCACTTACAGCATAATCTTGTCCGTTGTAGCTATTTTGGCTATTGTAACCTTTGTTAGAAATAAGATGTGAAACAGTTTTCCAAAATGAAGTCTAATTAGGACGTGTTTTTGTTTAGATTGCATTCATTAGTTAACTTTTTTCCCGGGAAAGAATGGTAAGATTCCTTTGGGCTGGTCACATACGTTATCTACGATGTTTAAATTTAACCCAAAACTAAAAGGAATCTACCATAATTTTGTTATATGGATTAATGATGGATTAGATAAATGGGCGTGATTTGGATGATAGTTGGTTCTAAATTGAGATTTCAATATAATGAAGAAGCAATTATTGAAGTCACTATTACAGGAAACCAGTTGATAATCCTCTTTTTTGGGGAATAAACTTGGGGAACAAAAGTATAGTGCACCTAAACGTTTTCGAAAAGTATCTAGCCCTTTGGGTTTTCATTTGCATGTTAACAGGGCTTTTTCTTTCACAAATTATCCCCGAGTTAAGTATTGGAATCAATAACCTACAATTCGTTGGAATATCTATACCCATAGGTATTTGCCTATTTCTCATGATGTATCCAGCTCTCCTAAATCTACAATTCAGTGAACTAAAAAAGCTAGCCAACAATCCAAAACCCATCATCTTAACCCTTATTTCAAATTGGATATGGGCTCCACTGTTATCAGCTTTTCTCGCTTATTATTTCTTAGCGGGTAATGATCAGTTAATTGTTTCTTTGATTCTGCTTGGCTCAAGTCCCTGTACTGCCATGGTTCTGGTTTGGGGCGGATTGGCAAACGGGAACCAGGAACAAAACGTTGTCAACACCACCTTGAACACAGTAACGATAATGTTTCTGTATGCGCCTGTTGTTTCGTTCTTAACTGGCATTCGAAATATTCAGATTGATAGGGTATCTCTACTTTTGTCTGTCTTTGTTTTCATAGGAATCCCATTGGTTCTAGGTTACATATCGAGAAAGACAATAACAAACAGAAAGGGTGTGGAATGGTTTGAAAAGACCTACCGTCCAGCTGCAGGAAAAATAGCTATAATCGCCCTGCTGGCAACTTTGATTGTTATATTCTCTCTTAACGGGAATGTGTTATTAGAGCATCCAGAAGAAATGCTTTTAGTTTCAGTTCCGTTACTGCTCGGTTTCTTCATAATTGTAGGCGTCAACCTAATAGTCACCAAGTTTGCCGGACTCAGATACAAAGAAGGAATAATATCGGTTATCATCGGTTCTTCCAGCCACTTTGAGATTGCGATTGCCACAGCTATCAGCCTTTACGGTCTAGGGTCTCAAGCAACGCTCGGAACAACAATGGGCTTATTTTGGGAAGTACCCATAATGTTAAGCCTAGTATATCTTGGCAAAAAGTTGGGGCAAAGAGGATTCTGGAAAAAAGATAAACAAAAAAGGTGAAAAAATATGGAAAATGAGAAAGTAAAAGAACATGTGAAAAAAAGGTACGGGGAGATAGCAAAAACCGATTGCTCCAGTTGTTCTTCGTCTTGCTGTTCATCCTCGAGTTATGGAACTCCTCTACAATATGTTGCATGGAAACTTGGTTATTCCCCTACTGACATAGAAAGTGTTCCGGAAGAGTCAGTTTTAGGTTTAGGTTGTGGAAATCCTGTTGCATTAGCAAGTTTGAAGGAAGGCGAAACAGTTCTAGACCTGGGTTCAGGTGGGGGGATCGACGTCTTTTTAGCATCCAAGAAAGTGGGACCACAAGGAAAAGTAATCGGCGTGGACATGACCAAAGAGATGCTAGATAGAGCTAAAACAGCAGCGATTAAGCATGGCTACACGAATGTTGAGTTCCGTTTAGGAGAAATAGAAGTTCTGCCTATTGAGGACGCAAGTGTAGATGTGATCATCAGCAATTGCGTGATTAACTTAGCTCCAGACAAGCTCAAAGTATTCAAAGAATCATATCGTGTTCTAAAATCAAATGGCAGACTTATGGTTTCTGACCTTGTGACCGAAGGAGAATTACCCGAAGCTGTCCGGAGAAGCTTTGATGCTTGGGCAGGATGTATCGCAGGAGCTCTCAAGAAAAATGATTATTTAGACAAGATAAAACAAGCAGGATTCAAGAATATCAAGGTAGTTTCTGCAAAACCCTACACCATAGACGTTTCTCAGGAACTGAAGGGAAAAATAACTAGCATACAAGTTGAAGCCCACAAAATCCCATAAACCAAGCAGAATTAGTTATGTTGAGCCTACTAGTTTCTTGTAGTTTTTTTCAATTTCATGCAATAGGCTATCTTTGGTTATTGAGTTGTTCGTTTTTAAAATAGCGGCTATTGATGCTCCACCACATCCAACCCCCTCTTTTACAACACCTGCTTCGTATGCTTTCAAACCATCAAATTGTGAATGTCTAAAATCTAAGTCCACAGCCAATACTGGAACATCAGCAATCTTAGAAACCAGTCCTTTGAGATCAGAGGTTTTGTCGTTTATTATCCACCGTGTAGTTCCGATTGTCACGTTGGCTAGAATGTCTGGATTTAACGCCTTAACAACAGCCAACACAGCAACCATCTGGGTTCCTCCAGCCATGATGACTGGAATTTTTTTTGCGGCACCCATTACTAGTCCTGCCACAGCGGGTTGCATCGGGTCCCCAACCGTAGAAATTGCTTTTATTGGATCATCTGCAAATTCGCCTTCCTTAACTCCCGCGGCATCAAGTCCCATTTCTGCTGTTCTTATTTTAAGTTCATGGGGATTAAATTGCATGCTGCTGCTTATCCTTCCTTTCGCATCTACTCCCATAGCCAACAGGACGCTTAGGGCTGTTGTGGTACCTCCTGGAATACTTTCACCAACCACAAGATAATCAATAATCTTCGACAAGTTTTCTCCAGCAATTAATGCCCTACCCATAACCTCTTCGGCGTTCTCGAGAGCTTTGCCCGTTCTAATATCTCTTCCAGGACAGCCCCCCAACTCCAAAAAAGGAACCTGCGGCTTGACTCTCAGACCCGCACTTACCACAAGACTAGGTATGTCCGCCATTTTCAATGCAGACATCGTAATCAAAGCAGGAGTTGGGATTCCATCGGGTGTTACAGGTACACCCTGTATACATTTACATTTTCCAAGGTGCATTAGTTCGACGTCGGCGGGGGGTGTATAATCTGTTATTTCTGGATTCGCCCCAGCTGCTGATATGCCTGGAATCTTCGCTGTTTCAGTTACACCTATAACACATGTGAAAAGAGTTTTCTTTTCTGCTAACTGGCTTAGCATTTCTATGCTTCTTGTTTTGTTGTTTGCTAATATTATGTCACGCATTTTTCATTCCACAAACAGTATATGGATCTATTCTATGTGGAGGATGGACTATCTAACAGATAATTTAAATTTCTTACTGAAAATATATCCATAACTAACAAATCAACTTTGGTGAAGAATTTGGAAACCAAGTTCCATGACTTGCCTCTACTCAAATATCTCGAAGAGCATGGAGTTACTTTAAAGGACTTACTAGACACGGCACTGGAACTATTCATTCCACATCCCGCTGTAGAAACACGAGAGAAAGCAGTCGAGCTTTTCAAAGCTGGCTTCTACGAAGCACTAACAGATGTAAACATTGCAGTTTTAGAAGTGGCTTGCTTTCGCGCAGAAGAGGATGGACAAGCAGGTTTGATTCCACTTCTTCCTAAAGAACAGTTTAACGGCCGTCCGGGACTAATTGTTGATGAATACTTAGGCATGACTATAGCTGATTACATTGCTGGAGCTAGGGGCATTTTTGAGTTCATAAGATATGATCAGGCTAAACCAGGAATTCTGAGGAAACTTGGTCCAATTGCTAACGATGCAATCGGCGGGTTAATTGCCGGGGTTTCTTCTAGAATCTATTCTGGTACTTTGGAAAAACAGAAATTAGAAGAATCAGAAAAAGAGTAACTGTATAAATTTAATGCATGATCAATTTTTTTGTTTAAAAACTTTATTGATTACAGAAAGTTTTTGGTCGAGAGTCATAATCTACGAAAACTTAATGTGATACAGTTTTTTTTACGGCAAAATTTATTAATGGGTGCGCTGGTTTACGTTGTTAGCTCTCAAAAGTAAATTTGAGGCTTAATTAAGGAGACCAACTTTTAGGGTTGGATGGTACCCGCCCAACGGAGGAAACTCCCAATTTGAAAAAAACTGAGATAAAACGATCGAACTTCCCCTATTACAACAGCGAATTAGGGAGGATTTAATAAAATTTGGTAATCTCACAAAATGACTTTTTGCTCCTCCAAAAATCTTTCTTCAATGAGAAAGGTTTGGTTAGACAACACTTGGATTCATACAACAAATTTATTGACAGTGGACTGCAAGAAGTCATCGATGAAACCGGTGAAATCAACATTGAAATCCCCGAGATGCCCTACAAGATAAAACTTGGTCAACTCTGGGTGATAGATCCGCAATCAAAAATCAGCCGACCTTACAAAACCGAAGTCGATGGAACAAAACATGAAATTTTCCCCATGGAAGCTCGCTTCCGAAACCTAACCTATGCAGCACCTCTAGCATTGGAGATGACACCGATTATAGATGGAAGGGAGCAGGAACCAGAACTTGTTCTCATAGGTGACCTTCCTGTTATGCTGAAATCTAAACTCTGCATACTTTCACAATTAACCGATGAAGAATTAATTACCTATGGAGAGGATCCACATGATCCCGGTGGTTACTTCCTTATCAACGGTTCTGAACGTGTCGTTGTTGCTATGGAAGACTTGGCTCCAAATCGTGTTCTTGTGGACATCGACAATCGAGGAACAAAACCGGTCTATCAAGCCAAAATATTCTCAACAACCGTTGGTTTCAGAGCAAGAATTCAGCTACGCATGAAATCTGATGGTGGAATCTCAGTTTCGATACCTGGAGTACCCACAGAAGCACCATTTGTGATTCTGATGCGGGCGCTCGGAATAGAATCTGACAGGGAAATAGCTGAAACTGTTACGCCTGATCCAGTAATTCAGAATGAACTCGAAGCCTCCTTTGAAAAAGCTGCGGGATTCGATACTGTTAAAGACGCGACAATGTACATAGGAAATCGCGTCGCTCACGGTCAAGTAGAAGAGTATCGAAATCAAAAAGCCAGAAGCATTATCGACCGTAACTTTTTACCCCACATTGGTCGAACCGAAGAAAATCGATTAGAAAAAGCGCTTTTCCTGGGCGAAATGGCTAGTAGAGTAATCGAACTGAAGCTTGGAATCAGAAAACCAGACGATAAAGACCACTTTAAAAACAAACGACTAAAACTTGCTGGTCCCCTATTATCTGATCTTTTTAGGATAGCATTCAGGAACCTTTGCCGTGATATAAAGTATCAGCTTGAGCGGATGGGAATTAAGAGGAAGCTGATCACAATCTCAGCTGCTGTTCGCCCTGGAATAGTTACCGATAGGCATCGTCACGCTCTCGCAACAGGTAACTGGGGCAGAGGACGCGTTGGTATCACACAGCTTCTTGACCGAACAAACACAGTCTCGACATTGAGCCACCTAAGACGATTACAATCTCCTCTTAGTCGTAGTCAACCCAACTTCGAGGCGCGAGATTTGCACCCGACTCACTGGGGAAGACTATGTCCAAACGAAACTCCTGAGGGTTCAAACTGTGGTTTGGTGAAGAACCTTTCTCTAGCTGCTTCCATTTCTATCTATGTTGATCCTGATGGAATTAAACAAATTCTCTATCGGCTGGATGTTATTCCAGTAGCAGAAACAGATGTAGAGATGCGTGCTTCAAGCGCCAAAGTTTACGTTAACGGTTCTATCCTAGGTTATTGCGCGTCACCGCAGATGCTAGTTGATGAAATACGAAAAAAACGCCGGAATAGAGAGATATCCACTGAAGTTAACGTCGCATACTTCTCAAAGGCTAAAGGTGGAGTAAGTGAAGAGGTTTATATCAGCTGCGATCAGGGACGTGTACGTCGTCCTCTTATTGTAATTGAAAATGGAGTACCTAAACTAACTCTCGAACACGTTGAAAATGTTCGCTCCGGTGAATGGGGTTGGGGAGACCTTATCAAAAAGGGAATACTTGAATGCATTGACGCCGAAGAAGAAGAAAACATCTATGTTGCTCTAGACTTTGACAAAATTACTCCCGAACACACCCACGTAGAACTTGCGACTTACACAATTCTTGGAATTTGTGCCTCAATCATACCCTATCCTGAACATAACCAGTCACCTCGGAACTCATATGAGGCAGCCATGTCCAAACAAGCCCTCGGTATAAACCTGACCAATTTTCCCAATCGAGTTGACTCTCGTCGTCATATTCTTCACTACCCACAAGCACCTCTAGTCAAAACGAAACCCATGGAAGTTATAGGATACAACGAAAGACCATCAGGACAGAATTGTATTGTTGCAGTTCTATCGTTTGAAGGCTACAACATGGAAGATGCAATCATATTCAACAAAGCC
Source organism: Thermoproteota archaeon (assembly GCA_042565955.1). Classification (GTDB taxonomy): domain Archaea; phylum Thermoproteota; class Bathyarchaeia; order Bathyarchaeales; family Bathyarchaeaceae; genus Bathyarchaeum. Next base: position 37,220 of record JBHORG010000008.1, on the reverse strand, counting down.
TCTATCGAGCGTGGTTTGGTTCGCTCCACATTCTACAGAGTCTATGATGCTGAGTGTCGCCAATATCTAGGTGGGCTCAGAGACAGATTCTTGGTTCCAGAAGCTGGAATCAGAGGATATAGAGGTGAACAATACTACCGTCTTCTTGAAGCTGATGGTATCGTTAGTTTAGAATCTAAGGTAGCTGGAGGCGATGTTCTTATCGGAAGAACAAGTCCGCCAAGATTCCTTGAAGAATATAAAGAGTTTGAAGTTAAAGGTCCAACTATGCGGGACACATCTGTTGACGTTCGACCATCAGAAAACGGTGTTGTGGACGATATTTTCATCACAGAGACCGGCGCAGGAAGTAAGATTGTGAAAGTCAGAGTTCGTGACCAACGCATACCTGAGCTGGGAGACAAATTCGCTTCTCGTCACGGACAAAAAGGAGTCATCGGAATGATTGTTCCACAAGAGGACATGCCTTTCTCTCCAAAAGGAATCGTTCCAGACATCATAATCAATCCCCACGCCATGCCGTCACGAATGACTATTGGTCAGTTCCTTGAATCCATGGCTGGAAAAGTTGCTTCAGCAAGAGGTAAAGCGGTTGACGGAACACCCTTCAGCAATGAGGGACCCGAACAACTCAAGAAGGAACTAGTTAAACTGGGTTTCAGTCAGACTGGTAGAGAAATTCTCTACAGCGGGGTTTCTGGAGAGAAGTTTGTTGCAGACGTTTTCATGGGTGTAGTTTACTATCAGAAGCTTCACCACATGGTTGCAGATAAGATGCATGCTAGAGCCCGAGGCCAAGTTCAGATGTTGACACGTCAACCAACGGAGGGACGTGCGAGGGGTGGTGGTTTGCGGTTCGGTGAAATGGAACGAGACTGCTTGATTGGTCACGGCGCTGCAATGGTGCTAAGAGACAGGCTACTCGAAGAGTCTGACAAGTATCTTCTATATGTCTGTGAAAACTGTGGTTTCATCTCCTACTATGATATTAAGCAACGTAAGTACACGTGCAGAATCTGTGAAGATAAAGCCCAGATATCCCCGGTAGTCGTATCGTATGCCTTCAAGCTGCTTCTCCAAGAGATGATGAGTTTGTGTATTACTCCCCGCCTAAAACTTAAGGAGAGAGCATAAAATGTCAATGGAAAATACTATTCATAAAATTATAGATGAACTTTTTTTCGGACTTTTCTCACCCCAGAATATTCGCAGACAGTCCGTTGCAGAAATACAGACCGCCGACACTTACGACGAAGACGGAGCTCCAATAACTTCTGGACTCATGGACGGAAGATTAGGAACTCTTGAGCCCAGACAAAGATGCAAAACGTGCGGAAACACAGCCATAAGATGTCCAGGACATTTTGGTCATATAGAACTGGCAGTTCCGATAATTCACATAGAGTTCACAAAGATAATACACAACCTTCTTCAAGCTACTTGCAGAAACTGTGGACGAATTCTGCTTCCTGAAACTCGTGTTGAAGAAATTAAGTTTACCATTAAACAGACTTTCGATCTCTTGGGAGAAATTCCAAACGATATTTACAAGAAGATTATAAAGGAAGCTAGAAAGAAGGATTGTCCTTATTGTGGAGCCCAGCAATCAAAAATTGACTTTGCGAAACCCACAACATTTTATGAGATTCTAGAAGAAGGTGCACAAAGATTAACACAGAGCATGGTCAGAGAAAGGCTTGAACGAATACCTGACGATGACCTTGAATTGTTCGGTTTTAAACCTGCGACTGCCCGACCAGAATGGATGATTCTACAGGTTCTTCCTGTTCCTCCAGTTTATGTACGCCCATCAATCACATTAGAATCGGGCATCCGATCCGAAGACGATTTAACTCACAAGCTCGTAGACATTATTCGAATTAATCAGCGTCTACGAGAAAACATGGAGGCGGGCGCCCCGACCCTCATTATCCAAGACTTGTCAGAACTGCTTCAGTATCACTGTACAACCTATTTCAACAACGAAGCTTCAGGAATACCACCGGCACGACATCGTTCTGGTAGGGCTCTAAAAACAATCTCGCAACGTCTAAAGGGTAAAGAGGGACGATTCCGAAGTAATCTTTCTGGAAAACGTGTAGACTTTTCGGCGCGTACTGTGGTTTCGCCCGACCCAAATCTCGACATCAACGAGGTTGGTGTTCCTCTAGCTATAGCTATGAGGCTTTCAATGCCCGAGAAGGTTACGGTATGGAATATCGAAGAGATGCGGAAACTTATCATCAACGGTCCTGAACATTTCCCCGGCGCACTCTATGTTGTCAGACCTGATGGAAAACGGGTCAGACTGGAGTTTGTTGTTGAAAGAGACAAAGTTGCCGAATCATTGGAAACTGGTTTCGTTGTAGAACGTCACCTCATGAACGGCGACATTGCCATTTTTAACAGACAGCCTTCACTTCACCGTATGTCAATTATGGCGCATTATGTTAGAGTTTTACCTCATAAGACTTTCCGGTTACATCTATGTGTTTGTCCGCCCTATAATGCCGACTTTGATGGGGACGAAATGAATCTTCACGTCCCACAGGGCGAAGAGGCTCAGACTGAGGCGCGGCTTCTGATGCAAGTCCAAGACCAGATTCTATCACCAAGATTTGGTGGACCAATCATAGGGGCTATTCGCGATTACATAACAGCATCTTATATGTTCACCAAAAACTCTAATGTTCTAAACAAGGAAGAGGTTTGCAGATTGCTTGTAGCGTCTGGTTTCGAGGGACCTTTGCCTGAACCTGCTGTCAAAGAACCTCAGCCTCTTTGGACTGGAAAACAGATATTCAGTATCTTTCTTCCAAAGGACCTGAACTATGTTTTAAAATCAACTGTCTGCCGTAATTGTACTACATGTTTAGGTGAAAAATGTCCTAACGATGCTTATGTGGTTGTTAAAAATGGAGTTCTAAAGTGTGGTCTCATTGACAGACGTTCAATCGGTGCTGAGCAATCAGATAGTTTGCTTCATCGAATAATCAAGGATTATGGGTCACAGGCTGGAAGAAAGTTTCTTAACGACATCTGTCAACTTCTTAAAGTATTCATAAGTATTCGAGGTTTCACCTTCTCATTCGACGAACTTGAACTGTCTGATGTTGCAAGAAAGAAGATCAAACGAAATATGAACGTAATAGAAAAGCGGATTGAAAAACTGATCATTGACTATCGTGCGGGTACACTGCCACGTCTTCCCGGACAGACTCTTAATGAGTCCTTCGAACTCTATGTCATGAATGAACTTGCTGAAGCTCGAGACAAAGCGGGTAAAGTTGCAGACGAGGACTTTAAGCTTGAGAATTCTGGTATAATCATGACTAGAACTGGAGCGCGTGGTTCTAACCTTAATATTGGGCAAATGACAGCATCTGTAGGTCAGCAGGCTGTAAGGGGAAAACGTATCATGCGTGGTTATGTTAACCGTGCGTTATCTCACTTTAAAGCTGGAGATCCTACACCCAAAGCTAGAGGATTCGTGTATAATTCGTATACGACTGGATTGAATCCTATTGAGTACTTCTTCCATGCTATGGGTGGTAGAGAGGGGCTCGTAGACACAGCCGTTAGGACTCAGCAGAGCGGTTACATGCAGAGGCGTCTAATTAACGCACTTGAGCAGCTTCGAATTGAGTATGACGGTACTGTCCGGAACTCTACTGGTGACATTATACAGCTCAAATATGGAGAGGATGGCGTTGATCCAGCAAAGAGTGACCATGGGCAAGCAGTAAATATCAAGCGTCTTGTTGATCAGGTAAAGATTATGGTGAATGAGGAAAAGCCTGCCTCTATGGAATATGTTATGGAGAGCCTTAGTGAAGTTGAAGACCAGTTGACTCCTCTTCTTGTAAGTGAACTAAAGTCTGAGTTGCCAAAGGCAAAGTTTGGTCGTAACGGTGTTGATCGCACTATCGGATTGGCTTTAGAGAACTATAAACGTGCTCTTGTTGAGCCTGGAGAAGCTGTTGGTATAGTTGCTGCTCAGTCCATTGGGGAGCCTGGAACGCAGATGACTCTTAGGACTTTCCACTATGCTGGTGTACGAGAGCAGAACGTTACTCTTGGCTTGCCTCGGCTTATCGAGATTGTTGATGCAAGACGAAGCCCGTCAACACCTATCATGGTTATATACCTTGATAAGGAGCATCGGAAGAGAAAGGAAAAAGCTACAGAAATAGCCCGCGATATTATCACTTCAACATTGGAGGACGTTTCAGCTTCTGAGCCATATATAGACCCAGAGCTTCAAGCGGTTGCTGTTGTGCTTGATCCCCAGTTGATGAAAGACCGTGGTGTTAATCCAGAGGAATTGTCTAACATTATAAAAATTACGAACTATGAGTTGAGTGTTGAAGATAACCGACTGATTGTTAAGCCTAAGAAACAGCTAGATATGAAGAAACTCTTGATTACACTTCCAAAAGCACATATTAGAGGAGCACCTGGTATCCGTAGGGTTCTTGTTACAGAGGAAACTGGTGAATGGGTTATCCGAACAGATGGCTCTAATTTATCTGCTGTTCTCGACGTTCCAGGTATTGATCCAACACGGACAACAACCAACAATGTTCATGAAATCGCGGAAACCCTTGGTATTGAAGCGGCTAGAAACTCACTAATTAAAGAAGCCCTAGATGTTCTTGAGGAACAAGGTCTTGACGTTGACATACGCCATGTTATGTTGATGGCAGACATCATGACTTCAACGGGTGGAGTTAGACAGATTGGACGACATGGAATCAGCGGTAAGAAGTCTAGTGTTCTGGCTCGGGCAGCTTTTGAGATAACTGTTCCAAACCTAGTTGATGCAGCTATCCGTGGAGAAAGTGATCCGTTGAAGGGTGTAACCGAAAACGTTATAGTTGGGCAATCAATACCCATCGGCACAGGACTAGTAGACCTATACATGACAACAACAAACAGAGAGAAAAAAGAATGATAGATGTCAACAAAGCAATAACTACTACCGCAAAAACTGGAAAAATCCAGATTGGAGCAATTAGCGCACTAAGGAGCGCTAAATCAAAGAAAGCTAAGCTGATCTTACTTGCTTCGAATTGTCCTCAGAGTATCCGAGAAGATATTGAGTATTACTGTAGGCTTTCTGAGATTCCGGTGAGCCTTTTTAAAGGTGAGAGCTCTGATTTAGGAGCATTGTGCGGAAAACCATTCAATGTTTCGGTTTTGGCTATTAAAGAACCTGGAGATTCAAATATTCTTAAAATCACGGAGGAGTAAATATGGCTACTGGAATAAAGTTCACGAGTCATGAGATGCGCTATATTGCTCTGTTTCAGAGCGTAACAGGTGCAACAGTGAAGGACTGTATTGTCGACGCTGACCTCAACAGGATAATTTTTATTGTAAAAGAAGGATCCATCGGGAGAGCTATCGGAAAGAAAGGAAAAAACATCCATACCTTGGAGAATATGACCGGTAAAAAGCATGAAGTCATTGAACATTCAGAGAATCCTGCCCAGTTCATTAAGAATGCTCTTAAACCCGCCAAAGTTGACGAGGTACGTATAACCGAGCGCATGGACGGAAAAAAGATCGCAGTGATTTCTGTTAATCCTAGAGACAAAGGTGTTGCTATTGGTAAAAACGGCAGAAACGCTGAAAGAATCCGGTTTCTTGCAAAGCGTTACTTCCAGATACAGAACGTAAGCATAACATAAGCACTTTCTTAATTGCCTAAAAAAACTTTTTTCTTTACTTAATGCAAGTGGTCAATATGCTAGCATAACTGTTAGTAGAGGTTCGGTCAAGAAACTTTTATGAAAACACTTTAAACCAATTTTTCTGAAAAACTTATGAACTATTTTTTCTTCTTTCTTGAAAGCATCCTTTCTATTATAGGTTTTAGTTTCTTGTTTTCTGCTTTAATCTTCTCTGGACCTAGCGCTTCTAGTTGATCTGTCATCTCTTTGATTATGGCTGCAAACTTGACTCCTTCTGCTGCTGAAACATATTCTACCCTGAAACGCTCCTTACTAAGCCCCAGCTTCTCAAAAATTCTTGCCAAAGCATCCATTCTTGACTTCATCTTGTAGTTACCCGAAATATAGTGACAGTCATACGGCAAGTGACATGCACCAACAAGAACCATTCCCGCTCCTTGCCTGAAAGCCTCCAACACAAAATCCTTATCCACTCTCCCCGAACACATGACACGTATCGCCCTCATGGTAGGCGGATACTCAAAACGGCTTGTTCCAGCAAGATCAGCACCAGCATAACTGCACCAGTTACATAAAAAACCCAATATCTTATCCTCAGCATTGTCCTCTAAAGCAGCGTCTATCTGAGCCAAAATCTGAGGGTCAGTAAAGTGCATCTGAGTAATAGCATTAGACGGGCACTCACCCACACAAGTTCCGCAACCATGACACATAGCAGCTATAATTGTTGCAGCTTGCTTTTCATTTGCCTTTATGGCTCCATATGGACACTTTGTAACACAGATTCCACATTTTCTTGTCACGTTTTTGCATTTGTTTGGGTAAACTGATGCTATTATGGGTTCTATTTTCCATGTGGGCTGAGATAACACGGTAGCGGCTCGTGCTGCGGCCCCACTTCCCTGAGACACGCTATATGGGATATCTTTTGGTCCTTGGCATGCCCCAGCCAAAAAGATTCCATCAACCGACGTATCTAACGGCTTAAGTTTCGGGTGGCTCTCCATAAAGAAGCCGTCAGCTCCCCTTGTTATGCTTAGGATTCTGGAGATTTCGTCTGTTCCCTTGCTTGGAATTGCCGCTGTACTCAAAACCACAAGCTCTGACTCAATTTCTATTGGCTCTCCAAGCGCCATGTCTTCTGCGCGGATAAGCAAATTCTTGGTTTTTTGGGTTTCGTTGATTTGGGAAACTCTTCCTCTGATGAAGTTTACTCCCAACTCGCGGGCTCTTCTGTAGAATTCTTCGTAGCCCTTGAAGTTGGTTCGCATATCAATGTAGAATATGTAAACTTCCACGTCATCGCGGTATTTTTCTTTTAGCAAAATAGCATTCTTCAAAGCATACATGCAGCAAAAACCAGAACAGTACTCACTCTTGTTTACATCCCTTGAACCAACACACTGAATAAACGAAACGGAATGAGGCTTTTTCCCATCAGAACCACGCACAACTTTGCCTCCAGTTGGTCCCGCAGCCAAAATAAGCCTTTCAAACTCCATGGCAGTTATAACATTATCAAATCTGCTGTAGCCATATTGACTTTCCTCGAAGGGTTTGTAAACATCAAAACCAGTTGAAACGATAATGGTTCCAACCTCCAACTCAACATCTTCGGGCTGTTGATCAAAATTGATGGCCTGACGTGCACCACAAGCTTCCACACACTTGAAGCACTCGATACAATAGTCCCTGTTAATCGTGTAAACAAGAGGAACAGCCTGATCAAAGGGAACAGAAATCGCCTTCCTAACACCCATATTCTCATCCCACTCGTTAGGAAACTCTATGGGACATGCATCCCTGCATTCGCCGCAGCCCGTACAATCCTCTGATTTAACGTATCTGGGGTTCTTTCTGATTTTGACCTTAAAGTTTCCCACAAAACCCTTGACGCTGATAAGGTCAGCATACGATAATATTTCGATATTAGGATGACGGGAAACATCAACCATCTTTGGACCTTCGATACAAATGGAACAGTCCAATGTTGGAAATGTCTTGTCCAAAGCAGCCATGTGACCGCCTATGCTCTCCCCCTTCTCCAAGAGGTAAACTTTGAATCCCATACCCGCCAAGTCTAACGCAGAACTAATTCCCGCGATTCCTCCACCAATTATTAGAGCCTTGTTAGTAACAGGAACCTCCATAGTTTCAAGCCTTTGAAGAAGCCGCGCCTTTGCAACAGCCATCTTCACGATCTCTTTAGACTTTTCGGTTGCCTTCTTGGGTGTACTTTGATGGCACCACGAAGCAAACTCTCGTATATTAGCCATTTCAAAAAGATACGGATTCAAGTCAGCATCGGCTACGGTTCTTCGAAACGTTGGTTCATGCATTCTAGGCGAACATGCAGCAACAACAACCCTGTTGAGGTTATGTTCTTTGATAGCTTTCCTGATCTCTTCTTGACCTGGATCAGCACAGGTGTAACGGTTGTCCATGGCTATTAACACATCGGGCAAAGTCCGAGCATATTCAGTCAACTCTTTAACGTCAACTACACCCGCGATATTAAGTCCGCAATGGCAAACGAACACTCCTATTCGTGGTTCCTCAGGCATTCTAGTCCAGCTCCTCTGGGCACAGTCTTTTACTTACTACTTTCTTGAGCCTCTTTGCGTTCTTGTTTTGCATCTCCTTTGTTACCGCATTGGTTGACGCAAGTTTCTCAAGAGCCTTATTCCATGCTCCAGAACGAACCTCACTGTGGCGTACGCGCGTCCTGTTAAGTTCTAGTGCCTCTTCCTCTGGGCAGGTTATCTTACAGGCACCACAATAGACACAATGTGAATCATTAACATGCACTTTATTGTCAGAAAAATACAGAACATCTGGAATAGGACAAACATCAACGCAGTCTTGGCATCCGTCGGGACATTTTTTGCTATTAATTCTAAGGCTTCCGAAGAACATTTTTTCTACATGTATTGCACCATCTGGAAACTTTGTTTCGCAATACCGGCAACAAGGACATGATTCTTTGTTTATCTCTACTTTGACTTTGAGATTTTCCTTCTTTGATTTTGAAGCTACATCTGTAACGTTTTCGTCTGGACTACAAATGCTTACTTTAATGTGGTCAAGGGGACAAGCTTTCTCAATTTCTAAACACTCCAAACCACACTTGGTTTTATCGATCTCAATCTCCCGTTTTATTTTAGGGAAGCTTTCAGTATCAACTACTGAAACCACATGCTCTCCATTAATTTTTGTATTCAAGGCTCCAAAGGGACAGATGGCTTCACACATCCCACAATAATTACATTTTTGTTCACTAATTGTTACTGTAGGAGACTTCGCTTTTTCGACTTCTTTTTTTGCTGTTCTCGTAACTTCTATGGCCTCTCGGGGGCAGATTTCCATGCAGACCCCACAGCCCACGCACTCTTTCCTATCTAACTTCAGTGAATAATTCTTAGTATGTAAAACCAGCTCTATGACAAGTTCGTTCTCAGTCTCGTTTTTGAGCCGTTTTATAGGCATTTTTTATACCCCAGAATGTGCTGTCCATTTGAAACGATATATTGTTGTGAATTAGATTTCATGAACGGTTATAAATCTTATTGATTGCCTATAACTAACCTCAACACTATAAATGTACAAAAAAGGAATATGAAACACGGTCAGCCAAGAATTCTTTATGTTTCATTGTAGAAGCAGAATTGGATAAGTGTTGATACCGTAGATGTTTTGGTAATAATGTAAAAGCAAACTCGTTGCAATTTTTTTGTTATCTTCTCTTAGTTAATCTCTAAGTTCTGGAAAATCGGTAAGAACCTGCTCTAAACAATGATTGAAATCGACTATTTTGGAATAGATTGCTGTTCAATGTACCGTTAAACGTTATTCTATGGAACGAAAAATCAGCCCTACCCCTTATCATTATTTGGTAGTGTTTAAGAACGTGGAGTCGCAAACCTTTCCTGAGGAATTTTCAATGAAGCGTATAACTATGGCTCATGGAGCAGGCGGAACAGTCATGGGTGATCTCATTAAAAATCATGTTTTGAAATATCTTGGTGGAAGCAACGCTGAGGTTCCGTTAGAAGCCCTAGACGATTCTGCGGTAGTAGATAATATTGTTCTGAAGTCAGATTCTCATGCTGTAAAACCCCTCTTTTTTCCCGGTGGGGACATAGGAAGGCTGGCTGTTGCGGGGACCGTTAATGATATTTCAATGATTGGTGCTCAACCCTTGGCTCTTACATGTGGTATGGTGTTAGAGGAAGGTTTTCTAATGGCGGATTTGGACAGAATCTTGGAGAGTATGGACCAAGCATGTAAAGAAGCTGGTGTATATGTTGTTACTGGCGATACTAAGGTTATTGAGAAGAGCGGTTTTGGAGGTTGCCTTATTAATACCTCCGGAATTGGGAAACGAAGTGAGGCACTCGAAACTAACATCCGTGAGGTTAAGCGGCATCGTCGTTTCGATTCGGATTGGATTCTAGATTCTAACCTCCGAGAGGGAGACAAAATTATCCTTTCAGGTACAATAGGAGACCATGGAATAACCATTCTGTCCGCACAAGAAGGTTACAATTTTGGAAGCAACATTCAATCTGATGTGACCCCCCTGAACAAAGTAATTAAGAAGTTGCTTGAAGTTGGCGGAATCGTTGCTATGAAGGATCCAACTCGGGGAGGCTTATCTAATTCATTGAATGAGTGGAGCACCAAGTCGAATGTTGGTTTAATGGTGCATGAGTCAAATGTACCTATTAGGGGTGACGTGAAGGTCGCCTGCGAAATGCTTGGCTTGGATCCATTGGAGATAGGAAACGAAGGTAAAGTGCTAATAGGCGTAGTAGCGCAGAAAGTTGAAGAAGTTTTGACGGTACTAAAAGCGACTAAAGAAGGTAAGGATGCAACAATAATTGGCGAAGCAACAAGTGACTTTAGCGAGGTTGTTCTAGAAACGGTGGTTAGTGGAAAACGAATCTTGCCTCCTCCAGTAGGAGACCCAATCCCAAGAATATGCTAACAATAACACGTGAATCATAAGTCACAAAGTTAGTTTTTCACGGAATATTGATCTTATAAACCTCTGTTTTCGTGTTCCATGTGCCCTGTTGATGGCTGAGCTAGTGAAATACCCAAATTTTTTGACAAAAATGTGTTAAAAAAACTTTATGCCCCTCATTTTCGTGATGTTCTTGCTTTCGATAAACTATTTCTTCCACTATATTCCCAAGATATATTCCCCGAGTTGGGGAGCACGCTCGGGTATTGCATCGAAGCATTGAGCAGATAGGTCGAAACAGCTGAAGACCTTAATGCGATAAGGACTATGCTGAGAATGGCTGGACAATACCTAAAGTGTAATGCGTATAGGCATCGAGTGCGTCCATCAAAAAGGCTGACGATAAACGCACGACAAAAACGGTGTCCTAGTCGGGCCTAACATGCGCCAAGGGCTTAGACTCAACTCGAGGATTTCTATTTTCTACAAAACTACTTTCAAGTTGATTGTTGAAAAGTTTAAGATTTTGTCAAAAGTATTTTCTATTCTCTTCTGTTACTCTCTTTATTAATTCATCCCACGTAAACATGTTAAAACACATGAGTGTTTCAGTTTTGAATGTGTAAAGTGCTCTTCTTTGCTCAATAATTCTTCTGTTGATGGCTGATATTTATTCATTCAATGAGCAGATAGAGTTGTAATGTCGCGGACGAAGTGAGTTCGTTCCACTTTGGTGTCGAGAATAAACCCCTTGCTTATATTTTCTTCACAGAACTCTTTTTCCTTTTCTGGAAAGTTCCAATAGAACATATGCTCAAGAAGTCTGAATAGTCAAGGTTGTATTTTTGGTTATTATGCTTCTTTTTTTTCAAAGCCCGACTAGAAAACAGTTTGGCTTTTTTTATTAAAACTCTGTTATCTCACTAACATTTGTTTCCAAAAGCCCTTCACTCCTTTTCTTGCAGAAACAATAACTAACACGAGAAAAATCGCAGACAATAATATTGTTACTAATTTAACATCAAAGCTTTGATCACTGGAAATTCGGAGGAAATTAGAAGATTCTTTGAATATAGGATACAACAGGGGATTAAATTCATGGTGAGTCGCATCGATTAGTACATGAGAAAGGTTTCCAACAATGCACAAACCTACCAAAGTTCCTGAAAAACGACATTTTTTCTTAATATCTTGTTTTTTGATCCTGAAAAGGAAGGAAACAAAATGTGGATAGATAATTAGCACAATAGCAATCGAAACAAACGTTCCCACAGTGATAGCACCTATAATGCTATGGAATATAAGTCGATCTATGACACCATTAGTTAAGAAAAAAACTATAGGTACTTCTATATCTGGTATTAATGTTCCAACCAAAAGTGCAGGTAAACTAAATCTGGAATTCCATCTATTTATCAAGTAAGCAAATGTGGAGTGTAAGAATATTGCAGGCATGAAGATCACTTGAAGCTTGAAGAAATCATTTATTGAATTTAAGTATGGGCATCTAACTTCTTAAATGTGTGAACTTCTAAATTCTCAATTGATTGTAAAAGAATCCAATCAGAATATAGACAGTTTCTCAAAAGTGTTTGATTAGTATTATCATTTCCTACACTTATTCTTGGTAAATTATCCTGAATAAGAATAAAGCTATTTTTTTCTTTCTTGTACGAAAAAAAGTATGTTAAACGGCTGATAATGGAGGCTAAAGTAGAAATTACAATTCCAAAAGTTACAATATTATAGACTAGCTGATCTGGGAAGAGTAATGTTAATCCTATACCGCCAAAGAGAAGACTACCATAATATTTGCCAATGGGATCATAGATCGTCTTTTTCACGTACACATTTAATATAATAAATTGTGAAAAAATGGAAGCAATAATGAGAAGAATCCATGGAGAATATATCCCATTGATAATGAATGCTATGTACATTCCTGAGCTGAAGAAAAAATCAATAGTTGCATCAAGATAAGCACCGAGCTTTGAAGTTGAATTTAGTTTTCTTGCAATATAACCGTCCGCAAGGTCTGTTCCAATGGCGAAAATAAACAACGCATAAGCAACAAGTGTATTTTGATGGTTAAATGAGTAAACTAGATGAGGTAAGACTACAAGACGCAGACTCGTTATTGCATTAGGAATGTTTTGTTTAAGTATTAATATTTCATTATAGCAAAGGAGATTTCTTTTTTTTTCAGAATTGAATAACGAAGACCCCAATGATCAGTTCACCAGTTTACAAACATTTGATAATAAATTTTGAATGCTTCTAAAAAAGATGCCGTTTCCCAATTATCAGTTTCAATCTTCTAAACTTTCGAAGTTAACTAGAATGTAATTTTAACAAAGTTAGAAATACATATTTCATGATAACTGGAAAAAAAGGAAAATAACTTTTGTCTCCCATAAAGTATAAGAAATCGTGCCCGAATCCAAAGGAAGTCTAGGTTTTAGTTTGTTGGTCAACTATTGGATTTTGTTTTCGTTTTATCATAACCAAAGTAATTATTAAAACAGTCACAACTACGGCTACTCCAACTATGATTAATAGCGTATCTTGTTGAGTATTAGTTTCAATATGTTTTTGCTCTTCATTGTCTGCTTGTTCAAGGTAAGTGGAAGCATCCTGCAACGCAGAGATCGCCTCATTCCATTTTTCTTCATTTCCTAAAGAAAGTGCTTGATCATACACGTTTTGTGCTTGGTTCAAAAGTGATTTCGCTTCAGAACTTTGATAGTTTGCGTTAACCGCTTCAGATATGTTACCCCCTACTTTGTTTACCAACTCACTGTAGATGTCTATTCCAGAATTCTGAACTACCAAAGTCAGAGTAGGAGAATCCCAAGAGAAACTAGTAGATACACCCTGTATTCCATCAATACCCAAAAAATAGCTGTGTGGCCCAACACTTACGTCTTCAGGAATTTGTATAGTTATTGGAGAAAAATATTCATTCCCATAAGCGGGAATAATCACAGGATCATCAGATAGATCAGATCCAATAAATTGGTCTGAATCCATCCAATCAACGTGTAGACCAAAATAGTTAATTGTCAATTGTTCAGAACTATCACTTATTAATAACACAGTTACCGTTTGGCTACTACCCCTAGAATATATTTCACTCGACCAAGCCACAGATACCCGTACTTCATCTTGATCAAGAGCAAAAACAACACCACAAAATGCTGCAAAAAAAATGCTGAAGGAAGCCACGATAACAACTAATCGAAAGGGTTTCATTAAATTTTCACCCAACAGCTATCAATTATATCGATAGACCATATATATTTTAAGCAACCTCACTGAGTAATCCCAAATCCTTGACTTAGGGTGTGTATTTGTTTAATCACACTCCCAAGTTTTCAAGTGTCTACGTTTTTTATCCATTGTCCTTGTTTATGTTCGTTTTCTTGCTCTCTTTCCATCCCTGACGTGTAACACCGTACGGATATAAACACACACAAAATTGACCAAGTCAAGGTTCTTTCCAAAAATGCTAACTAAATAAGATGTAATAACGAAGAGAATGACTAACCGTAAATTTGTTTTTGCCACCAACAGAGTTCTTTTTGTTTAATTTAGTATTTTATTTACTATTGTTGTTAGAGCATCTTCAACAATGTGGAACAAAGTATATGGAGGGTGAGCTTTTGATGGTATTTTCGCGTTGGTTGAGACGTTTGATGGAGGATTTACCTTAACTGGTTTCACAGAATCTTTTGGTGCTGGGAACTCTGATCTTTGGTTAATCAGAACTGATGAATATGGCATTCCAGATGCTCCGTCATGGATTATTCTACCAGTATTTCTAATTACAACCTTAATAATAACAATCTACAGAAAACATGTGAATAGATCAAAGGATTAAATTTTAACCACTTAGTAAATTGATTTAATACGTGGCGCACAATATTATTGTAGGAATTTTATATGATTAGGAGGAACATAATTGTTAAAAATAACTGAGTTTGAAAGAAAAGTTTACGATTTCATAAAAGTAAAGGGTGAACTACTGGTTTCCAATCTCCCTAAGATGATGTGGGGTGCAATTCCAAATCTTAAGAATGCAGGACTAGTAAAAACTTACAAGAGACCAACAACTCCTTGGGCCTTGAAGAAAAAAACATTCGTGCAAGCATTGGAAGAAAGCAATCTATAAATTTTCAAATATGATTAAAATTCCTCTCATTTTTTTGAATACCAGCACGCTATATATGCAACCGTGCATTGTTAATATGTGTGGAATTCTCTTAGTGAATGTCGACAAGAAGACTTGTCGTGTTTTACCATTTATTTTGGGTTTTCTTCTTTGAAACAATGGGAAGAAAGAAGGAGTGGCTTATTATTTGACTATGTCGAAAATTGAATTTAAAATGCGTCAACGGATTATTCGAAAATTTGAGGAAGTGGGAGCTATTTCAAAAAAGACTGCCGTAACATTTGTGACAGCTAACCTAGATTTGCAACAACAGTATTGGTTACCCTATTTGGTTGGAAGTCTTCTTGGCAGCATAAAGAAGACTAGTGACAATCGGTATTACCACTAGACTTATGCTGACGACACAAAATATCTATATAATCAAGATTTCTTGAGTTTATATTGTTTCAATATAAATGATCAGGAATTAATACAAATAATGTCATGATAATGACCCTCTGTCTTTCTGGACCGTTCAAAGGCCTCATTAACATTTATGACAACTCACTTCCAAAAACGGTAAACAAACCATAATTAACTAAGCTTCTAGTAGAGATAAGCAAAAGTTCACCTAAATTTTGGATACTCTATGTTTTGCCCAGATTCTACATGTGCCTTCATTTGAAACCATGCACGCTCCCTTTGGAGATTCTGGAACACAACTCGTCATGTAACTGGGGCACTCAGATGGCTTAATCTTCCCAATCATAACCAAATGGCACAGGCAACCCTTCAGGATGTCTCTTGAATCTTCTATATGTAGGTCAAACTTTTTTCTTGCATCAAATGCAGAAAACTCCTTCTTTAGCACCAGTCCTGACTTTGGAAGCTTTCCAAGTCCCCGCCAACTCCCATCAACAACATCAAACACCTGCTCTACCAGATTCTGAGCCCTAATGTTGCCCTCCCATGAAACAACACGTTTATACTCATTTTCCAGCCTTGCAACACCATCTTTCACCTGCTGAACTAACATATCAACAGCGAAAAGAACATCCAACGGCTCAAACCCAGCAACAACAGTTGGCATCCTATAAGCCTCTGGAAACACCTCATAAAGCTTCATTCCAGTAATCGTGGAAACATGGCCCGCGGCAATAAAACCATCAATATGCAAGTCACCTATACCCAAAAGCAGTTCCATTGCTGGCGGAATTAGCCTATGTGAAACAAGAAAACTAAAGTTTTCAGGAGGCTTATTTAAGACTTCGATGGCTGTAGACGGTGATGTGGTTTCGAAGCCGACGGCAAAGAACACGAACTCTTTGTCTGGACTCTTTTTAGCCATCTGAATGGCGTCTCTTAAACCGTAAACTATTCGTACGTTTCCACCTGAAGCTTTGGCTTTTTGAAGGGAAGTTTTTGATCCTGGAACTCTGATAAGGTCTCCAAAAGTTGTGACAGTTACACCCTTTTTTGTTAGTTCTATGGCTTCGTCGATATCTGATGCTGGAAGAATGCAGACTGGGCATCCTGGTCCAGCAATAACGTCCACATTCTCAGGAAGAAGAGACCGAAGACCATAATGGGTGATTGTCCACTCATGGGTTCCACAGACATGACAAAACTTTACTTCATATGGCGGGGCTATCTTTTTGGTATGCTTCGCAACCTTCTTTGCTAAGATGGGATCTCTGAAGTTGTATGTGTTTAATGCTTTCACTTCTCAGCCCTCTTTGACCATTCTTATGCTCTTTATTGTGCACTCTTTTCCTTCAACAATTTTTGATGCTTTTTCGCATTTGGGGCATCGAAGGGTTGGAATTGGTACATGATATGAGGGGTCATCCCCAACTTGTATTTCTCCTCTGTATCCACAACTGGAACACTCTATAACACCATCCTTCTCTTCGATTATCAGTTTTGAGTCTTTCATTATAGTGTTTTCAGTTAGTATGTCATATGAGAAGCGAACTTGCTCTGTTCCTAGAAATGTCATTTTGCCTATTACCAACTGAACTTCCGTGACCTTTTTTGCGTCCTGCTTTTTTGCTGCAGTTAGGACGCTCTCAACGATTTGTGTTGTTATTGAAAGTTCATGCACGTTTCTATTCTCCCAGAATTACAGTTCTAGTGCCTTGATTAGTTCTTCAACGCCTTCCCCGTTTAGCGCATTGGTGAATGAAACCTTAATGTCTGGCTTGATTGCTTTAACTTGTCTTTCTAGTTGTTTGGGACTTATCTTCATTGTTTCGGCTAGATCTTTCTTGTTAATGACCATCACGTTGGCATTCATGAATGTGAATGGATGCTTAACAATCATGTATGGGCCCTCGGTGACACTTACAACAACAACCCGCTTGTGTGTGCCTAAAGGAAACTCGGCTGGACAAATAAGGTTGCCAACATTCTCTATAATCAGTAAATCAATATCATCTAGGCTTATTCTATCCATAGCCCGAGCAACAACATTCGCGTCCAAATGACATTCTCGTCCAGTGTTGATTGTAATGGCCTGAACTCCATGACGTCCAATAAGCTCAGCATCTATGGTTGTGGTTAAATCGCCCTTGAAAACTGCTATTCTGTATCTCTTTTTTAGTTTCTGAACAATTTTTTCTATTAGACTGGTTTTTCCTGCACCTATAGAACCCATAATGTCAATGGCTTGTACATTATGCTTCTGAAGAAGTTTCAGGTTCTTTTCTGCAAGCTGTTTGTTGACTTCCAGAATATTCATTCCGGGCTCTATATTGAGTATTACTTCTTCACCTTTGATAATGTCCTTTGTGTTCGCCAAGACTATTCACATCTTAACTTTCACTTTGCTCTAGGACTTCTCGCCACGTCTTTAGGCTTTCTTCAGCAGCCTCTTGATCTAACGTTTCGATTGCATATCCAGCATGAACCATCACATACTCACCCACTTTTGCTTCTACTAGCATAACATTTACTTCCCGGGCAACTCCCTGTCCAAAATCTACCTTAGCAACATCACCATTAACTTCAAGAACCTTTGCGGGAATCGCAAGACACAAATTCTCTCACCATTATTCGGAAAGTTCATTTTCTATGATTCTAAAAAATGTCTGATTTCCCCGTTTATTTAACCTATTGGTTTTTTCTACTCTACCCCTAAACTTGACTAAAAAAATTATCAAACTCGATTTTTCCCCTATTTTAGTTCTTCTGGAAGCCTCCTACAATGGCTTGTCCGAAAGAGGTTCCTCCATCTCCTGCTGGGATTTTGTTATGGACAAGAAACTTGAGCCCCTCTTTTTCAACCATTTTTTTGATTGTTGCAGTCATATACTCGTTGTAGGCTACTCCACCCGAGAAACCAACATGCTTGACTTGTAGTAGCTCTGCCTCCTTTATCGCAAGCTCTGCTAATCCCCTACCAAGATATGACTGAGTTGAAGAAGCCAAATCTGCTACAGAAACTTTGTTTTTATTTATAAAAACTTCATGAACAAGAAATGTGGTATCCAAAACTTTTCCATCAAAACGGGGCGTCAGGTTTAGTTTGTCTTTGCCTTTCATTGCGGTAGATTCCAGTTTCATTGCTGGCTCGCCCTCATAACTGCGTTCATAACATATTCCCAGGATTGCTGAAATCGCATCGAGCACTCTTCCACAGCTTGTGGTCTCTGGTGCAGAGTTTTTTTCTAACTGCTTAATTATCAATTCCATTTCCTTTCTACCATGAGGCAAATGAAGATTCTTTGTGAGTAACCATTCTGTAAAATCCACTTTTCCATGGAGTATTCCAGCGGCCATTCGTAACGGGTGATAAGTTGCCAAGTCCCCTCCAACCATGGACTGTTTCTCAAGATGACCAAGCCGTTTGAATCCTTCTTTGTTACAATAGAGGACTTCTCCGCCCCAAGCTGATCCATCGGAGCCATAGCCAAAGCCATCGCATGCAATGGCAATCATTTCACCTACGTTCCACTCTGCCATAAGCGCCTTAGCGTGAGCATGATGATGCTGGACCTGAATGACTGGACAATCAAGATTGTTTCCGATTTTTTTCGCCAGTTTTGTCGTAGTGAATCTAGGATGAAGATCACACGCCACAGCCTCTACTTTACAATTGGTTAATTTTGTCAGGTGGTCTATCGAATCTTTTAGAAACTTTAGATTCTCAAGATTCTCTACATCTCCTATGTGCTGGGAAATGAATGCCTTGTTCTCTGTTAAAATGCATGATGTGACATTGAGTTCGCCTCCTACCGCTAAGACGCAACGGTCGGAAAACTGTTTAATCTGAACTGGCTCGGGAGTATATCCCCTTGAACGACGAATCAGACACAGGTCTTTATCGTGGAAGCGGACAACCGAGTCATCACACCTCTGGGCTATTGGTCGGTTATGTAACAGAAAATAGTCAACTGTGGAGCCTAACTTGTTTATTGCCTTTTTGTTTTCAGTCAAGATGGGTTCACTGGGCGGGTTTGCGCTGGTCATAACAAAGGCAGGCTCCTGAACTTTATCAAAGAGCATTGTATGTAATCCGGTGTTTGGAAGCATCACGCCTATGCTGTATAGCCCTGGAGAAATCAAATCCGAAAGGTAGTAGTTTTTGTTTTTTTTAAGCAATATGATGGGTTTACGATAAGAAGTCAATAGTTCAGCTTCCCACGACTTAATTTCAGCAAAAGATCGCACAATCTCTAGGTCTGGAGCCATTATGGCGAAGGGTTTTTGATTTCTATGTTTGTTCTTTCTTAGTCTGGCAACAGGTTCTGCTTTAGTTGTGGCTGTTGCAACATGAAAGCCCCCATTTCCCTTTATCGCAACAATACTGCCTTCCTCTAGAAGCCTACCTGTCTCTCTAATTGGGTCTTCTGACTCTATTGGGTCTCCCTTGTTTGAGGTAAGAAATATTTTTGGTCCACAGTTGTGACAAGCAATGGTCTGGGCGTGGAATCTGCGGTTAAGAGGATCGACGTACTCTTTGGTACAAACGTTGCACATCTGGAACTCTTTCATTGAAGTGTTCGGTCTATCATAGGGAAGCCTATTGATTATTGTATATCTGGGACCGCAATCCGTGCAGGTTATGAAAAAGTAGTTGAAGCGTCTGTTTTTGGGGTCCCGAAGTTCCAGTAAACATTCATCACAGATCGAAACATCAGGCGGTATAACTGCCCCTGAGAATTTTGTCTCACCCAAGCTTTGCATGATTCTAAACTCGTTGAAACCCTCATCTTTTACCTTATAGTCTGTTTTAATGTTGTAAATTTGCGCCAAAGGAGGCTTCTGTTCCTGTAAGTCCATGAGGAACTGGGTAACACTGTTTTTGTTTCCTTCTATAAATATCTCGACAAAAGCATCTCCTCTGTTTCGTACGTAACCTACGAGCCTATTTTTTATTGCTATCCGATAGATAAATGGACGAAAACCCACACCCTGAACTATGCCACTGACCACAATTTCGACGCGCAAAGGCTAGCCTAACTCCCTCTAAACCAAAAAAACATCTTTCATTACGCTACTAATAAAGAGATACTTTCTACATAAGAATAACCTGTTCAGGTTGATGATGCTGTTTGACTTCTCAGAGATAGCTCGGATTTCAGTAGTCCTCTTATGCTAAATTTCAGTGATTATACATCGAGTTAAGAGAAAACTTTAAGTTTGATGTCAAGAAGGAAAGTATTCTCAATACTTCAGGAAAAAAATGGCTTCTGAGTGGAGAGCAAGATGACTGTTGAAACATGTCGAACCGCTGGAATAGAAATCGCAGACGACTATTGTAGCCGCTGCGGAATATGTATTGCAGTTTGTCCCTTTGAATCTATCTCAAAGGACGAAGAAGAGAACAAAATCATTTTGGACTTGGAACAATGTCGGGTTTGTGGATTATGTGTAACCGCTTGTCCACTGTCAGCAATAGACCTAGTATACTATAATGTTGACTCGCTGACCAAGAAAGTCCAGACTGAGATGGCTCAGAAAGGAGCAAAAACTCTTGTTTTGTCCTGTAGGGGCAGCAATCCTGTCACATTCGATATAGAAGAGACCCTTAAAGACGAAAATGTGGAAAACTATGTTTCCCTCCGTTTGCCTTGTGTTGGACGAGTTCCTCTCGAACTCTATCTAAACAACTTGGCATCAGGTACCGAGAAAATCTTGGTTCTGCAGTGTGAGGAAGATTTTTGCAGATTTAAGAATGGAAGCAAAATTGGGATCAACAGATTTGAGTTAATGAAAGACACCGTGAAGGTGCTTGGTTACGACCCCAATAATCTAGTTATTAAGAAGAATTCTTTGAAGGCCGTTTATGATACAGAGAAATGTGTTGGTTGTGGCAAATGTGTTTTCATCTGTCCCTATGACGCTATAGTCTGGAAAGATGTTAGTACTCCAGAAATTAAAACTGAAGATTGTATGGGTTGTGGAGCTTGTGCTCTTGTTTGTCCAAATCAAGCCATAGAGCTTAGAGGCTATGAGTTTGAGCCTTTATCCGAGATTATCAAAAACTGCAGTGGCAAAGCCGCTAAAGCTAAAGCTCAGGGCAAATCTGCTATCTTGCTCTTTGTTTGTCAATGGTCCGAGTTTTCTACATTGGATGATGTGCAAAAAGGCTGCCTTACAGATGACATAACAATCATTGAGCTTCCATGCGCCAAGGGCTTTGATCCTGTTCTTGTTCTGGAGGCATTAAGCTTAGGTTTTGATGGGGTTATGGCAGTTATCTGTCCAGAAGAACTTTGTAAGCTCGAGGAAGGAACATATTTGGGAGAACGTAACTTCTCTGCTCTAAAGACAGTTCTTAAGCAGTATAACTTAGAAGATCGTTTCGAATCCTTCCGGGTTAGTCCCAAGTATCCTGGAGAATTCACGGCGAAAATCGAGGAGTTTAAGAAAAAGATTTCTTCTATTCCTACACCGGAGGACAAAAGCACCTAAATGTGGACGTGATGTTGAATGTATGAAATAGTTACTAAAAAAGAACTTGCCTCAAACATATACTTGATTGAGCTTGCTGCTGCAGATGTAGCCAAGAAATCACGTCCTGGTCAGTTCGTGATTTTGCGCCTCGACGATAAAGGAGAACGTATTCCTTTGACAATAGCAGGCGTTGACCTTGAAAAGGGAACAGTGACTACTGCTTTTCATGCGGTTGGTAGAACCACAAAGAAGTTGGCGAAAATAAATGCAGGTGAGTCTATTATGGATCTTTCTGGTCCGTTAGGAAACCCTGCTGATGTCGGCAATTTTGGTAGGGTTTTGCTTGTTGGCGGTGGAGTATGGTGTGCCCCATTGTATTATGTGGCTAATGCTTTTCGTGAAAACAAAAATAAGCTTGTTATTGTTGCGGCGGGTAGAACCAAGGACGATTTGGTTTGCGAGAAAGAATTGAAAGCACTCAGTGATGCGTTCTATGTTGCTACTGATGATGGCTCTAAAGGATCTGAGGGTCTGGACTTTTTGGCTGATGTTCTTAAAACTCAGAAGTTTGATCATGTAGTGGTTATGGGGCCTGTTTCATTGTTGAAAAAGGTGGTTGACCTTACTCGTCCTTATAACTTGAAGACAATGGTTACTTTAGCGTCGCTGATGGTTGATGGTACGGGCATGTGTGGTGCCTGTCGTGTGACTGTTGATGGTGAAACAAAGTTTACCTGCATGGATGGTCCCGAGTTTAATGGGCTTGAGGTAGATTTTGAGGAACTTGTCAAACGGCAACGTGTTTACTTACCTGAGGAGAGAATGGCTTCTATGATTCATGAGAAACTAGGAGGCATAAAGCGTGGATAAAGAAAAGAGAAAGCATCAAGCTCCGATGGCAAAACAGGATGTTTTGGATCGGATTCATAACTTCTATGAAGTAGCTTTAGGTTACACTGAAGAGCAAGCTATGGCTGAGGCTGAACGGTGTCTGCAGTGTCCTAATCCTCTTTGTGTAAAAGGATGTCCAGTAGATATTGATATTCCTGCTTTCATTAAGGAGATTAAGGAAGGTAACTTTCTTGCTTCAAGTGGTAAGTTGAAAGAGAAGAACAGTTTGCCGGCTGTCTGTGGACGGGTTTGTCCTCAGGAGAACCAGTGTCAAAAGTTCTGTGTTATTGGTAAGATGGGTGATCCCATTTCTATTGGTAGGCTAGAGCGGTTTGCATCTGATTATGAACGTGCACAGGGCGTTACTGTTCCTGAGACAGAAAAAGTCTCAGTGACTGGAAAAGTGGCGATTGTGGGCTCTGGACCTGCAGGTCTTACAACCGCCGCGGAGTTGGTTAAGCAGGGTCATGAAGCTGTGATGTTTGAGTCTCTGCATTCTACTGGCGGCGTTTTGATGTATGGTATTCCTGAGTTCCGTTTGCCAAAAGCGATTGTGCAGGCTGAAGTTAATTACATTAAGAAACTTGGTGTTGATGTTAAAACCAATTATACAATTGGAAGAATCTTTACTATTGATGAGCTGTTTGCTGACGGTTTTGATGCAATCTTTGTTGGTAGCGGTGCTGGTCTTCCTCGTTTCATGAGGATTCCGGGAGAAAACTTGGGTGGAGTCTATTCTGCTAACGAGTTTTTGATTCGGGTTAATTTGATGAAGGGTTATCTGTTTCCGGAGTATGATACACCTATCAGGATTGGCAAAACGGTTGCTGTCATTGGCGGTGGTAACGTTGCTATGGATTCTGCGCGCTGTTCTTTGAGGTTAGGCGCAGAGAAAGTCTATATTGTATATCGCAGGTCTAGAGATGAGCTTCCTGCCCGTGAGGAGGAAGTGGAGAATGCTGAGGAAGAAGGCATCATTTTTAGACTTCTGACTAATCCAGTGAAGTTTGTTGGTGACGAGAGCGGCTGGGTAAATGGTATGGAGTGCATCAAGATGGAACTTGGTGAGCCAGATGCTTCTGGTCGAAGAAGACCAATTCCTATCGAGGGCTCCGAGTTTCTCATGGATGTTGATACTGCGATTATTGCGATTGGGCAGACTCCCAATCCTCTTATTCAGAGGACAACTGAAGGTCTTGAGACTACCAAGTGGGGTACTATTGTTGTGCAAGAGGAGACAGGCGAGAGTACAAAGAAGGGAGTTTATGCTGGTGGGGACGTTGTTAGCGGTGCGGCTACTGTTATCAGTGCTATGGGTGCAGGAAAGAAGGCTGCTCGTGGAATTCACGAGTACATCCTAAAAAAGAAGAACGCATAAAAGCAGATTAGCGGAATTTTTTTCCGTCTTTCTTTTTTTGTTTGTTATTTATTTCGTATTGTTTATTAGCAACTCTTTTAATCTGATTTACTCTCTGACAAAAAGCAGGGAACCTTCGTTTTGGCCGCGAGGTTTGGTTGATGTCTGAAAAGAACGTTGCTCCTGAAAAATCTAATAGAGAAGTTAAGATGGGGGATTTTGATCCCAAGTTTAAACGTAATTTACGTAAGGTTCCATGTTTTGAGAAATTGCGGTTGTGTTTTCAGTGTGGTACTTGTACTGCGGATTGTCCTATAGCTCGGTTTAGTGATATTTATCATCCTAGGAAGTTTTTGCGAATGACGCAGCTAGGTATGAAAGATAGGGTTCTTGGTAGTGAGGCTTTGTGGTTGTGTGCTGCATGTTTTACTTGTGTCGATCATTGTCCTCAGGGTGTGGATATTGCAGCTGTTTTGAGGGCTCTTAGGAATATGGCTGTAACTGAGGGTATTCTTCCTCCTGTTTTTAGCGAGTTGACTAGTAATATTTTGAAGACTGGTTATGCGTATCGGATTCCTGCGTTGCGCCTAAAGAAGCGAATAGAAAGAGGACTACCTGTTTTACCAAAAGCCAATAAGAATGATGTGGCTAAACTGTTTAATGTCTTGGCTATTTCTAAGGTGATAAAAAAGGAGAACAGATAATCAGATGGCTGGTTTACGCTATCTTCTCTTTCTTGGATGTGCTATTCCTTACAGGATGCCAAGCTACGAGGTTTCCGCTCGCAAGGTGTTAGAGCGGTTAGGTGTTGAGATTGTTGAGATGCCAGAGTTCAACTGCTGTGGCTTGCCTCTTGATTCAGTGGATCATGATGCGATGTTGGTATTGGCTTCTAGGAATCTTTGTCTGGCGGAGCAGAAAGGTTTGGACATACTTACTTTGTGTCCGGGATGCGCTGGAACTATACATAAAGTGAACATGAAACTTCAAGAAGACAAGAAGCTCAAAGAACACATCAACGGTTTTCTTAATGAGATTGGCATGCACGTGGAAGGAGGAAAAATCAGGGTTCGCCATCTTATTCAGGCACTCTCCGAAGACATTGGTTTAGACAAAATCAAGGAGACAGTTGTGAAGCCTCTAGCTGACTTGAAGGTGGCTGAGCATAACGGTTGCCACGTTTTACGTCCTGCAAAGTATATTGGCTTTGATGATCCAGAGAATCCAGTATTGTTAAAGAGGCTAATTGAAGCAACTGGATCAGAATGCCTAGATTACCTGTATGAGACCGACTGCTGTGGAGCTCCGATTATTGGAGTGAATGATAAGATTCCATTGTATCTGGCTGGAGATAAGCTTCGTAACATTAAAGCTGTAAAAGCAGATGCACTGATTACTGTCTGTCCCTTCTGTCACATGATGTTTGATATCAACCAATCAAGAATAGAACGACTACTAAGCGAAAAATTCGGAATACCAGTAATCCATTACCCACAACTACTAGGACTAGCAATGGGTTTCACACCAAAAGAAATGGCGCTAAACGAACTGAGAGTAGACGCAACAAAAATACTAAACAGCAAATAATCGTATCATAATAGCAGAACAATATTACTTCATTGTTGAAAACTACCCTTTTCTGGAAAACCCAAACAACTAGAAGTTTTAAGTGTTTCTCTTGACCTTTCCAATATTATGATCGGGTTGAGTGGGCATGGCTGGTTCTGGGATACAAACTGTTGACATCGAATCTTCTCTAAATGACTGGTTTTCTGGTGCACAGAAAGTCGTTGTTGCTGGTATCGGAAATCCGTTTCGGAGAGACGACTTTGTTGGAGTAGAAATCGTGAGAAACCTAAAAAACAAAGTTTCAGGTTCCGTTTACCTCATTGAAGCAGAAACCATCCCGGAAAGCTATATGCAAAAAATAACCGACTTTAAGCCCACACACATTCTGCTCATTGACGCAGGCATAATAAACAAACCAGCCGGAACCCCACAACTTGCAGACCACGCCCAATTAATAAGAAAAACATCAATTTCAACCCACACTTTGCCCCTAAGAATCTTTTGCGATTACCTCACACAAACCACAGCCGCTAAAATTGCCCTACTCATAATCCAGCCACAGGACACCAGCTTCGGAGAAGGACTAACCACAAAACTCAAACAAACAGGAAAAAAACTAACCAGTTTACTGAATAAACTTCTGCCATAAACAGCAACTAAAAACAGAATATGCCAACAAAAATGAAAAAATAAAATTCAAAGTCGGAGCCAAAAAGACTCCAACTTACTAGTTTATTTTTCTCCAGACTTTAGCGCATCTTGGAACAGTTTCTTGACCGAACTTATCCTAGCCTTCTGCGAGACAATATCTTTGGTCGTGAAATCTAAAGCTTCCTCAGGACACCACTCAACACACTTGGGTTCACCGTCACAGAGGTCACAAACGAAGACCTTCCTTGATTCAGGATGCAGCTGAATAGCACCATAATCGCAGGCTTCAATACACCAGCCGCAGCCGTTACACTTGTCTTCATCAACCAAGATGACACCAGTCTCTTCGGACTGCATCAACGCATCACGCGGACAAGCAGCCACACAAGGGGAATCCTCACAAAGCCTACAAGAAACCGCCAAATTCACAAAAGAATTCAATCGAATCGCCCGTATACGAGACTTGGTTGGATTGTAGGTGTTTTCATGCTCCATTGAACACGCGTATTCGCAGACGCAGCAGCCAATACACTTAGAGGGATCTCCAGAAACAAACTTTTTTTCATGTATAGTTGGCATCTTTCTTATCCTCCATCATTCCTCATTTATATCAAAGCTTCTTCTCCACGATACTAACAAGATCATCCAAACCCAATTCCTTGAGTTTCTCAGGGGTAGGAATACCATTCTTTGTCCAACCACGTACTTCATAGTAGTCGTCCAATCCGAGGTCAAACTCTTTCTGGTTTACTACCGCTCCCTTTGCAATTCCCTCATCAGGTACTGGGAAATTCATAATCTTCCATGGTAACGTATCATTAGCTCTGGTTCCTTTCCCTTCACGAATATTAATGACTCGTGCAAGATTGTTAATTCTCTCACCAGCCAGTATGAGCTCCTCTGGAGTCATCTCAATGCCAGTAGCCAACGTAAAGTACTTAGCCATGTCCTTGAGGCCATCATACATAACGCCCCTAGAGAACTTACACAAAATTAAAGAGTCAACAACATTGTAGAGGTCTTCACCATCCATGATCAGTTTTCCTCTTCCCTTCTCAATCTTGAAGCGGTCTACCTTACCTTTTACGTCAGGAGAGTAAGCTCCAGACCTAAGGTGGCAAGCTCCACGATAAGAGACAGAAAATCCCAATGCGGCAGTTTTTAGGGTCCTGAGATCGTAACCAGGCAACTCTAGTCCTTTGATGTGGTTAGCATACTTTTCTGCGCCTTTGCCAATTATCTCGCCTGCTCTCTTGCTTCCTTCTGCAAATGTATCACCTAGCCAACCAGTACGTGTGCCAATTCTCTTTATTGCTTCAACAAGCGCTTCGTGATTACCAAAACTGAGGTCCATGCCATCAGTGTCCTTCTTTGTTATGATGCCATGCTCGTAAAGGTCCATAGCCATAGCCACTATAACGCCAATGGATATTCCGTCCACGCCATAATGGTCAGCCAAACGGATAGCCTCAATGATTGCATCTAACCGGTCAACACCACAAAGAGGTCCAACAGCCCACAAGCATTCAAACTCAACCCTTGACGTGCTTCCTTTGTATTCTCCTTCAGGAACAACAGCTATATGGTCACAGCGCATACCACATGTTGCGCATCCAATAATCTTCTTGACATAACGTTCATTCAAGTACTCACCACTAACTTTCTCTGCACCCTCAAAGGTTGCCTGAGAAAAGTTGCGGGTCGGCAAAGCAGCCAAAGCATTCAAAACAAGGACATTCTCTGGGGTACCCAAAGTCCTGTATTTCCGTGTAGCAGGTCCCTTCATGCGTTCATGAATTGTTCTAACGAACTCTGTGAACTCTTCAGGTTTAGCAACGTTCACATCTTTTGTTCCGCGAACAGCAAGAGCTTTCAGGTTCTTGGAACCCATAACTGCACCCATACCACCTCTTCCGATGGCTCTGAATTCGTCGTTGATTATGCAGGCGATTCGATTAAGTTTCTCTCCAGCTTCGCCAATTGCTGACACACGGATATAGAAATCCCCTAACTCCTCTCGGATTGCGTCATCTGTTTCAGCAGGCGACTTTCCTTTTAGGTTCTCCGCATCAAGAATTTGAACCGAATCATCATCGATCCATACATAAACTAGTTTTTCGGCTTTACCCGTGAAAATAATTGCGTCGTATCCTGCCCGTTTTATTTCAGACCCAAAGAAACCGTGGGCTTTTGACTCATTAATTCCGTCAGTTAACGGTGATTTGGAAACAACAGCGTAACTGTTTCCAGCAGAGGGTGCCATGGTCCCACTTAGGGGGCCTGTCATGAAAATGAGGGGATTTTCTGGACCAAATACGTCAACACCAGCCTTGGAGTGGTCCAGCCACAGTTTCATACCAAGTCCGATACCTCCAATGTAATCTTTAAATAATTTTTCATTCAGGGGTTTAACTTCTGTTTTTCCAGTTGTCAAATCTACGTAAAGAATTCGTTTAGCCAAACTCAATCTTAATCCTCCATTGCTCCCTTTGGAGAGAATTATATGAATCAGATAGATAAATATTAATCTTTTTTTGTCTTCAACCAAAACATTATCAGAATCGTTTTTTGGTCTAACTTTATTTATTTCATCGATATTGTTTGCAATACATATCGTGTTATAAATAAAAAACACTTTGACCAATTCAACCGCGCGGGCAATCCATAAACCTGAATAACTGATAAATAAGATTCCTCCTCAGATTATTGTGAGTTACATAACCCTGAATGCTGATAGCGGATGATTGAGGGATGGTGAAGAATATTGAAAATTAAAGTTCAATACTTCGGTTTCATAAAGAATATGCTGAACAAAAAAGAGGAACACATTGAGCTAAAGGAAGAAGCCTTCCTATCTGATTTGCTTAACAAATTGGCTGGAGCCAACGGCGCAGTCTTCCGAAAAGAAGTTTATGAACCAGGACTAAAAGATGTCAAAATGGGCTTCTCCGTTACAGTTAATGGGGTAATTATGGGTCAACTTGGTGGATTGGAAGCAAAACTATCTGAGGGAGACAATGTAATTTTGATGTCTCTTATGAGTGGAGGCTAAGACGTTTCTAGATTTCTAGAACGGTCTTCATCTTTGTTAGGTTGTTGTATCCGGATTTTGTTACTTCAATGATGTCTTCTAATCTTACTCCACCTATTTTTGGGTCGTAGATTCCAGGTTCAACAGTCAGGATATTATGTTCTCTTAACAGAAAATTTGAGAATTCGCCAATTCTGGGATTTTCATGTATCTGCAAGCCTACTCCATGCCCAAGACTATGTGTCATTCCAGATGATACCTTTTTTTCGCCTCTCGTTGTTTCGTAGCCAGCTTCCTCTAACACATCACAGCAAACATCATAGACTTGATTTGCTACAACTCCTGCTTGGATGCTGTTAAGAGATACATCTTTTGCTTCTTGAACTGTGTCGAACATCTGTTTGAGTTTGTTTGAAGCCTTTCCCTTTACTATTGTTCGAGTCATATCTGTCCAGTAACGCTTCTGGATGCTTCGCGGATAAATGTCCAATATAATAGGTTGATTTGCCTTGAGTCTGTCTTCAGGTTCACCAACGTAATGTGGATCAGATGATTTTGGACCGCATGCGACTATGATGTCTTCTTCGGTTAGAATTCCGTTTTCTAGAAATTTTTGTCCAAAAAAGGATTTTATCCTACCAACAGTTAGGGGCTCTCCATTGAAAAGTAATGTTTTGTTGCTTCCTATCACTGAGTTTGCTATCAAATCTAATACTTCGGCGGTGACTTTTTCGTTGACGGTCTGAACCATTTCTATAACCTTTATTTCATGACTGGTTTTTGTTTCCCTTGCCTTCTCGACAACATCAAACATCGGTGCAATGGTTAGTCCCTCATTTCTTAGTACATCAGCCACGATTACTGGAAAGTTGGGTGGAACGCAAATCCTCGTTCCTTTGCCCAACTCCTTTTCTACTACTTTTTCAATGAATTGTAATGCGCCTAGTTGCGGTTCTTTGGCAGATTTCACTGCTGATACGTAGTCATAGTCAAAATAGGACCTCACATCTTTGACAATGGATTGTTTTTGGGCTCGCGGATACTCCATCTGACTAACTACAATTATGGGATCAGAGTCAGTTCTTTTTAGAAATATGAATGGGTCTGGAGTTAGAAACTTTGTAAGGTAGAACATATTAGCGTCTTTATAGCTTTCCGAGTAGAGAAGCAAAGCTTCTACATCTTTCTTAGCTAGGATATTGTCAAGGTCTCCTCTCAAGTTAACATTACTCCTTTACTGAACTTAGGTATGAGATGAGTAAATCTTTTTTCCATCAACTGATTATAACAAGTAAAAATTCATTCATTGGTGGGCCCGGCCGGATTTGAACCGGCGACCACCAGGTTATGAGCCTGGCGCTCTAACCAAACTGAGCTACGGGCCCTCCGTTAATTGTCTTAATATTCGATTGACAAGTAAAGATTTAAGGATTTTCCGTTTTAACATGTCACTATGAGCTCAAGATCTATTTGTATCGTTGGTGTTCGTGTTTTTTAGTCTTTAACAAAGTGCCCTATTTCAGTGTTTTTTAAGAGGTTTTTTGATCAACAGAATGAGTCGTTTTTACTCTTTCTTTTATTGGTATCCTACAATCATCTGCATCGTTTATTGCATATTTTCTACATACTCTTTCATTAGGTCCATCAGAGATGGACTTGTTTCCAAATCTAGAGTAACTTTTACTTAGCCTTTCTTTTCTTTAACCATGACATCTCACCTCTTTCTCGATTTTTAGAAAACAGGTCCACATCAAAGAGGTAATGGTATCTTCCTTTCACTTGTCTTTCACTTTATAGTCTTCAATCAAGCACTTTTCCTTGAACCCTTCAACTTTCAACCCACAAAATAGCCTATTAATTGAGGAAGGATAATCTCGAATCTGAAGTTGATCTTTGAGAAAACAAGAAGGTACTATTAAAAATGCCCTCTATATTTCCCCCGAAGTTACTAAAATCCCAGTCGGCAGTCAGATGTACATAATGGTTAATCTAAAACGGGCAACACGTTTTCTGATAATAAAAGAGAAGTCCTTTTATTGCGGGCAAAACTCCTGTAATGTAGGCGTTAAGGATGAACTACAGAGAATTACTAGAACGTGCTCAATCACAGCTTCCTTCAGATGCACATGAGCACAAACGATTTGAGGTTCCAAAGCCTAGAAGTTTCATCAATGGAATGCGAACAATCCTAGCAAATTATAAAGATATATGTGACACCCTTAATCGGGATCCACGTCATGTGCTCAAATTCTTTTCAAAAGAAATGGCCACCGCCGCAACTATGCAAAGAAACCGAGCGATCTTTCAGGGAAAATTCGGTTACGATACTTTTGAGAGACTTATCCAGAGATATATCAAAGAGTTTGTAGTTTGTCCTGTTTGCACTCGCCCAGACACGAAAATCGTCAAAGATAGGCGGTTCCTGTTTCTGGTTTGTGAAGCCTGTGGAGCAAGGTCATCTCTATCAACAGTGTAGAGTGCATTAACCTTGGAAGTCTACGCCAAGCTGAGTAAATCCGGAAAACATACACTTCTTGCAGCCTGTGATACGGAACTGTTAGGGGAGATTCTAAGAGATGGAAAAATAGTTTTTAAAGTGGGCGAAGAATTCTATAAAGGTTCAAAGATGCCTGTGGAAGATGCTGTTGAACTGATGAAAGAATCCACTGTCGTGAACATGGTTGGATCTAATATCGTGAACAAAGCAATAGAACATGGTATGGTTCATCCCGAGGCAATTCTAAAAATCTGCGGAATCCCCCACGCCCAAATACTCAAAATCTAGAATCTATACCCAGAACATATCTTCATCTTTTGCATCTATTTTGAAAACCACAAACTGGAAATCCTCGTTTGTATCGTTTACTAGGCCATGAACTTCTTTGGGTTCGCATAATAACGTGTCTCCGGGTTTTGTTCTAACTCTTGTGTCTCCACAGAAAACAACAGCACTTCCCTTCACAATATGGTAGATTTCAATCATATGCTTATGGAAATGAGGTTTTATTTCTGTGTGGGCTTTGTTCTTAACTATCTGAACTATGTTACCTTTAGATTTCAGGTCTTCCTCGGTGAGCAAGATTTTCTTAGAGTAACCTTGTCTCTCCAGCCACCCCTCCATAGTAAACTTAACAAACTTCATCTCTTTTGTCACCTTTATTGAAGCATTCCAGAAACTGATTGGCAACGCCCCCTAATAGAATTTCTTCAAGGGTCTTTCAGATTCTGTTCCGTTCCAGAGAAACCTAAATAGGGTTAACACGATTCAGTGCTTAATAGGACGGTCTGTTGTGTCTTTTAGAGAGAAAGTGGATAAGCGGCTTAACAGGAAGCAAAAGAAATTCGAAATTGAGTCATTGATGAAAAAGAAGCGGAGCGAAGATTACCAAGTTTTCGAAGAGGTTTTTGATCGTTCTACGCTCATGACAATCTATGACTTCATGAATAAAGGAATCATCGATGAGATTCAGGGAGTTGTAAGTGCTGGAAAAGAGGCGCGAGTATATTGGGGAAAAGACATCAAAGGAAATGAATTGGCTATCAAAATATATCTCACCAGCTCAGCAGAATTTAAAAAGGGTATGATTCCCTACATAGAGGGCGACCCCAGATTCGCTCATGTCCGTAGAGATACTCGTTCACTCATATTTACTTGGGCTCAAAAAGAATTCAAGAATTTGCAGCGTGCCCGTGACGCAAAAGTCAATGTTCCGGAGCCCTTGGCTATACAAAAGAACGTTTTAATTATGAAGTTTATCGGCAAGGATGGTGAACGTGCACCTCTCCTGAAGGAAACCGTTCTCGAAGATCCAACACGGATTTTCAAACTTCTGCTAACTTATTTAAGGCGGCTTTATCGTAAAGGAGGATTGGTGCACGCTGACTTAAGTGAATACAACATCATGATTTGGAAGGGGAAACCTGTGATTTTTGATGTTGGACAATCTGTGTTGATCAAGCATCCCATGGCTGAGAGGTTCATCCGAAGAGACTTGGAGAATATACACAGATTTTTCAAAAGATTAGATTCAGGCGTGTTAAGTGTGGATGAGATGTATAAGAGGGTTACAGGTGGAAGGAAGTAAAGTTTACATAAAGATTCCGAGAGACCGTATCGGGACTCTCGTTGGTCCAGAGGGTACTGTAAAATCAGTTATCGAAAGGAAACTTTCTGTTAGTTTAGAGGTGGACAGTGAAACTGGGGCGGTTCAGATAACTCTTCCTGCAACAGTTGAGGATCCAACTGTTCTATTTAGAGCCAAAGAAGTGGTTACTGCTATTGGTAGAGGTTTTGCGCCAGATCATGCTTTCAGGTTGTTTAACGATGAGGAGATTGTGTTCGAAGTTATTGACCTTCGGGAGGTTGTAGGTAAGTCTCATTCTGACCTGAAGCGACTAAAGGGTAGAGTAATTGGTAAAGAAGGTAAAACCAGAAGAATCATCGAGGAGTTAAGTGAAGCAAACATTTCAGTTTACGGCCACACTATCGCAATAATTGGATACCCCGACCAATCTTCAATTGCCAGAGAAGCTTTGACTATGCTAATCAGGGGGAGCCTCCATGGAACAGTGTACCGTTTTCTGCATAAAAAACGAAGAGAACTAAAAAAGCAGAGGCTTCAACTTTGGGAGCCAACATACAGAAGCTAAACCAAAAAATGGCTATAAATGGGGCTATTTAGTTAACCTTTAAATTTTACAAAAACATTGAAATACTTATCATATAAAATTATGAATGACCCTGTCATGTTGCTACATATCATACAATGCCATTCTAACGCGGTTTTTGGTCCTAAACACCGCGGGGGCGATGCAGAAACAATGAAAACAAAGCTTATTTTTTCAATGGGCGGTGGGAACCAGATTTGGTGACCTTCCAAGAAATAAGTCCCGCTGACTTCTTTTATCGAAACCGGGACATAGCCGGTTTTACAAATCCTTCTCGTGCCGTTTTCGTATCCATCAGAGAGATTGTGGAAAACTCTCTTGATTCTGCTGATCAAACAAATGTTCCTCCAGAAGTATACATAAGATTGTCTGAGGAAGACCAAGCCACTACAACTGATTCAGGGAATGGAGTATACCGGTTAATGGTCATGGACAACGGTTCTGGTATTCCCGCTCGTCACATACCTTCAGCTTTTGGTCAGGTTTTATTTGGTTCAAACTATAAACTTAAACAAGCTCGTGGGACTTTTGGTTTAGGCGGAAAAATGGCTATTCTTTATGGACAGATTACCACCCACAAACCTGTAATCATCAAATCAAGCACTGGTGGTTCCAAGATTTACGAGTTTAAGATGATGATAGACATTCAGCGGAACCGTCCCCTCATTTTGGATCGAAAGACCCGAAGAAACAAAGAGAAATGGCGTGGAACAATTGTTGAATTTTCAATAGAGGGTGACTACTACAGGGCAATGTCTAAGGTTCTAGAATATTTGAAGCAGACAGCGTTGGTGACACCATACGCTGCTATCAAGTTTGTTGATCCTAAAGGCAGATTATACATGTTCAACCGAGCAACTACGAACATGCCACCTCCACCAACAGAAACGTTGGCACATCCTTATGGTGTAGATGTTGAAACCATTCAACGCCTTATTCGGGTTACCAATTGTCGGAACCTTTTGGATTTTATGCGGAAACATTTTCACCGCGTCGGTCAGGGTACTTCCCTGAATTTTCTAAATTTCGCGGGATTCATACGAACAGCTAACCCGCATAGACTAAATCCTGAAAATACTGCAAAGCTTGTAGCAACAATCAAAAAGTCTAAGAAATTTAGGAAAATATTTGAGAAAATAAATGAAGAAAAACTCCAAGCTGCATTGAAGAAAACGAAGCATCTGAACATGCTTGATTTCATGAATAATATCTTCCCGAAAGTCGACAGTGGCCTGATTCTTCGTCTGCTTGCATCCGCTGGTTTTGTTAGAACTAAAAACCCAAAGAAACTAAAACCCAACGAAATTGTGAAGCTTGTTCGGATGATGAAGCAGTTTAATGGTTTTCTTCCTCCTGACGCGAGTTGTTTGTCTCCTTTGGGAGAGGACTTGTTGAAGGCTGGGATTCTTAAGGAGTTGAAACCTGAGTTTATGGCAGTTTCTCAGAGGAAGCCTTCTACATACGCGGGACACCCGTTTATTGTAGAGACGGCTATTGCTTATGGTGGGAACATTCCAAAGAAGGATGATATTGTTATTTACAGATTTGCAAACAAAATCCCATTATTGTATGATGAAGCCAGCGGTGTTTCGGTTAGGGTAATTCGATCAATGAACTGGAGACGATACAAGGTTGGCCCCGGTATGCCCATAGCTATTATGGTTCACCTTTGTAGTACAAAGGTTCCTTACAAGACTGTGGGAAAAGAGTTTATTGCAGATCGGCCTGAGGTGAAGATTGAAGTTTTGAATGGAATCCGTGAGGTGGCTCGTCGATTGCAGACGTTCTTGGCGAAGCGGGAGCATGTAGCTAAAGAGAAGAAGCGGTTGACTGTTTTCGCCAAATACTTGCCTAAGATCGCACGGTTTTCTACGTATTTGGCTGGAAAGACTGAAGAACCAGATATTGAGTTGTTGTTGAAGAGTGTGAGAACGTATGAAGCACAAGGAGACTGAGGGTTCATCTAAAAAGAAGAAGGAAGAGATTCTAACTGACCTGAAGCGATTTGGAAATACGCTTTATGATCAAATGGATCAAGGTAAGTTTCCTTGGGTGGAGATGCCAAGCCGTTCAACTGAAAATATTTTTTATAGTCCTGATTTTCGGCAGTATGTTTTGGGAGAAAGGAGCGTAAAACGTAATGCTCGGAATATTCGACACATCAGACCCTTCACTCAGATGGTTTGGGCTGGTTTCTTTGCTAGCGAGCTTGTGAAAAACCGGAAAACTTCGACGCTCAGGGATGTATATTATTCTGCCCAGGCGTATGAAATGACATTCAAAGATCAGCCAGAGTCAAACAATATACTTACTGACTTGGAGACTGCTACCGGTTTTGCCAGGGAAGATTTTAATGTGTTTCCTGAGGAGCGCTCAGCACTCTTCGGAGATTTAACTATAGAGTATACTGTTCCAGGGTATGAGGGAAAACAGCTGAATATGACCTCTCATCCTGACGGGGTTATGATTGGGCCTTCTGTTGTTTCTTCAGAGTTTGCAAAGAATGGTTGTGATAAGGTTATTGCTATTGAGAAGGGTGGTTTGTTTACTCGGTTTATTGAAGAGCGAGTTCATGAGAAATTTAATGCTCTTCTTGTTTTGACTGCTGGTCAGGCACCTCGGGCTACTAGGCATTTCCTTAATCGGTTGAATCGGGAGCTTGATCTTCCAGTTTTCATTTTCACCGACGGGGATCCATGGGGGATGCATATTGCTATGGTTATCATTTCTGGGTCTGCAAACGCGGCTCACCTTAGAGGATTAACTACGCCTGATGCAAAGTGGAGTGGGGTCTATGCTACTGATATTGTTGACTATAAATTGCCCACCGATCCTTTGACGCCTGTGGATATTAAACGACTTC
This sequence comes from Thermoproteota archaeon, assembly GCA_042565955.1. GTDB lineage: Archaea > Thermoproteota > Bathyarchaeia > Bathyarchaeales > Bathyarchaeaceae > Bathyarchaeum. The sequence continues at coordinate 478 of JBHORG010000008.1, read as the reverse complement.
ATGAGTTGGAACGAGATCCTAGGTATACAGGAGACCTGTGGAAGAGAGAAATTAAGACGTTTCTGAAGATTAAGAAGAAGGCAGAGCAAGAGGCTTTCAGTAGATACGGTTTAACTTACATTGTTGATGAGTATCTACCAGCGAAAATTGATCAAATGGCTGATTAGGTTTTTTTGCTTTGAAGGAGCTTGATTTGATCATTTCTGATTTATTGATGTTTTGTGTAGTGTTGATGATTTTCTGAGTGGTGTTTTGTATAGTAAGTTGCTTCGTTATAGCTTCTTTGATTTCTGGTTGTTCAAAATGATTCTTTGATAAGTAACACCATTTCTGTTTAGATTCTTTTCTTGTTGTGGTGTGTTTTTTGTTATAAAATAGGGGGATACTTTTAGCCTTATTTCTTTTTCATAACATTCTAAATATTATTGTTATTTTAGATTTAATTTTTTAAGTTATTACGCATATTAATTTCTAGTTT
>JBHORG010000089.1:0-2151 GCA_042565955.1 Thermoproteota archaeon | reverse complement strand
CTACTGCTGCGATGATAGCAACTTCAGTTGTGATTAAAGGTTCAGTAGATGGTTCAGGCTCAGGTTCGATTGATCCTCCAGATGAAGCTTCAGGACCAACTACAACAGCAGATGCTGCTGCTGAGCTGCCATATGAATCGCTACCCTCAAATGAGGCTATGATCTTGTAGGTTCCTTCTTCTGGAGCTGTCCATACTTGCGTAAATGTGCCGTAATATCCGTCTGTTGTGGTTGTGCCGATGTCAAAGTAATTGTTGTCTTGATCGATAGCTGTTAACATCACTGGAACACCAGTTATCATTTCGGTTCCCCAAATACCATCAATTGGTCGCTGCAGATGCAAGTACTCCATTTGTGTGGCCATCGATTCTTTGGATACGCATGGAGTGTCTGGTTGAGCTGGAGATATGTCAAGTACCGTTCCTTTTATTGCAAAAGCAGTTCCTTTTGGTACTGCAACGTCAGGTGCTGTTACTGTTGTTTGGCTTTTTCCTTTACCGAAAACATACTGATATCCGTCCCACGAGTTAGCGGCTGTCAGATAACCATCAGCGATAGCACCGAATGACATAGGATTTGCTATTTTCCATACGAGTTCGCCGTTAGTAATGTCGATGCAGTGGAGACCCCAACCACGGGTCATTGGCCAGCTGGCAGTGTGTTCGGTATTGTATACATACATCTTTCCGTCAGCGATAACTGCACCACCGTTGAATGGGTAAGTTCCTTCACCTTCAGCGTTGATATAGGGAGACTCGTAATCTGCTAACGAAGGTGCTTCGTATTGCCAGACTATGCTTCCATCGTCCCAATCAAAGGCGTAGACACCGTTGTAAGATTGTCGGAATAGCATACCATATGCTGATTGTATAGCGTAAGCTCCGAAACCAGCTGATGCCCAAGGATAATCCATCGTCTCGCTTTGCCACGCCAAGTTCCCCGTCTGTAGATCATATGCTAAAAAGTATCCATTCTGTGTCAATACAGCGATTTTTCCGTGGTCAGCGACATAGCATGACCTGCTGTATATGGGTATGTCAATGGTTTTGTCCCAGAGGGTTACACCTGTTTCCAAATTATAAGCTTGTAGCTTAAATCCTTCATATACTCGTGTTGGACCTGTCCAACCGAAAGCACCTACTGTAACACCTATACCTACATTGTAATCGATGTGACCATATGAATGGAAACGATACGCAACTTCGGCGTCATCCTCATATTCAGTCCGGACCCAGCTGGACCTTGCATAAGTTGTGTTGCTTAATACCCTACTAGCGAAATTACTGGATGTTCCGGCTGTGCTCCATTTGATCAAACGATAACGCTCATCACCAGCATCAGCGCCAAGGTCTTGAATAGTCATTACTTCCTGATTCGTGTAGTAGGTACCCCCGCTTCCAGTCAATGGTGAAATCGATCTTTCTGTCACAGCTCCGGTATCTACATTAACTTTTTGCAGATTGCCGCCGCTTATCCTCAAAAGCTCAACTGCATATGTCGTTTGTGCCACCGCACCAGGCACCGATCCCGCGCCTGGGGGATTATATGAAATGATGTTTGGTGTAACACCACCTTCTGACGTTGGTATTGCGTAATATATTTCTCCTGTGCGTAGATCGTAGCAAACAGCGCAGCTTGTAGGTACCCCATTCACGGGTATTGTCATTGTATCGTAAGCTCTTCCAGCGTAGACCAAGTCGGGATTTGGTACACTTCGTGTCGTACTGCCGTACTGATAAGCGTATCCTCCGATGAGGCCAGCTGTGGCTCGCTGTTGCTTCCATACTATGTGTGCACTGTTTGGTCCTTGTACCCATGGATGAAAGTCATATACTGGACTCCAGCGTGGATTCGTGTCAGGGTAAAGTTCGTCCCATACTGATCCTCCTCCAATATATCCCGTGCCAGGATAGCCCCCTGCGATTGGCCACCATTCTCTATTTTCTAGAGATATTGGTCTTGTCCAATAATCGGTTGGAAGTGGAGATTCAGGCCAAGAGTATATAATGCCTTCTTGTACTGTGAGTGGTTGTTCTTGTGTTGAGCTGGGTTGATAGTATGTTGAGCCTAGGGTAACTGTAGGTCCCTCACCATAGCCTCCAGGAACATCTCCTCCAGGGAAGTATGTTCCAGCGAATTCAAATTTGACTG
>JBHORG010000088.1:0-2153 GCA_042565955.1 Thermoproteota archaeon | reverse complement strand
ACACATATTAAAGAAAACCAGCCGATTGGTCTCCACAATTTTGCCCGGCTCAAGTTTTTGACCCAACTCTACAAGTTCATTCCCAGTTGCTAAGATAGCAACTTTAGGTTTTCTGATAACATTAACATTTTTTTCGCCCAACGCCGCCAATAACCCCAAGTGATGGGGATTCAATCGAATCCCAGCAGATATGGCAACTTTTCCTTTGGTTACATCTTCGCCCATTTTTGAGATATTTCTACCCGGGGTGATTGATGTTGCCAACTCGATTTTGTCTTCGAATTTCTTGGTGTACTCGAGCATAACTACGGCATCTGTACCTTCCGGAACAGGGTTTCCAGTCCACAACTCTTTTGCTTCATTTTCACGGACTTTATCTTTAGTTAGTTTGAATGTTTTCGGATTAAATACAGAAACTCCGAAGGTGTCCTTTGCTTTTAGAGCATAACCATCTACTGCAGATCGATCAAAAAGTGGCAAATTATACTTTGCTCGCGTGTCCTCGGATGTGATTCGTCCTAGTGCTGCGTGAATTGAGATTCGTTCAGAATCTAGTTTTTCTGGCTTAAGTTGTCCCAAAAAAGTTTGAAGTGCATCATCTACATTCGTAAGTTTTTCAAATCCTTTAAGCCGAACCAAAGTTAAGCCCCAGTAAAAAGCAAAACTTATCGCAAAACGATAATTGTTGCAGGATTCCGAGCGCTTACCATCATGATTTTTCTAATCTTTATTGAAAAGAAGCAATGTTGGTAAAGGAAAACTTAAATAAACTACAACTTACTTCGGTAGTTAGCTTAACAAGAGACGTGAATATTCAAGATGTCTAGAGAATTTCAGTACATCATAAGGTTTGCTGGAACCGATGTTGAAGGAGCTCAACCGGTAACTTACGCCCTAACAAACATAAAGGGCGTAGGAATAAAACTAGCAAACGCAATAGTAGAGAAATCTGGAATCAGTCCAGATGCAAGAATGGGGTTCCTTTCTAACGCCGAGGTAGAAAAAATTGGTGACATTCTCAATAATCCCGCCACATATGGTATACCCGCGTGGCTTCTAAATAGGCGCAAAGATATGGAAACCGGAAAAGACTTGCACCTCGTAGGTACAGACCTAATTGTTCAAACAAAGAACGACATAGATCAAATGAAGAAGATAAGATCATGGAAAGGTTTCCGTCATAGCTATGGATTAAAGGTCCGAGGACAAAGGACTAAAACAACTGGCAGGAAAGGAAAAGCTATGGGTGTAAAGAGGAAACAGGTACAGCGAGGGAAATAGTAAATGGGAGATCCAAAGAAACAAAGAAAAAAGTTTGATACCCCGCGGTTCCCTTGGCAAATTGATACATTGGAAGCAGAACTCAAACTTCTTGGTCAATACGGTTTACGAAATAAACGAGAAATATGGCGCCACAAAACTTTGCTCTCAAAGTATCGTGGTATAGGTCGCTCCCTTTTGGGAATGTCCATTGAAGAACGAAGCAAACAGGAAACGCAGCTTCTAAATAGGCTTCATAGGCTTGGGATCCTTCCTGACGAATGTGCATTGGATGACGTTTTGGACCTAGCACTTGGGGATATACTGGAACGTAGACTTCAAACACTTGTTTTCCAGAGGGGCCTATCACAATCCATACAGCAAGCCCGACAGCTGATTGCTCATGGACATATCGCCATTGATGGCCGAAGAGTTTCCACTCCGAGCTATTTGGTACTTAAAAATGAAGAGGAACAGATAGCGTACGCTCCTAAAAGTCCTCTTAGAGACCCCGAGCATCCTATAACGAAGGCCATAATTATTCCATCTGAACCAGTATCACAGAACACGGAGGAAAATCGTCGTGAGTAAAAAGACTGACAAATGGGCTGTTGTTCATGTTTACAGTTCATATAATAACACAATAATTCATTTTACAGACATCTCAGGAGCAGAAACCATTGCACGGTCCTCAGGAGGCATGCATGTCAAATCAGATCGTCTTGAATCATCTGCTTATGCTACTATGCGCGCTGCTTCTCATGCAGCCACAATCGCAAAAGACAAGGGAATTACAGCCATACACATTAAAGTTCGAGCCCCTGGAGGCTCAGGCGCTAGAACGCCAGGAGCTGGAGCACAAGCCGCAATACGAGCGTTGGCAAGGGCTGGAT
>JBHORG010000087.1:0-2225 GCA_042565955.1 Thermoproteota archaeon | reverse complement strand
GTCGAAGAAGTCATTAAAACAAACAGTTGGTTCAAGTTCTGGGAAAACTGCGAGTGGCTAGAATCTCCAACACAAGAAGACATTCAATATATACCATTTCTAAGCGACTGCAAACTGTCTAATGCCTATGGAATCATTCTTCATTCACTTAAAAAACTCAGCGAAAACGACCTAGAAACCACTAGAGAAGCCAAAATTTTACACAAGTTTTACCTTTTATTGAAAAGTGCGATTAATTCTCGTCCCACTATGTTCAGAGCTCCAGAAGTTGACGCTTTTTTAGACTACAGCAAAAACAAAAAGGAATATCGAGAGCAAAAAAATAGGGAAGAACGAGCACGAAAAACAGGTGAAATGTGCGTCTTTTGTGGCTCAGAGAAAGTTAGGTCATATAATAGAATTGAATGGAAATGCTATCAATGCAATAAGAGGTTTCGGAAGAATTAAGGTGAGCACTAATACTGATTTGCTATTTAAAAGAGCAAGTAAGAACTTACTAGAGGTAAACCGTATTAAGAGACTGCTTTGACTTCGTATTTCCAATTTCGTCCCTTTTTATCCATTTTTTTTAGTTCTAACGTTTTATTGAGTAACGATTTATCTCCAGTATTCCAAATATTCCAAATTTGTCGGGCAAGGTCTACATGCGAACCCAAAAACAGAGAACGGGGATTTTCTTCATAAATGACGTTAATTACTGCTGTCTTTTTACCATATCCGCCTATGACTAATCTTGGACGTTCTTCTATGCAAGTCACCGTGTAAGTTTTTCCTTTTTTTATTATCAAAGTCGGAGGGAAATCTGAAGGAACTTCAGAAAATAACTCCTTGAACCAGTCAGGTTTCTTTTTAGTCATAGAATAGTATCTAGTATCTGTAATCTTATAACTATTATCTAGTCTCTATTATCTCTCATCTAATCTCTGAAATCTATTTAACTAGTATTCTATTATCTAGCTTCTATTATTCTGTAATCTGCAATCTGAGCTCTATTTTCTATTATATGCTTGTTTTAAGGTTGTTTTACCGAAATAGGCATAAATTAGGCATAACTTATATAAATAGCCATGAGAACAGGATATAGTGCGAGGATGGCGAAATTGGCAACCGCAGTTGGCTTATAACCAACTGGGCTTTCACCCATGAGGGTTCAAATCCCTCTCCTCGCGCTATCCATATTGTTTATGTTATTCTAGTATTTGACCCATTTGGTGGAACAGGGTGCACGTATATGCGAATTAAATTCAGAACCAACAAAAAAACCATGCGTTTGCACGCAAGTTCTGCTAAAGTATTTAATATGTGAATCCCACCCCTCAAAAAAGACTCGATTTGAACCCGTGCGGGACTTATTTGAACAATAAATTATTGGTTTGCATGAGAAAACCCTACTTTTCTATTGGTATTTCAGCAAAAAACCGTAGTTTCACGCGCACACTCGCTATTTAATCAACTGAATATAGGCTACGTTCCTATTTGGGTTGTTTAACCTGTTTTCTGGTCATTTTTTACATTTTATTGTTAGTTTTTGGTTGTTTATTGATTTTTTATTGTAAAAATTAGTCTTATTTATGTAAAATTAACTATGTTGAAATTGAGAAAAAAAGGGAAAAAGAGGGGAATGGTTTTGGTGGTTAACTTGGGTATTCGTATTCAATGAATGCACTGGAAACTTGATGATTTCATGCTTTCGGTGGAATAACCACTGACGTCCAAGGTATCACAGGTGGAAATGATGGACGAACGAGCGGGAAAGGCACCAGACCCTCTATCACAAATACCTCGAATTGCAATGCATATCCATAGTCCGCAGTATCTAATGTAACATCTATTGAGGCACCAGGAGCTATATTAGTAAACGCCTCAAGATGAGGCAATTCCCCAATACCCCCTGGAATGTAAATCCCAGAATGTATAATAATCCCCTGAAGTCCTGGAGACAGATTAACGTAGTGGAGCAAGAATGATTGCGTGTGATGGTCTCCTCTCACTCTGATAAAGCAAATATCTTTTACTCTTTCTACCTCAACAGGAGTTATTACCGCATTGCATGCTGGAAGGGCTATTAAAGTGACAAACAAAGATAACAAAGCTAGTGTAAGAATTTTCTTCATTACATTTTTCACCCCCTTCTATGTTTTCATAAAGGAAAGAATGACAAAATAGTAGTGTTTGCCCTATCCCCCCTTGCATCCTAGATGCAACTTGTTTTGTTTGTATTAAGT
>JBHORG010000086.1:0-2356 GCA_042565955.1 Thermoproteota archaeon | reverse complement strand
TAGCAATACAAGTTCAAGCATCTAGTGCTGAAAATCTTGCACCTGGTTTTGCATCTGCTATGGATATTGATTCTTCCTATTTGGAGAATGCAGTCTTTGATGACAATGAAATATCAACTTCGATAGTGTCAGGTAGAAAGGGATTCTTAGCACCAATCCAAGGAGACACTTTTTTAATAATTAGTAGTGGAACAGCACAACCTTATGCTTATCCAGACGGGTGGTTAGGCACTCCTGAAGATAGTTTGTCAGCCTATAACAATAATCCCAGTGGAACGGGTCCTTTGGGAGGAGAAGGCTATGAAATTACTACTCTGAGTTTCACATTAAGGGCTCCCGAATGGGCTAATTCTTTGAGTTTTAATTTTCGGTTTATGTCAGAGGAATATCCTGAGTATGTAGATGATGAGTTTAACGACTTTTTCTCTTGTTTATTAGATGGTGAAAACATTGTTTTTGATACGCAAGGTAAGATAATTAATGTTAACAATAACTTCTTTGATCCTAACATTTCAACAGAAGGTACTGTTTTTAATGCTGCAACAATCTTACTGAAAGCTAAAGTAGGCATTGATGGTGGATCGACCTTTGATCTAATTTTTATCGTAGGTGATGTAGGCGATGATGATTTAGATTCAGCAGTTTTTCTTGACAACTTTAGTTTTAGTGGTGATGAGGTTTCTGGAAGCACTACGGTTCCTGATTCTTCTGTATATAATGATTCCAATCGAGAAGCACGATCATTATCTGTAATCGGAGCAGTTGGAATAGGTGTGACAGCTGCAACGGTTATTGTGACGGTTTTAGGTCCAGCAATAAATGCAGCCATCATGAGCTTACCAATTCCAAGCCAGCTTCGATCATTCCTGAAGTTTTATGGCGCAAGTCTATTTCAAAAAGTTGATAAAGTAAAACTCAAAACCCTAGAAAAAGCTCCATTCATAACAAAAGATGAATTAATAGCCCTCGGAATTTCAATTTCATTAGTAACCATTATCTATAGTTTCGTTCAAACAAATGGTATACAACAATTTTTAAATCCCTCGGTACTTGCAGTTGTTATTCCCTCAACCTTTGCTTCCGTATGCATTGTAACGATTACCAAAGTGTTTTCTGACGCATTTTGTGCAGGAACTTGTAACATCTATAGAAAGTTCAATCTTTGGATAACAGGTGTTATTACGTTTATTATATCGGGCATATTGTTTCTCTTTCCATTTTCTTCTCCTGGAATTACCAGATATCAATCCTTGGAGATTACAAAGGAGACTAAAGGATTGCTTATTTTATCAAAGACACTCATTCTCTTGACATTAACGATTCCATTCTCCATTTTGTTTTTGATGGATTTCAAAATAGTAAGTGATAGTGGAATTTTGTTAACATTAATGTCTGCTAGCTATTCGCTAGTGCCTTTGAAATATTTGTCTGGAAAAGTTGTTTTTGATTATAACAAAAAATATTCTCTTATTGCTTTTGGTTCAACTACTTTTCTTTTTATCAGTTTTACAATCAACCTTCTTCCTATTCTGGCATATTTTCCTGTAGGAATTGTTTCAACGATTTTAACAGTAATTACATTAAAGAAGCTAAGACTTTCAAAACAAGAATCCAAGATTTTGAATTGATTATTTAAATATCAAACCAACAATTTTCCTCTTAATTTATTGCAATCGGAGATTATTTCTTGCTAGTTGGTTGTCGTATATGTTTGTTGATGGACTCTGCATTTTTTTAGAATTATTATGAAGATTGTCAAGGTGATCATTACAATAAATAGTGTCAAAGCGGAAAATTCAGGTATCTCATTTGAGTTTATAAATACGGTTCTAGAGCTAAGGGGTCCGCTACGATGATTACTGGTGCCTCCGCTGCTTCCTCCTCCGTTTGAGTCCCACCTGATAATTAACGGATATATTGTTCCTACCGTCCATTCTATGTCATCTCCAGTTGAATCTCCACTGCTTAGAGGTTTTTTCATTTCGACGGTAATGATGTTTGATGGCCCAACGAAGATTGCACCTACTCCATCTTGATTTGAATCAGCAGATATACTTCCTAAGCCCTCAAAGGAGATGTCACGATACTCGTTTGGACCTAGCGTGTCGTGACCGAAGATGGCCCCATCGGTACCAGAGGACATATGATTTGGATTCACAAATTGAAATGTCACCCAAGGGTTGGTGGAATCTACCGTAAATTGCATGGCTATGTAGAGATAAGTACCATCATGTTTTGTCCAGATTTGAGCCGTTGCTGACGGTTCTATGGGCATATCAGCGTGGTTACCTGCGTCGTTCCACTCGCTTCCCATTATTCCGTCGATTTCCTCATCAGATATCGAGTTGCTCAGAAA
>JBHORG010000085.1:0-2372 GCA_042565955.1 Thermoproteota archaeon | reverse complement strand
TTGACTTGGTTAGAGATATGAAGACTTGTGATTTTGTAGTAAACAGATCATGAGAAAAGGCGACACATTTTATGCCTTTTTCCCTCAAAAATGATATGTCCTGTGCAATTCTTCTGGGTGATCGATAAATTGGCAGTCTGCGGGCACATATTTTGTTATATGATTCGGTTGTACCCCCACAAATCGAGCAAGAATAGGGACAGCCTCTACCAACTTCCAAATAAAAATATGGAGACAACAAAAAATTATAGCCTTTTGAATCAGTTGAAAAATATTTATCGAAATTTCGAAGCCATCCTACATCTACAAAGTTTAAGCTATTGAATTGGTCCTCTGTTATTTCGCATTTGATTGAATTTTGTTGAATTTTACCGTTTTTTCTAAAGGTCAAATTAGGGATATTTTTGAAGTCTTTCTTAAATTTGCCCAATTTATTAAGAAGCAACGGCAGTGCGATTTCAGCTTCTCCGCGAATAATGAAGTCTATAAAGGGATAATTACTCAAAATCTCCATATCAAAAAATGAGGCTGTAAAACCACCTAAGCATACAAAACAATTTGGATTGATTTTTTTGCATACTGACGCTACCCATAAAGAACCATACGAATGAACATACCAATGCAAATCAATCAGTATTATATCAAAATCACAAGTCTTCATATCTCTAACCAAGTCAAAACCAGAGTTGATTGAAACTTCCAAGGGCACATTTATTCCTAAAACAGAGTGCCCGTCTTCTTTCAAAAGATTCATCAATCCAATTATTCCCATGGGGATAATACCATAATTTTTGGATTTTGGATACATAGGAGGATGTAAAAATAGCACGTTCATTCCAAGATAAACCTCTGACATTCCACGAGTTTTTCATTTTTTTCCAAAAAATTACCCCAAATAATATTTACTATTAATAACAGAATAACACATAGTTTGAATATAGTAAAACATACCCAATTATAATTTCTTGGGGTCTAAACAACAGAACCCAACCGATACTTAGATTTCAATTACATAATTGCCATTAGTTGAGACTTACATTATGCATGTTTGTTTGATTAATCCACCACTTATTCACCCAAAATATTAGGGAAAAGTCCTTGAAGAATCACAAAAAACAACACATTATTTCAACTTGATTGAATAAAAAATGGTGGTACCACAATATATTTGAACCGAACAAAGATGTTAGAAATAACTTAACAAAAAGAATGTGGAACTCATTCTTTTTAGGAAATAAAACCATAAAAAAAATGTCTCTATAAAGAACATTAGTTGTTAACTTCCATAATGTAGCTATTCATTTGAACTATTCTAATTTTTTTATAGTCCAAATGAAGCTTTCAGTACATCAATGTCTAAACTACCTGCCCGAAAGATTTTACCAGTTCTTCTATTGTTGATTATCATAATGGCAGGAGCAAATATATTATCATCAATCTCATAAAAGTCAAAACCTGCTGCTTCAAAGATTTCAAGAAACCGAGGACTCTTTTTCGCAAGCGCTTTAGCTTCTTGAATCATTCTAGACGCTGAAGAGGGAGCAAGTTTAACCATTTCCTCAAGATCTTTATCATCCTCATAGTCAACTATGTAATATGCAGTACCCCCATAAAGAATCGCATCATTTGTCCTACCCATAGCTTCATCAAACTTGGGATGAAGAGGAATAATTGGCGCATAACCCCACGCATTCTCCACGAATTTTGGATCTAGACCTAACTTTTCTAATTTATGTAATCCCGTTTCCACAATTCTCCCCGAAACTTGAGTAGAACCTGCTAAACAAGAAGTAGAAACCAAAACCAAAAATAATTTCTCAGGAGAAACATTACACTGCGTCGAGATTTTTTCAATCACCTCATCGGGAGGCTTTCGGTTAGTTTCAAGAACAAGTACTGCTGATTCCGGACTCTCTTGATACTCAAGTTTTCTGTAGAGCTTCTTAGGCTTAAGAGCTATCGCCCTAGCTGGACCTGAACCAATAGCCGTGTATTTGTCAACCTTTATTCTCCATCCAGCAAATTGAGAAGCCAAAGTAGCTATTGCGGGAAAGTCTGTTTGAACATAAATTGAGGGCAAAAATACGTCACCAAATTGCATGGGAAGAATCTTTACCTGCCCATAACCACCTAAACATATTTCAGTAACTATTTTTCCTGCTAAAAAACCACCTTTAGCATCGATACCAGCATCGATAAGTGTTGCACCTGAAGATGTTTTTTCGATAATAACACCATACTTTTTTGATTCACTACTAAGTTTATTAATTAAGGATAGAGCTGAAAGATTTAATCCAATTTCAGGCGTTGGCAATCTTCTTCCTCTAAGCAATTCTGTAGTTCTTGAACATATAATTTAGTCTTTACAAATA
>JBHORG010000084.1:0-2373 GCA_042565955.1 Thermoproteota archaeon | reverse complement strand
GAAAAAGGCAGGAGAATAGATTGGCAATCTTACGATTAAAAGACATCCGTGAAATGTCTTCTGAACAACGAAAAGAAAAGATAAACGAGTTTCGAACAGAACTCTCAAGATTAAAAACAATGGTTGCCGCAGGTGGCGCTATCGACAATCCCACCCAGATACGTGCAATACGCAAAACCATCGCCCGCCTATTAACAATCGAATCAGAAGAAAAACGAGGGAATGAAAAGAAATGACTGTAACTCCTAGTATAGTTCAACATGAATTCATTGGCCTCGAGACGAATGTGGTTAAAAGTTCAAACCCTGATTTAGTGGGAATCACGGGTAAAGTAGTTGACGAAACCCGTAATACATTCACAATATTGCATGATAATAAAGAAAAAGTCGTCGTTAAGGAAATTGCCGTATTTGATTTTGCTTTGCCAGATGGAACCATTGTAGAAATGGACGGCAAAGTCATAATGGGAAGATCTGAAGATCGACTTAAAAAACGACCTAGGAGGATATGGTAAATGGCATCTCTTACTGCAAAAAAACCAAAGAAAACATGTGATGATATCAATTGTCCCTTTCACGGAACCCTCTCCTTAAGAGGACACTCACTGGAAGGAATTGTAGTCAGCGACAAGATGGATAAAACCATTACTGTCCGTCGTGACTACCTAAATTACGTACCAAAATTCAAAAGATACGAACGAAGACGCAGCAACGTACCTGCACACAGTCCTCCCTGCCTAGAAATCAAAGCAGGAGATAAAGTGAAATTAGCAGAGTGCCGTTCAATAAGTAAGACTGTTTCGTTTGTTGTCATTGAGAAACTGGAGGATGGATCTAGTGGCAGCAAGAGCTAAGTCCAGGGCATTTATGGCAAAGGGCGTCGTCGGTCAGAAACCAAAAATTTCTCGAGGATTGCCAAACGGATCCATATTAAAATGTGCAGACAATTCTGGTGCTCGAGAAATCCGGTTAATTCAAGTTGTGGGATACAAAGGAAGGCTAAGACGGGTTCCTTCAGCTTCTGTTGGTGATCTAATCACGGTCTCAATCAAAAAAGGAACACCCGAACTGAGGAAAAAAATCTTTCATGCAGTTGTAGTACGACAGCGAAAACCGTATCGTCGTGTTGACGGAATTTGGGTTCAATTCCAAGACAATGCAGCTGTAATAATGACTCCTGAAGGAGAAATGCGTGGTTCCGAAATTCGGGGACCAATAGCAAAAGAGGCGGCAGAGAAGTGGCCTAGAATAGCCAGCGCTGCTAGCATTATCGTATAGGAGATAAAATAGATGAAGACAACAAAACCTGGGAAACAGAGAAAGAGGTTGTATCAAGCTCCTCTTAACAAGCGATACAGAAGATTCTCTGCACCCCTATCCTCTAAATTAAAGGAGTCTCACAGCACTAACTCGGTTCCGTTAAGAAACGGTGATACCGTTATGATTATGAGGGGCGACCGTAAGGGCTCTGAAGGGAAGATAACCCAGATTGACCGGAAAAAATACAGGATATTCGTTGAAGGTGCGACTCGAGAAAAGGTGGATGGAACAAATACGCCTGTTCCCATTCATCCTTCAAAGGTAATGATAACACGGTTGAATCTTGATGACAAATGGCGTAAAAAGATTCTAGAACGAAAAGCTCAATCTGAGAAAGTTGAAATAGTCAAAGAGAAGTCTCCTAAAAAAGAGACAAAAAAGAAGAAAAAAATAAATAATGTAACTAAAAAATCTGGAGGAACATGAGTTGGGAAGAAAAGGCGAACGCGGACATTTGAAGAGGAAACCAGCGCCAAAAATATGGCCTATTCACCGAAAGGAGGCTGTTTGGACCGTTATGCCCAACGCTGGTCCTCATTCCATTTCACGTTCTTTACCGCTTGCACTTATTGTACGAGATATTCTTGGATTCGCCAAAACAGCTAAGGAAGCCAAGAACATAATTTCTCAAGGAAAGATAACGGTTGATGGAAAAGTCAGACGTGACGAGCGATTCCTTGTAGGTTTGATGGATGTCATTTCGATAATTGACACACAGAAATATTATCGGATTTTACCTTCTGGGAAAGGGCTTCTTCTTCATCCAATTGATGCAAGTGAAGCTGCTTTCAAGCTTTGTCGAATAAAAAACAAAACCTTCGTATCTGGTGGTAATATGCATCTTAATCTTCATGATGGCTCAAGCTCCATGATATCAGTAAGCAGTCCTCAGAACATAGAAGAAGTCACCTATCACACTCTTGATGTTATAAAAATCAGCGTTCCTGATAGAGAGATTCTTGAGTACACAAAGCTGACAGTAGGTGCACCCTCACTCGTAATAGGCGGAAAAAACATGGGTCAATTTGGCAAAATCGTTTCCATCGAAAAGAAG
>JBHORG010000083.1:0-2404 GCA_042565955.1 Thermoproteota archaeon | reverse complement strand
ATATCAATTAAACATAGCACGGATGTTTTCAAGTTATATTAAAAATGATTGGGTTTGGGATTATAATTTAACCCTAAAAAATATTCCAACTGATATTATTCTTTCTCTAAGAAGATAGTTTGTGTTGGGAAAGGCATCACAATGTCTTCTTTCTCGAAAGCTTCCATTATTGCGAAGTTAATCTCTTGTCTAGCATCCATATATTTAGTATAGTCTGGGCTCTTTATGTAATAAACTACTTCGAAGTTGAGACTAAAGTCTCCAAATTCTGTGAAATGAACTCGATCAAACTGCACTAAATTAACGTTTTTTATTATTCTTTCAACTATTTCTGGGATACTCTTAAGCTTATCTAGAGATGTATTTGCTGCCACACCAAACTTGAAAACAATCCTTCGTTTTCTTAGTTTTTTGAAATTCTTGATACTTGTTGTAGTTAGTTCTCTGTTTGAGATGACAAGTTCTTCCCCCTGTAATAGCTGCAAGCGTGTTGATCTGATACCTATTTTCTTTACAGTTCCAGAATATTCGTCTATAACTATAAAGTCTCCAATTTCAAAAGGTCTATCAAAATAGATTAGAAAGGCGCTTAAGGCATCGCCTAAAATGTTTTGTAGGGCTAAAGCAATAGCGATTCCACCTACACCAAGCCCTACAACTATTCCTGAAAGATCTACGTTATATACGGCCATAATGGCAAAAAGGGCAAAAACATAGACAATTACCCTGATAACTTGTTTTAAAATAGAAAGGAGGTGTTCGCTCATTCTCTTTTCGCGTTTTGCGCGCTCCCCAAACCAACTAATAAGAACATTTAGAACTCGAATGATTATGAAAGTTGAAATTAGTATTTGTGCAACTGAAAATAATTGTGAAAGAGTCCCTGAGTATGGATCTAGAAAAGAAAGTGGCTGTAGACCATAATGTAATCCTAAAAGTAATGCAAGAAGGATAATTGGAGCCTTAATATTTCGTAGAATTTCATCATCTATCTTGGTTTCTGTTTCTTTTGCCCAATGAATGAGATATTTTTTAAAAATGGAATAGAAAATCCATCCAACAATCATTGCAAACAAAAAAATTATTACTGAGGCACCTGCTTCACTTTCAAGCACACCTAGATTGAGATAAGTCTGTAACAATTCTTCTAAAACCACTGTCATAATCGAAGCCTCGTTTGATGCCTTTTGAATAACTGCTTTTACTTTAAACTATCGGTTAACTTTCTTGATAGAATAAACCTGTCTGCAATTTAGCTAATGTAGTTTTTTTTAGATGGTTTGGGTTTGGGGTTAAAATTTAACTTGACCATCAATTAGGTTTTAATTTTGTTATCTGGCTCAACCTTCACTGAAACATTTTGTCCTTTTATTACTGGAAGTAGATGGGAAAGCAATTGTTCTGCACTGCATGGATATTCTGTGCCTTTTGTAGTTGTTAGAGTCCATCCATCTTTTCCTTTCTTGAATTTTTGCATCCATCTACCTTTAGAAATAATGTAAATTGTGCATTCAGAATTCTTCATGGTTGTCCCTAAGACAGGTTACTATTAAAATTTAATGGGGTTGGGTTTAAAATTTCTTCTTTTAAAAAAGGGGGAGTTTTTTTTAAAAAAAGGGAGTTTGCGGGAAAAATATCTTTTATAAGTAAACTAGAAATGATTATTCAGTGAAACAAATGGATTATATAGAGATTATTGGACTGACTGCGGCGGCTATGGGTGGTGTTTCATTATTTCCTCAGGTTCTAAAGGTTTTAAAGACAAAAGCTACGAAAGATATTTCTCGTGAAATGTTTTTACTACTTACTGGCAGCATTCTTTTATGGCTTATTTATGGAGTTCTATTGAATAACATACCCATCATAATAGCCAATTTTTTTGGTTTAATCCAAGCTCTCATAATTCTGTTCTATAAAATAGAAAATCAATTAAGAAAACGGGCAAAAGAGAGAGTTTATGGTCTACCCAAAATTCTGTAAACCCCGTTTGGATTTTGGGTTAAATTTTAACCTCTCTCGAATTTCTTGTTTTCCGACGACACCTGTTTCTTGTTGTAATTCGACAAGCTTTAAACAAAGATTGATTAAATTGTTATGACTAAAGTATTCTTGATTGGAGAAATGAAAAATGGTTACTATACCCAAAGATGTTATGGACATTATCGCAGCGCCAGATTCAATTAAAATGATGTCGACAATCGATGAGAAAGGTTTTCCAAACATAGCTACAGTTGGGAGCATAACCGCTGTTGATTTGGAGACAATTGCATTTGCAGAGTTATTCATTAAGAAAACAAAAGAGAACCTTGAAAACACCAAAAAAGTTGCTATCATCATATTCAAAGGACCTATGGTTGGATATCAGTTGAAAGGAACATTCGCTGGATTTCAGACCTCTGGACCA
>JBHORG010000082.1:0-2443 GCA_042565955.1 Thermoproteota archaeon | reverse complement strand
GCAATCTTTGTAACATATTTTATATTTCCTTTGGTTCAAACACCTTAAATTGACCATCACTCAAAAGTTTGGTGAGTGAAAAAATTGGATCTTACAACCAGAGGAATAATTTCTTCAATAATAAATAATAATTATGAAAGCCAAAAAGTTCTCAAAACAATAAAATGGATTCTCGAAATTGATGATGAAGTTTATTGTAAAGAAGATTTAGCTCTTGGTTATTTTATGGGTACATTGGTACAAATTAGTAGTAATTCAACAAGTATGATGAAAAGAAATGCCTTGATTGACGAACAATATAGAAAAAGTCTAGAAAAAATTTATGGAGGAAAAGAGGGAAAAATTCAGTATTTAGAATATAAAATGAAAACGGAAGAATTAGCCAAAAAAGAGAATGTTCTAACTATTATTATTGAGGCCTCTGAAGAAGAAATTGAAGAAATTAGAAAAATGTTGATACCAATGATCTCAGGTTTCAAAGAGAAGATTCGACAAGAAGTAGAACTTGAGAGAATTTAGTTTTTTTAAAAAATGGGGAGTTTTGCCTTTCACCTAATTTTCAGAATGCTCCATCACCGTGTGATACTACGTTTCAGCAAATGTATCCACTAATATGCTGTATACGCTAACACTGAACTTTAGAATATATAGTTACCAAGTGAAGGAACATTTTGGCGAAGAGTTCTATTTTTTTCATAATTGCTAGGTCCGTTTGGACACTGAGGACAAGCTTTTTCTAGAATTTCGTTTAAGTTGGGTTCATATCCTAATTCTTTTTGAGCTGCATATGATGGGCAATCTATTGTTGGATTAAATATGCAATCCAATTAAGCCTCCCCCACAATATATTAGAATTATAAGTTTATATGTTTAATTGCCGATTGGCTTAGAAGAGACTAAAAAAGTGGGGGTTTTGCAGTACATAGAAATCCCCGAGTTGAGTCTAAGCCCAAGGCGCATGTTAGGCCCGTTTAGGATATCGTTTTTGTCGTGCATTTCTCTTTTAGCCTTTTTGATGGACGCACTCGATACCTATACGCATTGCACTTTAAGTATTGACCAGCCCTTCAAAGCAAAGTCTTTGGCTCCTACCAGTCTTCAGCCGTTTCGACTAGTAAGTTCAATGCTTCAATGCAATACCAGAGCGTGCTCCCCAACTCGGGGAATATATTATTTGATATGATGGAAGATATAGTTTGTCGAAGGAATTGGATTCTGGAACTGTGCATAGGAACCGTCTTTTGACATATTTCTGTCAATAGTTGTTCCATAAAAAAGGGGAAGTTTTGCAAGTAAACAATTGGATATATGTCCAACGTTTAGTGAACAGCCATTTCCAGAGACAAAATTTGGGTTTAGGATTAAAAGTTAACATTTCTTCTTTCTCTTTTTTCATTTTTTTGTTTATGTGAGCTACAGATTAATTTTCCAAAAACACATCTTTTATTTTTTTGCATTATTGTATTATTAATCAATATTAGTAATATTTTATTTATGTTTCAATAATTTTTTTGAAGATGTTGTCCTGTCTATTGTTTTTCAATATTACCAAGGATCACATTAAGCTTTTTATTTGAAATAATGATACATAATTTAGTGTAATATGTCATCAAATGGCATATTGTAGGTCCGTAGAACAGTAAAACAATAAAATATTATGAAAGGGGATATATGATTTGAATATGGTTGAAATGAGAAAAATAGACAAACAAATGACTAAAGGTCTTTTAGACATAATTGTTTTAAGTTTATTAAGATCAAAATCTATGCACGGCTATAAAATAATCACAAGCATTCGCAAAAATTTTGGAGTATATTTCGGTCCAAGTACTGTATATCCATTTCTTAAGAACTTAGAAGAAAAAGGCCTCATCCAGAGTCAATGGGAAACAAGTCATGATCGACCAAGAAAAGTTTACTCCTTAACTCCTAACGGAATTAGTGTTTTGACTGGAACCGAGCAATCCTTCAAGAGCATGTGCATGCAATTAAGTCGAATGGGAATGACTGCATTGTCCTCTTTTGCAGTAAAGCCAAACTACAGCATCAACAATCCGGTAGGTATGTATTAGATGCGATTGAAGAGATTATCAAAAACAGATCTTAATCTATTTATCCATACCTTATTTGCCAACGATAAGCTTGAAGTGAAATATCAAAATCCTATCGCATGGCGAGAAGCCCAACACTGCAATTGCGTATAAATGCCAAAAAAGACATTTTTGATTTATTTACTTTTAAATTCAAAAAAAGGGGATTTTTACAGAAGAATAGCGTAGACACCAAAGGTGACTGTTCAAGAAAAAATCAACTTTTGGTAAATCCTAATAAAGCTCCTATGATAAGACTGCCTAACGCTGGAATTTGCGTTACAACAGGATAAATTAAGTTTAATGCAGGAGTGGCAAGTTCCTCTATACTTGCGAGTAATTGTGTATAATTT
>JBHORG010000081.1:0-2485 GCA_042565955.1 Thermoproteota archaeon | reverse complement strand
GACTTCCTGAAGGTCCTGTAGCTCCTGTAGGTCCTGGTTCTCCTTGTGGTCCCGGCGATGTTGTTGGACCCACCGTTATCCATGTTGTTGCTGATGAGCTGCCATACGAGTCATCACTCTCAAAAGAGGCAATGATCTTGTATGTTCCTTCTTCTGTTGGAGTCCAAGACTTTCCAAAGGTACCAGAATATCCGTCTGTTGTAACAGTTCCAATATCAACATAAGAACCGTCTTCATTTAGTGCTGACAGTGTAACAGGAACACCAGTAATCGTTTCAGTACCCCAAATTCCATCGATTGGCCTCTGCATATGTAAGTACTCCATTTGCGTTGTCATAGAATCTTTGGATACACATGGAGTGCCTGGCTGAGCTGGAGACTGATCTAACACTGTCCCCCTTATTGTAATGGCGGTTCCTTTTGGAACTGAAATATCAGGTGCTGTAACGGTTGTGGCGCTTTTACCTTTACCGAAACTGTATTGGTATCCATCCCATGAGTTACCAGCTATAAGGTATCCGTCAGCGATTGCGCCGGGGCTCATTTGGTTTGCTATTTTCCATACTAGTTCACCTGTGAAAATGTCGATACAGTGAGTACCCCAACCTCTGGTTAGCGGCCAGCTTTCTGTGTGTTCAGTATTGTATGTGTACATCTTTCCGTCAGCAATTACAGCGCCTGTGTTGAATGGATAAATTCCTTCGCCTTCAGAGTTGATGTATGGAGATTCATATACTGCAAGTGAAGGTGCTTGGTAATGCCAAGCTATGCTACCATCGTCCCAATTAAATGCATAAACTCCATCGTAGGCTTGGCGGAATAGCATACCATAAGCTGATTGTATAGAGTAAGCTCCAAATCCTGCTGATGACCAAGGATAATCCATTTGTTCGCTTCTCCATGCTTGGTTTCCTGTTGCTAGGTCATATGCTATATAGTCTCCGTTCATGGTTAAGAAAGCAAATTTTCCATGGTCGGCTACAGAGCAGCTAGTGCTGTATGGTGTGTCAGGAACTTCTTTGGTCCATAATGTTTCGCCTGTCCATAGGTCGTAGCCTGTTATGCTTGTTCCATACCATGCTCCCATTGGGGATGGTGTTTGGGCACTTGCACTAGCACCATAACCTGCGGTCCAGTCGATTCGGGAGGGTAAGCTGCTTCTTGCGTAAGTCGTGTTGCTAATTACCCTGGATGCGAAGTTGTTGCTGGTTCCGGCTGTGGACCATTTAATTAATCGGTACTCACCGCCACCAAGGTTCTGTACACTCAAAGCATGATTGTTCATGTAATATGTACCTGAACTTAAGGGTGCGATTGAAACGTTTGCTCTTATTGATCCATCCCAAGGATCATACTTTACCAGGGTTCCGTCACCTATGTATAATAGATTTGCAGTCCATGCATTAGCTGCTTCAGCTCCTGGCACTTCAGAGCGCCCACCTTGCTCGTATTCAATTATATCAGGCACTAGAACAACTGTTCTCGGGAATAACCCAAACCACATGTATGTATAGGAGGATGCTGGTTTTTCCCAGAATATTTCTCCGGTACGGATATCATAGCATCGCATCATCGTTTGTTCAGATTCAGGATTTACATAGGTATCATAAGCTCTTCCAGCAAATATCATAAATGCATTAGACGGATTTTCCTTATCACCGTAGTGGTAAGCTGTTGCTCCAAAGAGACCTGCTAAGGCTTCTTGTCGTTTCCACACTATATGCGCGCTGTTTGGCCCTTGGACCCATGGATGGAAGTCATAGTCGTTGCTCCATGCCGGGTTCGTGTCAGGATAGAGTTCATCCCATACAGGACCTCCTCCTATATAGCCCGTACCCGGATATCCTCCTGCTATTGGCCACCATTCTCGGTTATCTAGAGATACTGGTCGTGTCCAGTAATCGGTTGGTAGCGGAGATTCGGGCCAAGAATATACTATGTCTTCTTGTACTGTGAGTATTTGTTCTTCTGTAGAGGCGGGTTCATAGTAACATGATTCATCAAAGCTGCTTACACCTGAACCAAAGACGGCTCCAACATGTCGAGTATAGTTTCCTGCGGGGAAGTAACCTCCAAGGAAATCGAATTTTAGTGTCCATTCACCAACTTTGTCTGGAATATACTCGAACCATGCTGTTGCATCGGCTCGGTATGAATCAATGGATATGACTTCTTCGTTTCCTGTGGGGTCTGTGATTGTTACTTTGTAATCGGAGAAGTATCTGCTTACGTGAAGTGCAGGGTTAGTGTATAGATTAACTAGAATGGGTTGGTTAACGCCTACGGTGGTTGGTCTAAAGCTAAGAAAGGCTCTGGAAACGATTGTCAAGTCAGGAGTTACACCTGGGGGTAATAGGTATGATCCGCCCTCTTCCATATTTTCATATTCGGTTTGACCTCTTTTCACCACTTTTCCCGAAAATTCCCCTCCAACTCTACGATATTTAGCATAATACCCTTCTGGAAATTATTTAGGTCTATAAGA
>JBHORG010000080.1:0-2519 GCA_042565955.1 Thermoproteota archaeon | reverse complement strand
GAATCAGCTACAGCCATATTTACTCGTGATTTTGTATCAAAGAGACCTAAAACTTATTCAAAGTTGATGGTATCAGTGATGACGTCTTCTGTTGCTACGGGATTGTTTTTCTTAATAATAATTGTTCTTCAGACTCCGTTAGCATTTAGGGTTGAGGTAAATATTGAGCAGATTCTAGCCGGGATTTCTTTAGCGAGCGTTTTAACTGGGGTTGCTACTGTTGTTAATTATGCTCCTAAGGCAAGTATTGAAATAAAAAAGCTTTCAAAATTGGTTTTGGAGAAGGCTCATGAACTAAGAAGAGTAAATATGGCTGTAGCTGATACTAAACCAATTATTATAACCAAAAGGAGAATAATGCCAGGAAGTGAATCAGCGTACCTAGCACACACCCCATTTATGGCTTGTTGTATAGGATTATACTCTGCGAACGTCACCTGACCACTAATAGTCTCAAGAACCTTGTTAGCTTCGAGTATTCGAAATTGGAACATTGATTCTTGCATACCCCTAAGAACCTCTTCTGCCGGAACATAAATGAAAGGAGCAATCGCAGGATCTTCCCACCAACCAGGATTAGTTAAACTAAGAACATGATCCAAATACTGCATGATTTGAAGGGGTAACGAAATGAGAAGGTAATAAGTAACAGTAAGACCTAACTTCGTCTTTTTATAAAGAACTGCTACCACCAAAATCAAAGGTATTGCAAAATAATAGACATCAACGAACAAAAGAAGAGTTGCTGCAATAATCCCTAAACTAATTGCAATTGCATCTTCAAAACGATAAAAAATAATCGGAAAGATAAAAAACAAAGCTGGGATGACAATTATAATAAATGTACGGTATAGAGGCACAGGACTAATTTGTGAAATAAGATCAACCCTAGACATCTGATAAACCAACCCTAAACCAACAACCAAGCTACCTAAAGCCATCCCGCTACGCGCATGATTCATAAAAGCTGCAAAAGATACCAAAAAAGCAATTATCAAAGGCACAGGTTGAGCAAAAAACGGAATTAAAGATAACCCTAATGCCATCCCCATAAATGTTACAACAAAAGTCAATACCCTAAGTGACTTTTGTTTAAGCGCTAGTTCCATCTCTTCCTTTTTTCTTTGCTTTCTTTTCTTATACCAATCCCTTGGATGAAAAAAGGATAAATTATGTGGGAATTTCAAGGCTAATCAATGTAAAACTTTATTTTACCTAACTGTTCTTAAAGCTTGTTGTGGAGACAAGCTATGGCTTCCAGTGATCGCCAATACGGCATTATTGAAAACATCGAAAAACACATCGATCAACTAATTATGCCTAGTGAAATACAGCCATTTGATATTATTGTCAACATTGAAAAACATATAAAAAGAATTTCACCCTGGATCCCTTCACAAGCAATCATAGGTATTGGTAAATATCCTATACAAACTATTCTAAATGGGATCATCATAGATAATACTGGTGACATTTTACCCCTATTCATAGATAAATCAACTAAAGAAATTGGGAATTGGAGCCAATCACGTCTTAAACCGTATAATATTCTAGGTCTAGATACGAAAAACGATACATTACTTTGGTTTCATGTTTATCGCGACTTGATAAAAAACGACTCATTCATTAAACGTCTAAAACATAAACCTTTAGACTATGTAAGCCAAGCGATTGTCGTAGCATCTATAGAGGATGGAGTTGGCAGTTCTCTCTTTCCTTTAATTTGTTCCCAATTACAAATGCTTAACATAAACCCAATAGCACTATCCATATTACCTTCTAAAGTTCAACCAGCAGACGCACATTTCAACGCGTTTTCATCCTTGGGACTAAGTATATCGACAGGAGTTACACCTATTATACTCATTGATAGGGACAATCTAGAAAATTACGTTGGAGTCAACAGAAAAGGTACCACAATAAAAAGCAATATGATCATCAATTATCTGTTAGAATTATTATCGGAAAAAACAACTCTCGGCCAAGAAATTTCTGAACTTTCCAGATCTTTTAACATAAAATTTTTTTCGCCTATTTTAACAACAGGAGCCAGCCTTAGAATTTACGGATCAATAGAAAACATGCTCAAGACCGCAATACTCAAGCCTCTTCTAAAATTTGACTTGTCAAGCGCATCAGTACTCTATGTCTTCTTTCGAATTCCTTCTCATCTAAAGATCAAATTAGCTAGAGAAAAGATTGACTTATCATTAGCTAACTGGTTCCAAGACAAAGTCAACCTCAAATCCATTTACTTTACAGATCCAATATACACCCAAGATACAAGTGATAGAATCGACATTGTTATGCTTATAGGAGGCTTTAACACAACTAAGTTGTTCACATCAATGAAGAAAAAAATAAATTCCATAAAAAATGAAACACTAAATCTTGGGTTTATAGATGACAAAGAATGGAAAGAAATTGCTGAAAGCCTAATAAAAGATTAAGATCCGCAGCTTCCATAGATCGGTTACTTCTTCTGATTAATCTTTTTTATTTCTTCAATTAGTTGGGTA
>JBHORG010000007.1:0-88891 GCA_042565955.1 Thermoproteota archaeon | reverse complement strand
CTTCTGGTTTTGGTGCATAAACCATAGAGCAGTTGATGATGCAATGATTGAAGCTGATATTATATTTAGAGCAACGGAAAAATGGCCAATTCTAAAGGATAATTGGAAAGACTATGTTCAATAACTACTGTTATGAATTAGATTAATCCAGAACATTATTCCGGTTCCTCCTCGACGTATAACTACTCCCACCGAGAACTCAGCGAGGAAAAACAACTAGGTAAGGGCTAGTTTTCACTTTCCTTTTCTTTTGTTTTGAGTGCTTCTAATATCTCATCTTGATACTTTTGTTGAGTTAGACCCCTAAAAGAATCTTTCATTTTATAACTCCAGAACACAAGTGCACACACGCTAAGAATCCAGAATGCAAACAAAATAATAGTTGATAACGTATTTTTGGATAATATTAAACTCAAAGTATCAATTAGAACATCCAAACTCGTTTCCAAAGGTATCCAAGAAAGAATAGAAGCAACTACACACACGAGACCCAACATTAAGAAGGGAAAATAGTTGGAAAATTGTCTCCACCTTTTTGGCTTTTCTTCAGAATTAATTCTTATTTGCTTTAGGTTTGTTTCCCAGTTTAATTCAACATCTTTACTTTCAATGAGCACAGAAATGTATGTTCCAGTTTTAAGAATATCGTCTTGTAGACTTTTAATCTTGATACCTACTGTGAGAATAATCGTTAACGGCAATAAGAAGAGATATGGCTTATAAAATGAGGTATCCTGTATTGCATAGCCTAAGAGTGTTGCAGTTACCAGTATCGTATAAAGAGTCAAGTTATCAATTCTCTTGTCTAGTTCAAATATTGTTTTTCTAACACTCTTGTACTCTTCAATAAGACGGTCACTGGGCATAATTATCCCCTGCCAGAACTATGATATTTTTTAATTTATAAAACTTTGAATTAGAAAGTTAGCCGTAGTTCGGATAAATTAAATGAAAGAGGAAAAAGTGTAATGCGCACGCATCTTACAGATTGTCATACGCTTATTCATATTCTGATTACGGAAAATTATTCAAAATCTTCAGAATCATCATCCCCGAAATGGTTGTCAATCCAATATTCTGTAGCCGTTGCAACCATTTCTCTAAATAATTCAGTAGATTTGCCCCATCCTAAAGTAAAACGAATATGAAGAATCCATCGTTCGTATAAATCCAACTGATACACGATAACTAGACCACTACCAGCCCTAAGTTTAAACTCGTGTAACGAATTGGAAAAACTGTATTGATGCAGATGCATGATTATCGCTACCCAAAACCTTTTTTTTGAGCAACAATCCAAACATCACCTGAGCCCTCATTCATTTCCTCGAACGTATTTTGTTTATAGTCAGGCGAATTTTTATCACATACGAAAGATTTGTTCCCAACATAATGTAATCGTTCCAAATCGTGTTGGCATATTGGGCAGAGATTTTTTCTTAGTTCAGGTGTTACCTTCAATTTACGATAACTACAGACACCAAACCAAGTGGCAACATGAAATCGTTTCACGCCACGCTTAACACTTGCATGATTTAGCTGATACCATGCAGTACCAACAACGCTTTTTCGTTTCCCTTTTACTTTTACAACATAACCATCTTTCATGTATCCTTCCCAATAGTTTCGGTCATCAAATCCGCCACAACCTTTTAGGCAATTTGACTTTCGCTTACAATTTCTACAACGACTATAACCGCCAAGAATAAAACCTAAAACATGAAAGTGTGGACTCCAATACCAACCTTTAGGATGAAAAATACCTTTTAGAAAAACAGGTCGGTTCCTATAACGAAAAGCATGAAAGATTAATACTCCACCAATAATGCCTCGTTTTTTCAGGATTTTTTGAACAATTTTACGGCGCAAAGCCTTAAGACTAAAGCCATAATCGCTAAACGGAACACTCACAATTATGTGCTCTACTTGACCTAAACGTTTTGAACCCTCAGATAACCGCGCTTCAGTTCTTTTAGCTTCACGAACAGCCCAACCATGCTTAAAACAAACAGGACATGTAGGTTTATGACAAGTGCAATGAATTTTTTGGACAAACACTTTGCCCGAATAATTTACACCATCAAGAGTGATCTTGTTATGTAAGTCAACACGGGTACAGCCATGAAAACCTAAGAACGTACCACAACTGCTGTTAGTCTGGTTTCCATGACCAACAAGCTCATATTCCCCAAAACTCCAAAATGAATTCTGAATTTCGGAAATATCACGTTCTTGGCTTTGTTCTTGTAATAGCAAGTTGCTCATCTACTATCTAAAGAGCAGAATATTTTATATAAGTCAAGATATAACATAACTAAACTGTGGAAAACATATGTCAAAACTCAAAAATGAAAGTAATAACTTACCATCTTTGCAAAGGGCTGTTGTTCTTCATTTAGCAAAAAATGAACCTCAAACTAAAAACGAAACCGTTACAGCCATTAAAAAAAGCTACAAACCTACTTGGCTCGCCTTCAAAAGTCTAAAGAAAAAAAAGTTAATCAAAGAAACTGGCATCAAAGAGTATAACAACAGAAAATTTCCAACTTATTGGCTTACAGATGAAGGAATTATTATTTCGATGCTCGAAGGAGCAGATAAGGCTCTTCTTCTTGAGGAGAGTAAAAGATTTTTTCCTGATGCAAAAATTGTTCACTGTTTTCTTGAAATCATTCAACATATGAACCCTATAATGATAAAATTGGCTGGAAATATTATCAATAATAAGGGAAAAATGGATTTTGCAGACCTCATGAACTTACTCATTTCTGATGTCAATTATGAAAGCGATGAAAAGGCAATGAAAAAGATAGTTGAGGGGTTGAAGAAATATCCTGAAGAGTATGAAAAGGCTAAAATCATTATTCACCAGATGATAAACCAACTCAAACAACTAATTAGCGATCAATAACATCGAAAAAAGGAGATGAAAAAACATGAATGAAAAATTACTAAGGCTAAAGGCGGGTTACGACCAGCACACCAAGCCCACTTCTGGCATTAGGCATTGGAGTCAAAGTTGTCCAAGAATCCTCAGTTGCACTAACCAAAGGAAAAGAAAAGGTTGAGAGAACCATACAAAGAATCAATAATAGATCAAGTAATAGAACAAGCACACATACCGATTTTTTCACTTCGCCACCTCTACTGATTTTCTCTTTCGGTCTAAAACAAGGACTAGAATAAAAATTGATCCAACAATTGCTGTAGTAATAACCAGCAATAGTTGTCCAATCCCTGACGTGATAAATCCAATAATTACAGAGGGCAAGTTCGAAAATATATCTGGTTCAGATGGTCCATCTTTTATTGCTGGGGTTGAATCATAATAAATGCTAACGTTGTTTGTTGCACCTGAGATAGTAATTATTCTTTCAGGACCAGAGATTACCCAACTTTCATTTTGTGGTTTAGATACTCCATCAATGTAAATTGTCCATAGGTCTGGACCATACCAATCCCAATCAGACCGTAAGTAATGTAGAGTGAAACTTTGGGTGCCTTCACCAATTACTGTATAGTTTAACCAACCAGAATAAGGAGCAAACCATTTAATGAGGTCATAATTTGTTATGGTAATGTTGCAGTTTTTAATAGACACAGAGAAATTTCCATCATTGGTACAATAATGCAGATATTCACTACCTCTTACAATTCCACCAGAGAAACGGTTTCCAAGATCATACATGTAACTGTCTAAAGCTAATCCCACAAAGTTCCAAGTTCCATTTTCTAGTTTTGCAGATTCATAAGAACCGCCAACAGAAAAATTTACTTGTCCATTAAATTCGGGTATAATAAAATTTGTTTCAGGGGTAAACTTTACTTCTGATGGAAACTCTAGAATCACCTCAATTTCCACAGGGTCCATTAGTGGATAGTGGTCGATGTTGTTTTCATTGATGAAAAATGGTGTATCCCCTACTCCTGTGTTATCAATTTCGAAGGCATTTGGGTATCTGGTTAGATAATCGTTCCAATAGTTGCCTCTGGTTCCATTATCCCAAATACTAGGATTAGGCGCCTCGCCCATTAACGCTCCAGGCATGGATACTTGCAACGAATCATACACTTTATTGTCGATGAAGTTATTTTGGTAAATAACATTGTTTTGCTGTGAACCAAGAACTCGTATGCCCCATTGATTATTGTCTATTATGTTATTTTCGATGAAACGATTATTCGAGGAGTGCATGATATTAACGCCGAAAACATCTCCTGAATAGCGCTCATACGGAAAATCATAGTCTATCTTTCCCCCGAAACCATTGTTAGAGATATTGTTCTGTTTCAAGGTGTTATAATGCGAGTTAGTGAGCATTACACCATAGTAACTATTATTGGAAAAATTGTTTCCGATGATTGTGTTGTTTTCGCAGTTGGTGAGTACAAGACCAAATCTGTTATCTACAACCAAGTTTTCTGTTACGGTATTGTTTGAAGATCCAATCATCTGAACACCGCAATCTCCACGTGAAATCGCATTTCTAGTTATTATCGAATTTGTCGTTGAAACTATTGTTATACCGCTTACGTGGAGGTTCTGGACGTTTATGTTTACACAGTTAGAAAGTAACACGTAACCAGCATCAGAAGGTACGGTTTCGTCTCGGTGACCTACCCAATAGATTATAGGCTTACCATTGACTAAGTTAGACTCGTCGATGTCGTTGTCAAAACCGGAATCTTTGAAGCATGTTCCTATACAGTTGATAGTGTTGTTTCGAAACAAGTTCTGATGACCTGAAAGGGAAACCCCTAAGATTGAACTGTTTATAATGTTGTCCGAAAACGTGTTGTTGGACTCCATCAA
Organism: Thermoproteota archaeon; assembly: GCA_042565955.1. Classification (GTDB taxonomy): domain Archaea; phylum Thermoproteota; class Bathyarchaeia; order Bathyarchaeales; family Bathyarchaeaceae; genus Bathyarchaeum. Next base: position 84,078 of record JBHORG010000007.1, on the reverse strand, counting down.
GTTTATTCCCATTGCAGAGTCCAGAACAATGTTTCCTGTAACTACGTTTTTTTGAGACCAGTAATTTGGTGACTTAAAGAAATCAAAGGCGTACTTTGCTCTAGAAATTGTATTTCCAGTGACATTATTTCTCCAAGAAAACCAAAAATAGATGGCACTTTCAGAGTTGATTATAGTGTTTCCAACGATGGTGTTATCATCAGCGAAAGTAAGATCAATAGCTCGATATGTGTTCTTTATCGCTAGGTTTCTAATAGTTACATTATGTCTATAATCCAACTTAACTCCATATCCATCGTTTGCTGTCAAAGTGAATCCTGCCCCATCGATTATTATGTTGTCTTTTTCAACAATAATTGAATCATCAATGTTATCAATAAATGAGTAAACATTTCCGAGTTGTTGAATCTTATCGATTCCTTGAACACTTCCATCAGCTCTGATGTAGATGGTGCCTTGTGCATTCACTATTCCATTATTTGGAATAGCTACACAGACAAAACAGATAAGAAGAATCAGAATTATTGTCGATACTTTTTTCATTCTAATCCTTTCTTTCTAATTTTATGTCTAATAATTATCACACTAAGAGTTGAAGTGATGAACAGTGGCAGAATTATCCATGATGGAAACTCTGGAATGCCATAAGCGTCTGTTTTAATCAACAAAAAATCATAGTCTACCCTCTCTAAGGACCCTATGGCGCCAGATAAAGCGAAACCCCCATCTAATGTTTGAACTAATGAAGGATAACCCATTACTGCTTGTGCAGGATATGTCTGATTCCCCAGCATATTTCCTTGATTATCGGTTTTAATTAACAAAAAATCAGTCAAATAAGGTTCATTTGAAATATGGGAGTAACCTGCTAAAGCAAAACCACCATCTGAGGTTTGAACCAAAGAAGGATTTTGTTCATTATTCTCTGTTTCATAGGTCTGAGTCCATTCTATATTTCTGATGTTATCTATTTTGGTTATAAAAAAATCACGTCCCCCATCACCAAGAGTCTTAGTGGAACCAGCAAAAACAAAACCTCCCTCAGACAATTGAATAAAAGAAGTAACACTAACCATTCTTGAGTCACCATATGTCCATTTCCACTCCATATTCCCAAGCTCATCAGTTTTAATGAACCAAAAATCAGGCATCTCACCAAAAGAATATGTTTTACTCATCAAAACGAATCCTCCATCAAAAGTCTGAACCAAACCAGAACCACTCTCATGCTCCGAATAATCATACAGTTCACTCCATTCTCTATTACCGTACGAATCCGTTTTAATCAACAAAAAATCATCGTAATCTCCAAAAGAGGAAAAAGAATTCCCCACTAATGCATATCCTCCATCTGTTGTCTGAACCAAAGAAGTTCCCTGATAGCATCCTATTTCTTCATCATATGTTTGAGTCCATTCAATGTTTCCATTGGCATCGGTCTTGGCTAACCAAACATGTGACCAAAAACCATCAGGTAAATAACCAACAGGTATGTACCCATCAATCGAAGAGGCATTAGTACCCACAAAAGCAAAACCACCATCCAAAGTTTGGATAAAAGAAGTACCTCCCCCAATTGTTTTATTCCATTCCATGTTTCCATACTCATCGGTTTTTACCAACCAAGCACTAGGGGTCTCAAATGATTGAGCAATACCAAACAAAACAAATCCACCATCAGCAGTCTGAACCATTGATGTACAATAATCCTTGCCATCACCTCCATAAGTTTGGCTCCACTCAACCCAAGATGGCTGAGCATTAACCAAAACGATAACAGAAGAACTTAACAAAACAAGAAGAACTAGAATCGAAGCTTTCCTTCTTTCCCCCACTAAAGGCACCACTAATACCTTAGCTAATATTGGGGAAAAGGGTTTTTATCAAGAAACCTTTACCAAAAAGAATCGTTGATGGTCAAGAGAATTTTGACCAGACTAAATAGTTTGATTCCAATAGAAGATTTGACCATATTTATCTTTAAGTGGAAACTCAGAATCTTCGTAGACTATATCTAAACCTAAACCATATTGTTCAAGGAGATTACGTGATAGTTTCCATATCTGTGGTGATTTTTCGTCAGGTCCCCATAATCCCCAAATTTTGTCATTAAGATTCCTCATGCCCCATCCATAATTCTTTGGTAAAACCAAAGCAGTTTCACCTATGATGGAACCATGCTTCACCTCAGGGTTTAATACTACTTCATTCCAGAAATTCTCCATAGCCAAGAAATGCTCATCCGTCAATATTCCAAATTGGTTATCTATGGGATATTTTGGATAATCAAACACCACTACATATTTTGCTCCTGCTTCATAGGCAGTCACCATATCTTGATAAATCTCTGCACCGCTTCCAATGTAAGGTGGCTGACTGTAGGTCCATGTGAGTATAACTCCCCAATCATTGTTCAGTATTTTTGATGCACCACGACAAAGGGCTATTTCTTGTATTCTACTGTTATTCCAACCAAGCTCGGCAAAAACTGTATTGAATCCAGCAAGATAATCATAATGATAAAGAGCGTAATCAGAAGTGAAAACTGGAACCGTCTTATCATGTAGAAGTCTCATGCTGAAGCTTGTGGAGATAGCATGGATAAATTGGGTTGCTGCGTCGGAAAAATTTGATGCCTCGCTGACTGTTTGGTTGAGGTCTACTTGACTTCCGCCATGTTCATCCCTTAGATATACACCAAGGAACTTCTCTCCCCATGTCTGTTTTGCAGTACCTAGCCATTCTTCTTGCCAAGGACCACTTTTGAAAGAAAAGAAGTAAACTATAAAGTGAAGTTCAGCTTTTGCGGCATATTCACAAATTTCATTTAGAACCTCTGGATCGGTATTGGTTCTAGTAATTGGAGAAGAATTTATTATGAAAAGATTGGTGTAATTTTTCACTTTGTCTATAAGGACTTTTGCTTCTTCTACAGTATTTTGTCCATAGGTTACTCCAAAAAAGAACTTTTCTTGGGAATCTTGCTTGATTTGATCGTAAATAAATATGGACGTTATACTAGCAGAAATTACCAAAATTGTAAGAAAAATCAATGCAACTGGTTTAGTTATGTTCATATTCAACTATCTATTTTAGGTAGGAACCTAAAATATCTTCTAAGAGTATTGAGTTACGGATGTAAATTTCCCTTTTGTGGGTTTGGGATTAAAATTTATCCATAATTCCTTAGTAATCAATAACAGATCGCACTTTAGGAAACATGAGGATAAATTAAAATGTTAACAAGGGAAGAAGCTTTAATTTTGGTCAAAAAAAACGTAACAAAAAGAAATTCCATCTATCACATGATCGCCGTCGAAGCAATCATGAAAAGTATAGCTAACGACTCAGGCGAGAACGAAAAACTGTGGCAATTAACAGGACTACTCCACGACATAGACTACGAGAAGACAGAAAACAGCCCAAACAAACATGCTCTTTTATCTGAAAAAATCCTAAGCAATTTTGATGTCCCCGAAGAGGTTATCAGAGCGATAAAAGCCCACAATTTTCATTATTCTCATGTCAACCCTGAGAGTAATATGGAAAAAGCCTTGATAGCTTGTGATGCTATATCGGGACTACTGGTTGCTTGTGCTTTAGTTATGTCTTCAAAGAAATTAGCAGAAGTGAAAGTCAATACAGTTGCAAAGAAATTCAAAGACAAAAGTTTTGCTAGAGGCGTTGAAAGAAAAAGAATACTTTTCTGCGAGGAAATCGGTATTCCTAGAAATATTTTCTTTAAACTTTCTTTAGATGGGTTGAGAGCTGTTTCTTCTGAAATAGGACTGTGACATATGCGTTTATGGTAATGTTGAGAGCTCAAGATTGGATGTAACAAAAAAAAGGGGCCGGTTAAGGTTTTTTGGATTTGAAATTAGTCTTCTTCTTTTGATTCGGTAATTTTTGTGTCCCCAGCCTTTCGTAATAGCCATCCAGGTGTAGGTTCGTTTGTTAAGAGTGAGAATTTCTTTTCAATTAAATCCCAAAAAACGGGATCATCGTGGTCACGCATATTATCAAGATCACCATAGTCAGTGATTTCCCACATTACAGCAAGTTGATACGGACCGAACCCCATAACATAGAAATATGTTCCTAAATATTTCCATCCTTTTGGAGCATGTTTAGCAATGGTTTCCTGGTTTTCTTCAATGAATTTTTGTAGTTCTTTTGTTTTGTGCTCTTTTATATTATAATTTGAAATTCGCAGCATACTTCTCGCCTTTTCAGTGTCAATATCAAAGAGTATTGGCTCTTTGGATATATGATCAGTCAACTAAATTTACTTATCCGTTGACAGTTTCGCTTATAGAGTAATTCTTTTATAGATTTTGGGTTTGGGATAAAAATTTAATCCCCACACACCTTCGGACATATCCAAATCGGGCAACTTACAACAATAATACTCATTCAAAGGCTCTGACGGTGGGCAGAAAGAAAGTTTCATACAACATGTTTCTCAAAAGAATTTTTTTTACCGGCTTCATAAGCGAACCATGTTAAGGGAATAATAACGATGAAGCAGTAACGAACCATATGCAATAAGAAGTACCTGACTTGCTGTTGAGGAAAATACGAGACAAAAAAAGTTGGCATCCAACTGGTTTCATAGATAAAATACGCTACAGTAATAATCAAACCAATCACTATCGTTAGCAATATTGAAAGCAATAAGCAACTAACACGTTCGTCACGGATTCTTTTCATTGAAGCTTTAAGGTAATCGACGAAGAACCAACTGTACGCCAACAAGAAGAATCCCAAGAAAACTGCGAAAAACAGAATTTCAAGAAAGAAACCACCAAAATTAAGACTAAAAGTGTACGAAGTTGCTTCATTCATGTAATTACTCGGTTGAACTGCAAAAACTAGACCTTGGAGGGTACCATCCCAGAAATGGTACACATTTCTTACAGTCCAAGTACCCAGTAAAGAAAAGAAAACCAAGATAGCTATAATATAATTCTTGTTTTTAAAAACATCCCAGCGCAAGTAATGAAAGCGCCATAAAAATCCTGACACTCCAGCGATTATGAAGAAATAGCCTGTACCGGATTTGGTTAGAAAGCCAAGTGCAGCTGTGAACCCGGCTAATATTATTCGATTTTCCTTTTTTGGTTTTAAACTTTCCAGAATAAAATAAAGCGTTAAGGTAAAGAGTGCTAACACGAAGGGTTCTGAATAATTCCGTGAAGCAGCAAAAACATACGTTGGAACAGTAGCGACCAGCCCAGTCGTTATCAAAGCAGGAATATCTCCGTACATTCTGTTAGTTACTAAAAAAACCACGACTATAGACATAACAAAACCTATTTCAACGGCAATCTGGGTGCCTACATCAACTGATAAAAAAGAGTAGAAAATCGAGAGGTAAAGAGGGTAAATGGGACCAAAATGATGGGTGAAATTTCCATCTAGTACAAATTCATGGTTTGAAAGAAAAGACTGTGCCATACGCTGATAAACTAATCCGTCATTCATCCAAAGATAATTATCCTGCGTTACTCGAAAGTTTAGGTAAGTAAAAGCGCCAACCCCAGCAATAATAATAACTAAAAAACTGGCAGTGAGAATTTTATGCGGCGCTTTTAGGAGGTTCGGGTCCCTCTTTAAGAGCATTATTGAAGCTAGTCCTATTATGCCTGTTACGCAATAGGTAGTGAAGAGAGTTACGCTTGCATCGTTTCTCATAAAAGCGTACCAGTCATTCATGTCGCCTTGCAGGTAAAGAAAGGCAAACAAACCGAACAGCAGGTAAACGCAGACAAAAATTAGAATTAAAACGTTAAAGTGCTCTCTGAAGGTTTGTTTTAGTTTACTCTTTGCACGAGCTACCTTTGTTTCCCCCACTTAAGGCACCACTAATATATTAGATAACACAGGGAAAAAGAGTTTTTATCAAGAAACCTTGACCAAAATCAACAGTTAAGTAGTCAAGAAACATTGACAATTAAAAATATTTGAATAATAAAAAATGTTAAACACTAAAGAATAAATAGACATAGACTTATGAACCTCAGAATAGACTGGAAAATATTTCTTGGTCCGTTAAGTCTTCTCATCATAAGTTATAGTATCTATTTTCTTCGGTATCCATTGTGGCAATCAATTAATACCATCGAATGGATCAGCTTAATGTTAATTTTATCATATTCTATTATCTTGGTTGCTAGTTTAATACTGGTAAGAATCGATTTGAAGAAATCATTTTCAAGTTTTTTTAGGATTACAAAATATAAGACGATTCTAGCTAGTTTAGGTTTTGCATTTCTGTTTCAAATAATATATTATCCAGTTAACGTAATTCTAGGAAGTAATGTTGAACTAATATCATTTCCAACATTAAGAGGATTTGAAAACTATGCTTTCTTTTCCTTATTTACAGCATTTATTTCGTATCTTGTCTTCTCAGTTTTTGGAGCATTTACTGAAGAAGTGGCTTATAGAGGTTATGTTCAAGATAGAATCTCTTCAAGATTTGGTTTTCTAGTGGGTATTTTCACTTCTGCATTGCTCTTTTCATTCCAGCACATACATGTTTTTCAATTCAATTGGCTTGGAAGATTTTTTCAAACTCAATTCATCTATGTAATGATGTTTGGTATCTTCGTAGGTTATCTGTACCTAAAAAGCAAATCTCAGATTTGGAACGTCATAGCTTTTCATAGTCTCATGAATATTCTTAATATTTCTATTCCAATTCAAATTTCAAACAGTTCATATTTCCTTTCTGCTGTTGCCACTGTAACAAGTTTTGTTATACTAATTTTACTCCTGAATCGTTTTATTAAACAATACCAGATAATCGGTAGTTAAGAGACTTTGATTAAAATGAATTATTAGTTGATCAAAAAACATTGACTAATGGAGGTATTTTGGATTAAATTTAAGATAGTGATGTAATATATTCAAATGTGTTGTTTTATAGGTTGAAACGTCTATCAAATTGGATAAAAGCTTGTATCATAATAATGATTCTTAATGTCTCAGTAGTGGTCATTGATTTTATTGTGATTCTTCTTTTTGGATCTCAGATTAGTTCAAATATGGGATGGCTTTTTGGAAGTGAAGAGAAAACAATTCTTTACTAATTTATTGTTCATTGAAGGTGGTTTAACAATTGGAATTGGTGCTTTACTTGCAGGAGGATTTGCTGAAAATAAATTAACCCCGACCAAGAGTCCTTCTACAAATTATTCTGTAGAAAAAATATCAAAGCAAAGTCCAGAATTCCGTCAAGAACAAATTTCAACTGGACTTCTGTTAATGCTTACGGGTTTACCTCTTATTATTATGTCAACATTATCTGCAATTGCTTAATTTTCAGAAGTATAATCTCAATTCAGTTATAATTCACACCTAATTATGGAAACTGCACAGTTTATGAGAAAGGTCGGAACAAGTAATTTTATTGTTAAGTTGTTAGTTCACTATTATTTCATTGTTTTAAGGGAACTAATACATGATTGTTAATTACTGTTTAGTTAGTTCATGTCTAATTGAATAAAAGGCGGGCTACGACTAGCACACCAATCCATAAAAACTGTACATCAACCATTCTAAATGTTCTATTGTAAATGAAAAAATCAATAATTCATAATTTTAATAAAGTTTATTCTAGAACCAAATTCGACTTATAATTAAGCTCTTGTGAGGTATATTGGTTCGTCTAGTCCGCATTCTTTGCTGTAGGATTTCAGAAGTTTGTGGTATTTCATTTTGGCTTTGGTTCTTTTATTTCCCGTCAAGTTTAATATCTCTTTTTCCATCAATGCTATCCGAGATTTCAGGTTCTTTTTTTCGTTGGACAAATATAGCCCCCCTATGAAATGAAATTAAATCGTAATATACAATATATATTTGAAATCTAATAAACCTGTCGCCTCTTCAGATTTCACAATATAAACCAAAAAGCAATCTAATTGGAAAAATGTCAATTATCTTTTAGATACGCACCAGATATTGTATCTTAGCCTTTTTCCTTAAGGTTTAGCCTAAATATTAAATGCATAGAAAAGATAGATTTGTTTAGAGAAGGGAGCTTTTATGGGTCAAGAGGAAGCGCTTGAGAGATTAAAGAAAACTCGGCGAGATAATGAGGATGCATATTTGAAAGCTAAGGCTTTCTTGGATGGCTTTCGGGCAAGAGGGCAACTAAGCCAAAAAGACTCTGAATTCTTGTCTCTCATGGAGTTTGTTATTAAAGGCTTCAAAAACCATGGAAACGATATCATAACGGCATTCGAAAACCAAGTAAGATACCGAGAAGTGTTCAATAACCTACAAGTAAAAGTAATCAATATAGAAGAGGAAATACGCCAATTAAGAATAACATTAGATAGAATGTATCAAGACCGATAAGTCAAATTGAAAGGGTATTTTTCAGGTTTGAGAATAGTTTTATCTTTCTAGTTGCCTTCAGGTTAGATATTGGTGATTTCTGATGGACTTCGGGTTATCCAAACATCAACGGAACCTAAAAAATTCTGTCAGAACGTTCTGTAAAAAAGAGTTTGATTCAAACTATGCCTTGGAGCTTGATAGGAACGAAATATTTCCGATGAAGCTGTATATGAAGGCTGCTAAAAGAGGATTTTCTAGTCTATTTATTCCAGAAAAATATGGAGGTAGGGGAGAGGGGTATTTGGCTGCTTGTTTAGCTATGGAAGAAATGTGCAGAGCAGATTCTTCTCTGGGTTTGGCGTGTATGATTGGAACTTTTGGAAGTGATATGCTTCTTATCCATGGAACAGTTAAACAGAAAAGTAGATACCTGCCGCATCTTTGTAGTGGAGAAAGCATCTCAGCTGCAGCCTTTACGGAACCTGCTCGCGGAACGGACATTTCAACGGTGGATACCAAGGCAGTAAAGCATGGTAAAGAATGGGTGATAAATGGAACTAAAACACTCATAACAAATGCCCCCATAGCTGACTTTTTCATTGTTTTGTGCCAGACAGGTGACAATGAAGCTCCAGGCAGGAGTCAGTCTCTATTCATATTGGAAAAAGAAGCAAAAGGATTGTCGGTTACGAAAATGTCAAATAAAATGGGAATTAGGTGTGTACCAATAGGGGAGATTTCATTTAAGGACGTGAAAGTAAACCAAAACGATCTCGTAGGCAAACAAGATAAAGGTTTTAGTCACTCAATGGAGTTCTTCACGATAAGCAGAACTGCCATTGCGGCTCAGGCTATAGGGACCGCACAAGGGGCACTTGAAATTGCTTTGAAGTATGCCCAAAAAAGAAAATCTTCTGGGCAACACATAATACGTTTTCAGCAGATAGGAGCCAAACTAGCCCAATTGGCAACAGAAATTGAGGCGGCAAGACTGTTGACATATAAAGCGGTATGGACCATCGATCAGAACAAGGTGGAACCCATGTTGACGTCCATGGCAAAGCTGCAAGCAAGCAATGTTGCCGTTAAGGTAACCGATGCTGCCATTCAGACGTTGGGCGGTTACGGTTATCTTGGCGATTACAAGGTTGAAAGAGCATATAGGGACGCGAAAGTAACCGAAATCTATGAGGGAACATCAGAAATTCAGAGGTTAGCCATCCTTAAGCAATTAATCAAGACATATTAGTAGATCATATACATCATAATCCAGAACTTGAGGGGCCCAACATGTCCAATGGTTGCAAGACAATAAAGCTTAAGAAAAAAAGGCAGATAGCATGGCTAAAATTAAACAGACCACACAAACTCAACGCAATAAATTCATTCATGCTACAGGAAATGTCAGAAATACTAGACAACATTGAGAAAGATGGAGACATTAGATGCATAATAATCACGGGTGATGGAGAAAAGGCATTCAGTACCGGAGCTGACCTCACGGAACTCTGGAAACTAACACCAGAGACTGCTACTGAGTTTTCAGGTAAGGGACAACAGGTTTTCTCTAAACTTGAGAAAATATCCAAGCCTATTGTAGCGGCGATAAGTGGATATGCTTTGGGTGGTGGATTTGAGCTTGCTTTGGCATGTGACTTTAGAATAGCTTCTGAGTGTGCAGTGTTGGGGTGTCCTGAAATAAGACTGGGATTTATTCCTGCATGGGGAGGAACTCAAAGGATTACAAGGATTGTTGGGACGACTAAAGCTAAACTGTTGATAATGCTTGGAGAAAGAATACAAGCCTTTGAAGCACTAAAAATGGGATTAGTTGACAAGGTAGTTCCCTTGGAAAAGTTAGAGACCGAAGTTGAAGCATTAGCTAAAAGACTCTGTGAGTATTCTCCAGCAGCATTGAAGTACGTGAAACGCGCAGTATATTCTGAAAATAGAAGTTTATTCGAGTCTGGATTGAAAAGAGAAAGAGAGTTTTTTGCTCTGCTGTTTTCTACGAAATCGATTATAACGAAGATACAAGATTTGGGGTCTCAAAGAAAGAAAAAAGAGGGAGACTCCTAAGTCAGAATAGCAGTAGTTTGGCAGGGACAAAACATGAACAAAGTTGCAATTATTGGGGTGGGTCACAGCAGATTTGGAGACAGATCAGACGTTAACCTAGCTGAGTTATCGTTTGAAGCAATAAAGCCATCCCTTGAAAGTTCAGGATTAACAACTAAAGAGATACCGTACATGGCTTTAGGGTCTATGGGTGTCTGGTCAGAGGAACCTTTGCCTGCCGTTGTAATAGCTGAATACTGTGGATTAACAGGAGCAGGTTTGGTTAGGTGTGAGGCAGCCTGTGCTTCAGGAAGCGCCGCCGCTTTTAACGCCTACTCTGCGGTTAAAAGCGGTCAGATGGATGCAGCATTAGTTGTGGGAGTTGAGAAGATGAATCAGATAGACATGTCAACAGTATTAGAGATGGTTGGCAGGGCAGGATATTACATGTGGGAATTCGAAAATTTTGGCATGACATTCCCTGCATATTACGCTTTTCATGCAGTTCAACATATGAAAAAATATAGAACCACAGAGGAAGATCTTGCTAATGTCGCGGTAAAAAGTCACAAGTATGGTGCCTTGAATCCACTGGCTCATCTACAACATAAGATAACTGTGGAGAAGGTATTAGGTTCAAGAGTGATTGCATGGCCTTTGAAGCTCTATGATTGTTGTCCAATAACAGATGGGTCGGCTGCCATTGTTTTGGTGTCTGAAAGGAAAGTCAAAGAGTTAGGATTTGAGGATCCAGTGTGGATAGAAACGATTGGATTTGCTTCGGACACTGCAAACATTTCTAAGAGAGAAACATATGTTGGATTAAATGCTTCCGTTAAGGCATCAAGAATGGCTTATCGAATGGCGGGAATTTCACCAAAGGATGTGGATGTGGCCAATGTTCATGATTGTTTTACTATCGCTGAAATCATGGCTTATGAAGATTTGGGCTTTTGTGCGAAGGGAAAGGGAGCAAGCATGGTTCGTGAAGGTGCGACAGAGGCAGATGGCAAAATTCCAGTTAATATCGATGGTGGATTGAAGGCCAAGGGGCATCCAATTGGAACTACTGGGGTTTCGATGCTTGTGGAACTCACAAAACAGCTAAGAGAAGAAGTGAAACCAAGTAGACAGGCGGCTATGAAAAATTACATTGGTTTGGCTCATAACACTGGGGGAACAGGTCATTATTGCTACGTGACTATATTGCGGAGATGAAAAAGGGATGGATAAGCCGATATCGTTGAAAAGTGCTAGAACATTAAGGATAACATATAATCTGCCGATAAGTAGAACTGTAAAGTTTTGGGATGGACTAAAAGAAGGAAAAGTTTACGCTACAAAATGTCAAAAATGTGGAAAACTTCATTTTCCTCCTGTGGCTGATTGTGGTGACTGCAGTTCATCTGAAGTGGAGTGGATAGTTTTGGAAGGAGAGGGCGAGATAATTACTTTTACTCAAGTTTTTGTGAAGCCAATCAGCTTCTCAGAGGAACCTGCGTATATTGTTGCCATCGCTAGGCTCAATGAGGGAATAAAAGCACTGGCTTGGTTAACGGGGGTCAAGAGAGAGGATGTGAAGGTTGGCATGAAGGTTAGGCTTATGGCGAAGGTTGAACCTGACGGTAAAGCGGTTTACGAGTTTGTTGCAGTCTAAATGTTGGGTGAGAAAAAAACGTCAAGTAACTTAATTCAACGGGTAGCTGTTATTGGGACAGGATTAATGGGACACGGGATAGCCCAGACATTTGCAGTAGGGGGCTATGATGTTAATCTAATGAGTCGAAGTAGGGACAGTTTGGATAGGGCAATTCAGGAAATTGAGTGGAGTCTTAACAAGTTCGTTAATAAAGGTTCTATTACCATTGGTGAGGCGGAGGTGGCTTTGTCAAGAATCACGACATCTACTTCTTATGAGGAGACGGTAGAGAATGTTGACTTGGCTTTGGAGTCTGTTTCTGAAAACATGAAATTGAAGAGGCAAGTCTTTTCGAAGATTGATGAATTAGCACCATCTCACACAGTAATAGCAACTAACACATCCACATTAAGTGTAACCGAGATGGGAAAAGCAACAAAAAGACCAGAGAAAACAGTTGGGATGCACTGGTTCATTCCACCTCAGTTGATCCAGCTCATTGAGGTAATTAGGGGCAAATACACCAGCAAGCAAACCCTGAAAGTCATAATGGATGTTAGTATAAATCTTGGGAAGACGCCGATATTATGTAAGAAGGATGCCCGCGGGTTTATTGTTAGTAGGATTCTTGTTGCAATGTTCAATGAGGCCTTCTGGACATGCAGTCGCAAGGAAGCTACAATGGAAGAGATAGATGCTTCTGTTAGATACATTGGTGGTTTTCCGATGGGCTGGTTCGAACTTGTTGATTTTGTGGGAGTGGACGTAGAATATGATGTTAGCAAGATATTGTACGAAGCTCACGGTGAGCGATATCGTCCACGTTTAGAACTAATCGAGCCTCTTGTAAAGGAGAAGCGATTAGGTCGAAAAACGAGAAATGGATTTTATGACTGGAGCAGAGGTAGACCAACAATACCCTCTGAGTTGAAAGGAAAATATGATGTAGAACGATCGTGGTGTGTTGCTATGAATGAGGCGGCGTGGATGGTTCTTGAAGATGTTGCGGAACCAGAAAGCATAGACTTGGGTATGAAATTAGGGACAGGATGGCCTTCAGGTCCTTGTGAATACGCTGACAAAAAAGGATTAGATCTAATGCTAAATAGGTTGGAAGTAGCTTACAGCAGACACCCAATTGAATTGTATAAACCGTGTCCCCTGCTCAAAGACTATGTAGAGAAGGGCTGGATTGGAAAGAAGTCTGGAAGAGGATTTCATAAATACAGCTAGACATATTTTGATTATACGTTCCAGAAGCAACATTATCATATCCAACTTTAATTTGGCCACAAACCCAGAAAAAACCAATATTTGGCAAACTCAAGCAATTGGAAAAGACCAACTATGGTTTATTGACCGAATGGTATTTTGGTAGCCCTTGTTTTAGCAATTTTGTTTAGGTGAAGAATTATTTAATCATATTTCTTCCTAGACATCTGAAGATTCTGTAGTAACAGGCAAGGGTGGTGCAGTTGAAGCCAAAGCCCAACCAATCCATGCCACCACAAGAAGAACAGCATACACAATGATCAAAACTGGAATAACTATCGCCCATTCATTGGTGGTTTTACCCAAGAAAACGGCATCTTGCGGAGCTAAGAAAAGCAGCCAAAAATATCCAACCATAGCAACCAATGCTAAAGAAAGGAGTAATGCACCTAAAGATTTGTTTCTCAACTGTTTTTTCCCTAAATTAGGCTTAACATCGACCTCACTTAAAACTTTCGAGGATACAGTCCCTCATGAAGGAAAGAAATAAAGAATAATTATGGTAATTGAGTAACATATGTTATGAAGTTTGACATTGCTCTGGGACAATAAATGCATAGAGAAAAAATCGTAAAAGCTGTAGATTCTGCTATGACACATCTAAAAAACGCTGTTGACTCATATACTAAAGGTAACGAAGAAAAAGTAGTTAATTTGACGTGGAAAGCGTCCTCCGACCTAGAATATGCACTCTTTCTTTTTGCATTTGAATCTCCAAAGAAAATCCTAAAGTCATCATGGAAACTTTTATCAAAACAGACAGACATCGAATCGATACTAGTTTTTACGTTGAAAACTCTAAAAGAAGCAGTAAAAAATTTTGATAGAGATAACCTTGACGAAGCCTACAGGAAAACGTGGATATCAAAAGGTCATTTGCTAAAGATTCATGAGTTATTCGAAAAAAAGAGAGAAAAAAAAAGGAAACGATACCGGTAATTACTGTACCGTCTGCAGTTTAACCGCAGGTTTTGGTTCAAAGTATGGGCAGTAAACAAGAGTCTCCACATATTCGCCAAGCCGTTCACAATAGATTCTTGACGAAATTATGGCATCTTTACAAACCTTACATCGATTGTGTGATGGTTTTCGCCTCATTATATTCAATTTTTTCCACACCCCAACGTATACTCGTTGGAGTAATAGAATGTACTAGAATTTCTGATAAGATTTATGAAGCAAAAATTAATATTTGTAATCAGATCTTCTACTCAGAGAATTCTTTTTTCTCTTTCATTACGAAAGAGTTTTCTCCACCAGAAATAATCCGAAAATCCTCTTTCAAATAGGCCCTATGCAGGAATTTTCGAAGAAGCAAACGCAAACGCGACCTTGAGGCTTCTTTTCCCTCCTCAAATTCAAGGGTTACTTCTTTTTTTGAGGCACCCACAGTGCCTTCTAAACGTTCCCCAAGAAAGTCTGTCAATTCTTTTACACAATCAGAATCAAAACTTCGAAGCTCAGAAACATCCACGACAATTGTTGACATATCTAAATTTACCTCACAACAGCAAACAAAACAGAACTAGCTTTTTAGTTCTTCTCTTCTATCGACTACTTCCATTGTACCCGGGCCAGTACCCAGCATAGTAACCGGCACCTTCAATTCCTTTTCGATGTTTTCAACAAAAGTTTTTGCTTCTCTTGAAATCTCATCATACGATTTGACTCCTTTGCATTCAGGAAACAGCACATCAATCTTTGTCACTGTCACTTGGGTAGCACCATTCAACATAACTGCCCTCTTTGCCAAATCAAAATCGAAGGGCGCAGCTCTTCGTTTTCTTCCAGTGTTTGTAGCAATCTCAGCCCAACCTCGACGTTTCGCTTCTTCCCAAGAAAGCTCGCCTCGAAGAGGACCACCTCCAACACGGGTATTATATGCTTTGAATACTACAATAACATCGTCAACGTTTGTTGGACCAACCCCAACGTCTGAACAAGCAGCAGATGCACACACATCTTTAGAGGTGCAGAAGGGGTATGTTCCATGGAAAAGTGAGAGATATGTTCCTTGGGTACCTTCAATCAGAACGTTTTTTCCTTCACTGATGACAGTGTTCACTTCTAAGGGAACATCCACCAAAAAGTCATTAAGATTTGGAATATCCCTAGCCAACTTGGCTACTCGCATAACTCGATCAGAATTACATGGACCTGACCCTGAACCAGTTGATTTGATTTTTTGTGCTAAATACCCCTTTTTATCCGCTTCCATATGTTTAGATTCAATTATGGCACATTGCGGGTCTATACCTACTCTGCCTTGAGTCCTTGTTACTTGTATTTCGTCTAGGAAAATGTCTGGATTAACCAAAACTCCAGGTCCAATAAGAAGGCGACAATCAGGTGAAGTAAAAGCGCTTGGCAACATTCTGAGCTTGTATGTTTTTCCTTCAAAAACTACAGTATGACCAGCATTTGGACCCACCCCAGCTCTTGCCGTTACTGCAGTTCTATCTTTTACTGCCAAATACGAAATCATTTTTCCTTTTCCGGTGTCTCCGAAGAATCCACAAACTAAT
This sequence comes from Thermoproteota archaeon, assembly GCA_042565955.1. Classification (GTDB taxonomy): domain Archaea; phylum Thermoproteota; class Bathyarchaeia; order Bathyarchaeales; family Bathyarchaeaceae; genus Bathyarchaeum. Next base: position 68,238 of record JBHORG010000007.1, on the reverse strand, counting down.
ACAGTACAGGGCATGTTATCGCTCCAGCATGTTCAACGTGGCCTGTAGTTCTTAAATTTTGTTGCAGTAATCGTTGATAACTTTGTTGTAAAATTGAAAAAAAAATTTTTCTTTGGAGACTAGAATCGTAAGAAATTATTTCTCTTAAAATTTAAAAGGAAAAACAGACAAAAAGCTAACAATAGCTCAGATGTTGAGACACATGATATCCGTTAAGATTGGGAAAGTTTGGGTGAAATGTTGTAAGTCTGATCAAGTGATTTGAAATAGTCCAATGGGGATGAATGTTGGTTTGGCTGTCTTTGAAACGATTAACGAAAGAAGGAGTATCAGAGCCTATGCTGAAGAAGAGGTTTCAGAAAAGGATGTTGATCAACTAATAGAGGCGTCTAGATGGATTCCATCTGTAGGTAATACTCAACAGTTGGAGTCAGTTGTTTTGACAGATCTGGAGACAAAATGGAAATTGTCAGGAGCTGGATTAAATCAAACTTTCATCAAAAAATCCCCTGTTATTAATGTGGTCTTTGCAGATGTTCATCGATCAGATAGGAATTACGGCAGCAGAGGAAAAAAACTTTACAGCAAACAAGACACCGTAGCTACCACACAAAACATTCTCTTGACTGCTCATGAGCTGGGGCTCGCAACATGTTGGATAGAAATCTCTAATGATAAAAAAGTCGTAAAAGCAGCAAAAGCACCAAGAAGAATAGAACATGTTACCATATATCCTGTTGGACATTCAACTGAAAGACATACAACTCCTCCCAAAAGACCGGTCAAGTAAATTGTTCAATATGAGACTTTCAGAGGGAAATATAATGGTTGATGAAATGAAATTACGAGTTTCAAAGCCGTTTAGTAGATTTGCTGTTGCTTTGGGTGGTTTTCTCATTTTTATTGGAATAATAGTGACCGGTATCTTCATCATTGTTCTGTTTGGAGTTGTAGACTTTAGCATAGTAGAAACCGAAACTATTCATAGCCTCTCCATATTGCTGCTCTTTGCAATCGGCTTGTTAGATTTAGTAGCTGGAATTATACTCTGGCGAAGGTGAAAAAATGAAAAAAAGAAGAATACTATCTGCTGTAGTTGGAATAATCCAGGGGGTTATTGGAATATCATTTGGAGTATTAGCAGTCTTGCTTGTTGTTGGCATTATTGAAATTCAAGCATTACTGAATACACCCTCTGAATTCATGTCTCTATATATTCTGATTCTTGGTTTGTTTAGCATTTTTTCAGTTGTAAGTGGATTGTTTCTTGTTCGTGAGGGGCGAAAATAACCAGGTTGGAGGAAAAATGATAGTTGATAAAAGAGAAGAAATATGGACTTCCTAGCGCGATAATCATGGGATTAGGCGGTGCAATTGGATTTGAGATTTTTGCCTTACTAAATTACGCCTATTTTGATCTAGCAGGACCCAGCATGATCTCCGCTCTCATCTTCTGCAGCATAATAAATATGGTAACAATGCTAAGTTATAGCGAACTGAGCGCAGCCCTCCCAGAAGTTGGTGGCGAATATACATATACCAAAGTTGCATTTGGAGGTTTCATATGTTTTATGGCTGGTTGTCTTAGGTGGCTTGCCAGCGTATTCGGCGGAGCCCTTGCAGCGGTAGTTTTCGTTGAACAACTTGGAGTGCTCTTCTCGGTTTTTGCCCTCTCAATCCAAGACCTTATTTTAGCAAACACTTCACTGCTGATTGTGGGATTAATTGTCATTCTCATAATTTTAGCTATCCGTGGAGTGGAAGAAGCAACTACAATCATAGTAGCAGCATTCTTGGCAATATTCATCATTTTTCTAGCCATGAGCGTAGGATACACTCTTACGCCTCAAAACATAGTGCCTGAAGCCTCAACAAGCAGTTTAGTGATCTTCTTTGCCACAACTGCTTATATTTTTCCAATGTTCGTTGGAATGAGATCACTTGTGGCAGGAGCTCCGCAGATTAAGAATCCTGGAAAAAATGTTCCAAGAGCATTGATGATAACAACGGTTCTGTTAACTGTTGTGTATTTTGGTGTTGCTTATGTTTCTGTTGGAGTGGTCCCATTTGATATGCCAAGAACTGGGGGAGATCTGCCCCTTCTTAACATTGCAGCTTCGACGATTCTGGGTCCAGTTGGCGCAATCCTTTTTGCATTAGCTGGAATTATTGCCAGTGTCTCCTCTGTGGGTACAGCAATGACTGTTCAATCAAGTATACTTGGGGGAATGAGTAGAGATGGATATCTACCAAAAGTACTAGAGAAGGCTCACAAACGGTTTGGATCACGTTACATAGCAATCATTGCTAGCTCGCTCTTTGTTTTATTTTTTGGCACCAGTGGAGCCGTAGAATTTCTTGGTTACGCGGCGAGCTTTGGTTCACTGTTGGTTTTTGCATTAGTTAACTTATCGCTTATTCAGTTAAGAAGAAAAAAACCAAGACTAGAAAGACCATTTAAGGCTCCACTATATCCACTTACTCCCCTTGCTGGAATCGTCATGTCTGTTCTGCTCCTTTCGTTTCCAGTAATTCTGAGGGATGTCAACGCCGAAAGCGCATTATTGTCCAGTCTTGGAATGGTGGCAATAGTCCTAATCACATATTACCTGAGAATGGTTAAACGCGAAGTTGACTTTAACCGTTTACGGGTTGCTGTAGGGGGGATATGCTTTGGTGCTGGAGTATCACTGATTTTGATATCATTTCTCGTTATTCCAAATTCCCTGGTGACTATCACAGTTCTTGTTGGCTTGCTCTCCATCATTGCAGGGATTCTAAACATTCTTGCATCTGCACGCAAAATTGATTAACCGATTCAAATGTAGATTGTTAAGGTGGAAGAAGTTGCCAAGAAAGCGAAAGAAAGAACATGAAATTTCTGTTCGTGCACCAGATTACATACCCAAAAGAGCACCGGTCTTCAAGGATACTACTGGAACCGAGGCATTAGACGTTTTCAAGGTGGCTGAAATAATAAGCAGAATTTTATCTTTTGCCATGATTGCAGTTGGCATCTTTATTTTTGTTCTATCCACTAACAGCATCCTAAGTTCAGCTAATATATTCTTGAATCCGATCTTTGTCGTCGTCCTAGGTCTTGTAGGAGTACTAAACATCTTCGGCGGCCTATTACTCTTAGCAAAGAAATAAGCGCAAAAAGAATACTTGAACCAACAAGCACTATCATACGCAATTTCTGAAATTCAGCACTTAGCATTCTTAATGCCAAAAAATGATAATGTGGTCTGTATAGTTAAATGAAGATCCAGAAGAATTTTACATATTCTGGAGGATCAAGTGTCCTTGAATTGGTTTGGAAAAAGATTTCAACAGTACACAATTATGAAATATACTAAAGTTATAAAATCGGCTCGAAATTTGGAATAAACAAGTAAACAATCTTTTTATAACTGTTTGAAAGTCAAGAATGGGTTCAAACAGAAAAACATATCGAACTGGAAAGTTATAAGTGATTATCAATGACGAAATATGAAACAAAAAAAATGCCCATTTTAATTGCATTAATTATGATTATTTCAACAGTTCCACTTGGCTTATATGCGTTAGAACAGCACGATTTTATTCTAAACATCGAGCATCTAAGCTTTTCAATACTTGGGCTGGTGGTGGAATTCATGAACCTCATTGCAGGTTTTCTAGTACTTTTTGGGTCAGTTTTACTTGTAGCCCGGTATGTACGTACGAAATTGGAATCCCCTACGATTCCATTTGAAGGCACAACTCCTCGTTTGACATTTCTTACATTAGGTTTAGAAATATTCATCGGTGCTGAAATAATCAATACCGCAACCACTAGAACCCTAGAAGACTTTTTGTTGCTATCTCTTACAATCGCAACTAGAGGTCTAATTGGTCTAATCTTATATTTGGAGAAAAAATCATCTTCCCATTGAAGATAAAAAATGTTTTACAAGATATTTCTAAGAAGAAAACAGTCACTTAAACACCTTAGACAATCATAAAGTTCTCCTGATAAAACAGGTCGAGTTTAAAAATTAATATCTCCGCACCCTCTTTCTAGTTGTGAGGAAGTTTCCGTTTGAGGTATTCCAATATCACCAAAGCCTATGAAAAGATTGAGGCGACAGCAAAAAGGCTTGAAATGACAGATTATCTAGTTGAAAGTCTGAAAGAGACACCGACGAGTCTAATTGACAAGATTGTGTATTTGACGCAGGGAAAACTGTATCCTGACTTTGTTGGAATTGAAATTGGGATCGCAGAGAAATTGGCTATACGTGCTGTTGCAAGGTCTTCAGGCTACGGAGAAAAAGAAATCGAAGGAGACGTAAAAAAAACTGGTGACCTTGGAGAAACAACTCAAAAGTTCATGGAAAAGAAAACACAAACTACCTTCTTTTCGAACCACTTAACCGTTGAGAGAGTTTTCGAAACATTAGACAAGATGGCAAAATCCACGGGATCAGGCTCAATTGAACTCAAGTTGAATCTATTGGCAGGTTTGCTTTCTGATGCTTCACCTAGCGAGGCAAAATATATAGTTCGAACCGTAACGGGAAACCTTCGATTGGGAATTGCAGACATGACAGTATTAGATGCACTGGCTGTAGCTTTTGGGGGTGGAAAAGAGACTCGTGAACAACTAGAGCGTGCATATAATATCTCATCTGACTTAGGCAGAGTTGCAAAAGTTGTTGCCGAAGAAGGAATTGAACAAATCAAGAAGTTTGAAGTGATGCCGGGGGACCCGATTCGGCCAATGCTTGCTGAGCGGTTGAGTTCGTCTGAAGAGATCCTTGAGAAGCTTGGAGGAAAATGCTTAGCTGAATACAAGTATGATGGAGAACGGATACAGGCCCATAAGAAGAATGATAATGTTATTCTTTTTTCTCGGCGTCTCGAAAACATCACTGACCAATATCCAGACGGAGTTGAATATATTCGTAAGTATGTTAAGGCTACGGAGGCTATTGTGGAAGCTGAAGCTGTTGCAGTTGACCCAGAAACTAGCGAAATGATGCCGTTTCAGGAGCTTATGCACCGCAGACGCAAATATGGAATCCAAGAGGCAATGAAAGAACACCCCATCAATCTTTTCATGTTCGACATTCTATATGTTGATGGAAAAGATCTGACATTACAACCTTATCATATTCGTCATGATTATCTAGAAAAGGTTATTGAACAAACCTCCAATGTTAAGTTGGCTGAATACAGGATCGCAGAAAACCCAGAGCAACTCGAACAGTTCTTTGAGAAAACCGTGGAAAGCGGGAGTGAAGGAATAATGTGCAAATCTATGAATCAGGATTCCATTTATCAAGCAGGAGCAAGAGGATGGCTCTGGATAAAATACAAACGTGACTACAAAAGCGAAATAGCGGACACCCTAGACTTAGTAGTGGTTGGAGCATTTCATGGAAGAGGAAAACGCGCAGGAACATTTGGAGCATTCCTTCTCGCAGCCTACGATCCAGACACGGACGTTTTTGAAACTGTAACAAAAGTTGGAACTGGATTCACCGATGCTGATCTTGAGAAATTACCTAAAATGCTTAACAAACACAAAATAAGCCATAAGCATCCGCGTGTCAATTCAACCATTGATGTGGATGTTTGGTTTGAACCAGCAGTTGTAATAGAAACAAAAGGTGCGGAGATAACGCTTAGCCCTATTCACACATGCGCCATGAACGTCATACGAAAAGAAAGCGGACTAGCTTTACGATTCCCTCGGTTCACAGGAAAATACAGAATAGACAAATCCGCAGAGGATGCAACAACCAATAAAGAAGTTATTGAAATGTATCGAAGTCAACTCAAAAAGATAAACGGCTAACTAATAGACTATTGAGTGCTTTTCAGTTCTTCAAAACGCTTCGAGATTGTAAAATCTAATTGATCTCTTAACGAATTTCCAATGGGCTCGAGTAGTTTCACTGCACTGATTCTTTTGGCTAATTCAGGAGCTTCAAGAACCTCAGTTGCCCATTTTTCAAAGTCTCCTCGATAGAGGTGAAACTCCAGAGAGGCTATTTTGACATGTCTGATTATTACTATAAACTCTTCTAGGGACATCGCCTTGTGGCCAGTGTAGTTGCCAACAGATGTAAAGAAATAGAATGCGTTCTTCCTCGATAATGTTCTAAGAATTCGTGTTAGAGATGAAGATGTTACAATGAACCGCTCCTTTAATGAAAGAAATAGTCTCTTCTAGTTCGATATATCATCAAATCTTTTATAGTTTTCATTGTTACTCAATCAAGAACCTTTCTTCTTTGATTTTCTTTGTGATAATCGAGGTTCTGATTCTTAGCACACCCTGAAGAGGTGCAACTTTTTTGGCTATAAAAGAATGAAGACTTTCTTGGTCTTTGGCAAGCAACTTAGTGAGTATCAACAACTCCTCAGATAGTGATAATGAAACCTCCAAAACCTCCTTTGCTCCTGATAGCTTCTTTGCCACATTCTCGGTTTCTTTTGGATTAGTGTAAACAATCATTTGAGCCATGATATAATTTAGTCCAAGCTTTTCAAGGTCAATGTCAAGGGTCCATTTCTTGATGATACCGTTTTTATCCAACTTACGTATTCTGTCATAAACTGTAGAATGTGCTACGCCTAATTTGCGACCTATCTGAGAGTACGTTTGTTTTGAATTTTCTTGCATAGCCCGCAATATTTTCCAATCTAGAGCATCAAGAGAGAACATTTGATTTTTTAGTTTCATCGTCCAAACCTATATATACAGAAATCTTTCAAGTTTGTCAATTTATCGTTTGTTGTCGGAAAAATGTAGATTTCCACACATTTTTCCGTAAAATTTTCAAACTTCAATTTTACAGAATACATTCTTCTATATAGAAAAATGTAACAAAACAGATATCACCACCTACATTTGTTCAAATATTAAGGAAATATTCAACATTTTTTCGGGATTCCTGTTAAACAACCTTAAATCCGCAATAATAGACTAATTGTGTAGTTAGCCAGGAAATGCCTATGAATTGCCGGTTTCCCACAATTTGGAGTCTCATCGACAGTTTTAAGGAGCGATGCCGATTGATGAGTTGGGAAACATGTGAAATCGAAGATTGGGTCAAAACAGAAGATGGCAAATATCATAGTCTTCTTTGGACACAAACAATCCACCCATCTACATTTGAAAGAATCGCTGCAAACCGAAAATGTGGCATCCGCCGTGGCAACTCATACAAAGTGGTTAATATTTCATATATGGGTTGGTTGTTCCAGGAAAGACCGCCAGAATTTCTGGTTTCACGGATTAAAGAAAACAATGAATTAACAAAGAGAACTGCAATATTTGACCTAAGCTGTGTTTACACTGGAAAGAATATTTGTCAAAAGTTTAACGAAACGGAAAGCGTTGTCTTCAATGAATTTGAGCAGTTTCTAAAAGAAGAATGGTATATAGAAATACAACCTATCGATGAATTGCCTACCCTTACAACCTATACCAGTGTAGTTTAGATATTTCAACTTGAGTGACATATGAATTTTCCCAAAATATATGACACTACCCATCAGGAACATAGACTAATCAAAAATAATAGTTCTCTAATGTCTCACTACGATACTAGTTTAGTTCGAGGTTGTTGGCGCTATTATACATATTGTTTGCCAACTGGTTTTCATGTATAAACCAAGCTTAAAAAGACTTCTTTCATATTGCTTATGGATAATAGGCAGTTCATAGTCTTATGGAATTGTAGTAGGGCTCGCTTGAAGGGAATGGATAATGAGTGAAAAAGATAGAGAGAAAATTAAGAAGATAGCCAAGCTTCGTGCGCTCCTAGAAAAACGCGTAGAAGATATGGAAACAGAACTGAATGGACTAAAAACGTTACTTAGTATGATAGACACAACCTTGCTTGACCAGAGCTTCAAGAGAGCTAAAATCACAAAACCTATTCAAACCACTCCAAAACAGGAGGAATCACAGTTAGCTCCAAGTGAATCCCAGAAAAGGGGTATTCCACTAAAAACGGTAACTGGAGATCTTCTAGCCCAAATATTCATCGAAAAAGACATCGTGCAAATCACACTTGCAGAAGATAAAAATTTTGACATCAATACTCCACCTTTCACATCATTTTTCGTGGAACGCGTCTTAGCAAAGATGCGAGAAAAGGACAAAGAAAACTCCAGCAAAGGCAAACTAGATCCAGAAAAGATTGTGTCATTTGACATTAAACAAGACCAAAACATTCTCAAGGAAATTTCCATTAGAAATCTTAGACCTGAAAGAACAAGGGAATTGAAATCGTCAATCCGTTGGACGCTAGAAAAAATGTATGAACGAATGAAACAAAAAAACTAACACACAAAAGATAGCCCATACTTAGGATTTGTTAAATTCCATGGATTCTGTATCTTGGAAAGAATTGGGGAATAGAAATAATGAAAACTAGCCAATTAGCCACCAAGGTAATCACTGGATTCCTAAAGTTCAAAGCAGGAAAACCCTCTCCCCTTTTCGCATCCTTTAATGTAACAGGTAGATGCAACATGAAATGCAGCTTCTGCGAATGGTGGAAAACCGACATCAAAGAACTGTCAACAAAGGAGGCTCTGAAAACTATAGACGTGGTCTGTAGTCTAGGTGTTCCATTTTTTGATCTCAGTGGAGGCGAACCCCTTCTCCGCAAAGATTTGGTTGTACTAGCCAAGAGAGTATCATCTCATGGATGTCTGGTGAGTATGAACACCAATGGAACACTCCTAGACAAAAATAGTGTCTCTGAGATCGCAAACGTCTTTGATACTGTTGTCGTATCGCTTGATGGACCTAAAAAGGTTCATGATATGATAAGAGGAGTGCCCGGAACCTTCGATAGGGCTGTTGCCGCTATACGGTTACTTAAAGCTCATGGAGTTAGAACTGGAGTGAACAGCGTTGCTACTCCATGGAATATTGACATTCTACCTCAATTCATTGAGCAACTACGCGACGATGTTGACTTTGCTCAAGTTCAGCCAATGCATCCTTATCCACCATCAGAAGGAAACGTTCCCAATAACGAACAAGTCTTCATCCTTCAGGATTATCTGTTGAATCTTAAGCAATCTGATCATGGGTTCCTGGCTTTGCCAACAGAGTTCATTAAAGGTTTTGAACAGTTCTTCAAGGGGAAAATACAAAAGATATGTCACGCTGGACAACTATACATTGCCATCAATCCAGAGGGAAAACTTTTGGCTTGTCCTGCTAGGTCAGACCTTGTGATAGGGGATATACTAAACGGCTCTATGGATGATAAATTGAAGAGGCGGGACAATGCGAGATGGCGTAAAGTTTCAGCGTGTAAGGGATGTTGGCTTGAATGTACTGTCGGAGTTTCAATGGTTCTAGATAATCCGCTCAAGGAAACGCCTCAGCTGTTTAGCCTCTGGGCATCACGGAAAAAACAGAAAGGAAATTAGGGTTATCCTCCGATTTCCGTTTTTCAATATGGCACTTTGAATTTGGATTGCATGTGTTGAACGATTGAAATAGCGTCTAACGGCTAAAAGCGATGTGGCGGCAAGTTATATGAGAAAATCGAGAATTCATGGTTCAGCAGATCCATTGGTTGTTTTCTTCCGATTTATTATGTTACATCAGCAATCTTACAATCATATCCGGTTTTGAAGAAGTTTATCTCCAATTCTCTGAATAGCCTTTATACTTTCAGAGGTTTCTGCATATTTGATAGGTGCTTCTCCCACGCGGTCAGCCTTTATCACTATCTCATCATATGGAATTAAATCCAGTAGCGTGAGTCCATTTTTTTCTGTGAAATCCGTAATTAATTCATTTTCTTCTGAATCTCTAACCCTATTTCCAACAACAAAAACGTTTTTTATTCCCATATCTTGAGCGAAACCAGAAAGTTTCTTTGAAATCTCCAAGGATTTTCTGCTGGAATCAGCAACAACTAACATAACATCCACTTGGCTGGCTGTTCCCCTTCCCATATGCTCCACGCCAGCTTCCATGTCCACGACCACAATCTCATCACGATCAACAATAAGGTGACGAAGAAGCTCTCGGATAACGGCATTGGCTGAACAGGCGCATCCTCCCCCAGCCGATTTAACAGTTCCCATAACAAGCAAGTTTACACCGTAAGGTGACCTCATTCCATTTTTCTCTACTATGTCATCCACCGTAAAGTGGAGCTTAAATACTCCTGGATAGTCGGTGCGGGTCTTTGATTCTAATAGTTCAGAATTTTCGGATATTGGAAGTATCTTGTTTGCTTCCTCAACCGGTATACCCAATGTTAATGCTAGGTTAGGGGATGGATCAGCATCAATAGCCATCACTTTGAAACCTTTTTGTGCAAAATAATTCGCAAGAGTTCCAGAGATAAGAGTTTTCCCAACTCCACCTTTACCAGAAACAGCAATTTTCACTCTCAATCACCAGTTTTCACTCGGTTCGTATGTTATTTGCGTTTTCGGATGTAATAAAGTTCATCTTTTTCGCAGATGTACTTGAAACCTACTTCAAGCAAAACATTGATTTCATTTTTAACGATCACCAAACAAAACAATTTTGCACCAAAATCAAACACATGTTGAAATGAAAAAATGCAAAAATACACAAGTAACGTCTCCATCATGGAATGAAGAACCATTGTCGTAGATACGTATTGGTTTGGGGTTATGATTCAATCTACAATATAATTTAGTTAAACGAGTTCAGTATATACGGTTTTTATGATAGAGAATTTTATTGTCAAGTTTCTATTGGTCTAAGGTAGATTGGTAGTTGTTTAGGTGACACTTTGATTATCATCCCTTTTTCGGTACAACATGCTTTCCCTTTTTGTAGGGTAGAAATGGCCAATTTGTTCCTAATTGCTGTATTTGCACTTAGTATTTCATTTGCCGCTTTTTTTGTTTATGGATACAAATATTTTGATCCCAAGTCAAGAAAATTTCAATGAAAGAAAGAACCATAAAAAAATGAAACTTAGGGATTGTAGATTGTTCCATTCCAGAAAATGTATTTGCCATAAGTTTTATCGATTTCTATTCCATCATCATAGATTATGTCAAGGCTAGTGCCGTATTCTTTCAACAAACTACCAAGATCGGTGCTAATTTCAAATGAAAATTCATCAGCTTCCCATAACCCCCAAATCTTGTCATTTGGCCCCCTAAAACCATACGCAAAATCCTCGGGAAGAACATAAGCTACTCTTTCACTAGCTGGAATAATGCTCCTCGGATTCTCTTTGACATACTGCCAAAATTGCTTTAAGGCTTCTAAATGCTCTTTTTTTAGAATTCCTTGAGTATACTCTTCATTACTGTCAAAAACCAAAATATATTTAGCCCCATTCTCGTAGGCTAGCACCAAATCATAATACAATTCTTCTCCCGACTCGATATAAGGCGTATTATTATAGGTCCAAGCGATAATAACTCCCCAATCCCTATTTTGAACGGTGGATGCTCCTCTACAAAGTGCAACATTTAATTGCCTACTATAATTCCACCCAAATTGGGCAAAGACAGCATCATATCCTGCTAGGTAATCAAACCAATAAAGAGCATAATCCGAGGTAAATAAATTAAAATCAGAAGGTGCAACATCAACTCCTGTTTCATTCCGAATATATCTGCGATTTAGCCACGAGTATGATGCATCAAAAAATTTGTTAGCAGCATCCGTATAATTTTCTGCTTCATAAACCCACCTATGATCATGAATATCTAACTGACGACCTCCCTGTTCATCATCAAAATAAATCCCTAAAAAATGAACCGGATACCTTTCCTCAATATCCTTAAACAATGACAATCTACTACGTCTAACACCAAAAATTATGAAATACATATCTTTCTCATAGAGGTATTGACAAACCTGGGTAAGCTTAGACTCATTATAAGAAACACCGGTTGAACCTATTACAAAAAGATTCGTGTATGGACTAACTTCATCAATTAAATTATATATTTCATCAAGATCATCATAGGCAACATCTACCCCAACAAAAAAATCTAATGAATCCTCCTGTGAAGGAAGTAAAACAATAATTGCAGAACCTACCAAAACGGAACTGATTAGCACCAGTATAAGGAAAAAGATTAGGAATTGGCGTTTCATTACGCCCTAAAATAGTTAATTTACAAATAAGTGTTCTGGATTTTAGGGATTATTATTTGAAACCCCAAACCCAAAAAGTCTGGTTAAACATCTTGATAATCTATTTCAACTTAGTTTCCTAGAAATATCTGCCCGTAAGAAATATGCGACAGCGATAGCTATTGCCACAAGGGTGTATGTAAGCAGGATTTCGATTGAGAGCTCAATTGTGGGAACAGAAGTTGAACTGTTGATAAAGCCAAGAATAGTGGTTAAACTCTCTGGAAGCCTCGGGAAAGCATATTGAATAGGAAGCGAGTTAGCGGGAGACGTTGGAAGATAGATCTGGATAGTTTTATAGATTTCTTTACCTGTGAGAGTGTAAATTAAACCCATAAATGTGCTTATGATGAAGCTTGAAAAGAAGACAGCTGAAGAGAATATGTATGCCAGTGAGGATCTTCTGATTAATTCTCCAGCCATGAAAGCAAGAGAATAGAATAACAATGAAGAGAAGGCTTGGGCTAAAAAGAGCCCTGGGATGATGTGAAGGTTGTTTTGAATCCCAAAGAAAGTGAAAGCGGAGACGACAGAGAGAAACATATTGAGTGTAAGTATAGAAAGGAAAAGGATGTACCCCCCTAGAAACTTGCCCACGAAGTAATCGCTTCGCCTTACAGGTTTTGAAAGTAAGAGTTCTGCTGTCCCTTGTTCATATTCTTCTGACATTGCCCCGGCTGCTATTAGGATGGCAGTGAAATTTAGAAAGAGTGGGCCAACTGCAAATATACCCACGGCCCAAATGTATGGATAGGTACTATTTGGGATTAGCGTGGCTCCTGCTGCAGATAATGCGTAATAAGGTAATGTTCCAAGAAGTATAGTGAAGGCAACTAATGCTAAAACTTTCTTTCTTGCAATTGCACGCCTTATCTCATATTGAATAAAAGTATAGATTACTTCAGAGCGACTCAAAGTTTAACCCCTTCCTTCTCTTGAAGCGCTTCTATGTATGCCCGTTCAAGCATTTTCTCACTTTGTTTTATTGTGAAAAGTTTGGCACCAGATTTAACGACAAGATCAGAGATTAACGGTCTAATATCAACATCTTTTTCATTGAGGGTTATCTCAACAACACTCGCTTGACTATCATTACTTTTACGGATTATCGGGTCGATACGAATGATTCCCGGAATCTCTCTTAGTTGCTGAATTGTTTTAGGGCTTAACGTGTTGGTTTCCAATTGAATAAGTGAATAATTTAATACCTTTTGTGTTACTTCCTTCACTGGCCCTTGGAAAAGAATTCTTCCTCTGTGAATAATTGCAACTGAAGTGCATAATGATTCCACTTCACTCATTATGTGAGAAGACATAAACACGGTTCCGCGACCTTTAGATACGAAATCTCTGAAAACTTCCCTAAAATGGGCCGAACCAGCCGGATCTAATCCGATCATTGGTTCATCTAGAATCAACGTTTCTGGCGAACCAATTAATGCTTGAGCAACACTTAGTCTTTGAACCATTCCCTTGCTAAGCTTGCCGACTTTCACGTCGGAGTACTCATGCAAACCAACTAATTCGAGTATCCTGTTTATTTCCTTACGTCGAATTGAATTGTCTTTAAAATATGGGAGCTCATGCGAAATGAGATTAAGAAACTCCCTTGGAGAAAGGAAAGTCTGAATGTTGGGTAACTCGGGCGAGTAGGCTACATTTCTCAGAGCCTCCACATGATTTCTGATAGGATCAAATCCGTTTACTTTTACACTACCTGAAGTTGCTTTAATTAAACCCAAAATAAGCCTGATGCAAGTTGTCTTGCCTGATCCGTTGGGGCCAAGAAAACCGACAATCTCACCTTCATTTATACTAAAGTTTACAGGGCCAATTCTTTTGTTGCCGCCATAATCTTTGATCGCTTCCCTAAACTCGATTACCGCAGAAGAATTAGTCCCGTAAGATTCAATCATAAGCTTCTCTCTTCAGAAAATAAATAACAGCAGACGTTACGATTAATTCGTTAGTCAACCCAGTAGGATGGTTTCTTTTCAGCCTCTTTCTTTGGCTCCATACCGTTATCTTGGTTAGTCTTGGATTCGTTTGTTGGAGGTTGATACTTGGAGTTGTTGTGCTTTAATTTTTTGAAGATTGTTGGAGCTGCGATCGCAACAGCCAATATTGCTCCACCGCCGAGAATTGCAGCTCCTAATGGATTTACAATGACTGGTGGTTCGTTGAGTGCAAGGTTTGTAGATATGAGCACTATTTCAACGGATGCTGTTTGGTTAAACGAAAGTTGAACATTATTGATAAGACCCGATGGCATGCTAACTATGTTACCATCAGCAGAGATTGATTTCATACTTGAAGAATTAACTGCCGAGAAAGAAACAAAATACTTTGTAGCTTGATAAGTTATAGCGTTGAATGTAACCGGAACTTGACCAATGTTAACTAGGTTTGCAGTGATGGAGATTCCTTGAACTGCGTAGGAAAAGGACTGGTTTGTTAGTCCTGACAAGTACGGGAAGATCATTGGAAGAGAGCTAGAATTCACATCTTTAGAATATGTGAAATTTGCTGTATCTGAAGTAACAGAGAGTGTGATAGATACAAAATCCGTTTGATCAGTAGGGGTTACGGATTCATTTACAAGAACATTCCTGGGTAAGGTAGAGTCATCGATCCCTGTTAGGGATATACGATATTGGACGTAACCCGCTGATTGGCCTTGGATTGCTTGCGTAGAATTGACTTCTGCTCCAATAATGAGAATAGAAATAAATAATACAGCCATGATGATGTTTAAAGAACGCATTTTATTCACCGAATACACTCTTGATTTATGATACAAGGCATTCTGGGGGGATAAAAGAGTTCCCTTTTAAACTCAAACCCAAACGGGACGACGACGTACGAGGATTAACAGATAATCCTATACAATGGATATTCCTGTTTATGGAAAGTAAATATTGGAATAGGAATAATGACGGATGGAATTGAGAGAATAATATTTGTAAGTATTAAAAAAAATGAATTTAATGAATTCTTTGCGAAGACATGTTTTCTCGAAAAATTGGAAATTTATATGTAAGTACTAAAATAGGTCTTTAAGTTGTTTAATTATGCCTTGACTTAGCATATGCCAGTAAACTCTTCTTTTCATTTCATTTCTAGAAAATAATCCTTGAAACCTTCTTTTCCATGAACCATAAAAGCTTCTATAACATTTGTAGAGTTCTTCCTGCACGTCTTTCCTTGACAAGGTTTCCGTTGGCATTATTGCATGCACCATATCATAATTGGCCCAATTGGAGTCTTCTATCCACACATTCTTTTTTGCTTCTTCGAAAAGTTCAGTTCCAGGGAATGGTGTAAGAATAGCGAATATGACAAAGTCGGGATCCAATTCTTTAATGAACTCTCTTGATTCTGCAATTGACTCCGTCGTATCTTTGCGTTCACCTATTATGAACATTGCTTGCGCGAAAATGTCATTCTTCTTTAAGAGTTTAACCGCTTTCTTAGCGTTTTCAGGAGTAATATTCTTCCTGAAGGATTCAAGCGTTGATTGTTTTGAGTTTTCAACTCCTAGAAGGACCCAACGGAGACCTGACTTCCGCAATTTAGGCAGGGCTTCTTGATGTTTGATGATATCGTCACATCTTGCTTGAGTAAACCACATCAAATCTTCAGAAATCCCTTTCTGTATGATTTCGTTGGCTAGTTCCTTAGCCCTTTTGCCTACTCCGAAGTTATCATCTGTTAACCAAATGAAACGACTTCCATAATTTTGGAAACAATATTCTATTTCATCCGCAATACGTTTAGGGGACTTCTTTCGCCACAAGCCTTGCCAGTAGCACCATTGAGAACAAAACGTACAACGATGCGGACAACCCCTAGATCCTTCAATTAAAACATATGGCATCTTAAGACCAGACATCGCACTGAAGTGATACTTGTGAACAAAATCTTTAACAAAATGGTATCCGGGATAGGGTAAATCGTTTAGATCCTCGATTAGAGGCCTTGAGGGATTATGTGAAATCTCTCCGTTATGCCTGAAGGATATTCCATTTATTATTGAAAATGGGGATCCTCTATCTACTTTGTTGACAAGGTCTGCAAAGGTTATTTCACCCTCTCCTCGCACGATAACGTCGATTTCAGGATATGCTTCCAAACTTTCTTGGGCTGTTGCCGTAAAATGTTGACCGCCAGCGACAGTTAGAACATTTGGATTAACTCTTTTTGCAGTCTCTAATGTTCTCAGAACTACGTATGTGTTGCATGTTGCCAATGCACTGCAAGCTACAACGTCTGGATTGAAATATTTAATCTGCTGTTCCATACCTTTCCAATCGAGCTGTTGAGCGTTACAATCCAACACCTTAATCTCTACGTTTTTGACTTCTCTTTCAAGGTAAGCTGCAAGTTGGATAATTCCGTAAGGTGGTGGCAGATACTCACCCATAACGAACCATACATCCTTTGGCGGTTCAATGAACAGAACTTTCATCGTTGATCTCTCTGAAGCAAAGTTGATATCATATATTTTCTCTCTAGTTAATAATTTATGTAAAGCGAAAAGGTATAACGGCAGTATAAAGGCGACGGAATGAAGATGTTTGTTAATATTTGGTTTTCAGAGCTGGATGAGAACATTCAGTTCAAGTTGCTACATATGAAATTTCAAAAGGAAAGAGGGGGATTTCTGAGGTTAAACATGAGGAAATCATGAGATGAAAACAGAGAACCCCCAAAATGCATATAACTACTTTTGGAATGTTCTTTTTTTTCCTTGAGTCTAGCCATTTCAGTCCCTATCTCCTTTGAATATTTAACTCCCAAAAAAAGGGAGGGAAAATTTTGGGTTTATTTTCGTTTCTTGAGTACCCAGTAGCCAACTACGGCTACGACTGCTGCAATAACTACGGCTGCGATGATAGCTACTTCTGTTGTTATGAATGGTGTTGGTTCAGGTTCTGGTTCAATTGGTCCTGAAGGTTCAACTGCCGGACCTACTGTAACAGCGGTTGCTGCTGCAGAGCTACCGTAAGATTCGTCTCCTGCAAATGAAGCAATGATCTCGTATGTGCCCTCTTCTGGAGGTGTCCATGAATGAGCAAAGGTGCCATAATATCCATTAGTTTTTACTGTGCCAATATCAATTACTGACCCATCTGAACCCATAGCAGTTAATGTCACCGGAACACCAGTAATCACTCCATCGCCCTTTACTCCGGCGATCGGCATTTGCATATGTAAGTACTCCATTTGTAATTTCATTGATTCTTTGGATACACAAGGAGTACCCGGCTGAGCAGGTGACATATCAAGTACATTACCTTTTATTGTAAAGGCGGTTCCTTTTGCTACTGCAACATCAGGAGCTGTGACTGTTGTGGCACTTTTACCTTTGCCAATAGTGATCATATTTCCATCCCTAGCTCCAAGAACCAAGTACCCATCGGCTATCCTTAGCTGCATTCCATTGCGTGTATGCTGACCAGCGCCAGATATCCCTAAATCCCATATGAGGTCACCAGTGATAGCATCGATGCACAATGTTGGTAATCCCCTATAGAAGGGTGATTCGGGCGAATGCTCACAAGAGTATATATACAACTTTCCGTCAGCACAAAGTCCAGGAGCATGGAACGGATAGACCGTATTGCCGTCACCGCCAGTATATTCAGTCTCATAAGCATAAGGTGTTTCAATTTCAAACTTCCAATCTATATTACCATCTTCCCAGTCGATACAATAGATACCTGATTGAGCTACCCAGTAAAGTTTGCCATAAGCGGATATTATAGAGTAAGATCCCCAACCAGGTGCATCCCATGGATAGTCAAGCACTTCTGTTTGCCATTCTAAGTTTCCGGTCCATAAGTCATATGCTTGGTAATATCCTTTGTCTGAGAGTACAGCGATTTTTCCATGGTCGGCATGATTAGCAGATCCACTGTATTGTGGTTCGTCGATTGTCTTATCCCATAGCAGTTCACCTGTCAATAGGTTGTAGGATCGAATTCTCTGTCCAACACGAATATCGCCTGCCTCAACACCGTTTATCCTAGCGCCCGCACCCACGTTCCAATCGATACGATTGGGCATCTGGTTATTTGCATATGATGTGTTGCTTATTACTCTATTATTGAAGTTACTACTTGTTCCTATTGTGGTCCAGTTAATCAAACGGTAACGATCCTCTTCAGGTATATCGTTACCAAGGTTCTGCAGGCCTAAGACATGCCCGTTCTTGTAGTAAGTGCCTCCGTTGCCAGTCATAGGAGAAATCGAAACGTTCACGATCATGCCCCCATTCATTGGGTCATATTTTCTCAAGTATCCGTTGCTTATTGACATAATGTACGGTTTTTCCGGTCTTGGTTCCGCAACAATGCCCCTTCCAGCCAAACCCACGATATATGAGTTGGGGGCGTATTCAATAAGGTTAGGATCTGATTCACCTGGATACATCGGTCTTTCCCAGAATATTTCTCCCGTGCGTATGTCGTAGGATTGCCAATATGTTTGTCTGCTTGCGCCATCTGGAGCGGGTCTAAGAACAGGTTGGTAACCTCTTCCAGCCAAAATTATGGTTGGCCTAATAGTCCATCCTGGAGACCAGTAAATGTCCGACCCTGATCCCCAATCGCCTCCTACAAGTCCACCTAGTTCATATTGTCGTTTCCATACTATGTGTGCAGATTCTGGTCCTGGAACCCATGGAATGAACGCATAGTTCTGATTGGGAGTTGGGTTTGTGTTTGGATATAATTCGTCCCACATTGCTCCTCCTCCTCCTGATCCATACCATGGATAGTCTCCTAGAATTGGATACCATTCTCTGTTTTCAGTATTTACTGGTCTTGTCCAGTAATCGGTTGGAAGCGGAGATTCGGGCCAAGAGTATATAAGGTCGTCAATTACAGTTATTGTTTTTTCTGCACTGGTGCTGGGCGGAACATAAACAGATTCAGCATAATTATTACCCCCTGAGGTAGCTGTTGTGATTTCACCTGCAACGTATCGTCCTGCTGGGAAATAGATTCCGGGGAACGTCCACTGGAGTTTCCATTCGCCAACTTGGTCAGCAATCCATTCGAACCATGCGGTTCCGTCGGCAACATATGAATCCATTTTAAAGACTTCTTTGGTTCCGTCGGGTTTCGTTATTGTCATCTCGAAATCCAAGAATTTTCGGTTCGCATCAGGTGCTGGCGTAAGCCATAAGTTAACCAGAAAAATCTGGTTAATCCCTACAGGATCAGGTCTAGCACTGATATAAGCCTGTGAATAAGTTGCAACATCAACAATTACTCCAGCGGGTAGTGGTCCACTGACTGGTTGTTCATCAGCAAGTTGAGCTTGAACAGGAACATTTGCAAACAACGTAACAGTAGAAATTATTATTATCGCCATAATGATTGTTGCGGTTAATTTGGTTTTGTTTATTGAAATTTGCATTTTTGTTTCTCCATTTATTTTTTTCTTTTTTTATTTTTGCGATGAGTTTTGATCGGTTTCAGCAGAAAAAAGGGAAATTGCTATGCTGAAAATTACTGAAACTTAAGAACCAGTTATAGGAACTATCGTGTTTTACTCTGTGGATTGTCCGGGTCATCCTTGATTTCCCCCTTATACCAAGTTACGTTGGTCAAATGAAACAATGGTTGACTAAAACCATCACCCATCTATGAAATTATCATTGCAATTCTTCTGAATATAAGATTTTGCCACAGGAATGTGACAATATTAACTATCATAAACTTGACGACGTCAATAAGTTATATTTTATTAAAAAAATCTAATATAGGAGTTTTATTTTACTTTTAGTTACTTACATCATTACTTTCCCTATAATAAAAAAATAATAAAAGAGTAAATCAGGTCATGTTACCAAAATCGGTATTTCGACAGTTAACAACGCCATTTAAACATTATTCTGAGAAGGCGCCCGGTTTATGTTTCAGCAGCACAACATCAGATCGGACATAAAATATCAGATTCTAGTATCAATGATAGGTTTACTTCTTGTTGCAACGTTAACAGTTTTTCCGCCAACAGTCACTGGAGATTTTAGTTGGCGAAAACCAGTGATTGGTTCAATCTTTACTGTCTTTTGTTTCTTAGGAATTCTGGCAGTATTCTCGCCGAACAAGTGTGGAAGAATACTTAACATAAAAAAGGAAAGTGTTGATTCAGATTCTGTTAAGCTGGCGTCTCATGGGATCTCGAATGTTTTGATGGGGCATCATCCTACTTGCGGAAAGTTTTCTGCTCACATTTTTCGAATAAGAAATAGAACGTTTTGTGCAGCATGTATAGGTCTTCTTTATGGGGGAATCTTGGCTTTGGCTGGAGCAGTAATCTACTTCTTTTGTAATTGGCATGTTGCTGAGTATAGTGCCCTGATTATTTTGTTGGGCATTACCGGAGTAAGTATCGGTTTGTTCCAGTTCAAGTTTAGGAGTTTTGTCCGTTTATTCATGAATGCCATTTTTGTTCTTGGAAGTCTGTTAATCTTGATTGGAATCGACGAGTCTGTTCATAGCATTCTTTTTGATCTTTTCGTCCTCAGTTTAATTGTTTTTTGGCTCTTCACTAGAATATCACTTTCCCAGTGGGACCACGAAATCATCTGTTCCGGCTGTGAAACTGAAAACTGTAGAGTCCGAGAATAGAAAAAAGGGTAGGAGCTAGCGCTTGCGATTCATTGAGTATAGTGCTCCAGCAACCATCAATGTTCCAAAGATTATTATTATGAGCGTCCACAGGTAACTTCCGAAGTCGATGTCAAGAACAGAAGTAACTCCCCACAGAATAACTATGAAACCAATGACTAAACCCGCTATTGATCCACCGTGAGGTAATCCAAAACATTCGTTCTCTTTTTTTCGTCGTTCGTGTCTCACAGTCTGATAGCTGCCCAACGGTTCTTTACAGTTAGCACAAAGTGCCACATCATCTTCGTTTTTTGTTCCGCATTTTGTACAATAAACCATTTTTTTCACCATTTTTGATCCTTCAACAAGAAGGCGACTAATCTAACCCAGAAACCTATTTCTGCTTTTTTAGTATAAAAGATGTTTCATCAAAACACTTGTCCAATTCCAAATTATTGTCATCAATTTTTGGAATGAAAACTAAAAGATGAGGGCAACATTAAGTGAAACGTTTTAATTCAGAGTTAGTTTGTTACCAAAAGCATCCCAACCAAGAAATTGGTAAGATTAATAGGGTTTGATGACCAGTTTGTTTGCAGGTGAGGATATGCCTCCAATTAATATTTTAAAAAACATTTTTTGGGTTGGAACAGTCGACTGGAATATTAGACACTTCCATGGATTCACATACTCAACACATCGAGGAACAACATATAACGCATACTTGATCGTCGACAAGAAGATTACTCTGGTTGACACTGTAAAGCATTCATTTGCATCTGAAATGATTGAAAAAATAAAGGAAATAATCGACCCATCAAAAATAGATTATATTATTGCCAACCATGTTGAATCAGATCACTCAGGATCAATTAAAGAAATTCTAAAACTAGCACCCAACGCAACAGTTGTAGGTACAGCAAATTGCAAAGCAGGATTAGAAAAGCACTATTTTGGAAACTGGAATTTTCAGATAGTGAAAACTGGTGATACATTGAATTTGGGTGAGCGAACGCTTACTTTTCTTGAGGCAAAGATGCTTCATTGGCCTGACACGATGTTTACATATATCGAAAAAGATGCCTTGCTTTTGTCGAATGACGGTTTTGGTCAGCATTTGGCATCTTCTAAGCGCTTCGATGACGAAGTGGACCAAAATGTGCTGATGTGGGAGGCTGCAAAGTATTATGCGAATATTTTGTGGCTTTACAGTTCAGTGGTTACACGAAAGATCGAAGAGGTTCAGAAGTTGGGTTTGAAAATTGACATTATTGCTCCTAGTCATGGTGTAATCTGGCGCAATGACCCAATGAAAATTATAAAATCGTATTTGAAGTGGGCTAAGGGTGAGGCAAACAATAAGGTAATAATTGTCTATGATACAATGTGGACAAGCACAGAAAAGATGGCTAAGGCGATGCTTGACGGAATCAATAGTGAAGGCATTGAAGCGACATTGTATCGGCTTCCAATTTCTGACACCGGTGATATTATCGGCGAGCTACTAGAAACAAAAGGAATACTGGTTGGATCAGCGACAATCAACAATGGTATTTTGCCAACTGTAGCTCCGTTTCTCCGAGAAATGGAGGGCTTAAGACCACGAAACAAACTTGCTGCAGCATTTGGGTCATATGGTTGGGGTGGAGGAGCAACTGCCAGTATCGAGAAGTCATTGAAGATTGCGGGTATGGAATTGGTTGCACCTGCAATGACAACAAAGTGGGTTCCAAATAAAACTGAACTAAAGAAATGTTACGAGTATGGGCAAGAGTTCGCCAAAAAAATAAAGGTAACAGAATAGATTCAGGCCTATTCTTCTTTCTCCATTTTTTCTTTGTCTATTTTTTTCCACCAATTGGGGATTTTGAAATCTTCGGTTGTGTCCCAACTATCGAAGGGTTTTATATC
This sequence comes from Thermoproteota archaeon, assembly GCA_042565955.1. Taxonomy (GTDB): domain Archaea; phylum Thermoproteota; class Bathyarchaeia; order Bathyarchaeales; family Bathyarchaeaceae; genus Bathyarchaeum. Next base: position 45,558 of record JBHORG010000007.1, on the reverse strand, counting down.
TAGTACTGGTGTGCCATCGAAGGCATCTAAACCCTGAACAGTAGCTACATTGTCGTTTATGTTTAGAAGTTTGACTCTTGTTAGTCCTATTGGATTTGGGCGGTGAGGTGACCTTGTTGCAAAGATTCCAAGCAATGGCATTTCGCTTCTCCCTCGTGGATGAACCTTCAATACTCGTTGAGCTTCATTCGATATTTCATGCAACCAAAACAAAACAAACAAATGAGAAAACTCTTCCACACCGTCCAAAGCCTCAGATAATTCCTTACGAAATATTATCTGTGAAATTACTTTTTTATCCCTCACTCCCTTTCCAACAGCCTCGGTCTTGACAAAACCCACAGGATCTAAACAAATCTTATCAACTGAAGACTTCAAAATAAAAACATCCTCATAGTCATAACCATTAAAAAACTCTGAAACTGACTATATAAAAATCGTTTTTGCACAATATTTTATCGGATGTTTGCTTTGAGTATCTTCTCTTTTGCTAATTTCATCGCAGCATCTCGAAGTTCAATGTTATTGTCTATGGCAGTTTCTATTACATTTACCGTGTTTTGCCTGATTTTTCGTTGAACTAACTCTAGCATCCGTTTGGGATTGTAACCACGGTATTCAGCGTAAGAGGATATTACACCTCCAGCATTTGCTAAGATGTCAGGAACAACCATCACCCCCCGATTAGCCAAGATATTCTCAATTTCGGGACGAACAGGAAGGTTAGCTGCTTCAACAACCATCTTCGCTTTAACCCGATCCATATTTTCCGTGTTTATAACATCAGGTAGGGCTGCTGGAACAAGAATATCCACACCTAACTCGAAAAGATCATTGTTATATAACACTTTACCCGGACGATAATTAATAACAGAACCAGTCTTTTTCTTAACACCCAACAATTTTTCATAATTTAATCCGTCAGGATTGTAGATGCACCCTTTAGAGTCTGAAACAGTCACAACTTTCACATCAATCTGCGTTAGATACTCAACAACAAAAGAGCCAACGTTTCCAAAGCCCTCCACCGCCGCTGTTGCATTGTCAATGTCTAAATCTTTTACATAATTTGCCGCCGTGAAAGCAGCCTGAACCACACCCAAAGCTGTGGAACCATATTCATGAGGGATACCACATTTCATACCTGGTTTAACACATAGATGAGCAGGTTTTCCTGTAGCGGACTTCATAGAACCATTCTCTTGAGCAAAAGCAGCCATTTCTTTTTCTCCTGTGTTAATGTCTGGTGCAGCCACGTAGAGACTTGGACAAACCCGTTTCAAAGCCCTAGAAAAAGCTCTGATCAAATCCATCTTCTTTTCTTCCGATATCTGTTTTGGATTGGCAATTATGCCCGATTTGGCTCCTCCAAACGGAATTTTTGCGAGAGCACACTTCCAAGTCATCGTTCGGGCTAAACGGAAAATCTCCTCAGTTGACACGGTAGACAGCATTCGAATTCCACCTTTTCCAGGACCCAATGCCGAATTATCTATAATCAGAATACCTTTCATTCCAGTCTTGGGATCATAAACTTGCAGTATCTTCTCTGGACCCCACTCGTCATTAAAAGAGTCTATGTTGACATTCACTTGATTCCCCTCAGAAGAGATTATATGGCAAATATACTTCCTGAACCATTGTAAAAGGTTTCTTCAACGGAATCCATGGAGGAAACTGATTTCAACTAAATGAAAACCTGAAACATTTAGTTACAGTTTATCCGCCCGTTTGAAGAAGAAGTATCGCTTTGGCTAGGTCTCCATCGCTTGTTTCTAATGCTCTTTTGGCGTCTTCTATGCTTTTTCCTGTCTGGTCTGCAACAAGCTGCGCATCCTCTTCAGGGATAATTACTTTTGCTGTCTGTCCTTCTAAAGCGCGTTCACTTACTTCTCCAGTGACCTGAAAGATTTTCTGGCCGCCCATATCAATTACGGCAACCTGAGCATTTTCAACCACAATTTCTTTGTCGCTAGTTCTAAAAATGACTTCCTCTACGTCGGGCATTTCTCCCATGTTCATGCCCATGCGTTGCATCATCCTTTTTGCATTTCTTGGATTCATTTTTCTCCGCATTTCTGCTTCATTCCTAAGTATATACTGATTAATCTGCCTTCTTAACTTTTTTCCGCCACACCATGTCGAATTTGAACAGCTATTCCTTTGCTAAAAGCTTTCATTTCGGTTCCAGAAAGTAGAGCTCGCCCAACAGCCAAAACCTCGTTGTTTTGGCTAACCACAATAACTTCTTCGTTGGGTCTTATGTCAGCGTCAGCTTCCGTTACATGCTTTGCAAACGCGGTTCTTCCCTTTGCGACAAACGGTTCTGCATAATCCTGAATTTTAATCCACATTCGTAGGGGATCCATTTCAGATGCCAATCGTTTGGCTCCAGCAATGCTTAAAATAAATAATCCGGTTGTAGGTCGAAGAGTTACCAACAACTCATCCTCCAAGTAGATGTAACGTATTTTTCCCGTATTCCTTGAGTACACGATTCTAACAGTATCAGGAAAGAGTTTGACACCTACACCTTTGCCAAACTGGTAATCAGCTACACTACGTATCTTCAAAAGATCATCTGCGATCATCATTTCATCCTCAAACTACACAGTACAAACTAAACTAAAGCATTTAATCTTGCTCTCTGACTAGTAAGGTTGGAGTAGGGAAGAAAAAACTTTATGTTTTCTTATTTACCGTATTAAACAATCTAAGTAGGCGGAGAACCCAGATGAAAAAACTTCACCACAATGGCGTCCTAGTTCCAGCCCGATATGAAGGAAGAAACCTTACAGTTAAAATAAAGGGCAAACAAACTAGGCTAACAATTGATCAAGAAGAGATGGCGGTAGCTTGGGCAAAAAAAACAGGAACCCCTTACGTTGAGGATAAAGTCTTTGCCAAAAACTTTCATAAAGACTTCTCAGAAAAACTGGGCATCAAAGTCAAATCTGGAGATGTTGACTTTTCAGAAATAATTGCTCTTGTTCAAAAGGAGCGAGAAGAGAAAAAGAATCTTCCAAAAGATGAAAAGAAGCGATTAGCGGCTGAAAGAAAAGTTGTCAGGGAAGCCCATAAAGAGAAATATGGTTACGCATTTGTTGAAAACGAACGAATGGAGTTAGCCAATTACGTTGCAGAACCCAGTTCAATTTTCATGGGTCGTGGACAACATCCAATGCGTGGAAGCTGGAAACAGGGACCCAGTAAAGAAGATATTATCTTGAATCTTTCAGATGACGCACCAAGACCAAAAGGAAATTGGAAAGAAATTGTTTGGGAGCCCGAAACAATATGGATTGCCCGTTGGCAAGATAAGCTCAGCGGTAAAATTAAGTACGTCTGGTTTTCCGATTCATGTAGTTTTAAACAGAAAAAAGAAATTGAAAAGTTTGACAAGGCAGCAGAGTTTCGCCTAAAACTTCCTAAAGTTAAAAGACATATTCTAAATAATCTGGAATCCGATAAATTAAAACGTCGAAAAACTGCAACAGTTTGTTTTCTTATTGACAAATTGAAAATCAGGGTTGGTGATGAAAAAGATCCTGATGAGGCAGACACAGTTGGTGCTTCAACGCTTCGAAAAGAGCATATCAAAATCAATGGAGATGGATCAGTCTCGTTCAACTTTTTGGGAAAAGATAGTGTACCTCACATATTCACCACAAAACTTCCATATACAGTAATCAAAAATCTTGAAGAATTCTCTTCGAACACCGAATCTGCACTCTTTGATGGAGTACGCTCAAGCCACGTTAGTGAATTTCTAGATGAGGTAATGACAGGGCTCTCAGCGAAAGTTTTCCGTACGTTGTATGCTTCCAATGCAGTAAAAACAAAGCTGGACAAGACTCCGATCAAACCTGAAGCACAAGAATACATTAAGAAGTATGTGGCCACGATGGCGAATCTTGAAGCCGCCAAAGTTTGTAACCATAAGCGCACAATCTCAAAAACTTGGAAAGCATCGTTAGAAAAAAAGAAGGATCGACTAAAGGATATAAAGAAAAGAGGAAAGGACACTCAGGCTAGGCTTAAGCAAAAAACAAAAGATTGGATTAGGAAACAGGAGGAGCGGATGACCAAGCAAGAGGAGAAACTGAAAATGGCTGTGGAGAAGTTGGAGGATACCAAACGGCAACTGGGAGAGAAAGAGAAACAATGCAAGGATGTTAGGGTCTTGAAGAAACGAGTTAAAAGTAGACGTGAAGCTGTGGCAACACAAAAGAAGCGCATTAAAGACATTAAAATTAAGCATGAGGAACGGAAGAAAAGGTTCATGGAACGCTTGGAGAGCAGGAAACAACGGGATATATCTGCCGTGGAAAAGATGAAACTGAAGATTACAGTGCAGGAAGAGACCCGGGATTACAATATTTCAACATCTCTAAAGAGCTACATTGACCCCAGAATTTACTACGAATGGGGTAAACAGGTGCAGTACGACTGGAAGCAGTACTATCAAAAAGGTCTACATAAAAAGTTCAGTTGGTTAGACTGCCAAAACGATAAACAAGAATGAAACAAAGAATCCAGATTTGTTTTAATGGTTTCTTTGAAGTCCAATCTGTATATATGGTTTTACACCATTAGAGAGAAAGAACCATAAAACCCAAAACACTCTAGTTGCAAGTATGTGTGGGGTTTGTGAGAATAATGACTGAAACAATAACTAGCTCTGAAATGCGAGTAATAGAGACAAACGCGGAGTATTATGGTGTCTCATTGTTGCAGCTTATGGAAGCTGCTGGAAGAAACGTTGCAGAGGAGATTGCCTCACGGTTCAATCCTAAGAAAACTAAGGTGGCAATTTTTTGTGGTTCAGGAGGAAACGGCGGCGATGGTTTTGCAGCAGCACGTTATTTTACGTGTCTAGGTTTCAAGGTTAAAGTTATCCTAGCAACAAAAGCCTCAAACATTGTTAATGAATCAGCCAAGAAAAACTGGATTGCTTTGCAACCCCTCAAAAAAAGTATCTCCCTGATAGAAATTGAAGATTCCACGCTCATTCCAGATGTTAATGCAGATGTTGTTGTAGATGCTCTTCTTGGAATAGGATTAACAGGAAAACTACGTCCACCTATCATGCAAATAGTAGAAAAAATTAATGCCATGGACTCATTCCGAGTCGCGGTTGATGCTCCTACAGGAATCAATTCTGACTCAGGTGAAGTATTAGGTAACGCGGTAAAGGCGAACTTAACGGTCACATTCTACAAGGCAAAATCTGGACTTATCAAAGCTAAAGAATACACCGGAGAACTCATTGTAAAGAACATAGGCTTACCACCAGAGATTGAACTATTTGCTGGTCCCGGAGACGTGATGATAGCTGTTAAGCCTCGTCTTCCGGAAGCACATAAAGGAACGTTTGGTAGGATACTTGTAATTGGAGGAAGCAAAATTTTTTCGGGTGCTCCAGCATTAGCCGCATTGGCGGCTCTCCGATCTGGAGTTGACATAGCCACAATAGCTGCTCCAGAAAAAACTTCGAATGCAATATCTTCCATGTCCCCAGCATTGATTACAATAAAAATGAAAGGAAAACATCTAAACAGCAACAACTTATCCGCTCTTAGGGAATATTTGGACTCAGCGACAGCTGTTGTTTTGGGTCCGGGACTAGGGCTCCAGAATGAAACAAAAGAGACAGTTAAAGAAATTATTGAAGAGTTAGAGAAAACCAGGACGCCGCTACTTTTAGATGCTGATGGGCTTAAAGCATTCGCAGAATTCAAGAGAAAAATAGATTGCCCGCTGGTTTTGACGCCCCACTTCAGAGAATACGAAATTCTAACTGGAACTAGGCTTCCGGACAGTTTGGAGGAACAAGCACTAGAGGTTATGCGAATGGCACGAAAGCTTGAGGCAACAATACTGTTGAAGGGCCCTGTTGATATAATTTCTAACGGAGTTGCGATTAAGTTGAATTTCACTGGGAATCCCGGAATGACTGTTGGCGGAACAGGAGATGTTCTCTCTGGCATAGTTGGGGGTTTGTTGGCACAAGGAACAGATACTTTCAGATCTGCAGTGGCAGGCTCGTTCATTAATGGTGCAACAGGAGATTTTGTGGCTATCGAGAAAGGATATCATATGCTTCCTACGGATCTTCTAGATTGGATTCCTCATGTTATGGATGATCCAATGAGTCATCTGGAGGTGCGATTGAATCAGCGCTAGTTCTGTTTCAGTAACCATTTATCATGCTAAGCAGTGTGACCCCAAAAAATGTAGCACATTGAAGCTTAAACGCCACAACCTAGTCCGTTTGGTTCATCGAGTAAGAGAGATACCGAGAGGAGCAGTAATCTTAGACCCTTTCACTCCAAAAGCTTTCTCTCCAGCAGACAAACAACGAATACAAAAAAGAGGTTTAACCGCTCTAGATTGCAGTTGGGTACATGCAAAAGAAGTTTTTGATATTTCAGGGAAATGGATTCATCGCTGTTTGCCATACTTGGTGGCTGCAAATCCCGTAAACTATGGAAAACCAACGAAACTTAGCACAGTTGAGGCTTTGGCTGCAGCACTCTATATTGCAGGCTTTAGTGAACAGGCAACAGAACTGTTATCCAAGTTCAAGTGGGGACCCCATTTTATTATCTTGAACGAAGAGTTGTTGAAGGGCTACGCTCAAGCCAAGGATAGCACTGGGGTTGTTGAGGTACAAACAGAGTATATTGAGCAAATTGCACCGCATAACAATAAAATGTGAAACGGGTAATATTGCGAGTGCCACTTGGATTATTTTAAGTGGCTTTTTTTGTTAAGGATCTACGTGGGATTAGTATCCTGCTTTTTTGAGTATCTTCTTTACTGAAGTGTAGGCGGTTGATGTTTCTGGCAGGTCAACAAGGGGCTTTCCGTATAAAACGAAGTTTTCAACTTCTTTGTCGTAGCTAATTTTTCCCAAGTATTCAAGTTTTGTTCTTTTCTCGACTTCTGCTTCCAGTTCTAATGGTACCCTATTTCCTCCGACTACGTAGAAATTGGTGAAGTCTATTTTTATTTCCTTGGCGATTTTGTATGCCCTTTCCACATGATGGAATGATTTTTGGGATGGATCAATAATATCGAATATATCGTCGATTTTAGATGAGATTCGCCTGTTTAGGTGTTCTAGGCCACCAGGGGAATCAATGATTACATACTGATATGCTTTAATTAGACCGTCTAATGCATTCTTCAGAGCATTGTTTGGAAGACAATAACAACCTTCTATGAATTTAGTTCCAATAGCCATGAAATCGAAGTTTTTTCCCTCGTAGAGTCCCAGTTCCCAGATTTTACTTTCAATCCTCTTTGATGGTGGAACTCCTACAGTGGTACCTCCACCCTCAAGGAACGTTTCCACAAGCAACTCAGAAACAGTTTTTTTTCCTGCTTCTTTTAGGTCTATTCCCAGCATCTCTGAAAGGTTCTGGTCTGGATCCGCGTCGATAAGAAGTATTGGAGTCTCGCCTTTTTCAATGAAATATTTTGTCATTAGGGAAACAAATGTTGTTTTGCCGCTTCCTCCTCTGCCCATGGTAACAAGTCTCTTCATCTTTAGGTCACATCCAAATCCTATGATTGTAAAATTGCTTCACATAATTTATAGTTTTTTAAGACTCATTTTGTCAGGTCAATCAGGCTCAGGGAGTTTGCTCTAGTTTATAGAAAAGAAAACATTGAACCTTGACAATTCCCTTATCAAGAACCAAAGTGCACATCAGATTTCAGTTAATATTTCATAGGAAATAAACGAGGTTACTGGAAACAAGATTTTGCTGAAGGTTTAAATGCTTTCTTTATTATTTCTATTTATAAAAATTTCAAGAGAAATTCACATGTCATTAATATCTGAAATCTCACATCCAATCCTTGAAACTTGGACTGATAGACTACTATCATTTCAATCATGTTCGACACATCATTTCATTTCACAGAGTATTTGAAGGGGAAACAAACATGATTATGGAACTAGTAGCTGAATTACTTAAGTTAATTGTAATTATAGTATTGACTATAGCTGGAATATTAGTTATACTTATATGGAAAAAAAATCGGACAACAAAAATAACTTACATCAAGTTTGTTACTCAAGTAGCATCATTAGCTGTGATATTTTACTTATTTACGTATCCTATTAGACCACTTATTATATTAGCCGTTATTTTGATAATGCCTATTGTTTTGGGACGATTCTTTTGTGGTTGGATTTGCCCACTTGGTTTATACATGGACGTGTTTACTCTAGTCCGAAAGGCTTTCAAAATACGTAACCGAATCATCCCCAATAAACTAAACAAGTTCTTGCATAATTTCAGATATTTATTGTTATTATTCTTTCTGATTTTACCTTTTGTTCTGATTCTAATAGAGCCACCCGAATCGGTGAACCTTCTCACTCTCATGGCCTTGCTTTTAGGTGGCCCTTTCGAACTTCTTGGAATTCTACTGGGCCCTATGGTGCCTCTTATTGTACCTTGGAAGGGACCGGTAGAAATTGGTGGATTATATTTTAGTTTTCCCTATATCCAAGAAGTAATCAAATACTCAGGCGAATTCTTTAGTGTAATCAATGCATTAATTTTCTTAGCGTTAACAATTTTAGGTTCATTATTAATAAAACGCGTTTGGTGTCGCTTTTGTCCAACAGGAGCATCGATTGCCATTGTGAATAGATTTAAGGGTTTTAGGTGGGCTCCTATTCTTCATCTTAACAAGAACGAAACAAAATGTACTAAATGTGGAATTTGCAAAAGAGTTTGTCCAGTACAAGTAACTGAAGTGTACGATCAGAAGGGCGGAAAAATAATGACTTCAATGTGTATGCTATGTTTTCGATGTGTTGAGATGTGTCCTTATGAAAATTGTCTGCAAGTAAACATTAACAATAAAACCGTTTTAAAGTCTCGAAACTGGTTGGAACCATCAGAAATTGAGTGATAAATCAAATGGACTTTAATAGAGTTCTTGATTATGTTCTAACAAGGCGCAAGCACCAAATTCTCAATAACGAAATATTGAATAATGAATATTCCATACAGAATTGTAACTTGCAAGTCATAAGAGTGGAATCCTAATGGTCTTTCGATTAACTAGACTAAAAATGCTATTAATGGTTGATTTGTTAATTCTAATTATTGTTATTCCCGGTTATTTCTATGCTGATTCACAGATTCCAAAACCTGCCGAGTTTGAATTGACGGATTTGGCTCTTGATTCGGATTGGGTGCAGATCGGTGAACCTGTACAAATATCGGTTAAAGTAATTAATATTGGAAAAAGTAGCGGGAATCTTTCGGTAACCTTAACAATTGATGATCTACCAATAAAAACAACAATTGTTCAACTTTCGGGGGGTGAAAACACAACAGTCACCTTTAGTGCGACTGAAACAATAGAAGGCGATCATAAGGTTACTATCGGTAGTCTAACGAGATCATTAAGGGTCACTGCGGATGTGCCAACTAAAGAAGCTGAACTACAATTATCAAATCTTGTGACCAATCGAAAGGAAGCTGAAGTTGGAGAGCCCATAACAGTCTCAATTTCAGCAACCAATATAGGCGATGCGAATGGTGAATTTTCGTTAGAACTTTTTGTAAATAACCAAGAGAGAGCAACTAGAACGATCCAGTTGGATGGTGGCCAAACCTCACATGTGCAGTTTGAAATTGTTGAGAATGTTGAAGCTGAATATGTAGTAAAAATTGGGACGTTATCCACGTCTTTTATAATTACTTCTGAGGCTCAACCAGTTAAACCCGCTGAGTTTCAAGTAACCGATTTAACGGTTAATCCATCTTCTGTTCTATCGGATGAAGTTGTGGCCGTTTCGGTTATGGTGACTAATATTGGAGAAGCAACTGGCGATTATACAGTTACACTCAGAATTGATGGTGTTACTAGAGGTACCAGAGCTGTTTCGCTGGCTGGCCAAGCAACTGAAGTTGTTGAATTTGAAATTACCGAGTCAAATTCTGGTACACATAATGTTGAAGTAGGGAATATGTTTGAATCATTCATTGTTGAAAGTTTAGCTTCTGCGTCACCAGACACAAAATTGAGCAGGATGATTGTTAATCCATATGAAGTTTGGAATGGGGAAACGGTAAACATCAGAGCCAAAGCCGACAATCTGGTAAATGAACCTGGTTCGCTTCGGGTAAGGCTTTTGATTGGTGGTGTAGTTGAAGCAACTAAAACTTTCTCCTTGGAAGCTGGTGCAACTGATGTACCAATTGAATTTTTAGTTACAGCTGGCAGTGGCCCTACTGATATAGGGACTAAAGGTTACCGAGTTGAATTGTTGAATATGGGTAATCAAAGTAATAGTTTAATTGGATTTTTCCAAGTTGCTTCTGATGGATTCCATACACTCGCCATTAACAGAGCAGGTGGAGGTACTACACCTATGATATTTACGCTCAATGGTGTAACATATGAAACACCATACTATGAGTTCTTACCAGTGGGAGAATACAGCATTGCAACAGACGAAATCGTTGATCTTGGAACAGGAATAGTAGAATTTTCACACTGGGGTGATGGGTTAGAAAGTGCATCAAGAACTTTCACCTTTGATAAATATGAATCAATGTTGGCACATTATAATATTATTAGTGGATATGCATCATGTCCTTCGCTGTATACTTGGAACGGAACCGATTACAGCTATATTACTGAAGTCTCAAATGCCGGTTGGTTAGGATATATGGATTACATCAATGAATCGGGTGACTTTGTGTTTAGTGGGGGTAATCCATGGGATCACGTCAAAATAGTCAAAAGTCAATTACAAACAAGGACTGATACTGATAATAACTATGATTATTATGATATAGTCTTGTTTCAACAATGGGATGAAATCTATTATTTGGATACAGCTTACATGGTGGTTGTTGATCATCCCAAGGACGTCGATGCTTATTCAACAATGGTAAATTATGTGAATCGAGGCTTTTATGGGGATATTTACACTGTAAACCCAGATGAATTACTAATGCCAATTTCGGCCACAAACGAAAATGGGGATGATGTCTTATTTGAAATCTCTCAACTTGATGGCATCTTTACTCCTGGTATTGATGGAGTTCTTAGTCCATCATGGGATAACGTCTCATTAAATCAGTTGGTACTAAATTTGGGTGATTTATCCGCTGCTCCGGATATTAAGCTTTTAATCCATGGTATGGTTGATTGGGGCCCGGCTGAGCCCTATTATAATTGGATAGACCAATTCAAGATAGCATTTTCTGAAGGTGTTGTACCAAATGGTACAATAATCACCTCACCTCCCACCATGGAAGTTATGGACGCAGAAGGTAATTGGGTAAGAATTCCACAAGATAGAGAGATACCGGTTCCTGCAGATTATATTCCTAGAACTTTCTGTGTAGACTTGATGGGGCTTTTTCCCACAGATGTAAGTGAATATAAGATTAGAATAACTAATTTTTGGAATGTAACGTTTGACTACATCGGAATAGACACAAGTCCACAAAAGGAAATAGCTGTTTATGAGATCCCGCCTATTGCAACTCTTGAGCCATTGGATTTTGCTACTACCGAGTCAACTGTTTCAGGGAATTTCACAAAATACGGTGATGTTTCACCTTTACTTGGAGACGCGGATGATATTTTTGTTATCGGAATGCAAGGTGACAAAATTTCTCTCAAGTATCCGATAGAAAATATACCTTCGCTTCAAGATGACAAGGAAAGAAGCGTATTCTTTTTTGTAGCTTGCTGGTTCAAAGATCCGCCATGGAATTGGGGTTACGGATTTGACTTTACAGTCGAACCGTTACCCTTTAGGAACATGACTGGTTTTCCATACACAGATGCAGAAAGTTACCCATACGATGCCGAACACAAGGCCTTCATTAAACAATACAACACTAGAACAAGACTAAGTCCAAACCAGCCTGAACCACAATCAGCATCCTTAACAACATGGGTAAGCGTTGTTTTTGGAATAATGACTGCTGTCGACTTGGGTATTATTTTCTATTATAGGAAACGAAATAGCTTTTGAATGAATGTCTACTGTAATTTAACCCATTTCGTCTCCTACAATAAGAAAAATAAATTAAGAGTAAATCTCAGATTTTCTACAATAGCTCATTTTTGTAGTTATCTAGAGTAAATCATAGTTATTCAATAGGTAATGTCTGTATTATTTTGTAGTCGGTTATAACCTTAATTGTTCCTGTTAATTGAGCGTCTAGTTCTGGGTCGCCAGTATCCACTTTTAGGCTTTTCAAGTTCTTCATCTTGTTCCCTGTGGCAATAACAATTACGTTGTCTTTGCCAACTTTTTTGATTACTTCTGAACTTATTTGTTGGTTTCCTCTACCAAAAATGAATCCTTGACCACCAATTGGTGTAACAACTATTTTAGCGGGTTTATCCCCGATTACTTCGAGAATCTGTTTTTCGTTCACGTCTTTGGCCACCATTTTTTTGTTAACGAAAATGTCCACTCCAAGAAGTGTCTTTTTTTCATCCAAGAGGTCTCCCATTGTACGGGTGGTTGTTCCTGCAGATACAACATACACAACTTCATCGTCCATTGTTTCTATGATATAAATCGCAATTGCCGCTTGGTTACGCAACTCACTCTCTGTCATGGGAGATGACATCTTTGCACCCTGAATAAAACGGGGCTCATAGGGACTGAGCAAGTAACCGTGAAGCCTTCCCGAAACCTTGCCATGTCTGAAAGCCTCCTCATCAATGTCCATAACCTCAGCCTCCCAGAGGGGTAGTTTTTTTCTCAGAAACTTATAAGTAATCCTTGCAGCAGCTCTAGGATCAACAGCAAAAACTCCACTATGCATTTTTACACCAGTTGGAACGCCTAAAACAGGAAGCTGCATATCAACACCATTTAACACGTCTCGAGCTGTTCCATCGCCACCACAGAAAATGAGAAGATCAACGCTTTCAATTGCAATGCTCTTTGCGGCAGCCACCGTATCTTCTGGTTGGGTATCTTTTTTTTGTTCTCCAATCACTTTGTAGCCAAAATTGTGGTTTTTTGCTTCGATTTCTCCCATCCATCCTGCCCCCACAATGAGACGTATACCTTCATCGAGCCTATTTAACTCGGAGAGAAAAATTTCTGCTCTTGCTGGAGCTATAGGTTTTGCTCCAAGAGTAACAGCTTTTTCTAGGATATCTTTTCCGTCGGTACCCTTTAGACCAACTGCTCCACCCATACCAGCTATGGGATTAACTATAAAACCCACTGTCTTCTTTGAACCGTCTTTGATGTCGTTCGATGACAAGAATATTCAGTTCCTATTCTAGGGTCCATCATTTTTCTGTTCGATGATTTGTAGATCACTCTTTAGATATGCTTCTTTATGGCGTTTTCCAGAGGATCGCGACCCACAGCTCCAACTATTTTATCTACGAGAGTGCCATTTTTGAATACTAGGAAGTGGGGTATGCTCATAATTCCATATCGGCTAGCAATCTGAGAATTTTCATCTACATTTACTTTTCCGAACAATACTTTTCCTGCATATGCTTGCGAAAGCTCCTCCATTATGGGAGCCATCATTCTGCAGGGCATGCACCAGTCTGCCCAGAAATCAACCAAAACGGGTAATCCAGTGTTTAGGAAGCTATCAAAAGATGATGAAGTTAATTTAACTACACCTGACTTTGCCTGATCCAACATTTTCTTTATCTTTTCTTCTTTAATTTTTTCAAGTTCTTTATCTTCCATTGCTACAGTCACCTCCAAAGATGTATTGTTGCCTTTAGATTTCCAGTTGATGGGCGTCATTAAAACATTATGGTTCATTTTCACTGAACCAAAAAGGATAGCAGACACTAAATTTGGGTATTTTGCCTAAAAAAGGAATCATTAAATATTTTCAACACCATCGAGTACTCTAGATCGTCACGTGTCAAACAAAATAATAAAGCAATTTTCTATTCAATTGAACATCAAACTAGAGACTTTATTCTATACGAATTAGGGGAATAATGGAGAGGACATTATGGCTAAAAAAGAAAAAAAACGGATTGTTCTAAGCATTGGCGGAATGAGTTGTGTTACTTGTGCTCAGACAATCGAGAAGCGTTTGCCCAAGTTGAAGGGAATAATCTATGCTACTATCAATTTTGCGGCAGAGAAGGCAATCATAGACTATGACCCAAACGTAGTTGATCAGAAAGAAATCGAAAAAGCCATCTCTGAAGTAGGATACAGAGTAATTCATCAAAATGTGTCTCTAAAGATTAGTGGAATGCATTGTGTAGTATGTGCTCAGACAATAGAGAAGGCATTGAACGAAAATGATGGTATATACCAGGCTGTCGTCAACTTTGCTCTAGAAACCGTTTCTGTCGAGTATAATCAATCACAGATTAGTTTGCAGAGAATCAAGGAAGTTATACAAAAAGTAGGATACGATGTTATTGACCAGGAAGGGGGAGTGGAAGACGCTGAACAGAAAGAAAGAGACCGAGAGATTCGCTCTTTGAAAAATAAGTTGCTTTTTTCTGCTGCAATAACGATACCGGTAATAATTTACAGCAACTCTCGTTTTCTCCCATTCACTCTTCCTACATTGCCATTGGATAATTTTGTTCCTTTTCTGTTGCTTGTTTTATCCACTCCTGTTCACTTCATAGTAGGACATAGCTTCTTTGTGGGTGCCTATAAGGCCTTAAGAAACAGAAATCCAAATATGGACGTATTAGTTACAATGGGCACCTCAGCTGCATATTTCTATAGCGTTTATGTAACGTTTTCAGGGGTAGGACAGTTGTATTATACTACTGCTGTGTCCCTCATGACATTTCTTATCTTAGGTAGACTGTTAGAGGCTACAGCGAAGGGAAGAACATCCGCAGCCATAAGGAAACTAATGGGACTTCAAGCAAAAACGGCTCGGGTAATAAGAGATGGAAATGAAATTGAGGTTCCCATTGAAAGCGTTCAAGTCGGGGATATTATTGTAGTTAGACCCGGAGAAAAGATACCTGTTGACGGTGTGGTGACCGATGGATACTCTGGAGTTGATGAAAAGGTGATAACAGGTGAAAGCATTCCGGTTGAAAAGAAAACAGGCGACTCGGTTGTTGGTGCAACAATAAACAAAACTGGGATGCTGAAGTTTAAGGCAACTAAGATTGGAGCCGATACGGTTCTTGCCCAGATTATTAAGCTTGTCGAGAACGCATTGGGCTCTAAGGCCCCCATCCAAAGGCTAGTGGATGTAGTGAGCAGTTACTTTGTTCCGGCCGTAATGATAACCGCAACTGTCGCTTTTATCATATGGTACCTTCTGGGAATGGGCTTCACCTTTGCTCTGACAGTCTTTATTGCAGTTTTAATTATTGCCTGCCCATGTGCCATGGGTCTCGCCACTCCTACCGCAATCATGGTGGGTGTTGGAAAGGGGGCAGAGAATGGAGTTTTGATTAAGAGTGGAGAAGCTCTTGAAACAGCTCATAAACTTCAGGTTGTAGTATTTGACAAGACTGGAACATTAACTAAGGGAGAGCCTGAGGTTACAGATATTGTTCCTGTTGCATCGTTAGTTGTCTCTTCTTCATCTGCTAGAAAATTAAAAAAACTGGATAACAATGATCTGTTAAAGTTTGCTGCGATAGCAGAGAAGAACTCGGAGCATCCTCTAGGAGAGGCTATAGTAAGAAAAGCAATGAAGAGACACCTTGAGATTGTTGACCCACAAGTCTTTAATTCCATACCAGGATACGGCGTAGAAGTGAAACATAATAATAAGACCATTTTGTTGGGTAATCGGAAGTTGATGGAAAAAAACAACATAGACATTGGACAGCTTGAAGAGAAGATGAAGGAGTTAGAGGAGAATGGAAAGACGGCTATGCTTGTGGGAGTGGACGGTGAGGTTGCTGGTTTGATTGCAGTTGCAGATACTTTAATGGAGTATTCTGTAGAGGCAGTGAAGACTCTTCAGAATATGGGCCTTGAAGTGATTATGCTTACTGGAGATAATAAAAGAACAGCTCAGGCTATAGCACGACAAGTAAACGTAGATAGAGTATTAGCAGAAGTACTTCCGGGAGACAAGGCATTAGAGATTAAGCGATTACAGGATACAGGGAAGATAGTGGCTATGGTGGGGGATGGCATTAATGATGCTCCTGCATTGGCCCAAGCAAACATTGGAATAGCTGTTGGAAGTGGAACCGACGTGGCGATGGAAACAGGTGATATTGTGCTAGTGAAAAGTGACTTGCGAGACGTAGTCATAAGCATCCAACTCAGTAGAGCAACAATGAGTAAAATTAAGCAAGGGCTGTTCTGGGCTTTTGCCTACAACACAGCTCTTATTCCGATAGCAGCGGGGATACTCTACCCGTTCATGGGTGTTCTACTGGACCCAGTTTTTGCAGCTGCGGCAATGGCAACCAGTTCCGTGTCTGTGGTTACTAATGCTTCGCTATTGAAACGATTTAAGCCAAAACTTGACAGTTAAGGCTGAAAATGAATAGAAGAGGAGGCGAAAAAGATTGGCTGTTGATACAGTTTGTAAGATGCAAGTAGACGAAAAAACTGCGAAGTTCAAAACGGTTTACAAGGGCACGACATACTACTTCTGTGCTCCGGGATGTAAAGTGGTCTTTGAAGAGAACCCTGAAAAGTATCTCAAAGCAAAACAAGCATAATACACTATACTACAAAGAACCAAGTAAATCACATTATTTCCATTGCGACTTAAACATCGATAAAGTTATTAGTTTTTTAAACAATGGAATTTATTCTGGTGGGGTGGCTGAATGGTTCAGGCGGTGGGCTGCAGACTCACTCTATATGGGTTCAATTCCCATCCCCACCTCCACAACCGAATCCCCATACTCAAGTGATATTGTAAACTTTTTATGGCAACTAAAGAAGCTAGGCTACAAAGAGACTACCATCAATGAAAGCTACTCTAAGATCTTAAAGAACATAGCAAAGAACACTAATCTTAATGACCCAGAAGCTGTCAGTGAGTTTGTAGCAAAAAAACATGTTTCATCTGGAAGAAAAGAGTTAATCGTAAACTGCTACATGAACTACTGTAAATACAAAGGATTACACTTCAACCTTCCCAGATACACAAGAGTTGACAAAATCCCTCACGTTCCATTAGAAAAAGACATAGAAGCACTAATTTCTGCACTACCAAGAAAACTAGGCATATTCACTAGAGTAGTCAAAGAGACAGGAGCAAGACCAGGAGAAGTATGGGCACTCACATGGGAAGATGTAAACTCTGACAAAAACCTAATCTCAATAAATTATCCAGAAAAAGGAAGCAAAGCAAGAACCATCAAAGTTAATAGTCAAACAACAGCTAGTCTTTCAAGACTTGTCAGAAACTCAAAATATGTTTTCAAACTTAGCCAAAAGAACAAACAGAAGAGTTTTCGTAGCTACTTCATAAGAAAAAAGAACCAGATAGCAATCAAACAATGTAACCCGAAACTAAAAGCAATAACTTGGAAAAGTCTTAGACACTTTAAAGGAACAATGGAATATCACAGAACTAAAGACATTCTACATGTCAAAGAATTGTTAGGGCATAAAAACATACAAAACACTTTGGTCTACACTCATCTGGTAAATTGGAATACTGACGATTTCATCTGTAAAGTAGCTAGAACTTTGGAAAACTCAATCCAACTGATAGAATCTGGCTTTGAATACGTAACAGAAATGGAAGGAAAAAAACTCTTCAGAAAGAGAAAATAACCTTCCTATCCCTACTTTTTTCAATTCTGCTTTACCACATTTATCGAGTCCTAGAAGCAATTCGATTCAAGAAAATCATCAATTTTGTGTTATGAGTGATATCATGCGTTAAAACCCAGTAAAAAGGACATAGCTAAGGCGATATACTCAGTAATAATAGTCTAACATTCATAGTCAATCATCCTTCTAACTGATAATTTCAATCCAATGAAAGCTTAGCTCTGAAACAGAACCTAGTGAAAGCTTAGCATGAAGTTAAACCTGATTAATGCTTATCTTGATACTCAACCCATTTACCCAAAAAGCACTATCTAAGAATTAACTCTCAAAAAATATTGAACTAAGCTTTAATTTGCTTATCACAAGAATGCTTTAACAATAACCTGAAGTTCTTACGTCTAGCACTAACATAAAATTCAAACCCCAAAAACAATAATCAAAAACATTGAGGGTGATACTTCAACAGGTCTGAGTTAGGAAATACAATCCAATTCAAGATAAGCTTGATGTTCTTTTACCTCACAAAATTATGGCTGAAACTGAGAATTTTTCGGTAACTTGTAGAAAATATGATTCCAAAAGACACCGATGTAGATAGAAGTGGGGCACACAGCCTAAACGTTTAAGTGTGATGTATTAAGAGTTAACATTGGACGGATTTAGCTCGGGAACCTGATGGTCGTTACTATGGTTTATTCGAACCGAGTATGTTGAGTCATGATGATTTCTTGTTCATGTACCAGAGAAGTTTGACTTTCAATATGCATGATGATAAGGAAGTTATCATAACGAAAATATGACAACATATGTTTTGTAACAGAATTATTCTGTTATGCTTAGCATACAAAGTATATCTGTATAGAATCTACAGAAACATTAACTACAAAACTAAATCTATTGTCACAATAATTGTCCAATACTAATTCTTGATACCAAAGATGTTCTTTTGATAATGGTCTTATGTTTAATCAGAACATTGCTGTCATTAACGAATTTTTAAAGATGAAAATGAGAAGATCATCTTTTCCCTAGGATAATTTTTGTTTGCTGATGATTCAATAAGATTGTTTCTGATATTTCCGATTGTTCTAGAGGATTCTCTCTTTCTCATTTTCGCCCAAACAACATGAAGGAGGTGAAAAGATTGTTTACATGTGAAAAATGTACAAAACTTTGGGCAATAGGTTGTTCGTTATACCAAGAAGCTGAGAGAGCTAAAAAGAATTTTGAGAGAGTGAAGAAAGCTAACACTCGGTTATTTGAAACTAAAGCTCAATATTTGAAGAAGTATAAGAGGTTTAGAACCATTAGAGATAATAAAATTTCCGAGATAAAGAGGTGTATGGATGAAAGAATATTTTGGCAATATGAACACCGACTTCCATACTTCATTAAAGATATTAATGATCGATTCTTTCATAAGAAAAAGATGAATTAACTAATTTCCCATTCTAAAATCTAGATCAAAAGTTCTTAATGAAATGCTTCAATAAACGAGAATATTTACATTGTCAATTAGGGCTCGTATGTTTTTTAGTAGATTAATTTTATTCTAACCATTTAACACGAGTTCATCTAATTCTATTAGGCATTGAATTATACCTTTTTTCAAAGAGTCAATAAATTCTTCAAGTTCCAGATAAGGTGGATGATTATCATAAAACTTCCTTAGCTTTTCGAGATTTTCAGCTTTTTTCATTGATTCATTTAGATGTTCAAAATCCCAATAGATAATTGAAAGGCAAATTACAAAATTTAAGTCTTTAAATGAATCTAGTTGGTTCCCAAATAATTTCCAAGTATTAGATTTTAGTTGTAGAAAACAATCTTTTTTTAAACGTAGCTTTTCTTCTAATGTTGACAATTCTCCAAGATTTAATTGCAATTCATCCTTGATAGATGTTAGAATGTTTCTAACTCTTTTTTTCTGTTGAATAGCTTCATATTTTCTTTCAATTTGGAATCCAAGAAAAATACCGAGCATTCCTGCAAGAAACTCAGCAATAAACTGAGGAAAGATAAGAGAAAAATCAGATGGATACCAAATGAACAGACATATAATTACTGATATCACAATTAAAACAATAAAAAGTAAGATTGCTTGTATCAGTGAAATCTTCATGGATAGAGATTATTGTTATTCCTTTAAAGATTTTTGAGTTTAATTTGTATCTAATAAAATGTGTCTGATGAAATCTTAGGTAATCATGTGCATTTGGAGAATGCCAGTTTAAAAGTCTTCCTTACAGGACTAATCCAATTTTACTTTGAATCTTTGTTTAAATAAAATAGTAACGGAAGATACTACTAAGAATATGGGTAAGATTATCCATGATGGAAACTCTGGTATTTCATTTATGGGAACAAATAATGTCCAAGTATGGGGATTAAACTGATTATCATGTTCCCAGATTACTGCAAGATTATTCTCTAAAAGAGCTTTGTTTACATTCAGATAGTGAGTTTGATTATACTCCACATAGACTACACACACTAATCTTGTACCTTGTCCTTCATTATCATAGGTATATTTGTCATCAATATCTAAATAGACTATTTTATTATGCACAGTAGAAATCATGTAATTCTTTGCATCCCAATAAGAAGTGATATTTTCTTCCTCTTCTGGAGTGTTAATATCTGCAAGTCTTATACTCTCATTATCATTCGTTCTAAATGTGTCTCCATCATAAACCCACTCAACAACTTCAACTTTATCAAATTCACCAGAACAATATCCAATAGGTATGCTAAGCAGAATCAAATGAACAATAATAACTAAGAAAAATGATTTTTTCATATTCCCCAATTAACTGTGAATGTTCTTCTCTTTTAAAACTACAATATCAGTAAACAATTATAGTAACAAATCTCATTCAAAGACTTCCTAACAGAAACAAAGTATCTAGAAACATCATAGTAGATTTTTCTAGAATATTCCCTCCAGTTAATATTAAATATAACATAAAATGAGTTTATTTTATAAACTAGTCCATTGGGGGAAGAGGACTGAAAGCCCAATTTTGTTAATCTTTCCCAGTAACACTACATAGGGGGAGGTGAAAAAGAGTGAATAAGAAAAGTTTAGCCATTGGATTGCTTTTGATTCTTTCGACAATTATTTGTTTTAACATTAACCCTGTATCTGCTCAACAATTAAATATAGACTCAGTAGTGCCTTATCCAAGTGGAACTGACACCATTCTGAATATAACGATTACCCATATAGGCCCAAATGCATCCCCTGGAGTATTCAATCCTCTTAATTTTGTAGATTCTATTGATATTGATATGGATGGAGATCTTCAAACATTTGGAGATGTTCAAAGTGTGAACGTTGCTGATGCTAGTTATGGAGTAACTACCTTTAGTATACAGTACAACATGGGGGAAGTAACTGGCACCCCTACAGTTTATGTCAGAGCGAATAATCTCCAAATGAATGGTGAATGGTTTCCTTATGTAATTCCAGAGTTTCCATTGATTCATTTACTTCCAATCTTGATGGTAGTATCAATTGCAGTATTACTAATAAAATCAAAGATTACAACCAAAGTACCAAAATAGATAGAAAACAACATGTACGCATCTCCTCTTTTTTTTAATAAAACAGTAACATTAGATCATCATATGTACAAAATTGGATACTAGTCAAGTAATCTCTCAATTCAGTGATAATTCACACCTGATTATGGGAACAACACATTTGGTTAAATAATTTTGATCTATTCTAATTATGAATTATCTTATAAGAAAATTAATACAATATACTTGTACCGTCAAGAATGGAGTTAAGAAAATGACAGAGAATGAATCTGATTGTACTGCAGACTCACTCTATATGGGTTCAATTCCCATCCCCACCTCCAGCACATTTGGTGAGAAATGTTGGAACGAATACATTAATTTTGAAAAAAAGGTAACAATTCACTTGACTTCGTTTAAGATTTCATTTTCATTCTTAATGTATATAGAGCAAGTTACAATTGCGGTTACTAATGGCTTAACAAATCATACAGAATAATAACAATAATTATCCAAGTAAAACATTGTATGTAATTAGAGAGTATTTCTATTGTTAGAAAAATTATAAAGGTTTCAACCAGGAGCCTATAGCGAATCAGTTTGAATACACTTAAGCAGTATCCCAATCTGATATTATTTCATCTCCCCCTGATAGATGGATTATATTTTAAGTGGGGTAATGCCTTCCAATTTTCCTGAAATTAGTAAAACTAAAGTAGTATTGTACCTATTAATAATAATGGGGGAGTTAGCTTATGCACAAGAAAAAAGAAATTATTACAGATTATCGAAAAAAGATGCAAGAGCTGAACGATGAGGTTATACGTACAAGGACACATTTTATGAACAAAATTAAGAAACAAACTGTAGGCCACCTAGTCAAAATGGGTGAAGACGAGTTTGAGGCACTACATATACTGGAAAAATTAAACGATTTTTCAATTAATTGCCACAAGTGTGGTTCAACACTTAAATGTACTAGTTGCTGAAACGAAATAACATAATACTAGTGTACTAATAATCTCCCCCAATTTCTTTTTCAACAAAGAATATTAACATTAGATTATGATTTGTTTGTAAATTCAAAAGTAGTTTTAGAAAAATATTTGGATAGTATATCTCTGATTCTGAAAAAGATTTATTTATAATATTCTTTAACAAGGGAGAAGTGGTACCCTAATCTGAAACTTGAAGCTTTATCTCCCCCCAGAGTTAGCTCAGTTTTATTTTGGTTGGGGTACCGCGTATTTCCTTACAAGTAAAAAGAGAAATCAGAATTTGAGAATTTGTTCTCTTTAAAATCTAATAGGAAAAATTGAGAACAAAGAATAACGGATTTGGTTAAATTGGATAATGAAGTAAAAAGAGCATATTTAGAGAAAAACATGCTGGCTCCTTTTAATAAAGGAAAGAATAGGTTTGTAGTTTTTTGCGATTTTTGTAAAAAGAAGTTCCATGGTTCTATTAAAATCTCTAAAAACAATAAGGCGTATTCAATAAGTGTGAATGGAGCTAATTTCCATCATTTAGATGGAAACCCAGAAAATGATGTAGTGGAAAATTTGAGATTGTATTGTCGCAAATGTCATAAAAATGTTCATTATTGGGGAATAATCCAGAGATGGTTAGAAAAAACTGGCAATTCCGTCGTGGATTTGCCAGATTCTAAAGAAATAAAACCAATGACTTATAGAAAATATTAAAAATATTTTACTGGTTAATTAGGGTGTGATTCCTATCCCCACCTCCACGATATAAACACAAAATAATTATCCAACCGGTCTTCGCTTTGAATCAAGTCTTCTCTGGAGTTAATAATTACAAACGAATCTCACTACACAATGCAGGAAATCCAAAGTTTTCAATATATTTTGAGCGATCCTTGGCTGTATACAAAAATATTCGTATATACACATAAAGTCATTGCATACGCATGTATACATACACAATAATTTGAAGGTTTAATAGACTAATGTGGTATATAGAAATCCTTGGACGGTGAGGAGGCAAATTAATGACTGTTGAGAGGGCTTGTAAAAACTGTGTTCAATTTAAGATGCGAAGAGGTAAACCATATTGCACTGTGGTTAAACAGACGATCGCCGAGAAAAATATTTGTAGAAAGTTCAAATCCAAACAAGTCTAGAACATTGTTGAGACAGAAATTGTCATGAAAACCATCAGTACATTATTCAGAGAATTTTTTTCTGAAGAGAAATCATAAGGAATCTGGATGTCTTCACAGTACAACTTAGAAAGTTAAGTTTAGATAGGACCGCTCATTTTGTATTAGTTAGGAGAGGCGGCTAATCTGGAAAAAAAAAGATCGGTTTTTATCGTGTGCCTCGTTGTGGTTCTACTAATAAGCATATTTAGTATAAGGGAGTTGTTAAGCAACGACCGCCCTTATGGTGAAGAATACAAGATTATAGCTGAACAACTTTTAGTTAATGCAAGACAAGAATTCGTGAATATTAGGAGTGTTTCTGTTCGGGAAGTAACTCTTGAAGTGGTTAACAAATCATGGGTGGCTAATAATTGGGGTATCCCATCAGACTCTGAACGTGGGGAGATAATTAAAAACGAAAAAATCTACAAAGCGTTATTCATGATTGATCCGGATGTTAACCTTTTTGATACTAAGGTTGATTGGGTTGAAAGTTTTCGTGCTGCAAAGTGGCAAGGTAAAATTTATGTTGTTGAAGATAATTTTGATGTTACAGATGAGACGCGGGCTACATCAACTTTTGTTCACGAGTTAACTCACATCATACAAGAAAACTATTCGCTTCCCAATAGACAGACATTCGATGGAGCCAAAGCTTTAACTTCACTAAAGGAAGGGGACGCAACTTTTATGGCGGACATCTTCAAAAACGACGGAGTGATACCCACTTCTTGGTCGATAACTTCTAGTGATAAAACGACGCTTTCTTTGCCATTATTACTTCCGTTTGGAAATGAAATTCAGCCGAGTCTACCATACGTTATTGAAAAAATTAACTGGTTTCCATACCGTCATGGATTGGAATTTGTTAAAGGAATATATTATAGAAGTGGCTGGAATGGAATCGAAAATGCATACACAAATCCCCCTAGCACGACAGAACAGATAATGCATTCAGAAAAATACTTTACAAATGAAGGTGCAAAAACTGCTGAGGCACCGTTAATAAATGGTGACTGGGATCTAATAGAAACAGACCGTTTTGGGGAATATTTTATTTTTGTTATGTTGGATAACTGGATTTCTGAAGATGATGCAACAGAAGCGGCTGAAGGCTGGGGCGGGGACATATTCAGTTACTATAAGGATAATGATGAGTTTCTCTTCACATGGAATATTGTTTGGGATACTAAAGATGACGCGCACGAATTCGATTTAGCATTTCAAGATATGATGTATAAAACGTCAGCAGAGAAGCATAATTGCAGTTACTGGTCTGCAAATGGAAGATACATTTCAATTGAAAGCAACGAAAACTCAACATTGATAAAAAGCTCGGCAGATGAATCACAGGTTCAGCAGCAGCTTCTTGGATGAAGAACGGTTATATACGGATTTTTACTTTTTTGTTCACTTAGTAACATTTCTTAGAGGAAACGGGGGAATCGTATTGGTTAATACTGATGATTTTGCTGAGTTATCTCAGGCTCTTGTGGACAAAACGATTACTAAAGAGGAATTGCTAAATCGAGTAAATCAAGACTTTAGTCTGATTCCGTTGTTGCTTACCGGTGCTAGTCATTCAAAAGCCACTGTTAGATATGGATGCTCAAAGATATTGGTTGAATTAAGTGAAAAAAATCCAGAGAAACTGTATTCACATTTTGATTTGTTCATTGATCTGCTAGATAGCAAATACCGAATTTTGAAATGGAATGCCTTGGCCATCATTGCAAATCTGACTAATGTTGACGCAGAAAAGAGGTTTGACGCAATTTTTAACAAGTACTATAGTTTTCTAAATGCTGAGTATATGGTTACGGTGGCTAATGTTATTGGAAATTCTGGCACTATCGGCTTAGCAAAGCCATATCTTATTCCTAAGATTACGAATGAACTGTTAAAAGTCCAAGATATTTCAATAGGTCCACATTTAACTGAGGAATGTAAAAGAGTTATAGCCCAAGCAACCATCAAAACTTTTGGCTTGTTTTTTGATAGAATCGATCAGAAAGAACAGGTGCTGGCTTTTGTTAGGAATTGCCTTTATAGTCCTCGTAAAAAGCTGAGGACAACCGCAAAAGCTTTTCTTTATAAATGGGAATAATTTAGTTCTGATTAAGGTTCAGAGTTTGTTTAGAGTGAATTATCCTTTTTTTAGTATTTGATTTTAGCTTAGGCAACAATGGGTGTCAATTGTAGTATGAAAGTGTATATGTGTTTTACAAATCTACAAAAACTGGATTCTAAAGTCGCAAGTCTTTTTTATTTTCATTGACGTATAGTTTATTGAGTATGGGAGCCTTCTAGATGAAAGCAAATAATTCATTTAAGATTCTGATGAAACAACGAGGATATTCTCAGGAGGCAATTGAAAAACTCTGGCCATGGTATGATTACTCAGAGAGAAAAGGTGTCGCTAGCTTCTAACCACCCAGTTACTATCAACTTTTTTATAAGATCGTTGTAATTATACGGTTTGAGTGGGTTCAGTGATCAATAAACAAAAAGCCGTAATTCAACTTTCTTTAATGGCGGTTATGTCTGCGCTGGTTACTGTGGGAACGTTCATTGTACAGATTCCTATCGGTATGGGCGGATACTTTAACGTTGGAGATGCCATGATTTTTGTTGCTGCACTAACTTTCAACCCGCTCATCGGCGGTGTTGCAGGAGGATTAGGTTCAGCCTTGGCTGATCTTCCAAGATTTTCTATATATGCTCCGTTCACATTTGTTATCAAAGGTTTCGAGGGTTTTATTGCTAGCTTGATTTCAAACAAAAAGAGTGTTCTTCTGGATGTTTTTGCTGTCGTTATGGCTGGAGTTGAGATGGTTGTTGGCTATTTTTTGGTTGACACGTTTTTGTATGGATTAGGCGTGGCGTTGGGATGGATTCCATTGAACATACTACAAATCGTTGTGGGCGGTCTAATAGGAGTTCCCATTGCTCTAATTTTGCGAAGGAGACTTCCAGAAATTATTAGGTAATAGTCTGTCAATAAACATTATTACGCAAGTATCCACACAGTTTTTTTAGTCAAGTTTACAATAGATGTGTTAAGGCGGACTTGAAAAACATGGTTGGTAACATGACTATGACGCCAAAAAAGCTAACAAAGGTTACTGTTGTTTTTCGACGTAATCCTTCGGAGATCGAAAAGGTTTTGGTAACAGAGGGTTTTAAGCTTGTTGATGAAAATCCCGATTTTGTGGTATGTTACGGTGGAGATGGTACTGTCTTGTTCAGTGAAAGAAAGTTTCCTCAGATTCCGAAGCTAATAATCAAAACTTCAAGAGCTTGCCGAAAGTATGATTATTCCATAGATGACCTAGGAGAACTATTGTCCAAAATTAAAGAGGGAGCCCACCAGATTCACACTGAAATGAAATTAGAGACAAATGTTAAGGGCAAAAAGCTTGTAGGATTAAATGAGATTCAGCTTCACCCCAAGTTGCCAATCTACGCTGTGAGATTCTCATTTTCTATTGACAAAAAAGAACATAATGATTTGATTGGTGACGGTGTAATCGTTGCTACGCCTTTTGGTTCTACAGCATATTACAAAGCAACAGGGGGAAAAAGTTTCGAAAAAGGTATCGGTATTTCATTCAACAATTTACATTACAGGAAGGTGGAGAGTTTTATGGTTCCGGAGGATTCAGTTGTGAAATTGAAGGTCAGTAGAGGTCCTGCTTGGCTTTTGGCAGATAACAACGAAAAATTTGTTGAATTAAATGCTGGAGATATAGTAGCAATCATGAAATCTAAGAGTGTTGCAAATTTCATATATTTTTCTTAACCATAATATTATGGTGGGATTGTGACTTTCGTGTTGAAGATAGGTCATAGGGGGGCGAGGGCTTACGAGCCAGAGAATACACTGCGTAGTTTCCAGAGAGCAATCGAGATTGGAGTTGACGCAGTTGAATTAGATGTTAGAAAAACTAAAGATAATAAGCTTGTTGTTATCCATAATGCTGATGTTAACAAGACTACTAATGGTAGTGGTTCGGTTAACGAGCTTACATTAGAGGAGATAAAAAGGTTAGTTATTGAGAAAGATGAAAAGGTTCCCACTTTAAATGAAGCTCTGGATTTTGTAGGTAAACGAGTTATAGTCCTAGTTGAGCTCAAGGAGACAGGTATTGAAAAGAAAACTCTGGATTTGATCCGTCAAAAAGGTTTGATGGATAATGTGATAATTATTTCTTTTATTGAAGATTCCCTCAAGAAGGTCAGAGAACTAAGTGATGAAATAACAACTGGATTGATTTATGTGAGACACAAGAATCCAATACAAACAGCTTTAGAACTTAAAGCTGAGTACCTGCTGCCGTTGTATAATTTTACCTACTCCGCAAACGTCAATAAAGCTCACGAAAATGGCTTAAAGGTGATTGTGTGGACAATCAACAAAAAAGAAGATGTTGCAAAATACAGAAAAAAGGGAGTTGATGGTATCGCAAGCGACTGCCCAGATATTTTAGTAACATTTTGATTATGTTACTTGGTTTTTATCAAAAAGGTTTTCATTAAAAAAGAAGTTCCTGTAAAAAAAGATAATAATAGACACGACGTTGAATATTACCCAACGGTGAAGGAAATGAAGGAGTGGCAGGTTACACTTGGTGGATCAATAGTTATGTTCATGGCTGGAATTGTGATGTTTCTATGGGCAAGAAGCCTAGAAACACCATCAACATTTCTTGGAGATAATAATTACTTTCTAATATCAAACCAATACTTTTCTGTATTTCTGACAGGAGCACTCTTCATTGGATTCAGCGGCGGACTACTAATCTGCACTCTCCTTATTTATCAACTAGAACAAAAACTAGAAACCTAAAAGTTTGGTAAGATCCAGATAGCGTTAATTAGTAAGCTGCAAAAAAAACAAACCATCATCGAAATGTTTCATCGAGGAAAAACTGTTGAAGGCAACTAAAGCAGCAAAAAACGCGTTAGAAAACGTTCTTGAGGCCTTTAACAACGAAAGAATACTCATAGTCTGCGATGAAGAAAAAACACAAATAGGTGAAAACTTTGCATCTGGAGCTTTAAGCCTCAACTTGTGGACTAGACTAGTAATACTACAAAAACAACAAAAACCGAGAACCGAAATTCCAGAACATCTCCAGAGGATTTTAGTCCAGAAGCCAGACATTTATATTAATTTATTACAGGGAAACCGTGAAGAGACACAATTTAGAATAAAACTCATAAAAACAGAAACACACAACCACAAATCGCGTCTAGGACATTGCCCCGGAATAACATTAGACATGCTGACCGAAGGGGCCCTAGCCCTCACAACAGACCAACATAAAAGAATGCAAAATCACGCAAAGAAACTCATGAACATCCTGGAAAATACAGTATCTGTAGAGATTTGTAACCCATCTGGAACCAACATGACTATACACACACATAACCGAAAATTCTTCACAGACACAATACTAGACTGGAAAACAATGAAATGGATGAATCTTCCCACAGGTGAAGTTATCGTCGCTCCAATAGAAAATTCCCTAAATGGAAAACTTGTATGCGACATGGCAATTGGTGGAATCGGCAAATTAAGAAAACCCGTAGAAGTAACAACTAAGAACGGCAAGGTAACAAACGTGTTTTCAAGGGATAACGAGCATCTACGCAGAGTAAAAGAAACATTCACAACTGACAACTGGGCAGACGTTGTTGGAGAGTTTGCCTTTGGAATCAATCCTAAAGCAAGGTTCTTGGACGAATTTCTTGAGGCAGAAAAGATTTTGGGAACAGTTCATGTTGCATTTGGAACAAACACAGACATGCCTGGGGGTAAAAATCCATCAAAGAATCACATGGACCTGATGATTTCTGATCCTACAGTCACTATAACCAAAGAAAATGGAAAAAAAGTTTCGATTTTAAAGAAAGGCTGCTTTCAAATTTAATCAATAAATGAATTTTCGGATTATGAACCCTCTGTTTCCCAAGGAATTCCCAGGTTTCTTGTGCATGATTCCGATCATCGTCCATTACAAGATCTTTGTTAATCAATATACTTGCTCGTGTCTGATGCACTGAATAACTTACGATCCATCCGCCGTCTCTTCCATCCATCTTCAGTTGTGTAGTCTTTAGAATGGACGGAATTTCGTCAAAGCTCTAGAAGACGGTATTGTATAGTGGAGAGTGATCGAAACTTCTAACAGAATCAATTGTTAGTTTTACATTATATATTAAACAATAAAAAGTCTCATAGTAGATAGGAACTACAAAACAATACGAAAAATTACGATTTTCCGGAAAAAACCAGTTTACTTCACATCATCTAGATTCTACGTGGCCTCCTCAATCTCATTGAAGGATTCTTGAAGCAGTTTTCCTAAAGTTTCATAGGAGTCTTCTTTGATCATTTTGTTGGTAACCAAATCCTGAAGAAACATGAAGAAGTTGTCTTTATTTACGACTCCTGTTTGCATCAACTCGTTTAGCGTTTCCACTTCTTTATGCCGAATAACGTCCTCCTTTCTTGCAAGATAAAGCACTATAACTACAAGAATGGTAACCAAAGCGGCTAGAGGTAGAATTAGGAAAATAAACTCTGCAGGATCCATGTTAATACGAAGGTATTAATAAATAAACCATTTATGAATTCCAACTACCAATCCACTGAACACTTTTTTAGGCTAATTATTCGGGTAACCAAAGAAAGGAAACGAAAAAGAGATACATCGAGGCATCATAAACAATTCTAACCGAAAAGAACCCAGAAATGACAAGAAAAAAGGGACAGATGATGTTCAATGAAGTATTTGCATATAGTAGGAGACGGACTATAAAGTTGCCTGCAAACCCTTAACAACGATAATCATCTCGGTTTTTGTTTTTGCAGAGACTTTCTTGTGTTTTAGTGATTCCAGAATTTTGGATTTTTTAATAAGAAATTGATACTGATGATAATCAATTTGCTCAATCCGGTGCTCGAAAGACATCGCTGAATAATATTTCTTCTGATTCACTCATCGTTAAAGCACCATTTTGTAGTTATTGCTTCTGAATATATAAACAATCATAATAAGAATCTTATGTTCTGCCAGTCTCTTGAAGAAAATGATGAAAGTAACAACCTGACACATTCTGATCACGGTTATTATTTATAAATCGTAACTGTAATAGAGAAGATTCAACATACAACACTAAACACGACCGGTAGAGTGAACAAAACATGAGGATAATCTTGGTTGGATGTGGAGTAGTCGCACAAAGCTTTGCCCAAATCATCACAGACAGAAAAAAGGAACTAGCCAAAAAGTACGGATTTCGCCCCAGAATCGTAGCCATTGTAGACAAGAAAGGAGCAGCAATTAACCCAAAGGGATTGGATTTAGAACAAATGCTGTCACTAAAAAAAGAGAAAGGAACAATATCAGCAAGCAGACAACATGGACGTCCAGGTATGTCAGCACTGGAAATTATAGAATCTATCGAGGCTGAAGCAATTGTTGAAGTGACACCCACCAACATAGAAACCGCAGAACCTGGATTATCCTATATAAAAACTGCATTTCGAACGGGAAAACATGTAGTCACAACAAATAAGGGCCCCCTAGCCTTGGCACTTCCCGCCCTAACAGAGTTGGCAGACCACAATAACGTTTACCTACGATTCAGCGGAACCGTAGGCGCAGGAACCCCCATTCTTGAATTCGCTAAGAATTGCCTACAAGGTGACAAAATAATTTCCGTCAGCGGCATACTGAACGGAACAACAAACTACATCCTCTCGGAGATGGATGAAAAACACATCACATTTGAAGTCGCCCTTAAAGCAGCCCAAAAGCTTGGATTTGCCGAAGCGGATCCCACTATGGATGTTGATGGGTATGACGCAGCTGCGAAGCTGGTAATAATGGCAAACTGGATAATGGAAAAGAAAGTTACCCTCAAAGACGTTAAAATCAAGGGCATCCGCGACGTATCCTCCAAAGACCTAGAGAGCGCAAAAAAGAAGGATTGTACAATAAAGCTCATAGGCTCAATCAGCGAAACTCTAAAAGTGGAACCGATCCAAATATCCAACCATGATCCACTAGCAGTAGGAGGAGCATTGAACGCGGTAACATATATCTCAGAATCCGCGGGCGAACAGACCATTATTGGCTTGGGAGCAGGTGGGATGGAAACCGCAAGTGCAGTAATACGGGATTTATTGGATATAAAACAGAACATGGCAAACAAGATGATAATATAAAACGAGGAAAGAGTCTTGAAGAAAATAGTAATGAAATTCGGAGGAAGTTCCATAGCAAATAGTGAAAAAATTCTTCACGTAGCCAAACTAATAGCCGACAACAAAAGTAACGATTGTGGAATTGTAGTAGTAGTTTCAGCCTTGGAAGGAATTACAAACCAACTTATCCAAGCCGCAGAACAAGCAAAAAAAGGAAACCTCGAATTCATCATCAAATTCAAGCAGGAAATACTTGAAAGACACTTAACTATTATAAAAGAAGTCATAAAAGATGAACAAGCAGAACACAAAGCAGAACAGTTTGTTAAAGCAAGGATAGATGAACTTGAGCAAGTTTTAACAGGAATTGTTTACGTCGGCGAACTTACCCCTAAATCAAAAGATACAGTCATAGCTTTTGGAGAACAATTGTCTGCACCCATCGTCAGTGGTGCCCTCAAAGACCTTGGACTATCCTCTGAACATCTTACAGGTGGAGAAGCTGGAATAGTAACAGACAACAAATTTGGGGAAGCCTGTCTTCTCATGAACTTTACTAAATTTCAGCTTACTAAGAACATTGAGCCTCTGCTGAAGAAGGGAACGATTCCAGTATTAACAGGCTTTATTGCTGCAACACAGAACGGAGAAACCACAACATTAGGTAGGGGAGGGTCAGACTACACCGCTACCATCGTTGGAGCGGCACTAGAAGTAAACGAAGTATGGATATGGACAGATGTAGATGGATTAATGACTTCTGACCCAAAAATTGTTCCAGAAGCAAAAACAATTCCTGAAATGTCCTTCCAAGAGGCAACAGAACTAACGATTTTCGGAGCCAAAGCCATGCATCCCAGAGCTTTGGAGCCCGCTCGAAAAGAGGGAATACCCATCAGAATCAGAAACGTGTTTAGCCCAAACAATCTAGGAACCCTGATAAAACAAGATGAAGAAATCAAAATAAAAGACGGGGTTAAGGCTGTAACTATAGTCAAGAATGTTGGAGTTATAGCAGTAAGCGGAGCAGGGATGGTTGGAGCACCCGGAACAGCTGCAAAAGTTTTCGAGGTACTTGGAAAAGAAAACATCAACATCCTGATGATCTCACAGAGCGTCTCAGAGGCAGACATCTCGCTTGTGATTCAACGAGGCATTCTGGAACGAGCGGTTAATATTTTAGAGATAGCGCTGTTGGGCGGAGAATTTATCCGTGAGGTAATGTCAGAAGATGACGTGTGTGTAGTCGCGGTCTTGGGAGCTGGAATGAAAGGAATGCCAGGAGTGGCTTCAAGGATATTCTCATCATTAGCACAGAAAGGAATAAACGTTCGTATGATTGCTCAAGGCTCATCTGAACTTAACGTCTCCTTTGTAGTCAAAGAAGAGAACGGGGCAGAAACAGTACGTGCAATCCACAAGGAATTTAAGTTAAGTAAAGAATAATCAAGAAAATGTCTCTCAGGTTTTAGTATCCTTGCCCATTGAAAGAAAGGTAAAGTTTTAAACGTTCATGTTAGACGATGTAATATGTGATGAGGGACACCATTCTGAGCTCGCGTGATGATGAGATGGAGCGACTCTGAAAAAAGCTTAACAGTTCTTGCCAATGAACTGGTCAAGAACGACTGGACGCTTGATTCTGACCCAGCGTTATGGTGTCAGACAGGCGGATGAAAGCAAAAGCAAAAACAGCCATATCTTCTACAAAAAAACGTTTTGTCCTCGAAGCAGAGAAAAAGGCTGTTCATTTGGATAGTGGAGGAAAATAAGCTTTAATAATAGCTAGTGGGATGGTAAACATAAAACTTTAAGAATAACACTTTAGACTAACAATGAAGGAAATCAATCACAATGGCAAGACATCACGGCATGACAAAAAAGACTGCAAAGAAGAAGCAGAAGCGGGTTAAGAAGAAGAGACAAAGAAGACGAAAGAAATCAAAGTAAGTCTTACGAATGGTCAGTTAAACAGTAGCTTTTGATAAGGAAAGTCAAAATTACTAAAAAAAGCCGCACTTTTTCGAACAATTGTAATTGTTCTGAAGCATAAAACAATTTTTCTATTAAAATAAGAGAGTTTACTCGAGAGTGGCGTGAAGTTTCATCATTTCATCTTCGGTTTTTCCAAGACGGTGCATAAGCTCGACAACCATGCTGTCAAGAAAAACCATGCAGTTATTTTCGAAAATGGAACCTAACGGAGACAAAGTTTCACTTTCTCCAAGAATCTGTCTAACTAGATAATCCTCTTCTATTGGCCAGCCAAGTTTTGTTCGACCACCAATTGGTACAGTAAGGTCAGCTAAATCACCCAAAGGAGACTCAGGATAAGAGGTAACTGCGGCTACCTGTGCGCCGATCTCTTTGGCTGTTGCACTGGCAGTTAATGTTATTTTTGTAGTTCCTGAACCTGAAATTGCTATTATCAAATCATTTTTTTCTGCAGCGGGTGTGATTGTTTCGCCTAAAAAGTAAACGGTTAATCCCATGTTCATGAGTCTTAGGGCAAAGGCGCGCCCAACAAAGCCGCTTCGTCCTTGACCGACAACAAAGATTTTCTTGTTTTTGGAATCTAAAATTGATTGAATGAATTTTTCTACCTTCTCCAAATCAAGTTCAGTCATTGCCTTTCTGGAACCAGCCAGAATCTCTTCAGATGCGGCCATTAACCATTTCAAGGAGCTTCACTAATGATGGGAAACTATACCGTATGTTAAAAATCTTTTCTAAAATTTCATGAAAAGAACTGCATAAAACAACCTCTGAAAACTTGAGACTCAAAAAGAGTGTTTAGAGGGAAAACAATGTTGTCAAGGAGGGAATAGAAATAAAAACATAGATAAAAACTGCGAGAATCAGCATTAGAATGGAAATCAGGGCAAGGATATAGTCTTCCTTCTTTAGTTTCAGTTCATATAGGTTTGTTCGTTTTGGGTTAGCTCCCCAAGCTCTAGATTCCATAGCCTCCGCTAATTCTAAACTTCTTCGGATGGCATTGACAATCAGTGGAATAAGAATTGGAATGTAGTTTCTGACTCGTTTAATCAGGTTTCCGCCCTCTAACTCCAGACCCCTTGCCTTCTGGGCGTCCATGATTGTTTGTGCCTCATCAGCTAATACAGGTACAAAACGAACTGCGGTAGTGAAAGCGAAACAAAACTCATAAGGAATGTGGCTCTGCTGTAGAGCTAGTCCTAGACGATCAGGAGAAGTTGTGAGAAAGAATACGGAAAAGGAAGCAATTAGAACAACGAAACGTAAAGTCATCGCAGCAGAACGCTCCAAAAGAATAGCGTATTCCATGGCTGTATCGACTGGGGGAGTTATTTGTTGAAATGAGGTTGGATAGAAATATCCGAAAATAAAGTTTGTTACAAAGATGAAGATGGCTAACAATGCAGCTCCTCGTAAGGAACGTAACCATTGTCGATTAACTTTTGCCAGAAAAACAAAGGGTAAGGGTATGAAAAACAGGACAATCAACGCTAATAGTTGTGTAAATAAGATTGCCATCACAAACAGGATGGAAACAAAAAAGAACTTGATTCTTGGATCTAGATCATGGATTAGAGAAGAAACTTTCCTAAACCTGAAGCCTTCAAAAACGCTCATGATTTTTTCCTCAAACGATTTAACAGAATTTTTGTTGCTTCATGAACGTTGATAACATTAGTTGGCAACCCAAAATCAGTTAACTCCAGAAAAATTTTGGTTATCTGAGGAGGCACAACCGAAGCCTGTGCCAACAACTTTGGCTTTGTCAGAATCTCTTCTGCTTTGCCTTCAGCCAAAATTTTTCCTTTACTCATCAATATAACACGAGGATTACATTCAGCCACAAACTCAACATCATGAGTAACAACAACAACAGTCTTCTTCTGGGCATTTAACTGCAAAATGAATTGCAGCAGTTTTTCTTTCTGCTGATGATCCTGGCCAATAGTTGGCTCATCCAAAATAACCATCTGAGGGTCCCAAGCGAGAATCGAAGCTAATGCAACTCTCTTTCTCTCTCCGCCACTAAGCATAAAAGGCGATGTTTTTCGATACTGAACTATATCTAGCAGGTTCAATGCCCAGTCAACCTGCTTCTCGATTACAGATTCTTCAAAACCGAAATTCTTAAGGGCAAATGTAATCTCGTCCTCCACGGTCTCACTGAATAATTGATGATCAGGATTCTGAAACACAAAACCAACATTTCGAGCTAGCTTAGCGACACTTACATTTTTAGTACTTACACCGTCAACTAGGACCTTACCATTGGTTGGTTTCAAAAGCCCATTAAAGTGCTTAACTAGAGTGGTTTTTCCTGCCCCATTTTGTCCCATTATAGCCAAGAATTCTCCATCATTTACGGTGAGGTTGATTCCTTTTAGGGCTTCAAGACCAGTCGAATAGGTAAAATGGAGATCTTTGACTTCAAGCATGCGTCAGGACTTCCCGTAAAAGATTCGATGCCTCTTCTGTTGTAACTGGAACGTTTTTGAGTTCTATTCCATTTTTCTTTAGATGTTGGTATAGTTTTATTGATTTTGGAATGCCAACACCAATCAAACGAGCTTCTTCGGAAGTAAATATTTCATGGGGACTTCCCGTTAAGGCTACTTTGCCATTATTCATGACAATTACGTGATTGGCGTATTTTGCTGCTAGGTCAAGACGATGCTCAACAAGAATAATTGTGATTTTCAATTTTTTGTTTAATTCATTGATGACCTCAAATATTTTTTCAGCTCCCAACGGATCAAGAAACGACGTGGGTTCATCTAATATCATAACGTCAGGTTGCATCGCCAACACGGAGGCTATTGCAACTCGTTGTTGTTGTCCACCTGAAAGCTCATGCGGAGGTCTTTCGCCAAGCTTACGTATTCCTGTCATTTGGAGAGCCCAATCGACCCTTTTTCTCATTTCTTCGCGGGGCATGGCGAAGTTTTCGAGTCCAAAAGCTACGTCTTTTTCAACTGATAGGGCGAACAGTTGATTTTCGGGATTCTGGAATACAAGTCCTACGTGACGGGCCATTTGGTGAATTTTTTGCTCAACCACATTAAGACCTGCAACCCTGATTTTTCCTTCTAGGTTTCCATTGTAGAAGTGTGGAATAAGACCGTTAAAGCATCTGCAAAGGGTTGTTTTTCCGCAGCCGCTAGGACCAGTTAAGATAACAAAATCGCCTTTGTTTATGGTAATAGATACCTTTTCGATGGATAGCTTGGTTGCGCCCGGATATGTGTATGTTAGGTCTTTGGTCTCGATTACAGCCAAGGTTTTGTCCGCCAGCTTATTGCAACTTTTCATATTCATTTAAGAGTAGCTACTTAATAATGGGTTACATTAATTTATTCTTAATTAGTTTTGAACAATAATCAAGACAGGCATTTACATCTCCGGTGCCGTTAGCTCCAGCAGAAATCGAGTGCCCACCACCCATTCCTCCCAGAAATTCGCCTAGAGGTTTTGCCAAATCACGACCCATATGGAGACCAGTCTCCATGAAGAATTCACGCGAAGCTCTAAAACTGACCTGAATTTCATCATCTTTTTTCCCCGCAACAATTGCAACATTAGCGCCAACAACGATTAGTCCTCTGGCTGATGAGGCTTGATACGTGCTAACACGAGAAAGAGCGATTAGCCAGCGGTTTATTTTTAGAAGTTTTAATCGGTTACTGGCTTTTAGACGTGCTATGCGCTCCGAACGTTCCATAGATAACGATAGAACTGGAAGTGCTTCTTGAGCGTTTACTCCAGCGTCTACAAGTTCAGCTACAACTTTTAGGGTATTAGAAGTAGCCATAACAAAATGGCGGGTATCAAAGGCTAATCCAAGAAAGAGTGCTTTAGCTTCACTTAGGGATGGCCTAAGTTTTGCCTCCTTGAAGAGATGATAAACAACCTCACAAGTGGACGAAGCAGTTTCGTCTGCTACGAGAAGTGTGGCAAGTTGTTCTGTTTCGGGGTGGCTCACATGATGGTCTATTACGATTAGGGAACGATCAGTCGTGATTCTTGTGCTCCATTCATCCAACTGTTGAATAGTGTTTGTGTCCAGTAAAACAAGAAGGTCAGCTTCTTCAATGCGAGGCTCAGCTACAAGTTCTATGGGTAAAATAGTCATAACGACTTTTGAAAGTCTGCTAGGCCCTGAAGCCGCTGCAATCTCAGCTTCCAAGTTAGGTCTTAGCTGTTTTAATAGTCCTTTGAAGGCAAAAGCGGCACCTATGGCATCAGGGTCAGCGTTATGGTGACATAAAAGAACGACTAGCTTGGCGTCTAGCTTGTCTATTAGGGCTAATATTTTTTGGATTTGCACTTGAGTTCCTTCAAGTATTCTTCAATGTGAGCAAATACTCGTTTTGTGGCTTCGTTTGTTAATGATTTGACATTGTAGTCTTTCATAAGGGGAGATAAAACAACAGTTACGTCAACGTTTATGGTTACGGGTTTTGTTCCTTCTGCATCAATTACAACATCGAGGGTGGCTATTCGTCTAATGGAAACTTTGGATAGGACATATCCTCTAGCAGTCTGTTCTGCGCTTTCACATAGTTCTGCGATTTGTTCAAGAGTTAGTTCTGGGATTCCATTATCTTCCAAGCGGTTTTCATCCTAAGCAAGACTTGATGCAGGACGCAAATCCTGTTGCAACTTCCCCTGCAAATCCTTTACTTGGATTCGAAGTCGCTCTTCCTGTTTTGCAAGAACGTCAACTCTCATCTTTACAAGTTCTTTGCGTTCTGTTAATTCTTTTGTAACCTTGTCTTTTTCTGATTTGACAAGAAGTGCACCAATGGACTTGTAGACTACTGCAGTTTCATTAAGTTTCTCCAGCTCGCTTGATGCCCGCTCAACCTCTGTGAGTTGCATTTCAAGTTGTTGTTTTTGGCTCATTACTCCCTGTAGTGTCTGTTGCAACTGTTGGAGCCTAAGCAACCGCTGCTGAATCTGGGGTGGAAGTCTAGAAATATCTTCACTCATAATTTAATCCTCAAACCTTTGTCTCTGAATTACTTGAGCATAAATAACTTCGCGTATATTAAGCGTTTTCACTAAAGAAACACAAACAAGAACCAATCGCATGTATAGTCATCATTCACAACCTAAAGAAAGGCTTCAAGAAAAGTATTATCTCACTTGTCTGTTATTTTTTGGAGGTCCATCGCCACGCCAATCAACCGTAAATATGAATTCATTGACGCTCTTAATGCGGAAGTATCTGTTGCCCTAAACTCTAATATCAAACTTTGATTTTCAGTTGTTAGGTGAACTTTTGAACGGTGAGTTGATGAAGTTTCGGTTTCTGGTTTTAATGCCTGCAAAACTACATGTAATTGTTTTTCTGACGAAAAATTTAGTTGGACAACAGCCTGAGCTTTCATGATTGGAATTCCCAAATCAGCTTTGATACGGTGAGCCTAGGTCCTATTTCAACCATTCGACTAAGAAACATGAATGTGACTTGAAGCCGTCGTGAATAGTCAAACAAAAAATGCATCGAAACATGATGTAGTGTAGATGCTCTATCCATAGAAAGAATGGGTAAACCTAAATACTGTGACAGGCTCCCAGCGAACTGTCCAAGTTCAGAAGAAGTTTCAGGTTCCATAGTAATTACAGAAGCTCGAGCACGTCTTGTCGTTTCCTTAAATTCTCTTCGAATACGGATCTCAGAAATCAAAATTAACGGAGAAACAAATCTTAACCCAGTTGATGATACCTTAAAAAGCTTAAGTTTTAAAGTTCCCTCACGCCACCGATTAACCACAATTACACGATCTGCCTTATACTCAATCGCCTTTTCGGTTACACCATCCTGACTCATCTTTCCACGATTAACACGCACAAAATCAGGAATAGAATTTACTAAATCACGACAAAATGTTCGTATCCTATCCGTAGGTCTTCTTGAGGTAGTCAACAATATCAAATTTAAAACCTCAACGAAAAAGGTGACCGAGAAGGCTTTTGCCTTCCTGGTTTTTCTTAAGCTTCTGAAGAAGAGGACAAGCTCTTCACATGACGCTTAGCTACAACCCCAAGCTTTGTAACTGGAGTATATGCACCGCCAGCAAAAGTCACACTGCATTTTTTGCAGTTCCAAACGCCAACGCTCTGGCGTTTGACCGCCTCAGCGCCACATTGTGGACACTTGTGGGTTCGTTTGACTTCTGTTAGTACTTTTATGTAACGCTTTCTGAGTGTTGAGCCGTAGCGAGTCCCAAGCCCTCGTGTCATTGCAACTTTTTTTGTTTTTCTTCCCATCAGCTTTTAACCACTAGTTTTCTTAATTCTGCAGTCTTTTTCGATGCAATCTTGGTGGCTTCTAATATCTCTTCTCTGGTAAAGTAGCCAGAACCACCGCCCTTCTGTACTGCACAGATGTTTCCATCTTTATTCATCGTTATTGTCAACCTTGCATCCATGACCTGTTCTTCATCAAGCATCGTGTCTAAGATGAGTTTATTACCTATTTTTGCGAAAGTAACGGCAATTGGATAGTCAACGATTGGAAGTGGAGTATATCCAGGTTTCTTTACAATTTTTCCGTCTTCTACAGTATACTTGAACATCTTGGTGTTGACCAGAGCCGCTAAAGCTGCCATAGCCGCAGCATCTATTAGATTTCCGTCATAGTTAAGAACATAAACATCAATGAAAACCACAAACACCAGTTTTCCAGACTCGACACAAAGCTTAGTCAAGTCGATAGCCTTGGATTCCCGGATACCTCTATCTACGACACGCGCCAATTCTACTGCATTCTCACCAGGTGGACCAGGTTCAAAAGATGGAGATGCCAGTGGCACAAGTTCAGCGTTAACTGTTAGAACACCTTTGTCAGGCACATCTGCAAATGGGGTCCCGGTTCCGATTTTTACACCAACAATAATTTCAGTATTGCCTAAACGCACTCGAGCAGAACCTTCGGCTTTTTCGATCACTCCCGATTCGATTTGAATTTCTCGGTAATCTTTTGGTCCTCGTCCGTCGATTCTTTTTCCGCTTTCGATAAGGTTAGTGATTTGTTTTTTCTTGACATTCACAACAATTGATGAGGTCATTCTTTTTTAGCCTCCTCAACCAAAATATATTTTGATTTTAACGCTTCCTTCTGATGTTCGTACAGTTTTTTGCAACCACACACAGCCATATCTATTGCACTATTAAACTCGTCAACAGACATATTACCATCCATCTGCAACAAAGTTATGGCATTTAGGTTAGGCATAAACGCTACAGGCACATC
Source organism: Thermoproteota archaeon (assembly GCA_042565955.1). Taxonomy (GTDB): domain Archaea; phylum Thermoproteota; class Bathyarchaeia; order Bathyarchaeales; family Bathyarchaeaceae; genus Bathyarchaeum. Next base: position 4,652 of record JBHORG010000007.1, on the reverse strand, counting down.
AGCCTGGCCGACTTTATCTTCGGTATCCATAAGATCAAGGGCTATTTTATCATCAGCTTTGCCAGCTGCACAAGCCACAACTAAGTCGCGCATTGGAATTCCAGCGTCTGCCAATGCAAGTGCAGCCGCAGTGATGCCTGCACATCTTGTTCCTCCGTCTGCCTGTAATATTTCGATGAATACTTGAATTGATGTTCGGGGATAATATTTTAGAAAGATTGCTGGTTCTAGAGCTTCCCGAATAACCTTCGAAAGTTCAACATCCCTTCTTGAAGGTGCTGGAGACTTTCTTTCATCAACCGAAAATGGCGCCATATGATAACGACATTGAACAACGGCACGATCTTGTCGTGCAATGTGTCTTGGATGAGCTTCTTTAGGTCCATAGACGCCTACTAAGATCTTGTTTCGTCCTTGTTCCAGATATGCTGAACCATCAGCATTGGGAAGAACTCCGACCTCCATCTTCACGGGTCTTAACTCGTCCACTTTCCGTCCATCTAAACGGAGACCCTTTTTATCAATTAATTTTTCAGATTTTTTAGGTGCCATCTTTTCTTTCTCTCTTTTAGTTTTCTTTTTACTTGCTTTCAATTGCTTTTGTTTCCTTTTTAATCATCTCAGTTACCTTATCAGTTAAACCACTAGTATGAGATTCTTTTTCAATTTTGCGAATAGCCATCACCGCAATCCGCTCAGCTTCAGGAGATCTACCGCTAATAAGAATCAAACCATTCTGTCCAATAGTCAACTGACAACCAGTTTCCCTCTTTATCATACCCACCATGGATCCCTGTCGCCCGATAATTCGCGGAATCTTTGTGGGAGTAACCTCAACTAATTGACCCCGCATAATCTTGCCTAGACCTGACTCACGGACACTCAACTGAGGATCACGGGTTCGATCATAAGCAACTACACTCGCAAGAATCAAATCACCTACATCAAAAATTGAAGGTAAATCTGTTGTTTCTGGCTTAAAAGAGCGTTCAACAACATCGGATGCTCTGAGTCTAGCATCGTGTGGAGCTTTAATGTCGATTACCCAACCACCAGGTGTAGTTTCAACGACTTTTCCGATGACTATGTCTCCTGGAACTGGAATATAAAATGCTTTAAGGGCAACGACGTGAACTCTTTTACCGTCGTAATTGACGAGTCCAAGGCGGCAAGCATAAATTTTTTCATTCTCCTTATAGGTACTGTCTCCTGATATGTAATCACCTTCGGCAAGAAGGTCACCAGGAGCAACAAGCTGTTTTTTCTCATAGAAAACGGGCATATTTAACATCTCAAGAAATTTTATTTTATTTTACCATTTTTGCTTCTATATTTCCACGGGTCATTTTCCCTAATTTGTCCAAGAAAGGCCCATAAAGGCCAGCGGACATTTCCACAGTAGCAGACCAAGACCCGTCAGCCTGCCACTGGTCCCTTTTTAGTGTACCATAACCTTTAACGGTTCCGTAAACTTTGCTCGCATGCTCAGCAGGTACATGGACTTCCACACTGATTTTCTCCATTTTTAAGGGAATGATTGGACGTAGGAGCTTTATTATGTCTTTTGATTGTTCTTCTGTGGCTTTAGAAGGATCTATAGAAAAGTGAATCTGTTTCATTGCCTGTTCAATCCTTAGGGGAGGATGAGGAAGATTTGTTTTGGGATCAATACATTCACGTGATATAAAAGCAATGATTTGTCTACGTTTGTCTTCAACAAGCTGTTTCCTTTGATCCGTAGTTAACTGCAGTGTGCCCTTTTTTAGAATTATTTCAGCCACTTTAAGAGGGTCGTTTGTTCCGAATATTTCCTTTAGTTTCTCTTCTGACGCCTTTGAGCCTTTGTTAGCATCACTAAAAATTGTTTCAGTTGCTAGAATTTGAGAAACAGTTGTGGTTTTTCCGAGCTTGTAGGCGAGAGCTGGATCAGGCTTAGTTAGGATTTCAAAGTGTTCGCCATCAAGATTGATGCGAGCGATGGTGTAACGATCGCTCATTAAGTTCCACTGCCCTCAAGTCCTCTTTGAATATCCTCAATTCTTTCGTCGTCTAGTGCCTGGAATTTTTTTGTCTCTGAAGGAACAATACTTATTTTGATTCGTTTTGGCTCTCCTCTTGTTTCAAGGGCTCGGGTTAAACATTTTACTACAAGTTTAATGGCTTCATCTAAAGTGATGTCGTCACGATACTCTTCCTTCAAGATACCCTCAACAGTCTCACGACTAATACCCACAGACACCGCTTTATAACCTCTATAAGAGCCACTTGGATCAGTTGCGAATACTCTAGGTCCAGTTTTATCGATTCCGCCAAAAATAATTGAGACTCCAAACGGTCTTACTCCTGCGTGTTGAGTGTAAAGCTGTTTTACGTCTCCGACACGTTTCGTCATGATTTCAACATCAATGGGTTCATCATAAGTTAAACGATTGCTTTGGGCATAGATCCTAGCTTGGTCAATTAGTATACGGGCATCAGAGCCCAAACCAACAACTGCTGCTCCAAGATGATCATCTACACCGTAGATTTTCCAAGTGAAATTAGTATCTTGAAGTCGGGTTTCGATCTTTTCTTCTGCTCCTAAGACAACTCCCTCTGGACAAGCAACTCCGATTATTGTTGCCCCTCTATTTACGGTTTCTAGGGCATACTCAACCTGGAATAGACGACCATCAGGAGAGAAAACGGTAATCGCACGATCATAAGCACCTGGTGCAGCAAATACAGACAAACCATTCACCTCATACATAAACTACGTTTTGTCTCTCTTGTAATAGGACGGAACTAAAAACCTTTTCGCATTTAGCTCGGAGTTTATGTTAATACATACCTAAGTTTCTTGTTGTTATTGTTGCACAAGTTTATGTAAACAAAATTCATACTCATATTAGGAAACAAAGAAGAGTTGTAGATTGAAAACAACCTCTTTTCATAAAAAACAAGAAAGATAATGTTTGGTGCTCCGGCCGGGATTCGAACCCGGGTCTTCGGCTCGAAAGGCCGAAATACTTAACCTGACTATACTCGGCAGAAAAGGAGCAAATATCCCTTCTTCTACCGGAGCGATCCAGAGCATCAACCACATAAAACATACTTACGTTTTAACTTTTCTACATCAAAAGGATATTTTCGCTGAAGATGGAGTTCCACCAATGATTTTAGCTGCGGCAACACTCACTTCATCGAAATGTCTTTTGTCGGTGTATACTCGAAGGATATTAATGAAGCCCTTAAGAACATCAAAAACAGAAGATATGTCACTTAACCGTAAAGGAATTTTTTCTCCCGTTCGGGTCTTCTGGAAAACAGGAATTTCCATTGGTTCAAGCAAATCAGAATGATGATAAGGTACCGAGGGCACTGTCGGTACATCAATCATAATTACTTGAGGATCAACTCCTGCCTCTTGGGCAATTTTGTTTCTTACTTGATCTCTAACCTCATCGACACAAAAGAGACTTGGCACCATCTTATCTTTCACATGAAAGGTTCTGTCGTAGGCACACTTGAGAAGATTACGATGCTCCAAATCCTTCATAATTCCTTTAGATTTTTCACACTCTCTCAGTTTAGTCCAGACAGAATAATCAGTTAAAGCAAGGTAATCATCTGGAGAATCAAACATTACTAATCCCAGTTCATCCTTTGCGTCTTCCATGGCAGTTGCAAGCATTATCTGAGCGGCCCTTCCAACACGATGGAAATAGATGCTTCTAAACGATTCAAGTCTCGCCAAAACAAAAGACTCGAGAGCAGAGAGTGCACTCACATTAACAGCAAGATTTTCACCAAGAACATCCAACATATGGATAAGACGAAAAATATCTACATACCCGTATTCTGCACCAGTATGATATGTATCCCTCACAACAAAATCAAGTTTGTCAATATCTACAGCACTCTGGATGATTTGATCCAAGAAAGCTTTTCTTGGTCTACGCAGTTTCCCAACCGCAAGTTTTGCCACATCATCAGGGTTATATCCAACGTCATTGATGATATCGTGAAGTTCAGATTCCTGAATAAGCCAATGTGTCATGTCTTCATGGGTTTTGTTTAAAAACTTTACAAGAATATGCTCAAATACGTGAGAGAATGGACCATGCCCCACATCGTGAAGAAGAGAAGCCATTCTTATGAGTTGAATGTCATCTTCTGAAAGAAGTTGGGAGAGATTCTGGTTTTCGGATAGTTCTCCAGCAAGGTATAGAACACCAATAGAGTGCTCGAATCGAGTGTGGTTTGCTCCTGAATATACAAACTCTGATCCAGCTAATTGTCTTAATCGACGAAGTCTTTGAAATGGGTAAGAGTCGATGAGATTTTTCTCTGCTTCGGTGACGTATACATACCCATGAACGGGGTCTTTGATTTCCCCCCAATATCGCCGCATATGAAAGTGTTCTCCTTAGCTTTGTCAGTCTTTAGCATGATTATTTAAGGTAATCGATCAGTTACAAGAATCGGGGTGACATCACCACTTGGTTTCTTGCAAAACTCCCTTTTTTCCAAGAAGCAATGAAATTATTTGAATTTAATTACTAGGTTAAAATTTTTTGTTTGTTAGTCTTTAGTTGTCTTCAATTAACTCTACAGTAATATCTCCATCATTTGATTCCCATTTTTTACCGACTTTTGTAAATTCAACAATT
>JBHORG010000079.1:0-2601 GCA_042565955.1 Thermoproteota archaeon | reverse complement strand
TCAGAGATTGGAAAAGCTATGGTTAATTGTGACGATAGTGGACCTACCGTTATCTGTTTAACTTCAGCAATGATGGATCCTCATGCAGGGTTAGTTGCTACAGGGCGTGTTTTCTCAGGTCGTGTTAACGAAGGCGATCGTGTTTATTTGGTTGGCGCCAAGAAGGATTACCGTGTTCAGCAAGTCTCCATGTATATGGGTGCATACAGGGAAGTTGTTGGGAGTATAGGGGCAGGAAACATAGCTGCTGTGCTGGGAATGGATCTTGCTAGGGCAGGAGAAACCCTGGTTAGCATCGAAAGCAAAGAGACAATGATTCCATTTGAAAGTATCAAATACGTTTCCGAGCCAGTTATTACAATTGCTATTGAGCCTAAATATCCTAGGGAGTTGCCACGCCTCATCGAATTAATGGACCGCTTAGCTATCGACGATCCAAACTTAGTAACAAAAACTAACACAGAAACGGGCGAGACTCTTCTTAGTGGAATGGGTGAACTTCACTTAGAGATAGCCGTTAAGTTCCTTAAACAATATGGTGGAGGCCTAGAGATTTTGACGTCTAAGCCACTGGTTGTCTACAGAGAAACTGTATCTGAACAAGGAGTAGTTGCGATGTCGAAGAGTCCCAACAAACATAGCAGATTCTGGGTTCAAGTGGAACCTCTTGAGCAAAATGTTATTGACCTAATGGAAAGTGGTGCCTTGTTTGAAGCAATGGGACACAAACGGATTACCACCGCACTACGTGAGGAAGCAGAATGGTCTGCCAAAGAAGCGAAAAACGTGTGGTCTCTAGAAGAACACAGAAACGTTCTGGTGGACATGACTAAAGGTGTCCAATACCTTCGAGAAGCAAAAGAGACGGTCAGTTCCGGTTTCAGGTGGGCAGCTAAGAATGGTCCACTTTCAGATGAGCCAATACGCGGAGTCAAGGTTAAGCTTTTGGATGCAAAGTTGCACGAAGACCCAGTACACCGTGGACCCGCACAGCTTATGCCTGCAATTAAACGAGCGTTTTGGGGATCTTTCCTTACCGCTAAACCGGTTCTCACTGAACCCATCTATAAAATCGGGGTTTCAGTTCCTCACCAATTTGTTGGGGACGTAACTGGGCTAATAAGTCGCAAGAGAGGAAGAATAGTATCTTCAGAACAGAAGGGTCCTATAACTAACGTCACTGGATTTCTTCCGGTTTCTGAGACTTTTGGTCTCTCTGCGGATATGAGGTCTGTGACTTCTGGTCACGCCTTTTGGCAGACACAGTTTGATCATTGGGAAAAGGTTCCTGAAAGCATATCCGTGGACGTCATAGCTGGTATACGAAAGAGAAGAGGACTTCCTGAAGAGGTACCTAAAGCGAACAAGTTCATCGACACAGCATAAACAAAACATCGACCCCATCACCTACCGGCATTTAGCAAAAACCCTGCTAGATGTCTAGTTCTCATTTCTTTTTTATTCTCTTTTGTAACTTGAGATTGTAGACTAGTTCAAATAATGTGGGTTCTTTTTCATTTTAGGAAAAGGTAAACATTGTCCCATATGTATTAAATTGAAAAACATTACATGACAGAAAAATGGAAAGAATTGTGATGGAACTAGACCAGTTAGCTTGTTAGTGGGTCATTGCTCTTTTGAATACGGGTACTGCTATTGCTGTCATTACTACTCCGAAGATTATTAGTACTGCGAGTTCTGTGGTTAACGTGGGTATGTCTGCTCCAAGTACCATTACTTTTCTTAGTGCGTCGGCAACATATGTGAGTGGAAGAAATTTTGAGATGCTTTGCATGAACCATGGCATCTGTTCTACTGGGAAGAACACTCCACTGAGGAACATCATAGGGAACATTATTGTAGTCATCAGCATCACGGCTGTCTCTTGATCCTTTGCGAAAGATGTTAACACAACGCCTAGACCAACAAAGCTGAACACACCCAAAAGCAGTAAAGCAAAGACCAGTAGAACGTTTCCGTGGACTGTAACACCAAATAACGTCACAGCCAAAACAAGTATGAGTACTCCTTGAAGCATGCCTCTAGCCATTTGGGCGAGGGTTTTTCCCAGTATCACCGACAGCCTGTTGATTGGAGCCACCATCATTCCATCTAATGTACCCATTTCTCTTTCTTGAGAGATAGCCGCGGGAAGCCCGGTCATAACGCTCATCATAATCGTCATCGCCATAATCCCTGGAGCGATAAAGTCGAAATAGCTGAATTCGCCTTCAATTGCTCCTGTTACTTGAACATCGTATGGTTTCATTTATCCTTCTGACAGTTCGATAAGCAATGTACCCATTGCTTTAGTGAATGAAGACATAGGAGTTGGAGGTTCTACGAATGCTAGCTCAACGTTAATCATGATTTTGTCGAGCCAGTATTGTTTCCATCTCTTCAAACACTCCTTGCAAGACGGTTTGTATCATCGTTGACATTTGGGGATTAGACTCATCTGTTACAACTGTGATGGATCCCTGTTTTCCACCCATTATGCTTGAAGAAAAGTCGCTGGTGATTATTATGCCGCCTTCAGCCTCTCCATTTTGAATCATATCCCTTACCCCCTCGATGAGCCAACATTAGGATTAGATCCTC
>JBHORG010000078.1:0-2606 GCA_042565955.1 Thermoproteota archaeon | reverse complement strand
TTGGCATCTTTACAACACCAAGTCTACTAGTAACATCTACAAAATTAAGACTTTTTATACTTCAAGCAATTTTTATCCATAATATCGTTAAAGAAACGAAGAATCAGTTTTCGAGAGACATTACACGAACTATAACCCTGAAAGATTGAAAAAAATTTACGAAGGGGTCAACGTAAAGGTATTGGCTTAAACGTTTAAGTGTTAAATATATAATCTGGAAACATAAGCGCTCCAGGCATTATTTTCGAGTAAGGAAATTGACTTAAACCTAAACCAATTATTGCATTTTTTTTCGTCACCATTTTTTATTCACCTTAATTTGCTTATGCCTATATACTATTATATGCTTACGCATTTATAAGAGTAATGGTTTAATAGTTTAAACGCTAAAGATATTATCAGGAAAAAACGCATATTCCTTTAGTTGGTATCAAAATAAAATATGACCGTGATAACTACGAGAAATCCTTTGTTTTCACATATTGGAATATTCAGGGAATTATAATCTCCCAGAGGTTCTAATTCCGTTTTCTGTAAAAGCTGATGCAGTATCTTATACCAAATTTTTAATTATGTTCTGGAAACTAAAAATATAGATACGAAGAGGCTAACATCAAAGGTTTTTACTTGATTTATTCAGTCTATTCTGATCTTTTAAGATAAATCGGTTGCTCTAATCCACAGGCAGCTCCGCAGGAGCGTAAGAGTCTATAATATTTTCTTTTTGCTCTTTCTCGTTTCTTACCTTTGAAATAAAGAATTTCCTTTTCCATCAGTTCTATTTCAAATTTTAGCAATTCTTTCTTATTTGAGAGCATAAATCCATTCCTAAACTAAACAATGGATAAGTTAGCTTTAATTTCTTATTTATAGCCTTATGTTTTAATGAATTAGCTTTTTAGCTATAATTTAGCAAGTTTAAGCTAAAAAGAACCTGATTAAAAGGCTTTTTTTGACTATAAAACACTGAAATCTGTTAAAATTGGCTAATAAGGCTTTGTTATACTAATTTCCTATTTTCAATAATTTTTCAAGCATAGGCAATTCATGTTTAACACTTTCCATTCTTTCGGCTTCATCTTGACTGTTCTTTATTGATTGTAGTCCTAACAGGTCTATGAGATTCTTGGTGAAGCTTCTTCCAAAGAAGGTTCTGGGTTCGAATCCCACTCCCCGAACCATTTTCAGGAAAAAATCATCAATGGTATTTGATGACCAATAACGGTACATAGTTGAAAACATCTTTTTTTAAAAGTCCAAAGAAGAGCAATAAATAGGCTCTTGAGAGTATCCGCGGATTATTATTTGTTTCTTCTGCTTGTAACTATTCCTTTGCTATTTTGGTATGAGCCGTTGTAGCCTTTCTTTGCCTTGCCAGCGAGGCTGTGGAACACTATCTGTACTATACGCTCCCCCTCTCTGAGAGTGACCTCTTTGTCACTGATGTTATGAATGTTCAGGGTTAGTTGTCCACGAAAGCCTGGATCTACAACAGCAAAACTTCCTATTAGCCCTTCCCGCGCAAGTGACGAGCGAATATGAAGAAAGGCAACCACACTCAAACCCAACTCAACAGTTTCCAACGTAGCCACAAGCTCGTAATGTTTTGGCTTTAGAACAACAGTCTTAAAGCATCTCAAGTCGTAACCTGAGGGATTCAAACAAGAAGAAAGGTCAGAGGGCATAAGCTTGATTTCTCCTGTTTTTAGATTTTCTAGTATTTCAGCATCAGAAAGCACAACCAATGAAATTCCCAACATTCCATGATAAGAGTTGACCAAAAAGAATCTTTCGATACATTAACTATAACACTTTGAGTTGTTGTAGCATCTGACATGGTCTACAGATGTCCCTAACGGTTGGTTCCCCACACAATTTACAGTCATTTAACTGTACTTCCCTGGTGAAGGATTCAATTGCAGGTCGGAGCTTCTCCATGGACCTGAAAACAGTGAATAAAGTTCCAGAGTGCTTATGTTCCATCAGATTAAGCATTTTTCGTATATCATTTCTCAAGGCAGTTTGAGCATAAGGACAGTCAATACACTGAAACTCAATTCCCCTAAGATAGGCATATAAAACAACCTCTTTTTCCGGCACCATACAAAGAGGCTTCACGCGTTGCACAAGCTTCGGATGAATCACGTTCAAAACAGGTTTTGACCGCGCTATCCGCATAGGGTCTCCATGAATCACATTTAAGAGCATTGTTTGGGTTTCATCATCTAGATTATGAGCAGTAACAAGTTTGTCCACGCCAGCATCACGAGCCAGAGTATTAAGTGCCTTTCTTCGGAGTACTCCACAGTAACTGCATGGCGTTAATCCGCTCTCACCCTTCTTTGTTATTAATTTTACGATTTCATCCAAATCATAACCAAACATATCTTTGAAGGATGAAACCGTATGTTCTACTCCAAGTTTTCGACAATTCTTCTTTGCGATTTGTAGAGCCTCATCACGGTAGTCTCGTATTCCTTCATCAACCGTGACTGCACTGAAAGTCACATTAGGGAATTGCTCTTCAATCTTTGAGAGAACATGAAGAAGAGTAACGCTATCTTTACCTCCAGAAACCGCCACCATAAAGTTGTCTTTGGGTCCAA
>JBHORG010000077.1:0-2616 GCA_042565955.1 Thermoproteota archaeon | reverse complement strand
CCTAAGAAATATTAACCCCTATTTTCTTATTAAACTGTTTGATGAGCTTAAGCCTATATTTTTAAGTGGAAAAATCTGGTTTCTATCAACTGCTGTAGAATCTGGAAGTAACCGAATTATCAAATTAATGAATAGAAAATACACTGTTGAAAATTTTATTAAGTGTATCATGTGGCTTAATAAGAAGACACCTGACATTTTCCTTAGAACCCAAATCAGTTCCCAGAAGACTAAAGTAACGATAACCTTTCATTAGTCCATCCTTAAATTCTGTTAATATTTTATCAATACTTTTACTTTTAACTAATCCTCTGGATATTCGAACAGCACAAAAACTACAGTTACCTAAACAACCAGTTGATACCTTAATTGTAAAAATTTTTTCATTAGGAGTAATACTAAGGCGTCCTTGAATAAAATCAAGTGTTTTACCTAACAAAGCTACCGGCGTTTTTCGTTTAAGCTCAAAACTTGGTATAACATGATTTCCTGCAACTCCTTCAAGTGGTCTAGTGGGTTTAATAATATCATCTAAGACTCTCGTATCATTCTCATCAAAAGTATCACCAATATATTCAGAACGAAGAAAATCAGGATCAATTTTTGGTAAACATCCCCAAACCAAGAATTTAGCATCTTCTTTTTTCTCAGATTTAATTTTTTTTATTATTAAAAGAGAATCTTGAGCAGTTTTTTCAGTTAATCCACATGACCGGTATAATATTAAATCTGCGTGATTCAAAGATACAGTTTTTTTCCAACTATTCTTTTTCAGATAGTTCTCTATTCTTGCCGCATCAATTCGACTTTCTGGACATCCACTACAAAGTACCAGGAAGAATTTTGTCATTTACTACACCTACATTAGGAACAATGTATTAAAATTTTAATAATCATCTACTTATTTCACCATTATTAGTTAACCTATTTATTCTATATTTTTTTAACCTAAATAGTATGAAAATCGATATCGATAAAATCAATAGTGGACTCCAAACTTGAAATTCAGGTATCACATATTCACTTTGTAATTGAACAATAATCTGATCAGAAAGCACATAATTAAAGTAAAAAGAGGTGTGTGTCGAATTAGCGTTATACATTAGGTTTGTTTGGGCATTTCCGTTAATTAACAACATAAAATCACCCCAAAGTAGATTGTTGGATATTGTAATATTACTTTGACCAAATGTACCTGGAGGTCCTAAAATATCAAATCTAAATAGTCTGTTCATTTGATTAAAATCAAAATTCATTATCGTTGAGTTTGTTTCAATTTCAACAGGATAAATCTTTGCATTCCATTCTATCTTATGATAATAAGTTGAAGGATGTCCCAAAGTAATAATTGAAACGGGGTGCAAATTTGTTTCTTTTGTCAAACCTAGAGATGTTTTCACAGCCTCTTCATTCCGGTCTGCTCTACCCCAGTCTGTAATCAAACCAACTGCTGAACTTTCTAAATATATATTTTGAGAAATTAAACCCACTTCAATGTAAGTAGTTGGAATGGATAAGATGTTGGTATCGTCCCAAGCCAACACAATAATAAGTGGGGCTGAAGATGCCCAAAGATTTTCTGTTGCTATTGCAAGTCCGATTCTTCTATCTTCATCAGTTATAGTGATTAAGGTATGTAGTTCGGGAATATATTCATATACCCCCGATGAGTTTACTGCATAAATTTTCATGGGATACCTCGCCCCAGCAGACGGAACTGTTCTATGTCTTTTGGGATGACCTCCGGCAGTATCCTCATAATATGAATATCCATAACTTGCCCAAAGGATCTGTGAAAGTTGTTGTTTTGTTATCGGATTTTCGCTCCATTCTTGGGATGAATAAACCACTTCTAAAGCGTAATCTAATGATATAGTACTATCTTTAATTTCAGGAAGCTCTGAAGATGATGGACGAGTTGTTGGAATAAGTTGTTGATAATTAGTATTTGGAGGTAGTGGATATCCCAATGGCATTTTGTAAAGAACAATTTCATTCTCTGCTAAACCTAACTCATCATGGATCAAATCTCGGTCTATTCCTGGACCGCCTAAACAAACTGTACCAAGATTTAACGCGTTTGCAATTAAGTAAATGTTTTGAATTGGACAACCAGACTCTGCGTTTGCCCAATTGACATCTTCACAAATATCTGAGTTGTATGCAATATACAATTGAAATGGAGCAGAAATTCCACCACTTAGTTCTCTATAATCACCTTCTTTCCATAGAGTAACACTTTGGTTATCCGGGACAAATCTATAAGCAGCGGTTTCATTGCAAATATAAATTAGTATTGGATAACCAGTTAAACTTGGAATGGTTCGACTTCTCCAAGAGACACCATAAGCCGCCCAAAGAACTTTAGTAACTAATTCCCAAGGAACTGTTTCATTAGAAAATTCATCACCATAATGAATTGACATTCTACGGCTAATGACTTCCTCCAAGGGCATTTCAGTTAAATATCCATATTCTTTTATGAGGTGGAACGCATCAATTTTTTCCTCCGCTGAAGCTAAGACTTCATTGGTTTTTAGATTTATAAAAAAGGCTGCAAAAATTAGAAGAACTAGAATAATTCTTTTTTCCATGTTGTCACCATCCAACCATTTA
>JBHORG010000076.1:0-2727 GCA_042565955.1 Thermoproteota archaeon | reverse complement strand
GGCTAGAAAAGCCTTCGAACGAGCCGCTTATACGATTAACCCATTTGCTTCCGGTCAAGTGATAAAGACCAAACTGAAATGGCCCATCAGCAGTCATAGTCGTCGTATCCGAGAAAACAATCTGACCAGCATCTAGAGTCACGTGTTTGTGGTTGTTCACATAATGTGAAATTTCTTCTGCCCCAGAACGGAAAGTTTTCCAATCTTCACCCTTATAGCCACAGAATTGAATGTGAGTAATATGCATTATTGGCTTGTTGTCTTTCGCCAAATTCTCTACACATTTCATGGTTTCTAATGCTGTAACATAGTTTCCGGGTTGACCAAGATTGTTCGTGTGAAGATGAATACTATGAGGAAGATTAAGCATTGTATTGACTTTACATAATCCTCTTATGATTTCACGCGGAGTTATGCCAAAGTTTGGGACAGTATCATCAAGACCGTGAACATTTCGTCCATAGCCCCATGCTTCTAAGCCTCCGGGATTAACTACTTTTATTGCATATCCTCTTGTAGCTTTTAGCATCCATGCAATATGTGCAGCATTTTCTTCTATTAGGCCATCTCTTATGTGTTCTAGGCTGAGCCACCAATCTCCCAGCAGAGGATATGTTCCCTTGTCAATCATTGGGGTATCTGATAGTTCCTCGTGAGTATGACGTGCTTGAAGAGGTGCCATGGAAGGATTCATAACGGTTGTATAACCCAGTTTCGAGTATCGATATCCAGTAGTAAATGTTGAGGGAATTGAATAACCAACTCCAGACCGTGTTATGGCTGTTTTTACTTCTACATCCTTAACATGGTCTTCGGGTCTTAACAAACGACCTGTATCAACTTCACCACCAGCTATGTGACTGTGGATATCAACTCCTCCAGGCATTACTACCATGCCAGAAGCATCAACAACCTTCGCTGAGTCTTTAACTGTTTTTACGATCTTTCCGTCTCTGATGCATATGTCCATTTTTTCGCCGTCTATGAGATTCAGGGGATCATAAACGAATCCGTTTTTGATTATTAATTCACTCAATTCATGTCCCTCTTCTTTTTCAGTTCCCGAACTTTTTGAAGCAGTTTCCTTAATATTTCCTGATCTGAAAGAAAGCCTTTTGGAGGTTCTACAAGCTTCTTTAGAGGCAACGGAACATGATCCATACGATAAGCTGTTCCCTCAGTTTCAATTCCCGCGAAAGCAGGAGGCAAAATCACGTCTGCAAGCATTGTAGTTGGAGTAACTTCAGGATCTATGGATATAAGAGGATGCTTGGCGATGTTCTTGGAAGCAGCTTTTGGAAAGTGAGCAACTGGATCTGAGGCCACAACAACCATGGCATCAGCCTCGTCACGAAGTAGAATGTCAGTTGACGAGGTTTCTCCAGGATTGTATCTTGGGTATCCATTAGACAAATCAACAGCAAATGGATATCCAGTTTGCCAGGTTGTAACGATATTTGCTCCAGTCACGTTGTAATGTCCTCGCATAGGCATGATAAGGAATTTTGTTCGACTGTTCAGATCACGGGTGAGATGGATTGCTGCATCGATATTTCGATGTTTTCCTTTGGTCATTGTTAATCCTAATCCAAAGAAAATAATACCGAGTTTACAGCTTACCAGAACATCTGCTAATTCCTCAAGAGTTTCGACTGGGATTCCCGCAACCTCATCAACATCCAGTTCTCCATCATTAACAAGAACACGTAAGGCCTGCAAAAGTTCATAGTCTTTACCAGGCTCCACCTGAATGAAACAGTCGGCTGCATCTGCAGTACGGGTATTGCGCACATCCACAACAATTGTTCTCCGCTTATTCTGATACATGTTACATGGCAAACCCTCTGATTCGCAATGTTCAAAACAGAACTCCTTTTTCAAGACCAGATTTGAGGCTCTTTGAATCTTCTTCTTAGACATGTCACCTCTTAATTTGGAAAGATATTGTTTCCAAGTGCTCTTTTCAAATCTACCTTCGGAAAACATGCTATATCTTTCCGCATGACGAGGGTGAGCATCCCATGGATTACTAGCCCAATAGATTATCAGATCCGCACGATGCCGTAACTGTCCCAAAGTAGCTGAAGGAATACCCGCCGCTTGAACACCCATAATCGATGGCCCATGACAGACAGTTGCAGTGTTATCCATGACACCTCCAACCTCTTCTGTCAATTCTACGCCTACTCGTTGCGCTTCACAACAAGTGTTACTCCAACCATACAATATAGGATAATGAGCATCTACAAGAATCTGAGCTGCCTTCTCAATTGCTTCATCCATTGTAACTTCGACTAATTCACCGTTTTTTCTAATAAGAGGTGTCTTAATACGGTGATCAGAAAAATTTAGAAACTTTGCTGCACCCATAGCACATGCATTTTTTGCTTCGATAATTCTATTATTATCATCAACAATTATCTCAATATCATCACAAAAAGTTCCGCATACAGGACATGTAACAGCAGAAATAACTGGCATGTTTATTCCTCCCTAAGTTGGTTAACTAGTTCTTGCATAGTTAACACTTTTTCATCAGGTGCCGGTTCGAGTACTCCCGACATTCCTTTTAATGAGGGCATTCCTGTGCCATGAGTTTCTGGGTCAGAAATCATACTTGCCCAAGGACCATAACTAATAAAAACCATGTTAGAATGAGGACCCCTAATGGATTTGACAGCTCTCAGAATGATGCTGCCAAAATTTGTTGTAACTTTAACGTTGGCA
>JBHORG010000075.1:0-2803 GCA_042565955.1 Thermoproteota archaeon | reverse complement strand
AGTTATATGAGTAGAAATTAATTTTTCACAATTAGCTAATGTTTGAAGAATTTCAATATGGGACTGTATTTTTGAACGTCTCATTGATTTACAACTAATTCTTTGTTTAGACAAACATCATTTATATTAGTTGAGAATACATGATAAGAATTGATATGCGATTTTCTAAATAAAAATCCATCAATAATACTAATTTTATAGATCATGGATAATGACTATTCATATATTGAAATCAATAATCGAGTTGTGGTTTAAACTTCTGCAGCGTAGTCTTCCTCTAAACGAATTAATAATCCAATCATGCTGGGGTGGAAACGAAAAAAATTTTATTATTAGTGAATTGAACTAAATCAAATGTAGTTAAAAAATTCAATACTTTTTTTAGGTCACATTCTTGTATTGAACAATTTGATCCAAGGGTTTAAAAGTATACCATTATCCAGATTCGAGAATAGAAATTACTTCATTTACACACTGCATCTTTGAAAAAAATGGGGGAGTCTACAAAAGAACACTGGAGATGACTTTTAGTTTCGGTTTTTTCCTGTTTTGTTCATTACAATAATGTTATTATTGAATTTTCATATTAATTATGGAGGAGTAGTTTCTAATTACAAAAAAAGTAAACAAGGACAGGCTTTTACATGAGCTGTTAAAAGATTCTAGTAGAAGTGATAGACAAATTGCAGCGGAGTTAGGAGTCTCTCAGCCTACAATTCAAAAATGAAAAATGACTTGATAAAAACGAGTTGATTCAAGGATTTACCATCATACCAAACTTCTATAAAATAGGCCATAAAATCCTAGCTTTTACTTTTGTGAAGACAAAAACTACATTCACCTCAAAAAAAGAAACCAAAGAAAGACAGAGTGTAGTGAAAGAATGGATGATGCACCAACCTAACATCGTTTTTTGTGCCAATAGTAGAGGCATGGACCTAGATGGTGTAATGATTTCCTTTCATGAGGGATACGAAGAATATGATAACTTCATTCAACAACACAATCAAGAACTAGGACAGTATCTCGATAATGTTAAAAGTTCACTGGTTAATTTGGGAGGAGACAGAACCATAAAACCTTTCCATTTTAAATATCTCGCAGAAAAAGTGTAGATAATATTTTTAGCATTTGAAAAGTCATCTTTGCTTCATCAACATCAAATTATGTTATTACTTATCATTTGCATAAGGAAGCGTCAAAATAACCTTTTTTTAGAAACGTTTATTTCTCTCAAAAGAACCAAAAATGAATAAGTAATATCCCAATCTAAAACTAGCTTTATCTCCTCCTGATGGCTCAGTTTTATTTTAAAGGTTGGATATTACGCTCTCATTTTCATCTGTACACATATCAAAAATTATGCAAGAATAGAGTAAAAAATCAATTTAGGAGAAAAGATTTAACTATTCATTCTATTAGAGTAACATTTTTGTGGTTGTTAACTAATTTTTGAAATAAACGTAAATATTTCAGTATTATAGTATAAAATTGAAACAAAGTCATCAGGAGACTAAATAATGTCAACATGGAAAAGATGATAAATTTCTTATTGGTTTGAAATTTTCATCATATTCTCCTTAAATACTTTCCAAGTTAACCTTCAGAAATCTCTCTCTTCTTAATAAACTTGTAGTTTTTCTCACCATTTTTCATAAAAAAAGGGGGAGTTTACAGAAACCAGATAGAATCACACGAAAACATTAAGTATTAACGAGGATATTCTAAAGCCATCACAATTAAAAAAGAGGGAAGTGTTAGGAATTGGGTGAATGGAAAGGAATGAAATATTACCGGGATGACGGCACATTCTGTGAAATTGAGGATACCTACGCCGAAATGTTCCTCTAAGTGGTGACATCTCCCGCAAAACTCCCCCTTTTCTTAAGATGTGGGAAAAGCTGGTTAAAATTATTTTTTGGATAAGTTTTTGTTTTTTTGATTTTTTGTTCTTCCGATTATTCTGTTAATTTTTTTAATTGATTCTTCTCTCCAGGCTAACCTGTCCTTTGATAACTTTGGATTGTTAATTTCCATGAAGGAAAGGGCATCATTTTTCAGACCGGCTTTATTAGTTTCTCGGGATTCCCAAACAAATTTTATTTCCCGGTTCTGACTAAGCTTCTGAATTTTTTCGACATAACTTCTGGTTTTTTTTCTAATTTTTGCATTTTCTGTGAGAAGGTTAACTATATCTTGACGATCTGGTCGAATTTCAAAATTTCCAGGAACATTGTTTAAAGCAGATATTATTCCTAAGAATTCTGCTTCGTGAGTTACACATTCTTTTTGATAATTTCCAGTAACATCACGAATAACTTTTGTTTTCCCGTTTTCTTCAACAACAATCGTAATTATTCCCTGTCCTGTATTAGAACACAAACCCGTTTTGGTAACTATTTTATATTGTGAAACTGGTAAAGAAACATCCACATATACCGTTTTCAAGATTATTCTAGTTCTCCCTGTCTTGTTGATATTACCTCTCGGTAACCTATATTTAAGGTGTGAGAACCAAAGAACAAAAAAATCAGAGAGCAAAACGAAACTAAAAACCGTGTCTTAAAGATAATAAGTCTGTTAGTTAATATTTTAGAAGTAAATTGGTTGCATTATTATTGAAACAGAAATCAGGTTCTAATAATGAAATTAACTCCAGAATATAATCTTGCCAAATTATACCCAGATTTGGCTAAAGAATGGCATCCTACAAAAAATGGAGATTTATCTATTTTCAATGTATTTCCAAAAAGTCACAAGAAAGTTTGGTGGAAATGTAACCAAGGGCATGAATGGAAAGCAG
>JBHORG010000074.1:0-2812 GCA_042565955.1 Thermoproteota archaeon | reverse complement strand
GCGCAAAGATTCCGATGAATACTAGCCATGATAGGATTGTTTTTGCTACAAAGCTTAGAATGATGTAGAATCGTTCTCCGTATAGATAGTCTTTCCAGCGGCTAACGCCTTTGTATTGTAGTACCATGTTGAGGGCAAAGATGTTGAAGACTATGAAGTATATGAATAGAATCATGTAAACAAAGGTTGGAATATCAGCATTTATTGACAAAAGCGATCCAATAAAGTATGCGTAGAGCACAACCCACGGTGTGAATCCAGAAATGGTTCCGAAGATAAAAGCTGACCAGCTTGTTTTTTTGGTTTTCTGGTTAATCATTTCCATCAAGTATCCGAACATTATCATCATTGCGTTTAATACAAAGACCATTACCAAAGACCAGAAATCCCATACACCCAAAAAGAGGGCAATTAAGACGATCATTATTGAGCTGGAGAAAGCGTATTCGTACCATCTATAGGGGTTCATTCCTTTTTTCAGATTCTCGTTATACTGTTTATTCTTAACGAATGAAATAGTGAAATGAGCTAATGCAGAAATTAGCGGAAATGAGGCTACAATTATTCCCAAGTATCCTATGGTGAACAGTACCTGTGGATCCGGGGTCACATCTATTTGAAATGGTGGACCTTGAATTATTGTAAATTTTGTGTAGAAAGTATAAAGACTGCGCTCCCATTCCAGTTGAGTTCCCAATCCCAGCATTAATAATCCTTGGATAAGATGCAAAACACCAGCTGCTGCATTAAAGCGTTTGAGATACGAAAAAGAAATCGGCGATTTTGCTATAATTTCTTGTCTTTCTTTAGAATTCATAAAATATTGTTTTATCTTTTTCGCTTTATATGATTTTAGTATGGCTATCGTCTGTTAATTTTTTATTCTGATTATGAGAGTATGTAAGGGGTGTTTAGTTTGACCTTAGTTAAGTTACCAAAAATGGATAGCGGAGAGATAAATAACCTACTTAAAAATCAACTCCTGTGCCGTATTGCCTTCAAGGGAGATAAGTATCCGTATATGGCTCCATTTCAGTATGTTTTGATGCATGGATCTCTATATTTCCACTTTACAGATTATGGTAAGAAGATGAAGTTACTAGATAAGGATAAACGGGTTTGTGTTGAGATAGAAAAATATAGACCAGATTTAAGTGAATACAACTTTGTTGTGCTAAGAGGGGAATTGGAAGTTCTGAATAATTCTGATGAACGAGCCAACGTCATACATAGAATGGCAGAAAATGGAAAACTAAAACTTTCAACAAACTTTCTTGCTGCCCATGGATTTAGAAAAGAGCAAGGATGGGATTCATTCACTCCAGAAAAGCCAATAGTAATAGTAAAACTCAAAAAAGTAACAGAGCAAATAGGTCTTAAGTCACCTAAATGAAAAACTGAGAATCAAAAATGTTTACGAAATGATCTCTAATGATCAACAAAAAATAAGGTCTTTTGTTATTGAGAATAGGCCCAATCAAATTCAAAGATAGTCGTTGGGGGTCCCCCATATTTCGACTTTCTTATATTTCTTATTTGAAGATTGAAAATGAACAATAATGGGTGAATTTACCAAGTCTGGATTTGATATAAAAAGGTCCTTATCACCTTGACAAATTGCTTTTAATACAAGAGGCATTTCACGTCTAAATATTGAATCTCTCCATCCAGCTCTTCCAATTATAATTCCTCCACTAACATGACAATAAACGTGAATTGAATAATCGTTTTCGTCATTTAACCACTCTGCTAAAACCTCATCCCTCATTATCTTTGTATAAAATCCTGATATTGCCTTTTTATCAAATTCAATTCCTATTGACAAAAACAATTTGCCCGTAAAATCTGAGTGAGTAAGAGTATAGCATCTTGGAGTTAAAGGACCTTTAGGATTTAAATCATGTAAGTATTTTACTTTTAAATTCGCTAAGCTCAAAAGGCTCAATCCAAATTCTATTTCAGAAACATTATCTTTTTAGTTCTGAAAGCTTTAGTTTTACTTCTTCGACATGACCTTTAACTCGAACTTTTCTCCATTCTTTTTCGATAATTCCTTCAGGATTTATGAGAAATGTGCTTCTTTCTACACCCATATACTCTTTCCCATACATTTTTTTCAATTTCCAAACTTCATATTTGTTGAGAACTTTGTGTTCAGGGTCACTTAGAAGGATAAATTCTAAATTGTGTTTGTGAGCAAAATTCTTATGACTTTTCACAGAATCTGGACTTACACCTACAACAACTGCACCCATTTCCATAAAACTTTTCAAGTTGTCAGTAAAACTTAGAGCTTCAAGAGTACATGATTTACTATTGTCTTTTGGGTAAAAGTACAGAATAACCCATTTCCCTCTAAGATTTTTCAAACAAGTTCTTTCATCATTTTGATTAAACAAACAAAAGGTTGGTGCTATCTTTTTTTCCAAAAATCTCACCTAATAAATTTTTACCATTTTTCATAGTGGACTAATTCATAAATGGTCTTTCTATTTGTTACTGGCCCCTTCTTTTCAGCCGGATATCCTAGTGGAGTCATTGCTAGAACTTTTGCTTCAGGTGTGATTCCTAAAATTCTCTTGATTCTTTCTTCTTTAAATGCAGCTATCCAACATGTTCCTAACCCTTCTGTACAAGCCTGTAAAGATATATTGCTCATTGCAATTGCTGCGTCAGCTTTCCAGTATTCTTCTCCATCATCTCTAATCCAAGCTTTTTTGGGAAATACACAAACTACAATTATTATTGGCGCAATCCATTCCTGATTGCATGCAGAACTAAGTTTTTGAACAGTCTCCTTCTCCTTTATTAC
>JBHORG010000073.1:0-2872 GCA_042565955.1 Thermoproteota archaeon | reverse complement strand
TTAGATAGTCGCTTTGCTTATTTTAAGTCTAAAGCTTTCGCGTGCTTAAGGTATGGTTTTTTGAGACCAATGGATATTTCGTTTTTCTTCATGTCGATACCCTTTTTCTTGGTTCACCCATCTTTTTCGCTTTCTTTGAAAAAATTATTTGGTTTGTATAAAAGCTTAGATATTTCTCAAACAGTAGAACCTTGTAGAAGTTAGCTTGAGTAGATGAAAAAATGAACATTTGTTTTATGGGAATGGAAATTGTTCCATCTCAAAAAAAAGCATTTGTGGGTGGCCACGTCAATAACATTGTTAGATTAGCCAAGGGGCTTTCAGAAAATGGACATCTTATCAGTGTTATTACTTCAGATACAAATGGAGTGTTACTTTATCCTTACTCCACTTCTTGGGGAAAAATATATCCAGTTCATGTTAATGGAGAATATGCTTCTCTAAGAGGTGGAAGTGAATTTATACTAAAAGGGTTGCATAAACTTTCTTACCAAAGAAAAGAGTTGGATGTCCTTCATGTGCATAGTGCTTATGCCATTCTCGGAATAATTCCTAATATTTTTAATATAATGACAAAAATTCCTTGTGTTTTTACTTTATATTCTCCTATTACCTCAAACTCTTTTGATGGTCACGATAAAAACTATCGATATTTTTCAAATAATGCAGTAGCTAAACGTTTTCTCGGACGAATTGAAAAAATAATCGCAATAAGTGAAAATGTAAAAAACTCGTTAATAATGCTGGGATTAGATGATGAAAAAATAACGATTATCCCACCTGCAGTTGATACCCAAATTTTTAACCCGCTATTACTAAAAAATGAAAAAAGGAATGAATTACGAATAGATGAAGATGTGCCTGTCATTTTATATTGTGGAAATTGGGCCAAATGGAAAGGAGTAGACGTTTTAATTAAAAGTATGGTTCAGGTTATAGATTCATTCCCCACGGCTAAACTAATTCTAGCTTGGGGTGAACCTCATAATTGGTATGATGAACGCAAGGAGTTCATAAATAGACAAATTAAAGCATTGGGATTGAAATCTAATATCATCGAAGTGGGAATTTGTAAACATATTGAAGAACTAATTGCTTCATGTGATTTGTTTGTTGCCCCATTCTTAACAACTGCGGGGGTTGCAGATTATCCTTTATCTATTCTTGAGGCAATGGCGTGTGGAAAACCAGTCATATCTACTAATGTTGGAGGTGTACCCGAAATTATTAAAGATGGGGAAAATGGTTTTCTAGTCCAACCTAACGATTCTAATCACTTGGCGATGACTATTTGTAATGTATTAGCCAACAAAACTAATGCAGAACGCATAGGGAAGAAAGGGGCCGAACAGATTCTTGCTAAACATAATCTGAAAATTGTCACAACACAATTGGAAGCTTTTTATAGTTGTCTTCTTTCAAAAAATCGACAAATCCACTGTTCTTAGTTTATTGTTATTTATTCTGGATATACTATGTTGAGGAATAAAAATGGCGCAATTATTTGCTTCATTGGCATTGATGGAAGCGGCAAAACCGAACATGCTTTGACTTTATGGAAAAATCTTGTAGAAAAAAAATTTAATTGTGCATATATGCGACCTAGATATTCTATTCTCAAATTAGTTCCATCATTTCTGGTAAAAAGAATTTCGAAATTTCAAACTTTTACTCCTAGAAAAACAATTTCTACTTCTAAGAATAGAAAATCTACAGACACCCATAAACTTTCTTATTCTAGGATTTTTCGTATTTTCCTCTTTCTCACTTATGGTTTTTTCACATACCACATTACTTTAAAACCTCTCCGCAGTAGCACCGTTGTGGTTTGTGATCGTTATTTCTATGATTGGTTTCATGATTTGAAAATTGAATCATCTTTAGCTCTAGCTGGGTTACTTCCAAAACCTGATTTAGTGTTTTTCTTAGATCTTCCGGTTAATATTGCTTATTCCCGTATGCGTTACCTTCAGGATCGGGATATTCCTGTAGAGTATTTTGAATCTTTAAAACGATGGTATCTACTTCTTGCAAAAAAATGGAAATTTACAGTTATTGATTCTAGTTCGAAACCTGAAATGAATAGAGATTTAATCTTGACCTATGTGTCAACTTTTCTAAATGGAAATTAAAAAGATGTTTACCAACGATTTTGGAAAACTTATTCCGCTTGTACTATATTGTGTTGATGATGAGTACCGCGAAATTCACAAACATCTATTGGAAAAACCGGTCGCTCAAAAGAAGGAGAATTGGAAAACCGCACTCCACATTGCCAAGGATAATGGTCTACTTTATCCATTTACCGTGGGAGCCATGAATTATGGTGGTCTTCTTCCACAAAAATTAACAAATAGACTATTAAAAGAAGAAGAATCAGCATTAGAAAAGCTTACAAAAACGTTGTCGTATTTAAACTCATTTTTTAGTGATATGGAACTAGATTTCATGTTCATTAAGCTCTTTAGAAATCTAGATTATGCGCCTCGAGACGTTGATGTACTATTAAAAAGAGGTCAAACTAGTAAAATACTTTCTGCATTAAAGAAAGAAAATATATGTGTAAAAAGTTCAGGTAATATTGAAACAAAATGTGAAAAGGAAGGATTATTGGACATTGACTTTTATGAGGGGTTTTATTATCTTTCTTTGAATTTCCTCGATGAAGATTTTTTATGGAAGACCCCAAAAACCGTTACTTTTTGCGGTGTAGAATGTACTATTCCTAATCCTGATGCGGATTTCCTATCATTGATTATTCACTCTCTTCTCGGACACAGGTATCTGAGTCTTTTAGATTTTCTATATGCAAAATCTTTCTTAATTGATGATTGGAAATCTGAGGAAATGATATATCAAACAAAGACACATG
>JBHORG010000072.1:0-2938 GCA_042565955.1 Thermoproteota archaeon | reverse complement strand
GTTGATAATTCTTTTAATAAGAAAGTTAGTAGTTGTTATCAAGAAATTATATCTATCAAGAAAACGATTAATCCCGTTAAAGCAATTATTAAGCCTAAAAATAGAGGAATAAAAGATAGAAAAACACTGGATATAGAAAGAAATGTTCCAAGGATTAAACAAGCTATAGCCAAGATAGCCCTAAATGCTGCTTCTTCACTCATTTTCTTTCAGGCTACTAATTCGAGTTTTTCATATTTAAAGCTAAATCACATATTTATTAAAAAATCCAGTCATAATATCTCCAATTCTCCCGAATAAATCCCCTTTTTTATATAGCTTGAAGGAAAAAAATAATTCCAAACCCAAACATTCTATGATATGTATATATGTACGTCTACAAAACTTGTGCCCCAATACAAGGTAATCTTCAACAGATTTCCATGAATATAGATGAGTTTGTGTTCTTTTTAAGTAACTTCCACAAATAGTGATTTGTGGGAATGTTATGTCAGTGGCTTATGTGATGATTAATACGGTGCCAGATAAAATGGAAGAAGTTCTAAAAGAGATTAGAGAAATTGAGGGAGTTAAAGAGGCTTACATGCTTTATGGAGTGTATGATATCATCGCGGAAGTAAGAGTTGGGAATATTAAAGAGCTTTTAGGTACTATTCTAAAAATCCGAATATTGAAACATATATTGTCTACTCTGACACTACGTGTCGTACGTTAAAAGATAAGTATTTACAATACCCGCGTAAGTTGTGGGTTGTTTCATCTTTCTTTAATAAAAACCAATCAGTTATAGTTCAAGTAAATACATGATATTTCTCTAAAATACTCTCTTTTTTCAAGGGTTTGAAACGATGGTAACCAAAAATATTTGATTCTTCTGCAACCGCAGTTATTATGAATGTACCAATTAATATGAGAAGAACTTCAAGTTCTATGAATTCTAAGGCAGTTTCGTAAGAAAAAACATCCAAAAATGATCCTGTAGCTACAATCCCTATCGCACCAATAATAGCCGCTAAGGTCTTGTTTATTTTCTCTGAAAGAATTAGAGCATAAGTCAATACAAAAATTGCTATAAAGACCAAAAAAACTGGTGGAGATTCAAGAATTTTCGCTTCAACTTATTATTATTTTTAACTCGTTCACATATATGGATTTTTACTCGGGTATTCCCAAGTTTTGTTACTGATGCATTCAGATAGTTGGGCTTAATATTTGTATTCAAAACACAAAACTATAGTTTTGAGTGAAAAAAAATTTTTCACCCATATTTTTCTGAATCAGTAGATAATGCTTCTGCTTGTGGGTATATATGGTGGAGAAAAAATTCCACCTAAACCTGAGGGCGATAAAGGAGTTATTGTTTAGTATTCTACTTTTCGGGGCAGACTTTTTGCTTGTTCAATCCAATCTTTAATTTGATTTATAGACGGGGATTTTCTAACAAGCTGCTTATTTTTGTTTACGCTCAATATTTTTTCATGTAAATTATTCGGATTTCTTCGTGCAAGTTCCACAACAGTGTCAACCCCAGCTTCTTCTAGAAGATCAGAATATTCTTGTCCAACTCCCCTAATTCGTAGAAGATCTGCAAGATTTACCCATTCTAGAATTAATTTTTCTGAGATCCCAGTTTTTTCTGCAAGCCGTTTTCTATCTTTTGATGTCGATCCGGATGAAAGTAAACCATCAGTTGTCATAATTCCTTGATCTTTTAGTTTTTTACCGTAAGTTGAACCTATGCCCTCAATTTCTTCAATATCCATTAATGCTTTTGATGTTGTTGATGATTTTTCTTCTTCAGCTTCTGGCGGATTAGACGTTTGTTCTACTTTTACCACTACTTCTTTTGGTCCACGGATTTTTTCATAGATCATCATTGCTATACTAAATACCAACCAGATGATGATGCCATAGATTACTCCATTGATAATACCTTCAGCTAATTGAGCATAGAGGGGTTCGACCGCTGGGTCAAGTAGATCTGGGATATATTCTTTGATTATCCAATCTCCTATGGGTAGGCTTATACCTGCAAGCCCAATCAATACAAACAAAACAAATACTATAACAAAGATTATTGCTCCAATCAAGTTACCAAATCCTATTATATAGTTAGAAAATAGGTATATAGGATATATTTCAGACTTTGTATGCGTATCCCAGCACATTTTTTGTGTGGAATCTATCTGTAGAACATTTATGTTCCATTGTTTATTGATATGTGTAAAAATGTGTTTATAGCCCAACATGTTTACTCAAAAATAACCAGATTTTATGGGAGACTTGTAGAACTGTAATCCTGTAGAACATCCAAAACCTCAATATATTATATGTCACTATAAGCCAAGTGTTGGGATAAGAAATGACACTGAAGGAATATGTTGATTTTGCTACTAGATTAAAAACATCATATGAACAACTTGAAGCTATTTTCCCTTCTAAACACTATAATTAGTGTTCTTTGTTTTCATGTTCACCGACTTTCTTTGCATCATAGCTTTCAAACAAACTGTTCCAACTACAAACCCAAGGACCATTAAGAGATTTTCTGCAGACCAATATAAACTATATCCGTTTTTTCAAAAGTTATCTTCAAAGGATCAATCGAAAGTTTTCTACTACAACTCGGACATTTTCCGTCAGTTTTTCTTCTTAAACGATAGATGGGAATCATGTCTCTTCCACTATAGAGACTTTTTCCACATCCGTAACATACAACGCTAAAACCCAACATTTAGTACCAAAAGCGAATCACAAAATCTGAATATACCAATCAGGTTTGTTAGTAGAGAATTAGAGCAGAGAGCAAACCGAAACTAAAGATATAAAAAATGATAATTATGAACTAACTACCCTTTTTCTTTTCTAGTTTCTTCCATTCAAGCATTGCTCGTTCTAATGTTGCATCCATGAATCTAGGTTTTGAGACATCTTCCAG
>JBHORG010000071.1:0-3154 GCA_042565955.1 Thermoproteota archaeon | reverse complement strand
AATAGAATTAATAAAAAATGTATATGAATTGTATAAGGGCTGTTATGATATTAATCCCCCCAAACAAATATTATCTTACAATTTTGAAGAATTTCATAACAAATTTATTGCAACCTATATTAAATCCACGTTAGAAGAACTGTTTTTACTATATGATACAATACTCGATATGTCTGTTAATACTGAAAAATACATAAAAAATAATAAAATTGAATTGAAATTTTCCGTCAAATTGAATCCAGATGACGTAAAAGAAATAAATGATTTTCTGTCAAATGCTGGCAAAAATATGAAATCAATTCGTTTAGCAGAAATAAATCGCAATGGAACTTTCATTAATGTTACTACAATATGTCCATACTGCGATACTCAGAAACAGGTACAGCTTAATGAAATGTTCCCAATTTTTGAAGAAATAAATTGTGATAATCAGGAGTGTTCCA
Organism: Thermoproteota archaeon; assembly: GCA_042565955.1. Lineage (GTDB taxonomy): Archaea > Thermoproteota > Bathyarchaeia > Bathyarchaeales > Bathyarchaeaceae > Bathyarchaeum. The sequence goes on along the minus strand of JBHORG010000071.1, from coordinate 2,711 downwards.
AACAATGGCATCAAGGTAAATATCGAACATCTATTCTAGTTGTTGAAGGTCAAGACCGACATGGATTGGGAAAAGACCACCCAACTATCTATACGATTCGTTTCAAAACTACAACTGGAGAAGAAACACTGATGGATATTCAAACTCTTGAAAAACATCTTACTTTAAAAAGAGGAGACCTTATTGCACTCGTCTTTAAAAAGAAATCAAAAGGTATCTTCAACAAAAAATGGACTGGAGAATGGAACATGAATCCTTGTATTTTTATTAACGTAACCGTGCATCGTTGTTGGAAAATTTGATTATCATATATTAGTTGATTTTCATTGAATAGCATAACACCGAAAAAGAATAATAAAAAGGGGGGAGTTTTGCGGGAAATAAAGAGGATAAAACTCATTAAAGCACAGCAGTCAACAAGAAAAAACCGAAAAATCTTAAAAAGTTGCTTTCGATTATAATTAATGTGTGCGTGAGTTTTTTTTAAAAAAAGGAGAATATGAGTAGGACTATAGTTTTTATGTGGTGATATATACGCCTAAAATAATATTGCTTGACCCGCCTGGTCCGGGATTAGAAATATCAACTCTAAGTGTTGGTCCTCGAACAGTATAAGTTTTGGAGAAGTGGGCTGTAAAAATTGAAAAATCAAATTCATCAATTTTTTCATATGCCCAGAGAAATAATTGATCTCTAAGAATCATAGTAATGTCAACGTTGACGTTGTGAGGAGCTCCACCACTGAAATATAGTGTGACTTCACTGTAACCTTCAACATCAAATTCGTATGTAGCCTTAGAACCCTCCGCAATTGCTGGAACATGAAATGCATCTTGGAATGTTGTATGAAGCCATCCTGATACGTCTATATTAGCATCTATGGTATTGGTGACTTCTACTCCTTCGGGTATTGTAACTTCCAAAGATTCGCCTGTTGGGTTTGTTACTTCTATTGTTTCATCTAAAGTGACGTCTATGGGTTCGTCTAATGTTACGTCTATTGGTTCATCTAAATCATTGGAGTCACCAGTGGTCATTGTGTAATGTATCCTTAATTCTCCAGCGTTGATAGGTATGGAACTAGGATTAGTAACTAATATCGATATCATATCCCCTTTAATATCGAAAGAGATTATCTCAGAAGTAGGACCACTTTCTGCGTCATATAGAATAACTTCCTCTGGAAGACCAATACCATATGGATACTCAGTACCGTCACCAATTATCTGTTCTATCGATAATGCTGCAGTCCATTCAAGTCCAGGAACGCTTCTTGACGCACCCAAAGTGATCTTGTCATATCCCGTAGACTGAATCCATACTGGACTAAATCCCAATCCACCTGTCGGTATGATTGGAGATTCCCAATTTGCACTGAAAATAGTGTGACGCAGTTCTGGATCATTTGTAACTTTCACAGGTACTGGTTCATCATATGTGTTTTTTATTATGACTTCTTGAAATGGAGTTATAGGGCCATCTTCTGGTTTTGGTGCATAAACCATAACAGCATTAAGAGAAACGAACACCAGCATACAAACAGCAAGTATTGATATTGTTTTCTTTATTTTCATTTCCATTTTGTTTTTTCACCTCCCCCACATTGTTTTTTCTTAAGGAAAAGAATAACAAAAATGGCTTGTGATCTCTCCCCTACACTTTATGTGTAATCTATGTTATCCTACGCATGTTGGATAAAAGATTAACTAGAGAAATGTTCTAGAAAAATCTACTATAATGCTCTAGATTCTTTATTTCTATTAGGAAGTCTTTGAGTGTGATTTGGTTCTGTAATTGTTAGTTTTTGGGCAAATATCTATATTTTACTGGTTAATTAGGGTGCGAATCCCTCTCCCCGCACCAACTCTACACACCCCGCAGTTTCTATAATTTTAGCTAAATACATGAACTACTTAATGACAAAGAAGACCCTAAAACCTGCAACCATTAAAAGAAAAGTCAAGTGTATTAAAAGTCTGATGAGATATGGCGTAAAACTGGGAAATCCCGATACTTTCTTTAGATTCCTGAATACTACAAGTTGGGCAAGTGGAACAAAAGACATAGCAGTTGATTCTTATAGAGATTATCTGAATATGATTGGCTTAACACAAGTTAAGTTACCTCCTATACGTAGAGAAGAAAAACTTCCATTTATCCCATTAGAAAAAGAGATAGATTCTTTAATTATCTGTGGAGGGGCAAAGACTTCGGTATTTCTCAGGATTCTAAAAGATACTGGTGTCCGACCAATTGAAGCATGGAGATTAAGGTGGATTGACTTAGATCAAACAAACAGGTGCATAACAGTTACACCAGCAAAATACAGTCGTCCAAGAAAACTGAAGATCAAACCTCAAACATTGAATGTGCGTTGTGCATTACATCGAAAAAACAAATTCATATTTTCTATAAGTGGTAACAAAGAACGATTTGCGGATGAATTGGAACACTTTGCTAATAACTATGTAAAAATGCGAAAGCGAGCCGTTTGGAAACTGAAGAGTCCAAGACTCAACCACATTACATTACGGAGTCTTAGACATTGGAAAGCTACAATGGAATATGTCAGAACAAAGGATATTCTACATGTTAAAGAATTACTTGGGCACAAAAACATACAAAATACTCTCAAATACATTCACTTGGCTAATGCGATATCTAGTCTTAATGATGAATGGATATGCAAAGTTGCGAAAACAATCAAAGAA
>JBHORG010000070.1:0-3219 GCA_042565955.1 Thermoproteota archaeon | reverse complement strand
ACTGATAATGTTGTTATAATTGGTGGAGGTAATGTTGCGATTGACTCTGCAAGAACCGCTTTGAGACAAGGGGCAAAAGATGTCACTGTTTTATATCGAAGATCTGAAGGAGAGATGCCTGCGAGTCCATGGGAAATCAAGGAGGCTAAACAAGAAGGTATCAAAATTGAGTTTTTAGTTTCCCCTAATAGGATTATGGGCAAAAAAGGTAAGGTAACAGCTATTGAATGTTTGCGAATGGACTTGGGGGATTTCGATGATACGGGTAGGAAAAGACCATTTCCAATTAAGAATTCTGAATTTGAAAAAGAAGCTGGAACCGTAATAATTGCAATAGGGCAATCTCCTAGTACTGTATTTCTTCCGAAATCGGTTGAAATCACTAAAAAAAACACAGTATCCGTAGATCCATTTTCGTTAGAGACAAGTTCATGTGGTATTTTTGCTGGTGGAGACGTAATATGTGGTTCAGCATCAATTATGGAAGCCATAACAGCTGGAAAACAAGCTGCAAAATCCATTGATAGTTTTCTAAAAAATAACCCTGAAAAATCAGAAAAAAACTTCGAGGAAGTGAGTGAGTATGGAAAACTTAGAATACGAATCTAGATCAGAAGAAGAAATTCGTATCGGGGTTTATGTTTGCCATTGTGGAAAAAACATAGCAGGATCTGTAGATTGTGAAAAAGTAGCAAAATATGCTGCTACTCTTCCTTATGTCAAACTGGCGAAACATAATTTGTACACATGTTCTGATCCTGGGCAAGAAACAATTAAAAAAGACATTATCGAACACAAATTAAACAGAGTTGTTGTTGCATCCTGTACTCCTAGACTTCATGAACCCACATTTAGAAGAACTATTGAAGAAGCCGGATTAAACAAGTACTTGTTTGAAATGGCAAACATAAGGGAACACTGCAGTTGGGTGCATCTTTACGAACCCGAGAAAGCAACAGAAAAAGCTAAAGATTTAGTTCAGATGGCAGTGGCACGAGTTACGTTATTACAACCTCAAGAAGAGGCTGTAGTTCCAGTAGCAAAAAAAGCGTTAATTATAGGTGGAGGTGTTGCAGGTATTCAAGCAGCCCTCGATCTAGCTGATACAGGATATCAAGTTTACCTTGTAGAGAAGACTCCTAGCATCGGAGGGAAAATGGCTCAGATTGATAAAACGTTTCCCACCATGGATTGTTCCATTTGTATTCTCGCACCAAAGATGTCTGATGTAGGTAAACATCCAAACATTGAATTGTTAACAAATAGCGAGGTTACTGAAGTTGCAGGATACATAGGGAACTTCAAAGTCAAGGTTAAGAAAAAACCAAGATATGTTACAAAAGACTGTACTGCTTGTGGTGATTGTACAAATGTATGTCCAATCGAGGTTCCAAATGAATTTGAAACTGGATTAACTTGGCGAAAATCTATTCATATTCCTTTTCCTCAAAGCGTTCCAGCTCAATATCTTATTGATGAGAAATCATGTATTGGTCTTGGAGATAATACATGCGCGAAATGCAAAGAAGTCTGTGGTCCTGCTGCAATAGATTTCACAGATAAAAGTGAAGAAATTGAGTTGGATATAGGAACCATTATCGTGGCAACTGGTTTGGATGTATTTGATCCTGTATCCATAATGAAATATGGCTATATGCGTTTTCCAAACATAGTAACTTCAATGGAGTTTGAACGCCTAATAAATGCTGGAGGACCTACAGGCGGTCGTTTGGTAAGGCCTAGTGATTTGAATATTCCAAAATCAGTTTCATTCATTCAATGTATAGGTTCTCGATCTGAAAAAAATGGTAATCCATACTGTAGCAACGTTTGTTGCATGAACACGATAAAAGATGCCCTGCTCATCAAAGAACATTGGCCAGATATTAGAATCACTGTTTTTTATATAGATATACGATCATTTGGAAAAGGCTTTGAAGATCTTTATAGAAGAGCAAAAGAAACAGGTGTAACCTTCATTCGTGGATTGCCCGCTGAGATAATTGAAGATAAAAAAACCAATAACTTGCTATTGATAGGAGAAAACACTCTTGAAAACAAAAAATACAAAGTAGACACTGACCTAGTTGTTCTCTCCGTTGGCCTTAAACCTAGAGATGATAGCGGTGAAGTTCAACGACTATTAAGGCTGTCAAAGACCTCAGATGGATTTTTCATGGAAGCTCATCCAAAACTCAAACCTGTAGACACTCCAACGGGTGGAGTTTTTCTTGCTGGTTGTGTAGAAGCTCCCAAAGACATCAAAGATAGTGTAACTCAAGCAAGCGCTGCCGCAGGAAGGGCAGGTATTCTAATGGCCAAAGGAAGTGTTACAGTTGAAGCTATTACCCCCATAATCTCTTCAGAAAAGTGTACTGCATGTGGTTTGTGTGAAAGGGTGTGTCCATATAATGCCATAACGGTCGATAAGATTAAAAAAGAATCTAGTGTTGCCGAAGCTGCTTGTGCAGGATGTGGAACGTGTGGTGCGGAGTGTCCATTTGGTGCTATTGAAATGAGACACTTTACAGATCAGCAACTGAATGTACAAATAGACGCTGCAACTGAAGAAAATGCAGAAAAGAAAATAATAGCATTTTGTTGCAACTGGTGTTCTTATGCTGGAGCTGACTTCGCAGGAGTTAGCAGAATGCAGTATCCTCCCAATGTTCGAATAATCCGAACAATGTGTTCAGGAAGAGTATCCACCAAGTTTGTTGAACGAGCTTTTGCAAGAGGAGCTGCAGCTGTGTTGGTTGCCGGTTGTCATTTGAATGATTGCCATTACATAGACGCTAATTATCAAACTAAGAGACGGGTCGAAAAATTATGGAAAAAAATGGATAGATTAGGTTTGGATAAAAACCGCCTTCATTTGGCCTGGATAAGTGCAGCTGAAGGACAAAAGTTTGCGTCAAAAATAAAAGAAATGAAGAAAACTGTCGACTCTGTTACAAAAGAAGAATTAGAAAAAACAGTTGAAAAGTTAACTCCAAAAAATCGCCAACATTCAACCAATATTAAAAATACAGAATTGGTGTCAAATAAAGTTTTGATATAATTATGGTGAATTAGAATGCGGGGAAAAATACATAGTTATCAAAACGCGGACAAAACTACTCTTGAGCGAAAATTTCTCACTAGGAACTATCGTCTTTCGTTGAACAAAAATTTGGATAAACAACAGGTTTTCCGTTTTCCAATCGAATAGCCCGTGTT
>JBHORG010000006.1:0-100420 GCA_042565955.1 Thermoproteota archaeon | reverse complement strand
GTCCGAGAGGGGGACAACCCAGACTGGGGTTAAGGCCCCTAAGTGCTGGCTAAGTGTTAAATAGAAAGGTGTCATCAGCCCCAGACAGCGGGGAGGTAGGCTTAGAAGCAGCCATCCTTCAAAGAAAGCGTAACAGCTCACCCGCCGAGGCTGATGGCCTTGAAAATGGACGGGGCTAAGCCAGCCGCCGATACCCTAGAGTGCAACTTATTGTTGTAATCTGGTAGGAGGGCGTCCTGACTGGGCGGAAGCTGGGCCGTGAGGTCCAGTGGACCGGATCAGGATTGAGTATCCCGGTGGTAGTAACAGCAGAGAGGGGTGAGAATCCCCTCCGCCGAATGGGCAAGGGTTCCCCAGCAACGCGTCGTCAGCTGGGGGTAAGTCGGTCCTAAGGCCGATCTTAACTGAGAAGGTCGAAAGGGAAGCAGGTTAATATTCCTGCACCATAGAGGTACACGCGGTGACGCAAGCCTATTTTCTGACGCTTCTGGATAGGTTGAGCAAAGTCGTCGCTTTGTTTAACCGTATAAGTCTGGGGAGTGCCGTAATGGCGAGAACCAGGCGAAAGCGGGAATAGCCATCCGTTTTAGGAAGGTTCAGCTGAGTTCTGGAGCCCATGAAAAGGAAATTAGGAAGGATTCTCTATGACCGTACCAAGAACCGACACAGGTGTCCCTGGGCGAGAAACCTAAGGCGTGTCGGGTACACACCAAGCGAGGGAACTCGGCAAATTAGCCCCGTAACTTTGGGATAAGGGGTGCCTGTGGTTTTTGCTTCGGCTGGGACCGCAGGTCGCAGTGGCAAAGGGGTTTCGACTGTTTAATAAAAACATAGCAAACCGCAAGCCCGAAAGGGTGTGAACGGTTTGTGAATCCTGTCCAGTACAGGTACCTGAAACCCGGTTTCAACCGGTTTAAGGGCCTGCAAACGACGGGAGTAACTCTGACTCTCTTAAGGTAGCCAAATGCCTTGTCGGGTAAGTTCCGACGCGCATGAATGGATCAACGAGAACCCCACTGTCCCCGCTTGGTACCCGGTGAACCCACGTAAAGTGGACGAACAGTCCACTGACTCCCAGCGGGAAAAGAAGACCCCGTGGAGTTTTACTGCAGCCTGTCGCTGAGATATGGCTATGGATGCAGAGTGTAGGCGGGAGCCGTTAATTTCAGTCTCTCTGGGGACTGGAGGAGGCAACAATGGAACACCGCCCTTTCGTATCCGTTTCTCTTACCGGCGCAATTGCGTTGGGACAACGATTGGTGGGCAGTTCGGCTGGGGCGGCACCCCCTCGAAAAAATATCAAGGGGGCCCTAAGGTCAGCTCAGGCGGGACAGAAACCCGCCGCAGAGTGCAAAGGTAAAAGCTGGCTTGACTGGATCCTCCACAGCAAGGGATCCAGAGGCGAAAGCCTGGCTTAGCGAACATCCAAATCCTCGTTGGTGGGGGTTGGATATGACAGAAAAATTACCCCGGGGATAACAGGCTTGTCGCGGGCGAGAGTTCACATCGACCCCGCGGCTTGGTACCTCGATGTCGGCTCTTCCTATCCTGGTTCTGCATAAGGGGCCAAGGGTGAGGCTGCTCGCCTATTAAAAGGGAACGTGAGCTGGGTTTAGACCGTCGTGAGACAGGTCGGACTTTATCTGCTGGGAGTGTTGGTTATCTGAAGGGAAAGGGTTCCCAGTACGAGAGGAACGGAACGTTGTAGCCTCTAGTTTACCGGTTGTCTGACAAGGCACTGCCGGGCAGCCACGCTGTCGCGGATAAGAGCTGAAAGCATCTAAGCTCGAAGCCGCTCCTGAAACTAGGTAACCATTCCCTGACAAGAGACCTGGTAACAGGCCTCAGTCATGGACGAGAGCTCCCATAGAAGATGGGTTTGATGGAGTCGGGGTGTACGCACCAAGGCTACGGCCGAGGTGTTTAGCCCGCGGCTTCCAACCGCTTGAGGTGCCGGGCTGAAAAAGTTTTTCAATGTCTGGGCTATTTTGGATAACGCGTATAATTTGGCATATGTTCGGTTATTGTTGCGATACGCAAGAGTTTTAATAATGTTCTTTGTTGCCAATTTTTTTTATGGCCAAAAATGAAACTGGTGTTATTCATGGTATTATTTCGCAGCTGTTGTATTTTAGGTGATCAAAATTTGAGAATCCTATTTTTTCTTCCTCGATTAGTTTTTTAACTCGCGGTAAGGATGAATTCAATGATTCAACAAGATTCTTGACAGATTTGCATACCTGATCATATGCACTGGTACTCCACCGTTTTGTTATGTTTGCGTAAAGACATCTTCCTCCACATTCTTGCAAAATTTCACAATCCGTACACGGATGTCCAACATAAACTTGTTTCAGATACAATGGATGGGAATTTTGGATGTGCCCCAAGTAGTAGTTTTTCATTCCACTCATTGCAGGACATGGTATTATATATCCATCAGTTTGTATGCTGTAGTTAGCCCATCCGGAACCACATCTTAACAAACTGTTTTCCTTAAGTAAGAGCGACTGCATTACCCCTAGAAATGGGTAAAGCCTCAAAACTTTGTTTTTTGTTTCCATTGTGTTGATCCAAAACTCTACAAGCCTTCTTATATTTGGATTGTAGTTGTTATCAACCCAGTCAGTAAATGATCTTTTGTGAAAATCTTTTTTCCAGAATCCTGCGTCAAGTTGCCAATGAATTGAAGAGAAAGAGTGGTCAGGATTGTTTAGTAACCATTTGACGTTTTCGTAGATGTCTGTTTCTTCCATGAGGGTCATTCTGGCTATTATCTCGCCCTCAAATCCGTTCTTTCTAACTGCATTAATATTCTCTATCACTTTTTTATAGGTGCCTTTTCCCCGGTAGTAATTCGTCAGTCTTTCTGAGCCATCTATGGAGACAAAAATTGTGTTAAATCTGTTTAAATATTCTTTTTTGAGTTTGTTTAGGTGCAAACCGTTTGTTTGAATATTGAACTGTTTACTTGGAACATTGTCCATTATTTGTTTTATTTTGTAATTGCAGAGCATTGGTTCACCGCCATAAAATATCAAGACTGCTTCAGGGTCTTTTTCTATGAACTTTTTCAGACGTTTGATATCGTAGTTTATTTTAACTGGAATCTCATAATCTAATTCAAAATTCCCAAATTCAGTGTCCATGTCTTCACATGATTTTTCGTAGCAATATCTGCATTGTAAGTCGCAGTTGGTGGTTAGGAGTAGATGAAAGAACAGTAAAGACACCTCACGATTTCGTTAATATTATTGTTATTTCACGAATCAATGGTATACGTAAACATTTCTCAAAAAAAAGTTTTCCTCTTTAACAAAAGGCGATAAGTTATAATAGATTAGTTGGTAGTTAAACTTGGGGATTATTGATTGTCTGAGCGGGAAACAATTACGAAAGTAAAGGAAAAGCAAGGCATTTTTTCTAAAATTCAAAATTTCTTCACTTTAGGATATGGAACAAAAGAAGACTTAAGAGAACTAGACCGGAAATTAAGAGACATCTACTATATTGATCTACGGGACATGCGACACGTTTGGGAAGACCTTTATCTAGCGGCTATTGAGGCAGGCGTTGCCAAGAGCCGAGACTACAAACAAGTTATCCAAGTTTTAGATCGCGTTACAGAAAAGGTAAGACACGCAGACTATGGTTATGCAGGTCTCTGGGATCGGAAGGGGCATGTGCGTGAAAATGAATTGGCTCGGATTTTCAATTTTGATAATGCCTTTAGCAGTGAACTTGACGGTTTGAATGATGCAGTTATTAAAGCGAGAAACGAGATTGAAGCGGAAAATTGGGAAAACGTATCCAGCGAAGTGAAGAATGTTAAGACTTTATTACTAGCTTTTGAGAATAAATGGAATGAACGAGAAAAAGAGTTTAGACCTTTAGATATGTAGGATGTGATATTGAGATGCCTGTAATAGAAAAAGTTTCATGGGATTTTGCTGGGTCTGAAGATATGGCTTACAGATTTCCTAACCTTTCCTTAAAGTATGGAAGCCAGGTTATTGTTAAAGAGAATCAGTGGGCTGTCTTTTTCCGTGACGGTAAAGCCTATGACGTTTTTGGACCTGGTAGACACACCATCACCAGCAATAACGTTCCGCTTCTAACTGGAGCACTCAAGGCTCTACGTATAATAGGTGACATATTCGGATGCGAAGTCGTTTTTGTTAGCAACAGCCAGTTTAAAGGAAAGTTTGGTGGACAAGCCTACTCTGCACCTAGTGGAAATATACAATATCAGGCAGAGCTCGGATACTATGGTTATCTTCTTTACAAGGTGGAGGATCCGAAACTGTTTGTGGTCGAATTTTTCGGTAATCGCGGAGCAAGCACATCAACCGATGTTGAAAACTATATACGCGGATTCATTAATGAGCGTGTTATAGACGAGTTTGCGCATCACGACATCTTTAATGTAGTTAAAAATGTGGATGAAACCACAGATAAAGTTGCATTGATAATAAAGGATGAAGCTGCGAGAATTGGTCTCAAAATCATAGATACTGTGTTTGAAGGCGTCAAAATTCCTGAAGAAGCTCGACGTTTCGCTACAAGCATCGGTCAACAAGCCATGACCATGCAATATATGAAGGAAACAACCGCGGAAATTCCAGAGGGAGGAGGTGGAGCAGCTGCAGCTGGTGTGGGAGCAGGAGTTGGAATCGCAATGGGAACAGCTTTGGGAAAAGCTATGCAGCCTTCTCAAGGTGCGGGTACCCCCCAACCGATGATAGTGTGTTCTAATTGTGGATCCCAAAACGTTTCGGGCACCAAATTCTGTGGAAACTGTGGAAAGAGTCTTGCTCCTGTTGTTAAGGTTAGTTGTCCTAAGTGCGGGGCGGCGATGCCGGAGACCATGAAATTCTGTGGTAACTGTGGTTCTTCTTTGAAGCCAGAGAAGATCGAGTGTTCGAAATGTAAGGCAAAGAATCTATCTACAGACAAGTTTTGCAGTGACTGTGGAAACAAACTGTAGTAAAAACTTAATCTTTCTTTTTTTCTTATTCTGTTGATTTATTGTTGTATTCTATGTTTAGGATTTTACGGAATATGTCGATGTCCATTTCGAAGTTTTCGCAAACTTCGACGATGCTTGAAGCGTAGACCTGAAAGATTTCTTCGATTGTCTTTCTTACTAATTCTGGAGGAATTTCTTCTGTGGGTTTAAGGAATAGAACAAACCATCTTCCAATTTTTGTGGGAACATACCATTTGATTCTTACTTTTCTTTTTCCCGCTGTGACATGTTCCATTCCTTGTTCGAGGATGCCCGCTGAAACCATCCGCTTCAAGTATTCAATTATAGATTTGTTGGAGTAAGATGTTCCCTTGATGAAGTCTCTTTGATATGTTCGTTTATCAAGCTTCATATTCATCAAAAGACTTTTACCAACTTTGGATTGGAGAACACTCCAGATTAGTTTACGTTTATCATTTTCGAAGGGAAACGGAAGAATATAATGCCAGACGTCAATGTTCCCCATCGATATCACTAGCCTTTGATGGATAATTGTTGCTTACTATTAATAAGATTCCTGCTATACTATCAATTCAGAATTCTTATTAATTCTTGAATCTCAACTATGTATGTGAATAAAGTTATGAATTTATTTACTAGGCGGGTTTTTTTTGTTGGCTGTTTAGTGTTTCTTATTTTATTTGTAACCCCCTCAATTGCTGCTGATGAGACGGAGTTTCATGTGGATTCTACAAATCTTTGGATATATAGGGATGGGCTGGTTCACGTTAAACAAACGGTGACTGTGAATGAAACCTTTCCTGTGATAGCCATTCCGCTATTGCATTCTTCGGTTGACAATTTTATTGTTGTTGATGAGAACCAGACTGTTTTAGATTATGAACTAAATGGAACTGATATTAGTGTTTTCACATTGGGGACAAAAACTGTTTCAATCCAATATGATACCGACTCTTTGACAATGAAGGATGCAGGAGTATGGACTTTCTTGATTACTAATCCATGGAACCTTACCGTTCTTTTGCCTGAGGAATCAACAATAATTGGACTTAGTGGAACTCCAACCTCAATAGATAGTGAAGGAAACCAAATAGCGTTGACTCTGTTTCCTGACCAATGGGAATTAAACTACATATTTCCACTGACTCAACCAGCAAACTTTGAAATCAGCGACCTATTAATCACGTCAACTGAGGCCGAACCAGGAGAAGAGGTTACTATTTCAGTAACAATAACTAACGTGGGCGGAAAAGTCGGATCATATACAATTCCTCTTACTATTGACCAAACCTTAGAGGCCACTAAAACTGTGACGCTTGAAAAAGGTGAGTCAACAACGGCAGAATTCAAGGTAACTAAAGAAACACTTGGAACGTATAATGTTGAAGTAGACGATCTGGTAGACATATTCACAATTAGCGAGACTCCTTCAAACGGAGGGTACCAAGACTTAATTCCCATCGAAATCTTAGTTGTTGGTGCAATTTTAGTGATTGCATTACTTATTGTGGTGTTTCTTGTTTTTAGAAGAAGAGGACCCAACATCGAGAAAATCTTCAAGATAAATCCTCGGTTGAACAGAGAAGAAAAAAATGTAATCCAGTTCTTAGTTGAGAATGACGGAAAAGCTTTCGAGGCCGAGATTAGAGTTAAGTTTCCTGATATGCCGAGAACTAGCCTTTGGAGGCTGGTTAAACGGCTAGAAAAGCTGGACATAGTTTCAATAAAGAAGATTGGGCTTGAAAATAGGGTTCAGTTAATAAAATAAAGAAAAAAATGGAAAGTAGGGTTTTTTTGATATGTTCTATTTTCTAGAAATGTTTGAATCAAGAAATTAAGATGCCAAATAGTTTTATGTTTTTATTCAACCATACCGCTACAGTTAGATGACTAGCTAGGAAATCTGAGTGTTATGCCTGAAAAGATCATTGGACACGGAACATGGTACGATAAAACCGCAGTTAAAATTATAGAACGAGAACGAAAACTATGTCGAAGCCTAGATCTTATCAGAACAGAGAGCGGTCTTGGAGCTTCAGGTTTTCCACATATTGGCAGTTTTGCGGATTGTGCTCGTTCTTATGCTGTTGCGCTAGCTCTTCAGGAGCAGGGTTTCAAGTCGGAGTATATTGCTTTTGCTGATGATTTGGATGGTTTGAGGAAGGTTCCAGCTGGGCTTCCTAAGTCGCTTGGCAAATATCTGGGTTATCCTGTGACATCTATTCCTGACCTTTATGGATGTCATGGAAGTTTCGGGGAGCATATGACAAGTCTTCTTTTGGAATCTTTAGACCAGAGTGGTATAAACTACACTTTCATTTCAGCCAAAAGGGCGTATGAACATGGCCTATTTTATGAAGAAATTAAAACGATTCTAATGAATGCCCGGAAGGTCGGGGAGATTGTGAAAGATGAGGTTGGGCAGGAAAAGTTTGTGGACGTTCTTCCATATTTTCCGATATGTGCTAACTGTGGTCGTATCTACACAACTAAGGCTCACACGTTTATTTCAGACGAAAACAAGGTTCTGTATACCTGTGAAGGACTAGAGATCAGTGGAAAGTGGCTGGAAGGTTGTGGTCATAATGGTGAAGCAGACATCCGAAAGGGAGAGGGCAAGCTTGGGTGGAAAGTAGAGTTTGTGGTTAGATGGAAAGCTCTTGACATTCGGTTTGAGCCTTTCGGTAAGGACATTTCAGATTCAGTAAGGGTGAATGATCGCATATGCAGAGAAATCTTTGATTGGGTTCCTCCTTCTCATGCTCGTTACGAGATGTATCTGGACAAGAGCGGAAAGAAGATTAGTAAATCTGCTGGAAACGTTTTCACTCCCCAGGTCTGGTTCAGGTATGGCTCGCCTCAGTCGTTGTTGTTGTTGACCTTGAAGCGGTTTGTTGGCTCTAGAAGCCTTGCTATTACCGACATACCGCAATATATGAATGAGCTTGATGATCTAGAGGACATTTTCTTCGGAAAAAAGCTGCTCTCGGACATGAAAGAGAAGGCTAAACTTGTTGGACTCTACAAGTATTGTATGCTCTTTGAGCCTCCATCTAAAGTTGGTGATCATGTGCCATATAATCTCCTTACGTTCTTGGCTAAGATGGCTCCGGAAGGCTCTGAAGTCGATTTTATATTAGAAAAGCTTCAAGGTTACAGATATGGAAAAGAAGGCTTAACTGATGACCTTAAACGTAGAATAGGTTATGCTCTTAGCTGGTCAAAGGACTTCAATGAAATCACGGAGAAAACGGTTGAACTGACAGCTGAGGAAAAGGCTGCTGTTGAATCGCTTATCGAAGCCTTGCAGGCGGAATCTTCAGAAGATGAGATTCAGAGTTTTATTTTTAATATTGCTAGAAATAATAATGTAAAGCCTGGGAAGTTCTTCAAGGCTCTTTATAGGATTCTTTTGGGAGCAGATCAAGGTCCTAGATTAGGTCCTTATGTGTTAGCTATGGGAAGAGAAAACGTGATTGATGCGTTGAAAAGAGCCACCAAACGCTAAAATGATTGAAGTTGTAGTTATTCTTAGATGCTTTTAGCGGTCGTAGTCTAGCCTGGTTAGGACACCGGCTTCCCAAGCCGGGTACTCGGGTTCAAATCCCGGCGACCGCACCAAATCACCTTTTTCTCGGAAAAAGCTGAACCAAAAAACTGTCCATTCTGAGGTTCTATTAACTTTTCAAGTGTATTTTCGAGGACTTTTGAGAGATTAATTTTCATTTCTCGTGCCTTGGATAACAATTCTGGTTTTATTGTTAAGCCTACTGTTTTTCGTCTTTTACTTTCACTCGAGTAATTACTCGAGTAGTTTCTCTTATTATTCATCAATACACTCTCCTATTGATTGAAATCATACACGAAAAGGTCGGTTTGCACGGAACCCCAAAAAGACTGTCTTTCGTGAATGAGTCTTTCAAAATCTTTCCGGGGTATGCTTTTTGAAAGATGTTTGGAAGGCTCTCCTCTAACTATGGTGTAGAATTTTAGTACATCATAATTATATAATCGAAGAATACCGGGTTCATGAATCACATTTAGCAAAAAAGCCGCAGCCAAAGCATCTCGGGTGTTCTTAAGATTTGCTTTCTCAAGATTGATACCGACATCGTGTTTCAATTCATTGTAAAAATCCCACCACTCAGGAATAGTGTCAGTGCAGTTGAATGGTTGTATATCTACTCTTTCAGGTATGAATTTGAAAGTTACTGTCCTATTTGAAATATTATATAGATTGTCAAAAGCTTCAATACCAGACTTAATTATACCTAAACGCTGTGCAGCGCGTCTAAGAATTCTTAGGCAGATTTCGTTTTCTGAAAACTTTGAAAATCGAGCCATTTCGTTAAATGCTGAATCAATATACCCGCCTATGCTGAGGATTTGACTAAGGAGTTTAAAAGAGTAAGTATTCTCATTACCATTCAGATATGGTACATATTCAAGAAAATTCTGGAACTGATTCTCTAAATCTTTATAATACTCCCAAAAGCCACCATTTTCAAATGTTGGTTTGAATTTATTCGTGTTTAGTTGGTCAGTCATGGATTAACACCATTTTCAATTTCATTATATTTTTTCTCCTTTTTTATGTCAGTTTGATTCGGTAATTTTTGTTTCAAAAAATCAACCCATTTTTTCATTACGGTTGCTTGTCTGCTTTCATCCCCAATGATGCCCCGGACATATTCCATTAACTGCGGATCATTTTTGAAAGCCTCTAACCATTTTTCAAAAACTTGGACATGTTTTAGTCTACGCAGTTTTTTGTCACTTTGTTCATATCCAGATTCAGGAAATATTTCTGGATCAGAATCGAATATCTCTTCTCTAAACATAGCAAAATGGGCAACAATAGCTTCTGACCTGAAATCTTCCATCATTTCTTCAGACCTACTTGAAGGGAACGACCATCTTACAGATTGAAGGAAGAACCGCTCAGTTTCCTTTCTTCCTACTTTTTCTTTGAAATAGCTCCAACGTCCAAATAGTATAGGTTCGAGATGTTTCCATTTTTGTATGATTCCATTATAGTTTTTAACATCAGTGATTTGAAGAGCCTTTCCGAGTCCCAAGAAAGT
This sequence comes from Thermoproteota archaeon, assembly GCA_042565955.1. Lineage (GTDB taxonomy): Archaea > Thermoproteota > Bathyarchaeia > Bathyarchaeales > Bathyarchaeaceae > Bathyarchaeum. The sequence continues at coordinate 90,346 of JBHORG010000006.1, read as the reverse complement.
TAATCCAAAATTTGTTTTTGGGAGACCTGTTCTGGTTGTTCCAATTTTTTTCCCTTTAATAGCGCCTAATTTGTTAAGATTTTTTATGGCCTCGAAAATCGAAGCGTGATTGATTCTTGTTCCTTTTTCAATTTCATATTTAGTTTTTGGACCTTCCATTGAAATGTACAATAAAACTTTCTTGTGACTTTTAGGTAAGGGTCGGTTCAAACGCGAATTCAATGATATATCAACTCATTATAGGTTGCTTGCTACCTATATATCGTAGCCTTATTACTTATAAATTATTGCTTGCATTTAGAATCCCGATGCAAAATGATCAAAAAAAGATATAGGAAAGTGCCAATCGGTATCGGGATACCTTCAGATTTGCTTGAAGAAATTGACCTAAAACGGGGTAAGGTGAATCGTAGTCAATTCGTAAATCGATTAATAAAAAAAGCATTGGAGTTTGAAAAAAATGAACAGCGACGGAAAATCGGAACAAAATTATGAGTTTGCCGCCATGTTATCGGATGTGAGAGATGGGTTTCAGACATGCGTTGAAGCTATTGATACATACCTTAATTTTCTCAGCAAAGCAGTGTTAGGCGAATGGGACCCAACCAAAATTAGTTGGATTCAAATTGAAGGACCTCGAGGATTATATGAAAAGGTCCACGCCCAGGACAATGAAGATTTCAAAGCAATGCTTCAGGACCTGAAAACACATTCTGACAAGTTAACTCGAGATGGATACTTCTATTGGCTTTTTCAAGATCAAACAACCGTTGGACGGAAAAAGAGGCAATGACCGAACAAACTGCAAATGTTGAATCTTCAAAAAAACCAGAAATCGAATTTTATGATTTTGGTCTCGTCAAAGCATACCTCTGCCCATCTTGCGGAGAAAAACTGAAACCTGATCATACAGATGATGTTGGAACCAAATTCTTCAAATGTGAAAAATGTGGCCAACAGACCTCAAAACCAAAAACAGAAGCAAGAAAACAATTTGAAAAACTTATATCCGAGGAAGCCTTGGAAGTTGACGGTCTCTCAATAATACCCTTTCTTAATAATCCAATAACAGAACTACACCCGGCCATAGGCACCGTTAACAACGTAGCCTATGTTGGCGTATGGATTCCATGCTTAATCAAAGACAAAACAGGCGGTGTCGAAAACAAAGATTTGTTGTTTCTAATAGAATCAAACCGAAAAAAAATATTAGCGGACGATTCTGAGCTCCAAAGAATAAGCAAAAGATTGGCCTATCATCCCATCCATTTTGCAAACCGTTGGACCCTAAATAATGTTAAAGAATTCTTGAAAGGAAAAGAAGTGAATGTTCCAGGGACGTTTAACCAAGTTCTCAATTTCTACAAAGAATTCATCGAATTCCCGGACAATCATCTTTATTATTATCATGCACTCTGGACCATAGGAACATACTTTCATCACCTATTCAGCACATATCCATATCTGTACGTCGGCGGAATAAAACGATCTGGAAAGAGCAAAACCCTACGGCTACACTATTGCTTAGATTTTAACGCGGTCTTCAGCGGCAACATGAGCCCAAGCAGCGTTTACCGGGTAGTTCAAAACAACCGAGCAACTCTTCTAATAGATGAAACCGAAAAACTATCAAACCCAAAAAGAGCCCTGGAATTTCGCAACATCCTACTCTCTGGTTACCAGAAAGGAACACAAGTTTTCAGAGTAGAGAAAGGACGAAAAGACCGGCTTGAACCCGAAACCTTTGAAGTATATTCACCCAAAGTTTTAGCCAATATTTCAGGCCTGGAAGACGTGCTTGAAGACCGCTGTATAATGACTTTTCAGAAAAGAAGCCTAAACAAAGCAATAGTCAATCACGAAATAATGATTGAAGATGAACGATTTAGTGAACATAGAAGTGAACTATACAAGCTCTATTTGCTTCACTGGAACGAAATTGATGTTATTTATCATAAAATCAGGGAGTTTAGTGAACTTAGTGAATACAGTGAACTTCTGATGTCCGACACAGAGAGGAAAGAATTAGAAGAAATAAAGAAGATTGATGGTTTTCAATATCTATCAAGTAGAGAATTAGAATTATGGAAACCTATCTTTTCATTATCACTATTCTTTAGTAGGCATGGGGTGGACATCAGCGGTTCACCAAGTTCATTAAGTTCACTAACTTCAATGATGTTTTCGTTAGCTTGTTCTCAAGCTTTGCAACGACACACAGAAAATATCACTGAAACTGGAGAGGAGATTCTTGTTTCTGTTTTGTCAGACTTAGTTGAACCTAATCAACTAACTAATTGGCTTAAAGTGAAAGCTATCAGAGAGGGAATGTGTGAGCAGTTTGAGGATGAAGTTCAACATTGGCTTACTTCTCGTTGGGTTGGTTCAGCTCTTCGGCGTTTAGGTTTTTTGAATAAGAGGCGTGTTGGAACCGGGTATGAGTATCAGATCATTCCTAAGGTTGTTGAGGATCTTTGTGAACGTATGCAGATTCCAGAGCATAAGAGTTCTTCTGATAAGAATGAAGAGGGCTCTGTTGAAGCTACAACCTGTCCCATCTGTTTGAAGCTTCTTCCAGCAGATCTTAAAGAAACTGCAACTTGGGAAAGAAAAGAAGTTCATGCGTCATGTTTCGCTAAAATTCAAGAAGGCCTGAAGAAACATGAGAATTAAAGAAATTGCCCTCATCAAACGTGCTGAAGGATTCTTTGAATATGAAGGTCGCCGGATTCCAGCTGTTCATCCTGGAAACGGATTCGGTGTAGGATTAAAATTAGAATCGTCTCCGGTTGACGTTGACTTTGGTTTTCCCATGCTCTTTCTCACAAACGAAGATGTTCAAATCATTAAGAAAGCGTTTCTAAAAAGTGACCTACTTACATTTCAACTTCTTGGGCATGGCTGGAAGAGTAAACGAAGGAGAGTGCGCATTTGATCAATATTGTAGACGTTAAGTCTCTAAGGTCTTCAGTATTGGTCTTTTGTTATTCTGTAATGAAAAAATCATCATTATATCTTCAGCCGTTGATCGAATGGGGCTCACTCAAAAAAATTTGTGACTTTCATTTTTTGCGACAGAAAAATAAAGGAAGTACATCTCTAAAATGACCAAACAATTAGAGAAATCCTATTGGAAAACTCACAAATATCAAAGGCACAGCGTTGGAAAAGACGTTAAAACTTTTTGTGGTTGGGATATTCTTCTTCAACTTGTTGAGGCTTGTGGGAATTCATTGGAGAAGGCTTTGATTTCTTTTCTTTTTGAGACTGGGGGCCGGGTGTCTGAGGTCCTTTCTTTGAAAATGGATATGTTTTCTATTATCGAGGAAACAAAACCACCAATAATTATTGTTAGTGGAATGCCACTGAGGAAGCGATACCGGAAAATTGGTGAATATTTCCAATGTATTAATTGTGAGTGTATAATTGAGACGGGTTCAAAAGAATGTTCGGAATGTGGATCTCTCGAATTAAAGAGACGGTTCAGAACCGAGTTGAAAACTGAAGTAAGAAATGACTTTTCTATAAGAACTGATGAACCGCTTGCTGAAATTGTACTTCGACATCTTAAAGAAGTCAGAGAAGCTCGTGACTCCAAGAAGGAAAAATTTGAGAGGAAATGTCGAAGAGAAAAACGAAAGCCGACAAACAAAGAGCTTTCAGATATTGAGCATACCAAATTTTTGTTTCTTAATCCTCAAACAATGAAACCTTTCTCGAGGAAATGGAGTTACAATGTCTTACGAAGAGCCGGGGAGCAAATTAGTGAATATTTTTACAACCATAGGCTCAGAAGTGAAAGAGCCTCTCATTTAGGTCGAAGCTTGAGAGCTGAAAGTCTTTTGGAATGGTTTACCTGGGAAAAATGGGAAACCGCTAAAGTATATGCCCGAAAAGGACCCGAGAAACTTGCTGAAGAAATGGGAGTAAAACTAAAAGGATTGTAGTCTTATGTTGATCTCAAAATCATCTCTTTTTGATATTAAAAGTAGTAACGTTTTGGGTCTACATAGTGTAGACACTATTGATATCACTATAGATAGTGGAATGAGATCTGCATGAGACAAATTTGAGACAGTTATGAGACGGCTTTGAGATGAAATGAGATGGGAGGAAGAAGAATCTCAAAAGAAGAGGTGCAACGAGCAGAAACTTTCATCGATGAAGGATTAACCAACAGAGAAATTGCTGAAAAATTGGGCAGATCTGAAGCTGGAATACGAAATTTACGCTACAGAAAAAACCTTGTCAATAGAGCTGAGGGTGAATCTAAGGTTCTGTTTCAACAAAGAGATGAGTTGAAAAGGGTCGTGGGGATTTTGCAGAGACAAAAAATGATGTTAACCGTTGAAGTGGATCAACATAGGAAAGAAAAAGAAAAGCTTGAAACAATCATTGAATCAAATAAAAGTGAATTATATGGAGTTTTGGCTCAAGCGTTGATAAACCTGAAAAGGCAGAGACCGGATCTATTCATTTTAACAGGTCAAGATCAAATAGTCTCATTAGCTCGCTTATTTTTGGATAAGATTACCTAATGCGCGTACACACAAATCATAATAACTCTCAAGATCACTTAATTTTGAATAAGGGGATTCAATGAAGAAAACTTTGATAATAGCTTTCTTTTTTTACTTTTTTTTAATGATTTTTGTAGAAGCCTCTTATGGACAACTTAATTATCAAAAAGACTTGCTGGGCTTTTTTTCTCAACAATTAGTGGCACATGGTGCTGCACTTTTTGCAGGTACAACTGCAACGTTTATTTTCATAACTAATTTGCTTCCTAAATATTTTAGGAATGATGAAAAAAATCAAAAGAATGAAAACAATAAAAAAAAGGAAAACATCAAAAATAGACGAAGAAAATTCTTTGGATTTTTAATAATCTGCGGAATACTTTTCGGATTGACAACTCACATCGGAGTTAGACTTACAGTATATGGCTATTATTCTGCTGGAACAATTTATTTTCCTATAGAAGAACCAAATTATTCTGATTATGGTATTGAAAGTTTAGGGGATTTAATGGTTAAAGTGGATGATTACGTTTTTGGTTCAGGGATTATTGATCAAGAAACAAATGAGACTCTTAGATATTATTGTCAACTTAGACCACTTTTGAGGGCGTATAGAGGAATCACTTTATGGCCATTGCATGAACTCTTAATTAACGGCTTAATGATTTCATTATATATTGGATTTTTTTTCGCCTACATGTGCATCTGGTTTTTTAGTGAAGAAGAAAATACAAAAAACTTAGAGAGACCTATATTTTTTTTAGTCCCAATTTTTATTGGCATTATTTCCATATGGTTTAATATTGATATAGGTGCCTGGTTGGTGTTAGTCGGGTATGGTATAGGATTGACTCTTCTTTCCCGAAATAAAATAAAAGCCCTTATTCAAGATTGTTAAGAAATTACGTCTCTAATACATTCCAGCAAATAAATGAAATTTTACTTTCATAACTCTTATTCATTAACTCAATACTTTGAGGTTGGCCTCTTTGTAGATTTTATGCACTTCTATTGTTTTCACTTAAGTTTGAAGCCCAAAAAACAAAACAATCCCAGTGATTAGAACAGGTAATCCAACTTCCAAGAGTTGCAACCCTACGCCTAACAATTTTTCGAAGGGTCTTATGTAAAAATTTGCAGTTGTGTTTAATGTCACCTGAGATTTTGGACCAGCTGAATGAAAGGAAAATTGATAATTTCCTGGTTCAAGATCAAAATTAAAATTGAATGGTTCATCTCTTGGTGAGCATTCCGCATCAATTAAAGGATTAAATATCCATCGTTGGGTAGGGTCCTCTACGGTCGAATTAAAAAAGTCTCCTACGAAAAAAGTAAATGGTCCCGCTATAGGTTTTAGATTGACTGCGATTTTACTTTTGTGTCTTAATCGAACAATGTAATTTATTCTTTGTAATCCAGATATTCTTGGCGAAAAATTGATTTTCTCATTGTCATGGATTATTATTTTAACTTTTTTTCTTCTTAGACTTAATAAAATAAAAACAATGGCGGATACTACTATTAACAATCCTATTGTGATTAGTAAATAACCTACAGGATGCATAATTAGAGAATTAATTCAATCTTCAGATAACCTTTTTGGCTAACACTTTGAGGTTAGCCTCTTCGTAAATTCTCAATGTAGTCTAAATATCGAGGATAATATTTGCTCGCTTGACGTGCCAGAGCCATGTAATGTTTAGCTCCCACTCTCTGAGGGACTCTTCCTTGAATAAAATCTGCAATAGATTCCGGGATCTCGAGTTCAATCATTTTGTCGAAAACAAATTTTCTAATATATTTGGCTGAAACATAACCCATCTTTGGATAATAGTGAGAAGCAGTTCTGGGATTAAGTTCTTCATTTACATCTTTAATTGATTGCAGAGTCTTTTCTGAAAAGTGGCCGTAATATGCTTGTTTATTTCCCCTGAATTCTCCCACTACACACCTATAAAATCCATTGATTTTGTCCGCACCTCTAAAACAGTTAATTAGATGAACAGCTTCAACAAGCCTTAACCCTGAATCCGTAAGAAGATTGTAAAGTCCCTTGTATTTTATTGGAGAATCCTCAAGTTTCCCCAATGAATCAATTATTTGTGTCTCGGAGGGAATCTTCAAATCAATTCCACATCTAACCTTTGGAATGGCGTTTCTAAACCTATCCAAATAATATTTGTCAAACCCAAGAGTTTCATGGAAATTAAGTAACAGCCTAATAGCTAAGATTACATGCCGTTTAGCTCGTTTCACCTTGCAGAATAAACTGATAACGTCTTGTGGTTCTCGAAAACTAACCGGATATTTATCCAAGTATCTAAGAACATCTTCTACTGTAGTGTCATAATAACCGTTAACTTGGAGATATTCAATGAATTCCTTTCGTTTATCAATGAATGACACAGAATTTGAGTCAACACATCTGGAATTCCCAAGCCGGGTACTCGGGTTCAAATCCCGGCGACCGCACCAAAGAAACATTCTATGTGTTTCCATATTGTCCGAGAAAATGGCTGTTTTCTACAATGAAGTATTATTAGTCTCCTAATGTGAACGTCTTTGTTAGTTGTTTGTTGTTTAGAGGTTGTCGCTGATTTGGTGCGGTGTGAGAAGAATCGGATAATTGTTATGGATTGTCTTGAGGGTATGCGACAGTTTCTTGATGATGGGGAAGTGGATGTAATAGTGACTTCTCCGCCGTACAATTTGGGTATTAAATATAATTCGTATGACGATTCGGGTTCTAGAGTAGACTATCTTGATTGGATGGAAACCGTTGCAAAGGAATGTAAACGTGTCCTAAACAACGAAGGCTCTTTTTTTCTAAATGTTGGATACAAATCTAAGGACCCCTGGGTTGCTTGGGAGCTAGCATTTAGGTTTAGGAAACATTTTGTCTTGCAGAATGTTATTCATTGGATTAAATCGATTGGAATACCTCAGGAGGATGTTGGGAATTACCCTAACATTAAGGGGGATATTGCTGTGGGACATTTTAAGCCTATTAACAGTGAACGTTTTGTAAACAGGTGCCATGAGTATATTTTTCAGTTTACTAAGAACGGAACTGTTGGGCTTGACAAGCTTGCGGTTGGTATTCCTTATCAGGACAAAAGTAACATTGGACGGTGGAAAAATGCTATTCAGGATCTACGAGACAGAGGCGATACATGGTTTATTCCTTACGAAACAATTTGGTCTCGAAAAAAGCAAAGACCACATCCATCTACGTTTCCGTTTAAGTTGCCGATGATGTGTATCAAGCTTCATGGGCTAGAAAAGATCAAACTTGTTTTGGACCCGTTCATGGGAATTGGGAACACGGCTATTGCTTGCTTAAGGCTAGGTGTTGAATATATTGGCTTTGAGATGGACAAATCTTATGCGGAATCGGCGAAACAAGAAATTAAGAATGAGTTATCTGGAGCAGAAAAGACCTAGTTTTTCATATATGTTGAGGTTTTTTTCAAGCGATTGGTAATTGTTAGCTTTAGTGAGCGCCAAGTTTTTAGTTATTTTGTTTATTGATGACCTGTTTATGTGATGACATGTTTATGATCGACGTTTTCTCGTCACTAGGCGTAAGTTCAGAAGTCAGACGTCTTGATTTAGCCAACGCGGAGAAGAAGCATACGATATAATTCTAGAATCGAGCTCTGAAAAACGGTTCTTTTTTTTCATGTTTTTTTGGATAGAGCCTTTAGGGTTCCAGAGACACCAAATACATGAATTGCTGCATTTTCTCCATTTATCTCAATTATTGAAGTGATAGCAGCTTTGACCTTATCAAGCATATTATGAGAACAGCGAATAATCAATTGTTGTTTCTCCGGGAAATACTTGATCTGCTTGATTTTTGCTTGGCTGGCTCCATACTCACCAAAGAGTCTATTAACCGAAGCTTGAATTGCATACAATATTGCCCGTTCATCAAGAGGTCGCTTGTATTCAACTTTGAGGGCCAAATAGCGTCTCTTTTCTCGTTTAATCATTTTCTTTCCTTCCTACGATCCAAATTCCAGGAGCCACGTAATCTGGGCTCAACTTTCTTCTGTTTCGTTCAACCATAATCCAAGGATTTTTTGATATAGCATCCAAAGCAGAGGACAATGGCAAATCGAAGAGAGTCGTTAATGCCGCATAATTGTGGGGGTCCCTCATGAGATGTTCGGTCGTTGCCCCGCTGGATAGTATGATTGGAACCTTTGCTCTTTTTGCTGTTTCTACTTCCCTTCTTAGAACTGATAGTAGGCGGATTCTTGAAGAGCTTGTTAGTTGGAGTATTGGAGATAGTTCAATTTCAAGAGATGATTGAGCCTGTGAGGAAAGTTCAGCTTCTTGTTCGTCAAAGAATCTTTTTCGCATGTTTGTGAGAGAAAACTGCAGAAGGTCTACTCGCCTGTCTTTTGCTGCTTGTCTGGCTACATTTTTTGTGTTGCATCTTATGGAAATGATTTCGAATTTTCGCCGAAAACGGCGAAGGTCATGTAGAAGTTCGTTGGAGTTTCTGGGAGAAAGATTTGTTCTTGAAATAAAATCTACATTTGCGTTCATGCATATGCGTTTGAGTTTATTGGTTTGTTCTCGTGTAACATTGGGTGAAAGGGGAATTGCTACTTTTTTGTAGCCTAGCTCTTGGGCTTTGTATATCATCTTTTCAGTTTGCAAGTGATCTATTAGAGGAATCCGAAGATGCATGTCTGTGAAACATTTCATGTTAGCATCCCAATTTCTTGGCAAATTTCAATTACATCTTCGATTTTAGATTTTTTGAATCGTATGCGTATGCGGATTGGATCGGATTTGACGAGCTTGATTTTATTTTGGAATGCGGCTTGTTTGCTGAGTCGAATATATAAGCTTCCTTTCTCAACATAACGGTTTATTTCTCTACTTAGTTCGGCTTTATCTAGAGAACTAAGATTAGTTGACAGTTTTTTAACGATTGATTTAATTGTTTCTTTATTTTTGATTCTTGTTTTGAAAAATATTATGGGATTACCATAATGTCCCTCTATGTCACTTTTGTCAAATGTTATGTCTTCTATGTGATCGATTGGAAATATGTTGTGAACTGCCTCCATAACCTTGTCTAGGTCTTCGGTGGCGTGGACACATAATCTAATATCCACGTAAGCTATAGGTAATTGAGACAAACCCTATCTCACCCTCGTTCTGGAATCTATTACACCTATCATATAAATATCTCAAGGAATGTGTACAGAAAGCCTCTAATCACAAAACATATTTCTAGTTTTTTTAAAAGAAAATGAAATATTGGATTAGCTCTAAAAAACTGAAGGCTAAACTCCAAGAGGTTTTATGCTTGATGATTTACGCGTCGTTTTCGTACCGAATTACGACTAGGTCTTGCTTTCTCTGCGCCTAGACCTCTGTGATGTAGTCCACGCATTTCTTTGCCTGCGCTGGTTAAACCACGGAACACACGTCTTGTTTGGAATGCTATTGGGTGATCAGGTAAAATCATTGGATCTACCATTATTATTTCATACCATTTGAAGCGCCCATCTTCCCAGACCCAGTAGGAGTTTAGAACTTCTAAGTTCGGAAAATGTTTACCCGCACGTTCTTCGGCAATTAGCCTTATGCTCTTACTGACTTTGAATTTGTTTACTCCCAATCGCTTTTGTCTGCGACCACCAGTTGGTCTTTTTTTCCTAAATCCTGATCGTCTAACGCGAACCCGAGCCATTACGATACCTTGCTTGGCTTTATATCCAAGGTTTCTTGCTCGATCTAATCGAGTTGGTCTTTCAATTCTTACAATTGCGTGCTGTTTTCGCCATGTTATGGCTCTTTGCCACATTAAATCCTTAACAAAAGATTCATCAGGCTTTTTCCAAGCTTTTGCTATATATTTATATGCCATTTTACATTCCTCTCATTCTTTCGGTTCAACCCATATTATGGGTCACATCCCATAGGAACTTGTAGCTATGAAACAAAGAGAGTTTATAAACCTTTTTCAGTCTTTGTTCACGAGTTTTGCTTTTATTATAGCATAAACTCCGCAATTGTTTTCATAGTTGATTTTTGCTTTGAATATTTTAATGCTTTTTTTGAAGAATGGCGCATCCAACACTAGTGATTCGTATTCTCCACCTTCGCCAACTAAAGAAATTTGAAATTTTTCATTGAGGTCAACTAGTTTTCTTAGCGTTTCTGTATTGATTTCTTGTCCTAACCAAGTTTGGTCTAACCCGTAGGCGTAAACTCCTATGATGATAACTTTGAATTTGAGGTCTATTAGTTCTTTCATGATGTTTAACGGATTTTGTTGCCAAAGGGGAGTAATAGACTTGATGCCTAGCCTATTGCAGATCCTGTCGATTCGGTTCTTTTGGTAAGACGATAACACTGCCCCAGTAACAACGCCTTCCACGTCAAGAGATGAAAGCAATCTCTCTAAGTCTTCTAGTTCCTTCTCTTTTATTCCAGAAGTTTGTGCCGTAACCAAAGGAATTTCAAGTGCTCTAGAAATATGGTCTGTTAGATGAATATTCGGAAAATGAAACATATAGCTGTCGTCTCGTTTTGGAATTATTGTGGCCAAAACTTCGATGCTGTGTCCCATCTTCTGGGCTCTATAAAGAGCTAGAATAGAATCTTTTCCACCAGAAACTAAAGCTGCCAAACGCATATAATACGCACTCATATACACTACTTTTGTCAGGTCAATTTTACATCTTTTTAGCTTTCTCAACTACCTGACTGACTTTCGCTTCCCATTCCATTAAATTTTCAGGAGAAGACGGATAGTTTCTGTATAATTCTTTGATCTCTTTCATGAGTTTAGATGTAGTATTCAGCTTCTTTAGAAGAGACAAACATCCAAGTCCCTTGAAGAGACGACCAGTCTTTTCAGTTATATTAAGCTTCAAGTCCTCCCCCATACTTGCTTTAAGCAGATCCTCATCCGTGATTAGATGATGATTCATACCATAATTCATTTCTTTATTATTCAACCGCTGAAGAAGCATACGGAAAATATCAAGACCCGCCTGCTTTGCACCATATTCCTTCATGAATATTCCTGTATAACTCCACAAAGTTTCTCGGCTAACATCACCCTTCTTTAGAGCTTCTATTATGACCTCTGCAGCTCTAACTCCCCCCATCATCGAGGAGCCAATCCCGCCCCCATGAATCGGATTAACTTGGCAAGCAGCATCACCAATAATTATTATACCATTAGCAACCATGGGACTTATGGGTCTCCTTGTTGGAACAAGACCTCCACCACCTTTCAAAATACGGGAATCTTTGAAAAGAGGCATTGACAAAATCAACTCATTATACAAATCTTTTGGATTTAGAAAACCTTTTGTCATAGCTACACCCAAGCCCACATTTATTGTAGTTGAACTCTTAGGAAAAATCCAGTAATATCCCCCAGGAACACGCTTCAAGTCGAGATATATCTTACAAAATCCTGGTTCATCAATCGGCTCTTTTATTTCGCGAATTTCGCGGTAACAAATCTCCACATCTTCATCCTTTACTTTCTTTTCAATACCAAACTCAACAGGAAGCTTCTTTCGTAAAATTGCTGAATGACCACTCGCATCCACCACGACTTTAGCAAGTATTTCACAGTTTTCATCCGTTTTTTGGTCTTTAGTTAAAACTCCAACTACATATCCATTCTTAATAATTGGCTCTGTAACTATTGTCAAATCATACAAGGTTACACCCGCAGTCTTTGCCTCTTGAACTAGTCTCTGACCAAAAAGTAGCCGATTAACCAAATAACCATGAACGCCCTCTCCTTGAACGTTGACTTCAGTAGCCATGTCAGGCGAATAAACTTTTATTCCTTGAATAGTTTGATCAAGTTCCTCTCCTGAAGGATGAGCAATGCCTATGTTATCAAAATGATGTTTTCCTATTGCATCACCACAGACCTTATCTCCTATATCCTGTCCTCTCTTTCGGTCTATCATACAGACTTTAAGTCCAGCTTCCGCAAGAGTCTTAGATGTCAAGCATCCACCTGTTCCGGCGCCAACAACTATAACGTCAAATTTCTTCAACAGTTTTATCTCCAACAGTTACTACTTTGTTATTTTGCCTAAAAAGTGCCTCATAACTCTTACGATAATTAGTGACATAATAAACTGGTGATTAAATATATTTAACAGCTTATATGCCCACAAACTATTCTTCTTAATTTTTTTACAAGAAAATAAGAAAAAACCAGAAAAGTAACTTGAACAAAGTCAGATTTTGTTAGTGTGTATGTTTACTACGAATCAATTTGTCAAGAACAAAAGTGACGGCTACGATGACTAATGCTATTACTAATGTTTTGAAGTCATCACTATTTATAGATTCGAAAAGCATATTTGTCACCGTTAATAGCCAATGAGTGACTGAGCTGTCAGAAAAAAAAACCTTTCAATATTATTAAGTGACTTAAAAGCAACAGAAATAAGAAACTGAAATGATAAACAGAGTAAGAGATGCTGGGTAATGCCAGAAACTGTTCGGGCGAAGACTTGGAAAGAGTTTAAGCAAGCAGCTTATACCAAGAATCCTAAATCTGTTGTCTATGTTATTGCTCAGAGTATCCCTTCAAGAAATCATACCGGATTAAAGCTCATTTTGCCTGTTGATGGTGCACAGTACATTTTTACTGATTCCGCCAAAGGAGACTGCATGAGGAGAACTGGAATTCCAATTCGCACAAACTCAAAAGGAAACCGTTTCCTTACAGACGAGGATGTGAAACGTTTTCTTAGAACAGAACTTCAAATAAAAGATTTGAAGATATTCTCATACTGGACAGCTTAACAAATACTAGGTTTTGTTAAAAGCTGGATAAAATAAAAAAGGGTGATTGCCGGGCTTAGTTGACCCGACACGGTACTTTGGTATTGAACGTTGATTTATTCCTGGGCAAATTCACGTTACGGTGTAAACATTGATAATAAAGTTTCGGTGTGTACTACGTTGGGATGAGCTTCAATCATCTCATAGATGATCTTTGTAAGTTCCTCAGTATTGTTTGCTTCTACCACTGCAATAGCATCGAATCTTCCCAGAACCGAGTTAGCCATCGTTACGCCCTTTATTTTTCTAGACTGAACGATCTCCTCCGAAGTACCGGGCCTCATAATCAAAAGTACGAAAGCCCGAATTTTTTTGCTACGGAGATCTTTTAAAGCCAACGGTGTTTCTCTCCTTCCTAGAAAAGAGTGATCGCAGTTTCAGTGTGGACGATGTTTGGGTCCTTTTCGATCACTTTGTATACGAACTCATTGAGCGTTTCTAAGTCTGGGGCTTCCAAGACAACTATAACGTCGTGTCGTCCGTATACAGAGTCAGCATGTAGGACATTTTCAAACCGCATTTTGACGGCTTTGACTACATCTTCAGATGTTCCTGGACGGGTTTCAATTAATAGATATGCTTTCATGCTTATTCACCTCTCTCCATATTTTTTTAATAATCCAAATATTTCATTATTTCCCATGGAGTTACATAGAGACAATACTGGTTCCAGTCGTTGGTCTTGTAGTCTATGAACGCATCAAATATGTGACTTCCAAGAGTCTTATGAACTATTTTGTCGCTCTTCATTGCTTCTAGAGCCTCTTTGAGTGTTGTTGGTAACTCCTTTATTCCAAGTGCGCGTCTTCGTTCAGAACTCAACTCATAAACGTCCTCGTCAACTGGATCACCAGGATCAAGTTTCTTCTTTATACCATCTAGCCCTGCCATCAAGATACATGACAAAGCTAAATATGAGTTGCATGAAGGATCTGCGGAACGTAATTCAGCACGTTTTGCAGCGGCGTGCTCTGGGCCCTTGAAGTACACAGGAACGCGTATCATTGCTGACCTGTTTCGACGAGACCACATGATGTAAATCGGTGCTTCAAAACCTGGAACAAGTCGCTTGTAAGAGTTTACTGTTGGACAACTCACTGCTGTTATTGCTCTTGCGTGTTCTAGTAAGCCTCCAATGAAGTATCTGCCTATCTGGCTCATTTCAGCATACTCGTCTGTTTCGTCATACATCACATTCTTTTTTCCGCTCCATAATGAAGCGTGAACATGCATGCCACTGGCATTGTCAAGGTATACTGGCTTGGGCATGAAAGTAGCAATTAATCCGTGTTTCTTTGCCACGTTTTTGGCAACAAATTTGTAGAGAAGTGTCCGGTCGGCGGTTTTCACTAATTCTCCATACTTGAAGTCGATTTCGATTTGTCCAGCCGTTGCGACTTCATGGTGGTGCATCTCAATTTCTATGTCAAAGTTTTCTTCTAATATTGATGCAACTTCGTTTCGATACTCGACTGTTGTGTCTTCTGGTGGTGGTCTGAAGTATGCTTCTTTTGGTCTTAGTGTTTGGTTTCCTGGAGTGGTTTCTGGGGATTGTGGTACTACTCGTGGTGCTCCCCATGAGTCTCCTACGCCACCTTTTGGGCTAACCCACATGTCCCAAACAAGCTTTGTTGGGTCGATTGATTTGAAGACGAAATATTCTAGTTCCGGACCGAAGAATCCGGTGTAACCCATATCTGCTGCGGCTTTTACTGCGTTTTTTGCTACATGTCCTCTTGGATCCACAACTGAAGGTTGGTTACCTCCGTATGCTTCATAAATGTCTCCTATGATTATTGCGCTTCTTTGATGTTCGTCAGTTGTCCATGGGATGATGGCTAATGTTGTTGGATCAGGTTTTAGAATCATGTCAGATTCTTGTATGCTTTTGAATCCTCTTACGGATGATCCATCGAAGCCAATGCCTGCGGTTAGGGCTTGTCCTTCTGTGTAGTGTTTTGCGGGTAGAACTACATCTTGCATTAGGCCTCGCATGTCTACGAATGTTGTGTGTACCCATCGTATTTTGTTTTTCTTCAGAGTTTCTCTTGCTACATTAATAGCATCCATATTATTCACCGTTCATTCAACTGAAATTGAAATTATTACATTTTTATATATAAACTTTTCTAATAATGTGAAGGAAAGCTTATATATTTCCTTAATTAATGAACAAGTATTCACGATGAAGTAATGGTGTAAATTGTTTCATAGAGAATCATTCAATGAAGGAGGAATTGAAAAACTGAATACTTCTCATAAAGTGGATGATATCGATCGCAAAATCATTCGTTTACTACAAGAGGACGCCCGAAAAAGCTTCAACAAAATAGCTGACAGTCTTGGGATAGCCGTTGGAACCGCATACAATCGTGTGAAGAACTTGGAGGATCGAGGCATTTTAAAGGGTTACACGATAATGCTGGATTCCGTTAAACTGGGTTATGGCTTGACGGCTCTCATACTCATTGAAGCAGAGGGACGATATCTCCCTGAAGTTGAAAAGGAGCTTGCTCAACTAGACGAGGTAATAAGCATCTATGACATCACCGGAGACTACGACATAGCCGTAGTTGCGAGATTCAAAAACAGAAACGCATTAAACAATTTCATTAAATCGACGCTAAAGATACCTCATGTGACTCGAACAGTCACAAACGTTGTGCTCAACGTTGTCAAAGAAGATTTACGTGTAAAAGTATAATCCACAAAGACTCTGTAACAAAGAGAATGTTTGTTTTCTTTATTCTAGTCTTCTGTAAATTGCCATGAAAAGGAAGATTCCTGCCGCAGTGAAAACTATTACTCCACTTGTTGCTACATTGTAGATTGATGAGAGCAGTATGCCTGTTATCATACTAACTGTTCCAAAGCATATGGCGACTAACGTTGTTCCTTTAAATGAAAGGTTCAATTGAAGGGCAGATAATCCCGGTAATACTAGGAGCGCGACTACAAGAATTACTCCTATAACTTTTATGGAAAGTACTATTGTGATTGCCACTAGCAAGTTGAAAGCTAACGATAGAGGTTTTACTGGGATGCCCATCAGCCTTGCGTCTTCTTCATCAAAAGTTATGGAAAGTAGCTCTTTGTAAAATATTCCCAGAATAATTATCGTTGATATTCCAAGGATTGACACAATAAATAGGTCAATTTGATCGATTGTAAGAATAGATCCAAACAAAAAACTAAAAAGCTCAACATTGAATCCGCCAGACAAACTAATTATGATCAAACCCATGGAAAATCCTACTGCCAACATCACCGCTATTGCAGAGTCCGATTGAGCTAAGCCTTTTCTTCTCATATAAGATATACCCAAAACCGCTAAGATTGAAACAAGCAACGCAGTCAAGATTGGGTTTATGCCCAGAAATAGCCCCAACGCAATGCCTCCAAAAGCAGTGTGAGCTATTCCATCCCCTATCATTGCCTCCTTTCGTAATATCAGGAAGAGACCGACCCATGCACAAGCAAAGGCTGATATAGTTCCACCTATGAGTGCATTCTGGAAGAACTGAAACCCAAAAAGTCTGAAAAGGTCAATTAGTTCGTTCATCGTCAAAAACTCGTTTGCATTCATGTGAGTGGAATACGAAATGGAAATGTTCACCATAGGCTTTCCTCAGGACTTCGTCTATCTTCAAATCATCTGTTATCTCAGCCACGTTAATCCACCTATTCATACACATAACCTTGGACATTCTGCAGAAAACTGCTGTTAGGTCATGGGTCACTAACAAAATGGTTATGCCCTTTGTTACATTAAGATCACTAAGTTTCTTGAAGAATTTCTCTTGAGTCTCGGTGTCAACCCCAACTATGGGTTCGTCCAACAGAATTATTTCAGGATTTCTCACCAAGGCTTTAGCAACGAATACCCGCTGTTTTTGACCTCCAGACAGTTGTCCAATCCTTCTGTTTGCAAGGTCAGATATTCCCATAAACTCTAGTGCTTCATCTACAGCTTCCCAATCTTTTCGTTTCAATGTTCTTCCCAAGTTGTCCTTGTTTACTCTGCCAAGCGATACAAGTTCTCTCACTACCAATGGAAAATGATCGTCAAAGTTTATGGCATCTTGAGGAACATAAGCAACTTTTTCCCAATTAGAAAATGATTCAATATCTTGACCAAAAAGTCGGATGGTTCCCCGAGTTTTAGGTTGTATGTTCAGAAGAGCCAAAAGAAGGGTGGTTTTGCCTCCACCATTTGGACCTACTATTCCAACGTAGTCTCCTTTGTGAATTGTGAAATTTGCGTCTTCGATAACCACAGAATTTGCCCTAGATACCTGAAGGTCTGAAACTTCTAGCACCGAAGTTTTTTCTTGCATGATCCTCACACATGGATCACTTTTACTATATTCTGACATTTCATTTCAACTTTTTATATTGCTTCAAGTCCAATCTTCAGGTTTTCCAAGTTTTTCTCCTGTTGACCAAAGTAATCTAAACCATCCATTTCACCGAGCATAAAATAGAGCTTCAGTATTTGTACATCTTGACCCGAAAGGCGTTCCAACTCGTTCTTGAGTGTTTGTGCAGATTCGTTTCGATAAATTGGATCTAAATACACCACGTATGTCTGATGGTCTATCATCATTTCTACGAGGTCTGCATAGGTTGATGCAGTTGGCTGCTCATCCGCTGCAATGCCTATGACTCCATGTTGTTGAAAGCCGTACCTGCCAGCCAAATATCCAAAAGCAGAATGGGCAACAAAAATCTCCTCTTTACGTTTAGTTGAAAGTTCACTCAAGTAATTATTATCCAGATGTTCAAATCGTGCATTTAGGTTTTGCCAGTGTTCAGTATAGTAAAATCTGTGATTTTGATCCTTTTCGATGAGTGCTTCGTATATTTTTTGGGCTTGATGTTTTGCTATGAATGGGCTTATCCATGTGTGAGGATCATGCAATCCTTCAAGTTCATTGTCGTGTTTATTGTCTTCGTTTTTTTGTTCTGTTTCAAGAATCTGAATTTCATTTGTTGTTCCTACAATTTTTTTGTTGCTTGAATCGATGATAGGAAGTACGTCCTCCTCAAACCAGTGGTCAATAGATGCACCATTGTAGATTATTACCTCCGCCTCTTCTAATGCTAGAATGTCAGCGAAGGATGGCTGCCAATTATGTACTTCCATGTTGTCGGGTATTAGCTGCTTGACTGTTACTTCTTCGCCGCCTATCTGTTCGGCGAAAAAGGCGAGGGGATAGAACGTGGCTACGACTTTTAGTTTATCACTTTCTGTTTTGTTCTTAAGTGAGTATAAAGTAGTGATAAATAGTGTGGTGAGAATAATTATAGCTGTTGTGATCACAAAGATTTTTTGACGTTTATTCATGCTTTGATACCTTTTTGATGTTTATTATGTTCACCGATGAAGTTTATTAAATTTTTGATAAAAATTAATAAAATATATTTAAGTATAACCTATAAAGTTAATAACTCGGTGCGTAACATGACAATTATTAGTATTTCCGTTCCAGAAAAACTCCTAGAACGCGTAGAAGCCTCGATCATAGAACAAGGATTCGCGAATAGATCCGAGATTGTCCGACAAGCTTTACGCACATATATCATGGAAAGCAGAAGCCTCAAAGAGTTGGACGGAGAAATCTCGGCCTCCATAACAATTATTTACGAAAGAGGAACAACAAAAGGACAAATATCCGAAATCCAGCATAGTTTCGGAAACATTATCTCAACCTTTCTTCATGCCCACATATCGGAAGACTATTGTATAGAAGTAATTGTGGTCAAAGGAATGGCAGATACAATCAGAAAACTGGTGGAAGCATTCCGCACCAACAAATACATCAACCAAATTAAAATCTCAATACTAACAACGCCGAAAAACAGGTAATCCAAAAAACCCATTGTTTGCAGTTCAATTTGGGGAAAATGGGAAAAGTGATAGCATTACTCTTTTTTAGTTAGAATTCAATGAAAGTGTGAGATAAACACATTTTATGGAAGTTCCAGGGTGCCTGTTACGCGTAGCTTTCGGCCCTCTAGATACATCAAAACAGCTGAGTCTCTAGGACGGTGCACAAGTTCTTTTTTCAAAGTCAGCGTTAGCATAGGTTTATGCCAGTCTCCATTATTGTTGACAGCTTCAACTTTGCTGTTTAGAACTTGCATCCATTTCCCAACATGCATCACCATTCCAGCCTTTATCGGAGTAGACCAGTATTTGACAAGAGAAGCTTGTGCTTTAATAACCTTGGATGTTTTGACTGTGAGGTCGCTTGTAAGTACTGTGCCTCTTTCCACTTCATCTACTTTGACGTTTTTTAGTGCCAACCCAACCCTATCTCCCTCGTATGCAGAGTTGAATTCATCATCGTGTTTTTGGATAGAACGCGGGTGTGTCGTCTTTGTTCCTGGCATCACATTCAAAGAACCATGTTTCTGAATTACACCATCTGTAACTACACCCAAGATAACGGCTCCGACACCCTTCACGTTGAAAGCATGATCCACGGGCACAGTACCTGAAGTTTGTTCACCATTCAGAGATGTTGATTGCTGCATTTTTATTGCTTCAACAAGGAGAGCTTCTTTTATTACTGTTGGATCGTCGGCGATAAATTCATAATTCTCTAGAGGAGTACCCTTCACAAGAGGTTCAATTTTATCTTGTGATATGTAGTTTCGGAGGACAAAATAACCACTACTTACTCCACAGCACTGAAGCATAACAAGCGTTTCGCCTATGATGGCGTTTAGTTCGTCTATAACAACAATTGCTTTCTTGGCTAGTGAACACGCATAAAACAGGGGTGCTAGACGATCAGGATAACGCGTTGGCTCTACGAATGTGACGGTGTCTTCACCTTTTTTGAGATTGTAGAGAGTTATATCTGTTGATGTGCCTTTTTTGCCTAAGGTACTAGAGTACCCCAGTTTACCGAGAACTGCAACCGTAAGATTTCCCATATGACATTTTCCTCGCGAATTATCGCATCATGCCGTACGTTACAGATAAGGATTGTGGGAGATCTAATGGAGAGAAGGATCGAAGAAAATTAATTTATTAGGGGTTTAATAAATCAGAAAGTAGGGGATCTGAAAAAGAATTCTTATTTTTCTTTTGTTAATTCCCTCATGCCGCTTTTCCATACTTGTTCAGTCTTTTCTATGATTGACTCCTCGTTAAGTCCTGGAAGAATTCCGTGCAATAATTGATGAAGTATAGTATACATCAATTCCAGAACTCCGATTGCCGAAGAAGTTTTCTGGTTTAGTGCATCTAAGAAGAATTTGTGCGCTATCCGAATCTGCCCCTTTTTGTTAATGTGTGCGCCACATGCGCTTTGACAGGCTTCGCATGAACATAAATTATACGAAAAGTATGATGCACGAACTTTTTGTTCTTTGTTTAGTTCTAATGTTGAATCCAAAACTACCAGTGTTGAATCATAAACTGTGTCTAATACTTCTGTTTCGTTACGTGCAATACCTGACGAGCCCTCTACTAGTTTGAATAATGCTTCAATGTCTTCTTTGATGTCGTACTTTTTACTGAAATTTATCCATTTTTTGTGGAGAAAATCCGCAGCTTCATATTCAACTTTTTTCACTCTTCCACACTCCCACAAACTCTTGTATGTTATCTTGTTTCCGTTTCATTTTATCTCTAGGTGCTTGATGTTCATTATTTGTGAACATACTGCTTTCTTTATTTAGGGTGTGCTTTCTCTAGCAGTTCTTCTTTGAAACACTTAGGACATGTAGAAAATGGAAATGTTTCGGATGAGCCGTCCTCAAGTATTATTTTCATGACATCTTCGTCGGTCAATTCGGAGCCGCATCTTTTACATTTTCTTTTATCCAAAAACAAAACCACACTACAACAAAACTTGTAAGCAAGACTATAAACTTACTGCCAAAAATCCAAATCTCCATCTAAACGGAAGTGTATATGTACTTACATAGTTATGTTATTTTTTTTATGGCTATCAAATAATAATATTCAAGTTAGAAAACTAATTCTTTAGAAGTTACATATGTTTTCTTAGCAGAAAATTTTGTTATATGATTATTCCTGAATTATTCAAAGCTCTTCTTAATTTCTTCTAGAGATAAAGTGGGTATATTATTTTCTTTTAGAATTATTTCAGTTTTATTCAAATCATTAACCCTCATAACAACCGCAAGCTTTCCATCTATCAGAACTGCAGATGAATAAGCATATTCAATGTTCAATTTTTCATCCCCAAGCATTTTAGCAATTTGTGAGACCTTAGCATTTTCGGTTATCAAAAAAACTATTACTTCAGTGTTCTTTTTCGACTTTGCTAAAATCAAATCTGCATCCTCCAATTTTTTTGCAGCTCTTTCAGGATCTTCAGTTATCATTCTCATTAAACCAAACTCGCCAGCATCAGCAATTGACAAAGCGAATATCTTTATTTGAAACTTATCAATATGAGTAATTACTTCAGATAATGCACCCGGTCTATTATCCAAGAAGACGCTTACTTGTTTTATTGGCATGTTTTCTCCCTAATTCCAAGAAGTTACAAACAATATTTATATTTTCACTTATCCTACATTTCTTTCTCTACTTGGGAGATTACAAAATTGCTTCGTTGTATTGACATCTCAAAAGAGTTTGGAGGTCTCAAAGCATTAAAAACTGTGAATTTCACAGTTAATGAAAACGAAATTGCTGGGCTTGTGGGGCCTAACGGTTCTGGAAAATCAACATTATTGAACGTGATTAGTGGGATTTACAAACCAGACTATGGCGTGGTTGAGTTTTTAAATGAAGATATCTCAAAACTTCCTTCACATCTAATTTGTTCTAAAGGAATAACAAAAACATCTCAAACTGTACAATCGTTTCCGGATATGACTGCTCTAGAAAATGTGCATATTGGAGTCCTTTTTGGTAGGAAAGACGTACTAGAAGAAGACTCTTTGAGTAAAGCCAAAGAACTTCTAAATTTTGTTGGTCTTGACAAAGAAAAATTCAATATTCCAGCAAAGAATTTGAATGTTATTGAATTAAGGCGTATCCAACTTGCAAGAGCTCTGGCTACATCACCCAAACTGCTCTTGTTAGATGAGCTTCTTACAGGCTTGACACCCAAAGAAAGTGATGAAGCTATTGCGTTGATAAAACGCATCAACAACCAGGGAATAACTATCCTAATTGTAGAACATGTAATGAGAGTCATCATGGGATTATGTGATCGAGTAACAGTTCTTCATCATGGCAAAAAGATCTGTGAAGGAAAACCCAGGGAAGTATGCAATGATGAAAACGTAATAAAAGTCTACTTAGGTAAAAAAATTTCTTTTGATGAGGAATAATAATGTTAGAAGTCGAAAATGTGTCTGCAGGATATGGTTTGGTTCAGATACTTTGGGATGTCTCGTTTAAACTTAAAGAAAAAGAGATAGTCAGCATAATTGGACCGAATGGTGCGGGCAAAACCACATTAGTTAAAACGATTATGGGATTGTTGCCCACAAAAAATGGAACTATAAGGTTCAAAGGAGAAAACATCGAAAAATTACAAACATACGAAATCGTCAAGAAACGAGTAAGCATGATTCCTGAAGGAAGAGAAATCTTTCCAAGAATGACCGTTGAAGAAAACATGCTTCTAGGCGCATACACAATAAACAATAAACAACAAATAAATGACTCAAAAGAACGGATTAACCAAATTTTTCCGGTCCTAAGAAAAAAGGAGAAAGCGATGGCTCAGACCCTTAGTGGGGGAGAACAGCAGATGCTAGTAATAGGTAGAAGTTTAATGTCAAATCCTGAACTCTTGATACTTGATGAGCCCTCTCTAGGTTTAGCTCCTATAATCGTAGCAAAAGTATTAGATACCTTACGGCAAATAAATGAAGAAGGTGTTGCAGTCCTTTTAGTTGAACAAAACATCCGTGATTCGTTAAATATCGCCGATAGAGGTTACGTTCTCGAAGAAGGTAAAATAATAATAGAAGGCGATGGCAGAGAACTGCTGTCTAATGATCACATAAAAAAAGTGTATTTAGGCATCTAATTGGAGAGTTCGGTTATGGATAATACATTCTGGAACAAAAAAATCGAGACCGCAACTAGAGAGGAGATAAAAAAACATCAACTTAACCTACTAAAAACGCAAGTGAAGTATTGTTATGAAAACTCGATTTTTTATCGCACTAAATTCAAAAGTGTAGGAATAAAACCCGATGACATAACAACCTTAGATGATGCTCAAAAAATCCCTTTTACATCAAAAAATGATCTAAGAGACAATTATCCATTTGGAATGGTTACAGTTCCTCTTGTGGATATTGTTGAAGTACATGCATCAAGCGGAACAACAGGAAATCCAGTCGTTGGAGCATATACCATAAACGATATGGAAGTTTGGACAGAATTAATGGCAAGATCACTCTACACCACTGGAGTTAGAAAAGAAGACGTAATGCACAACGCTTATGGTTACGGGTTATTCACTGGCGGTCTTGGTTTCCATTATGGCGCCCAAAAAATTGGAACAACAATCCTTCCCATTAGCGGAGGAATGACACAGAGACAAATAAAACTCATGAACGATTTGAGTTCAACAATATTATGTTGTACTCCTAGTTACGCAATCTACCTTGCTGAAACAATGTCTAAAGGAGGAATCAATCCTGGAAAAGAGCTTAAACTTAGAATTGGACTTTTTGGGGCAGAGCCTTGGTCAGAAAGAATAAGAGAACGAATTGAAAAAGAACTTGAAATTGAAGCTTTTGACATATATGGATTGACCGAGTTGTGTGGTCCAGGTGTTTCGGTAGAATGTAATGAACATAATGGCTTACACATATGGGAGGATCACTTCCTAATTGAAACAATTGATCCGAAAACTGGAGATGTATTACCCGCTGGAGAAGAAGGTGAACTAGTCTTTTCGACACTAACAAAAACAGGGCTTCCTATTTTAAGATTCAGAACAAGAGACATTTCAGTTATCGAAAATGAAAGATGTGAATGTGGACGAAGTCACTCCAGAATGATGAGGATAAGAGGAAGATCAGATGATATGATGATAATAAGAGGCGTTAATGTGTTTCCTTCACAGATAGAGTATGCTATAATGGGGCTTCCAGAGTTAGCCGCACAATATCAAATAATTCTTGAAAGACCGGATGCTTTGGATGTTTTCACTATTAATGCGGAATTAACAGAAGCAAGCGTAAAAAGTACCCAACACGAACTTGAAATGTTGAAGCGAAAAATCAAACAAAAAGTAAACAATATCACAGGACTTTCACCAATTATCAATCTAGTAAAACCTGGCGAACTTCCTAGAACCGCGGGAAAAGCAAAACGTGTCTTGGACATGCGTTCAGACAAAATTTGAAGGCTCTATAATTATGAATGCAAAGATTGCAATTAACAATCCTGGTAGTTTCCTATTGCTTAATGGCGACGAGGCAGTTGCAAGAGGAGCAGTAGAAGCAGGAGTTCAAGTTGCGGCTGCGTACCCAGGAACGCCTTCTACAGAGATTCTGGAAACTATCGCAGATGCGGCTAAGAATTTTGGAATATATGCTGAATGGAGCATAAATGAAATAGTTTCTTTGGAAGTTGCTGCAGGTGCGTCAATGTCTGGTGTAAGGTCCATCGTTTCTATGAAGCATGTTGGATTAAACGTTGCTGCTGATGCTGCGATGACCCTTGCATATACTGGAGTTAAAGGTGGTTTGGTTATTGCTGTTTGCGATGATCCTGCAATGCATAGTAGCCAAAATGAGCAGGATACGCGGTATTTTGCTATTCATTCGGATATTCCTCTTTTTGATGCGGGTAATCCTCAAGAAGCGTTAGACATGACTAGAGAGGCATTCAATATAAGTGAAAGACTACAATTGCCTGTGATTGTTCGTTTAACTACTCGTGTGGCTCACGGAAAAGGGCGCGTTAAGATTAGGGAGATTTCTAAGGGTTCTCGAAAAGCGGAGTTTGATAAGGATGTCTCAAGATGGGTTATGGTTCCATCTAATGCGATTAAACGGCATAGAGTCCTTAAAGAAAAATCGCAGGAAGCGAACGGATATGTTAATCGTTCAAAATTCAATATTATCGAAGATAATGGAAAAGAAATTGGGATTGTAGGCAGCGGAATTGGATATTACTATGCACGATCTGTGTTGGATAAAAACCAGTTTTCTTGGCTAAAACTGGGTTTTGTGTATCCTTTTCCTACAGAAGTTTTCAAGAGATTTGCTTCAAAAGTCAAAAAGATAATTGTAGTAGAAGAATTACGGCCATACATCGAAAATAGTATTAAATGTTTACATCCTAATGTTCTAGGAAAAAATAACACAAAATTAGATGAAATAGGCGAGTTTACACCTGATGTAATTAGAGATGCCTTTGTGGATTTAGGCCTATGTGAAAAAGCTGAACTACATAATCCATTAGATTTGCCGTCTCGTCCCCCAGTGCTTTGTCCAGCATGTCCACATAGAGCATTTTATTATGCTCTAAATACAGTTAAGCAATTTGTTGACTGTAATCCCAAAAAGTGTAATGGTTGTGTTGTATGCGAGTATGCTTGTTCTATGGAAAAGGAGGCAACTTTTAATCCCGTTAAGTCTAGAATAAGAGCAGTACGACTTAACACAATATCTAATATTGCGATGACTTGTCGAACCTGCGAAGAAGCACCATGTGTTGCAGCATGTCCTAAAGATGCTTTACGTCAATCGACTGAAGATAAAACAATAACAGTTGATGATGAGAAATGTAATGGGTGTGGTTGGTGCATCCAAGCTTGCGAATATGGTGCAATAACTCTGCATCCTAGCACAAGGAAAGTGTTAGTATGTGATACCTGTGTTGGTGAGCCTGTTTGTGTTCAATGGTGTCCAGAAAGTGCACTTACCCTTAAAGGTAAATCTACAGATAAAATCGTTACCGGGGATATAGGATGCTACACCCTAGGATTCATGTCACCCTTAAACACCGTTCAAACTTGCCTTTGTATGGGTGGCGGAATATCACAAGCTGCAGGCATGTCTCATGCAGGAGTTAAAGACAAAGTATTTGCGGTTATAGGTGATTCAACGTTCTTCCATGGTGGTATGCCTGGTTTACTAAATATTGCTTACAACAAATCGAATGTCTGTGTAGTAATTCTAGATAACAGCACGGTGGCAATGACAGGGCACCAACCTACACCTGGCTCAGGAAAGAATGCATTAGGGGAGCAAACAAAAATAATAGAAATAGCAGAAGTTGCAAAAAGCTTGGGAATTGAGAAAGTAAAAATTGTAGATCCCTACAACGTTGAAGAAACAAGGATAGCAATACGAGAAATTCTAGAGTACAGGGGGCCTTCTGTCATAATCTCAAGAAGACCTTGTCCTCTTCTAGTTAAAAGAGGACCAAGAAGGGAAATTTTGGAAGAATGTAACACCTGTGGTGTCTGCGTTGAGCAGTTTGGGTGTCCAGCGATTTCTATCACTTCTGAACGAGCTGAGATTGATCCGACACTATGTTATGGATGTGGAGTCTGCGAAGAGATTTGCCCTTTCGATGTAATAAGGAGCAAAAAGTAGAATGGTTCTGAACATTGTTTTTTCGGGAATAGGCGGGCAAGGCATCGTTGTTGCTAGTGACATTTTTTGTGAAGCTGCACTTATTGACGGCCTAGATGTTGCTAAAGCGGAAGTGCATGGAATGGCTCAAAGGGGGGGGTCAATAGTTGCCCATGTTAGGGTTGGTAAAAAGGTTCAAGCTCCATTAATAGAGACAGGAAAAGCCGATATCATATTGGGATTTGAAATGCTTGAAGCAGCAAGAGTTCTTCCAATGCTAAACAAAAAAGGAACAATTGTATTAAACACAAAGTACATTCCCCCTAGCACATATTCTCATGATTTAGGTGCATATAATCATGAAAAAATATTAGACATAATACGAGAAAAAGCACACAAAGTGTATGAAATCGATGGAATCAATATCGCCAAAAAGCTTGGAAACATTTTAGTTGTTAACACAATCCTACTTGGAGCGCTCTGTGGCATTCCCGAGAATCCAGTTACAAAAGAATCACTAAAAACGGCTATTGCAAGAAGACTAAAGAAAAAATATGTAGAGCTTAACCTTGAAGCATTCAAAATTGGTACCGAGCAAGTAAACTTGGGTTAATTTTATTAATACTTTGAATGCAATACTAACGAAGTTAGAGGAAACTAAGATGGTAAATACTAAATTACTTGCCGTAATTGTTATTGCGATTGTAATCATTGGAGGTATAGCTACTTGGTTAATAATCGCACCACCAGCAAGAGACACGATCAAAATAGGTCTTATTGCACCATACCAAATACCAGTTGGACAAGACATGGACCGCGCTGCTAGAATGGCTGTTGAAGAAATTAATTCTGGAGGAGGGATTTACGTATCGTCTTTAGATAGCACGTTCAACATTGAGCTAATAACGGGAAATTCCGAGAATGCAAATCCAGATGCTTCTGGAAATGAAGTCTCACGACTAGTTACTCAAGAAAACATTACCCTTCTTATTGGAGGATTCGGAAGCGGAGCTACCCTCGCAGGACAAGTTCACGCTATAGAAGCTCGTGTTCCATTCATTATAACTGGTGCTTCAAGTCATCTTGTTACTCGAAGAGGACCACAAGCAAACTATGGAGGTCTTCCAGACGCCCACCCATTACGGATCGATGACGCAGAAGGAATGAGTTACATGTTCCATTATTGTACAACCACTTTCCATTATTCAAAAACGGTAGCCTATTTCTTTGCTGAAGCAATGAAACCTTTACTTGATAATCAATACAATACTAACCGAAATCTAAGACTTGCAGTATTATACCGTGATGATGCATATGGACAAGGAGTTTGGGATGCAACCAATCATTTTATAGAAACTAATAATCTACCAATAGATGTTGTCGCTGAACAAAATTATCCAACAACGACAACAACTTTCCAAGCAGAACTCACAAAAATAAAAGCTGCTGAACCAGATGCAGTATATGTAGTAGACTTCACCACCAATACCGCAACTATATACAAACAAGGACAAACCGATGTTGGACTAAATACAGTTTATATTGCTGTTGAAGCATGTGAAGAACCAGAATTTTACACCGCATTAGGAGAATTAGGTGATGGACAACTACTTGAATCAAAATTTGCCTCTTATGCGGGACCACCATTCTATTTACCAATGATGGATCAATATGTTGCTGACTATGAAGATAAATATGGTCAGGTACCAGGAATGATGGGCGCAGACACATACGACGCATTCTACATAGCTAAGGATGCAATTGAAAGAGCTGGAACATTAGACAAAAGTGACATCAGAAACGCCATAGAATCAACCAGTTTGGATCAAATGCTAATTATGACTGAAAACGGAAAAATCGAGTTCAGCACTGCAGCGGAATCATACCACGAGATTGCTCCGATTACTTTTGTGGAACAGCTCTTCTATAATGAAACATTACTAGAATGCAGACCCAAAGTAATCTGGCCGGAAACTGCTCCGATTGTTGGTATAATAAAACAGACAGATTTTGTGCTTCCCGACAATTACGAACCAGGAAGTCCATGAGAATGACTTTAATAGTCAAACGGAACTTCCCAACCATCCTTTTTTCTTTGTTTTCTGTTTTCCTCTTAAATTATTCCGATAACGGAAATTTTAATTAGAATATCGCTAAATTCACGGATGAAAATCAAATGTTTAACGCGTCAACTCTGATTCTAACTCTGATGTGGGGAGTTGCAATAGGTTGCATATATATTCTACTTGCTACTGGATTAAATCTAATTTTTGGCGTAATGAAATTGGTTAATTTTGCTCACGGTGAACTCCTAATGATAGGAGCTTACGTAAGCTTCTCAGTAACCACAACTCTTGGAATCAATCCTTTCATTGCAGTTTTCATATCTATGGGCGTAGTTGCATTGATTGGCATAGTTGTTGAAAGACTCGGTTTTAGAAAGGTATTAGGATCAAACAAACTTAACGAAATTTTTGTTAGCCTTGGATTAATTTTGATTTTTGACAACATTGCTGTTTTGGTTTGGGGTGAAAAGAGTAAAGGAATTGACAGCCCTTTTCAGAATATGAGTCTATCGCTGGGTGACGCCCACATAAGATTTGATTGGCTAATCGCTTTAGTGTTTGTTGCTGTCATACTCGTTGGGTTGATGTTTTTAATTAGGAAAACGAAAATTGGTATGGCAATGAGGGCAACTAGTCAAAAAAGTCAAGCTTCGATGTTAATGGGAATAAACATTGAACATATTTACATTTTCACTTTTGCTTTAGGTGCTGCATTAGCTGGGGCTGCAGGTGCACTTTATGGTATAATCTTTCCTTTCAATCCATATATTGGAGCATTACCAACCATCAAAGCATTTGCTATCATAATTTTAGGTGGATTAGGAAGTATACCGGGAGCAATAATAGGGGGATTACTTTACGGAATCGCCGAACAATCCGCAGTTATTTTTCTTGGGAGCATTTGGAGAGACGCTGTTGCATTTGCACTTCTTATAATTGTTCTCATCTTTAAACCAAAAGGACTTTTTGGAGAGAAGAGTGACTAAATGTTCACGAGTGATTTATTGAAAGAAAGCATTCTCAAGATATTCCAATCAGCAAAAGGAAGAATTGCACTACTTATGTTGGTAGCTTCATTGGTAATTCCTATTATTATAACTGGAAGTTACATGATCCGTATTTTTACGTTGATAGCAATCTTTATAATATATTCATCAAGCTGGAATCTATTAGCCAGTTCTGGGCAGGGTTCATTGGGGCACGCAGCATTCTTGGGGATAGGAGGATTCACCTCATCACTACTTGCAATATATTTTGGTATACCTCCTTTGATTGGAATGTTTATTGGAGCTGGATTCTCTGCAGGAATCGGCTTTTTGGTAGGTATTACATGCGTAAGACTCGAAGCATGGTTCCTAGGAATGGTGACTTTCGGATTTGCAATTATTGCTGAAACTTTGTTTAGCCAGTTTGATGATGTTACTCATGCAGTTATGGGCTTTAGAACACCATTCCTTGTAACCTCAGGATTACCATTCTATTATTTTGCGGTCTTAATAAGCATCGTAACTATAGTTTTGATATATTTCATAATGAAATCAAAAATTGGATTAGCCTTTAGGGCAATCCACCAAAATGCAGCAGAAGCGAGTATGATTGGAATAAACATTGCCAAATACAAACTATATGCTTTTGTAATCAGTACATTCCTCGCTGGACTGGCTGGGGCAATATATTCACACTTCCTTAGATACATTAGTATCACAATTTTTGCTGCAGATAATTCTTTTCAGCCATTGATGATGTCGGTTATTGGCGGACTTGGTACAATCGAAGGTCCAATAATTGGTTCAGTTATAATGGTCTTTGTGGACACAATTCTCCCCAATATTGATGGTGCTCTGCAAGTAACTCTTAGTCCCCTATTCCCATTAGTAAGTAATGTTGGACCACCAGTTAGGTTACTGGGACTGGGTATCTTTCTGGTTATCGTAGTTGTTTTCCTACCAAAAGGTGTGACCTCACTACTGCATAGAACATATCTATATATGCGAAAAGAATTATTCCAAAGTGATTAAAAGTGATTGGATCCGATCTTTTTAGAGAACATTTGGAAATCAAAGTTGATGAAATACGAGATGGCTACGCCAAAATGTCATTAGAAATAACAACAAAACATACAAACGCTCATGGATTTACACATGGTGGAGTTCTATTTGCATTAGCTGATTGTGCCTTTGCCGAAGCCGTAAATTTTGGCAAAAGACAAGCAGTAGCTATTCAAGTAAGCATAAACTATTTGCGACCAACTTCTGAAGGTGACATTTTGACTGCTGAGGCAACAACTGTTTCAGATGGAAAAAGTTTAACATTGTGTAGTGTAACAATCAAGAAAGAGGACAAAGATGTGGCTTTGTTTTCTGGATTAGCGTATAAAATTCGTCCCGACAAAAAGATATAAAAATATTATACATGTTCCTACTGATCTCACTTACACAAAAAGGCTTAAAATCTTATCAGGTTCCAGTTAGCTGTAATTGCGGGTGAAGAATATCAGAACTCTTTCAATTGCGAAATTTGGGGGGAGCCTATTAAGCGATAAGGGCGAAACTATTCAAGCTATTTTAGATAGTATTACTACCCTTAATAATCATAGGGATTTAGGTCCAATAGTTGTTTTTTCAGCACCAAACGGAGTAACAGATGAACTCATCAAGATAGGTAAATCATGCACAGAGTCTAAACCGCGTCCGTTCGAATTCATCTTTGACATTTACGAAAACTTAGCTAAGAAATATGTTAAAGGTCAACTTTTCAGACAGGTTATGGATGAACTAAAAAAATATCGCCAGCAACTAGATGAATCTGTGGTAATGATAAATAAGCGCTTTCATGGAACTACGAAAGCAAAAGTTCTAACCCATGGTGGTGAATTACCAACTTCAACATTAATGGATTATATTCTGAGAAGCAACGGTCTAAACTCTTGTCACATAACTAAGGAAGAATGGCCAATTGTAACAGATGATAACTTCGAAAACGCTACACCAAAATATGAGTTAAGTACAGCTAAAACTCAGCCGCTCATTGATTCGCTTGAAGCTGGAAAAATAATTGTTCTGGGAGGATTTCTTGGAATAACAAATGATGGATTAGAAACAATTCTTGGAAGAGGTGGTTCTGATCTTTCCGCAGTTTTTGTTTCATGTTTATTGAAGCAAAAATATGATGTTGAAACTATTTTATTTAAGGAAATGCCCGTTCAAAGTGCAGATCCAAAAATGGTCAAAGGTCAGACGACTGAGCATCTTCTTTCTCTTTCATACAATGAGGCTCATAAAGCATCTAAGATGGGAATGAAAATCGTTCAAGGCGATGCAATTTCGTTGGCAAAACGATTCAAGCAACCAATAAATGTCATGTCGATAGCTAGGCCTGAGGATTTTACATTAATTGAAGCCGCAAGTATTCCAAGTCAAACCGTGAAATGTGTTACTGGAAAATCGGGTTGCTCAATTCTTTCGATGGATGATAAAAACAGCAGATCATTTGAGGATGCTTTGAGAATCTGGGAAAACTGTAATGATTTTCTGGATTTGGGTACTGAAACATTTGAAACTGGAAAGCGAATCCGTGATTTTCTGTTTTTAGATTCAGATTTTCTTAGAAAAAATGAGGAACGACTTAAAGGGTTTGATAAAGAGCTAACGATAGAGTATGGCGTGGGTGTGGTTACTATTATTGGAGATGGTATGAAGTACTCTTCTGGGGTTGCGTCAATTGCCATCGGCGCGATACCTCAAATAAACATTAAACGAGGAATCTTTGCTCCTCATACATCCCAAATTATTTTGGTAGTTGACGAAGATCAGGTTGGAGAAACTGTTTCAGCTATCCACGCCAAGAGATACAGAATGAACAAAATTAATTAACGCTTCTATCTTTCTACTAAAGTTCCAGTAGTTACTTATGGATGCTTTCTATCAATAAATTTTTAAGGTATATTTTTAAAAATTCTAATTTGTACTTAGTAATTTCTAAGAGATGAGTGTTGTTATATGAATAAATTGAATAAGCAACAGATCGTCGATTATTTTAATCGTAGCTACAAGGCTGTTGATGGACTATGGTTTATGAAAGTTGAAAAAAAATATGGTTTTGATTCAGCTTTTGAGATAGATGCTGAAGTATGGACGGTAATGGGAAAGATTCAAGCTA
Organism: Thermoproteota archaeon; assembly: GCA_042565955.1. Lineage (GTDB taxonomy): Archaea > Thermoproteota > Bathyarchaeia > Bathyarchaeales > Bathyarchaeaceae > Bathyarchaeum. The sequence goes on along the minus strand of JBHORG010000006.1, from coordinate 57,198 downwards.
GAATGATGAAAGTATTCTTGGGACATGAAAATAATCCAAATGTTCTTTTTGAAAGCCTTGTAACAAAACTTGAGATTGAAGGTTTCAGATTTACTTCAGAAAAAACTGAGAATGGATTTCGGATAAAAATTGACGATTGCCCTTGGCATAATTTGATGATCAAAAGTGGGAGAAAACACCTTTCTAGAATTATTGGAAAAACTGTTTGCATTAATGAATATCAAGCCTGGATTTCTGAACTTGCCAACTCAATGAAGTTTGAGTTCAAATCTCAAATATGTTGTGATTCAAAAAAATGTATAATAGATTTCATTGAACAACATTAAGAGAGTTAGTATCAGCTAGTTATTAAGATAACAAGTAAAGTTACTATCTAATACGATTTTAGGTGCTATTGTTCTATTTTTTTTGTACATTCAAATGAACATTATCTAAGGCCTAGAACTCGACTAGGGATAAACAACTAGGGTAAAGACTTACGGATTAGCTATTCAGTGTTTAGTGTGTGTCTACCGGTAATTTCTACATTTAAAGCTTGGACGTATTGAATATCAATTACGTGGAGTGCCCTCAAATTCAACCCTTTAGAAATAGCACGAAAAATCATCACACTGTAAAAAGTGTGCTGATAATGTTGTCGTCTAACTTCGTTTTAAGGTGATTTCGATTGTTGAAATATTCCTTGAGTTGCTTTCTCCTTCCCTCGGTGGCATCTCATCGGTTCCGATGGTTACATTGTCTACTATCATTTCCTTTACGAATTTACGTCGAGCTATTTCGACGGCATCGACCGCTGTTGTTATTGATCGTCCTCTTGCTTTCACGGTAGCTTCTTTTACGTTTGATTCGCTGAAAGCAGTTACGATAGCTAATACATAATCCATGGGAAGTTTTCTTCCTACAAATATTATTTTCGAGTCGTTAGATTTATTGCTCATTTCTAGTTTCTCCGTTGTTTGTGCTGTTTATGATGAATGTATTCCCTTTTAAAGCCTCTTGTTAAATCAGAATAAAGGATCAAGACGATACTGTGTCTATATGAGAACCATCTAGTGCGCCGACAGACCAACTTGGATGTTTTTGTATATTTTTCAGGAAAGTCTTTTCCTTAATGCCCAAATCGTTGGTTTCCTGAAGGTTTCATGGAGTGCTGCAATAATGAGATACGGTATTTCATCTCTCAGGATCTTCGGTGCGTTAGTAACAATCATTTCAATATTTTCTTTGACAAAATCGTAAACTACTTTATCTCTAAGAACATTCATCAGAGAAGACGCACATTCGGTAAAATAGAAGATCCTCAAACGATTAAAAGAAGAAAAAATGGGGAAAGTATTCTAAAACATATGTAGTGGTAGCCCGGGGGAGATTCGAACTCCCGTCAGAGGATCCAGAGCCCTCCATGATTGACCGCTACACCACCGGGCTTGATATGTTGGTCGGTTACAGACGAGTTCTATTCTCATTAATAAATCAAGTCAGGAATTTCTGAGAGATTTATTCTGAGGCTCTTCTTCACTATAACAAATTCCATATAACCTCTTCGTAGAGAAATAAAGTTTCTGTAACGATGTTGAGGAAGTAATGGGGTAAGAAAATAAAAGGTAAAAAAAATTCCTATAACGCAGGTCTAACTTAACATTTTTGAATTTAATATTTGTCAGTCAGGGGCTGACACTCATATTGTTAAATATGGTTTACATTAATACAGAACTCTATGGGGGATGATTAGATTTTTTATTTAATTTTCCCCAAAAAACGAAAAAACAAAAAAAGGAAAGAAAAAAAAATGAATATTTCAATAAACAAAACAAAATTAACCGCAACAACCATTACGGCTATTTTAATAATCTCAACATTTATGCTAATAATACCTCAACTTCAAGCCCAAGAAATACAAGATGCAGGAGGTGTTCCTGGACCACTGGCACCAGGTCTTACTCCCTCAGTAACAATAGATACCACTGCACATCTTAGTTATAGACCTAATCCTATAGGACTCAACCAAATCTTCCTAGTTAACTTATGGACTACACCCGCAACCTATTCAGGTCGACAACATTTAGATTATACCGTAACAATCACGAAACCCAGTGGAGCTGAGACTGTTTTTACAATTGACTCATATCATGCGGACGCAACAGCATGGTTCGAATGGATTGCTGATGAGGTTGGTGACTGGACCCTCAGGTTTGACTTCCTTGGAACCTATTACCCAAACGGAACATATGTTGGTATAGGATTCTTTGGAGGTGGTCAAACATATATTGACTCATCATACTATAGACCATCAACGTCTGGAGACCTAACACTTACCGTACAGGAAGACATAGTGTATTCTTGGCCTGAACCCGGACCTCCAACCGGTTACTGGGAACGTCCAGTGGCGGTAGAGCATAGAGACTGGTGGCCAGTTCTAGGAGCCTGGCCCAGTGACGGATATGATGGATCAGTCGATCCAAACTGGGATACAGATTATCCTGACACAAATCCACGCTGGAGTCCAAGACACAAATTTACTCCATGGGTGCAAGGACCAAACAGTGCACACATTGCCTGGAAAAAACAAGAAGGCCTAGCGGGTATGATCGGTGGCCAAGCAACACAATATGGAAGCACTGCAGGAGGCGGATTAGGTGGTAGTTTGCCCTCTCCAGATATAATCTATGCTGGAAGAGTTTATGACACATACGAGAAACCAGGAACCGATGGAACAACATACTTCCGATGTTACGACGTTCGAACCGGAGAAGTGTTTTGGGAATTTGAACCACCATTGGTTGAAGTCGCAGGCTTCTTCTTTGGTACGAGTCTTCAAGGTCTAGTCCCTGAAATTGTAGAGTATACTCCTCCATCATTTGAAGAAGTGCCAGGTGCCGCAGCCGCTGGAACATATTCAGTGAGTCTTATCAGAATATCAGGCGGAAGGCTGTATAAGTGGGACGAATGGTCTGGAGAACTGACAAATAATATATCGCTAGCAGATGGTATTAACTCCGCTGTCTTCTACCAGAACACTATAGGCCGTGACACACAATCATTGGCGTTGACCGTGCAAAACCTTGGAAACAGTATACCCTCTGAGGAACGCTATCGTTTGATCAAATGGACCACACAAGGAAGCACCAACAACTTCAATAACAGAATAGTAAGCAATACAAGCTATGCACGAAGCAGTCTACCCAGCTACATCGACTATAATGTTGGTCTAGGTGCTACTGTGCAAGGAATTACTGAAGCACAGGTGCGTACTGGACAACGGATTAGAGGCTATGACTTGTGGACAGGCGAAGAGTTATGGGAAAAAGAAGTTATGGGTGAACCTCAATACAGCGGTTCATGTTCTATTGTTGACCACGGAAAAGTTGCTATCCTTTCAGCAAAAGGCTATTACTTGGCATATGATCTTGCCACAGGAAATCTAGCATGGAAAGGCGAGACGATGGACTATCCTTGGGCACAAGCTGGATTCGGAGCTTACTCTGCGATGTCCGCTTACGGTTATATATTCAGAGAATCTATGGACGGTGTCTACGCTTATGACTGGGACGACGGAAGTATTGCCTGGAAGTACGAAGCAGAAGCCAAGGCTGTATATGAAACTCCATACACTGGAACAGAAGGTAACACGGTTATGCCATTCTACTCTTTTGGAGTCGGTGGTATCATTGCTGATGGTAAATTCTTTACCTGGAACTATGAGCACACAGAAAGCTGGCCTGTAACGAGAGGATGGAGTTTACACGCTATCGATGTATTTACAGGTGAAGCTGTCTGGGATATGCTGGGATGTACAACTCCTTATGCGGTTGCAGATGGTTATCTCGTAGCGGGCAACGCTTATCTTGGGTATGTCTTTGGTTACGGCCCAGGAAAGAGTGAGACGTCTGTAACAGCACCAACTATTGGCGTACCAAAAGGCACTCCTATCATCGTAACTGGTTCAGTTCTTGACATGTCTCCTGCTCAGCCTGGTACTCCATGTGTATCCGTAGCTTCGATGGATACTCAAATGGAGTACTTGCATATGCAGATGCCAATTGGCGGACTTTGGGGCGATGAAATAATTGAAGGAGTTCCAGTGATGTTAAGCGCGATTGCTGACGATGGCTCTTATGTTAACATTGGTACAGTTACAACTGAAGGGTATTCTGGTACATTTGGTAAATCATGGACTCCAACAGAAGAGGGTACCTACCAGATTATTGCCTCCTTTGAGGGAGACTCATCATATGCTAGCTCACAAGCTGTAGCCTGGGTTACAGTAGGTGCAGAACCATCACCGGGACCACAAGGAGAACCAGGACCTACAGGAGCTACAGGACCTTCAGGAAATCAAGGAGCAACAGGACCTACAGGAGCTACAGGATCTACAGGAGATACAGGACCCGCGGGACCTCAAGGAGAAACAGGACCACAAGGAATAGTGGAAGGGGCCTTAATTACCCCAGAAATAGCCCTCATAGCAGCCGTTATCATAGCAGCCATCATAGGCCTAGCTACCTATCTGATACTCAGAAAACAATAACCCAAAAATTTCCCTCCCTTTTTTTTGGAGTAAACATTTAGAGGAATAAGGGACTGAAAAGCCTAGGAACAACGGATCAGAAATTCTCATCCCCCTTAATGGTTGAGAGGACCTGGACTCATCAACAACCGTTGCTCAAGAGCCTCAGAAATCCCTTCTTCCAATACTGATACAATCGAAATGTAAAATGATTTCAACAAGTCATTAGAGGACTGAAAAGGATTAACAGGGATTTATGAATAATCTTTTAGTGGTTTGAAATTTTTATCTTATTCTCCTTGAATACTTCCCTTTGAATTGAATATTCTCCATCATCTCTCTACAAACTGAACAATGTTCTGATTGAACTTGTACCTATAAGTTAAAGTGAAGTTGATGATTTCAATCAATTTTTGCTATTCAATTATTTTTTCGGGAATTCTTTTTATTGCAGTTATCCACATTATTTCAAAATAATCACGTATTACTGCCAGAAGACAAGGATTATCTGTCCACAAGGAAGGTTTTTCTGCTAACCCGACCTTTGCAGATGTTTTAATTAATACCGATTTATTATCAAAAACTCCAATTATTGCTTCAGGGGGTTTAAGAATATATCTCAAGTGAAAATTTGGAAATATCCTAAATTCTTCTAATATTTTTGGGACATCATATTTATTTTCAGGTTTTTCTAGAATAACCCTCATTTTCACGTTGTTCTTTAAGGCTTGTTTTCCACTTTTTCCAAAGGTATCAATTGCATGTGGAAATCTCTTCCATGAAGTTATGAAATCAATGCTTGTTTTTGCAGAATCAATTTCAAATAGTCTTTTGTTAATTGAAGCTTCCTTTTTTGAAACCAAAACAAAATGTGGTTTATCGTCAAGAATTTTGTTATTATTGTTTTTTTGCGGAAAATTTTGCATCATTTTTTCTGCAATTTTTTGCATTTTTTTGCTTCATCTTTTTTTTTCTTTATTAAAAAAGCGAGTCCTTGTTTGATTGGAACACCTTTGAATCTAATGGGTCTACCCACTGTTTTTTCCACAAGTCCCAATTCTTCAAGACTTGTTAAAATCGCATAAATTTCCTGTCGAGGGACTCCTGCTCTTTTTTGGATTTCTTTTGCAGTAAGAAACCTTGTTCCAGAAATGGATATGAATACTTTTGCTAGGTTGCTTGAGAGCCCAAAATAATTAAGACTCTTAATTTCCATCGAATGTAAGATTCTTCTTTCCCCCTGAGTTTTTTAGAACCTAAGAAGGATATAAAACTTGTCAGCCATCCCCTGGCAAACTTACTGTTAAATATGTTTCTTGCTAGATAGAATAACTTAAGGGGGAAAAAATATTTTTTTTATTATTTTTTCTTCAAAATAAAAAGAAAATGAAAGAAAATAAAAAGGAGAAAAAAATGCAAATTTCAATAAATAAAACAAAAATAACGGCAATATTCGTTATAACAATCTTAATTACCTCTGTTTTTTTGCTAATGATGCCTACCATAGTTCAAGCTGAGCTTGCTGCAAAGCAACCTTACAGCGGACCACTAAAATCTGGAGACGTTGCTGATGGAACCTTCGATACTGACGTTTGGATTAGCATTAGACCTAACGTCATAGGAGTTAACCAACCCGTCCTAATCAACGCATGGGCTACACCAGCATCCAACGCGCAACGCAGACTTCACGATTTCCATATAATAATCAATAAACCTGACGGAACCACAGACGAGTATACGTTGGATACTGAAATTGATACCGCAGCTACATGGATGGAATACTTACCCGACCAAGTTGGCGAATACACATACAAAGTTGATTTCCCTGGAACATTCCATCCAGCTGGGTACTACAACAACGGAGAAATCTTCACTGAAGCATCCGAAGCAGGAAGTGGCTATCGAAACCGACCTACAGAATATACAGGCTCAACATATTACAAACCCGATACCAGTCCAGAGTACACATTCACAGTACAGGAAGACATGGTGTTTTCTTGGAGCCCAGTTATGCAAGCACCAACCGACTACTGGGAGCGACCAGTTGCACCAGAACACAGAGAATGGCTTCCAATCATAGGTGACTTTCCATGGTACGGACCAGCAGGTCCTGACTACTACCAACGTTATCCCGATTGCAGTCCCTACTGGAACCGCCGAATGGATTTCTATCCATATGTTCAAGGCCCAAGCAGCGCACACTATGCATGGAAACTAGAACAAAACATTGCAGGAATCACCGGTATAGGCAGATACGGCGATTACGGGACAAGAGGCTGGTCATACACAGTTCCACACTCTACGCGATCATCCACCCCAAGCTCTATCACTATGGTTATTGGTGGAAGAGGCTACATGACAGTTCCAAAAGTAATATCACAAATTGTCGATGGTGAAGTCGAAACGGTTTCAACAACAGCGTTACAGTGTGTTGACATACGCACAGGCGAGTTGCTCTGGGAAGTAGATGGATTTTCCCACTCACAATCCCAATCGAGCTTCGGAACTTGGCAATTTAGAGGCGCAATCGAGTATCCATCGATGGATATTGTATATCTAGATGGCGACAGGTTGTACAAGTATGATGAAAATAGTGGCAGACAGACTGTGGACGTTTCAATTGAGCCTTTGACTTCAGCTATTCATTACATGAATGGGCACGGCTTGGGTGTTCAAAACCTAGGCAATGATGTTCCTCGTGATCAACGTTACCGTTTAATTAATTTCACTACCACAGGATCTACTAGCAACTTCGCCAGCAGAGTAGTAAGCAATATAAGCTGGCCGCTATCCAGTCTTCCATCTACTACTGATTTCACCTTAGGTATAGCTGCCTCGTTTGGACGTGGTTTAATTGGCTTTTCTGGAACTACTAGTGAACAAAGACTAGTGACCGTCAACTTATACACAGGCCAAGTGATAGTCAACAAAACAATCGCACCAGCAGGCGCTGGCAACCTTATGGGTTACAGCGGTGCATCCGACGTATGTGACAAAGGAATATACGCTTTTCTCACTGCATGGGGAACATTTGTAGGACTTGACATTAGGACAGGAGATATTAGGTGGACAACTCCTAAGATGGATGAACCTTGGGACGCAAACGGTTTTGGAGCATACGACACAACATCGGCTTATGGCATGTTCTATCGGGCTGCTTACTCAGGCATCTACGCTTTCGACTGGGATACAGGTGACATAGTATGGAAGTACGAAGCACCAGCTATCACTTCGTTCGAAAGCCCATACATCACACCAGATGGCACCACCATTTACTCTTTCAACGGCGAAATCTGGGCAGCTGACGGAAAAATCTATAGCGTCAACACTGAACACACAGCAACTCAGCCATACACTAGAGGATGGCAGCTTCATTGCGTAGATGCTAAGACAGGTGAAGGTATATTCAAAACAATGATGGGCGGAGCAAGGATGACTGCTATCGCTGACGGGTACTTGGCACTTAGAGATTCGTATACTGGCACAGTTGCTGTTTTAGGCAAGGGTAAGAGCGCAACAACAGTCACAGCACCTGACGTTGCAGTATCAAAAGGAACTGCTTTAACCATAAAAGGTACCGTACTTGACTTGTCTCCTGCTCAGCCAGGAACTCCATGTGTCTCTAAAGAATCGATGGCTCTTCAGATGGAGTACTTACACCGGCAGATGCCTATCGGAGGACTCTGGGGCAACGAAACAATAACTGGTGTTCCTGTGGCATTGACAGCCATGGAATCTGAAGGTTCATACATAGACATAGGCGTTGTAACCACAGAAGGCTACTATGGCACTTTCAGCAAGGCATGGACTCCACCAGAAGAAGGTGATTACACAATAATTGCTTCTTTCGCAGGCGATGAATCCTACGGCAGCTCAGGCGCAGCAACAGCAGTAACCGTAGGTCCAGCAGTTGAACCTTCAGGACCAATCGAACCAGAACCAATAGTTGAACCTTTGATAACAACTGAAGTTGCTATCATCGCAGCTGTAGCGGTTGCAGCAGTTATTGGTGTAGTTGCATATTGGGGACTTAAAAAGCGAAAATAAACCCAATTTTCCCTCCCTCTTTTTTTGGGAGTAAACATTTAACGGAAGAAGGGACTGAAAAGGCTAAAACACAAAAAGAATGAAGCATGATTCACCTTGAACATAGTTGGTTGGATTGTTTCATTTTTTCATCTCCAATAAATTCTATGTGTTATGCCTCAGAAATCCCTTTTTCCAACACCAGTTCGCATTAACTCTAATGCGTAAATCTCCGGTATCTTTGAACTACTCCAGTCTCCGATCTCTTTTAGCTCGAAAGGTGTGTAGCCTAGAACTAAGAATTTTTCTGCACCGCCATATCTGAACAAGCAACTCGTCATTCTGTGATCAAGACGTTTTAGGATTCTGTCATAGTTCTGAATTGTCATTGGCTTCTTTGTTAGAAAGTCAAACTCGTAAAACAACTCCTTGACATATTCCACAAACTTGTTTTTTAAACAGAGTTACAAAAGAGACCCTAAACCGAACATACATCAATTTTCGATACATTTCATCAAAGGGAATCCTCTTTTATTAGTAATATTTTATTATCGTATATCTTAATGGATGCGATAATATGGGTTTCAGTTTTAGCTTCGGAAAAAAACAGAAAATGGGCAAGCTAATAGGTTATTATGTTAATCAGAGAATTCAACACAAAAGAACTTACGAAGAAGAATTAGAAAGATTAGATACCCAACTACAACACGAAAAAATTGACAAACTAGAACGTGTTAGACTAAGAACAATTCTTGTAACAAAATATTTCGAGCAACAGCAAAAAGATTGGAATCGAATACAAAAACGAATACAGTAAACCTCCAATCTCTTAAACACAAATCTTTTGATTTGTACGTCTTAGTTTGGTTTTGGGATTAACATTTAACTCTTAAAAAAAAGAGGGGAGTTTTGCGAGAGAGTAATGGAGACGTCTACACTTGGATGAAATGCATTTCCCGTTCCCGGATCTGATTAGTTATGTAATTATTTTCCATTCTTTTGAGTTGAACCATACAGCTTCATTCTGATTGCTATTATGGATGATGTTGCTCCAATTAGGCCAACAAAAATTAAAATTACGGCCAGTTGTTGTTTTTCAACAGGAATCTCCTGTCTTGCTTTGAACATGCCTGAAACGTTAGAGTTTGCTTCTAATTTAATAAAAGCATTATCACCTGGTTCTATTATGAAATTGTAGCTTGAGTAATCGCCTAAGAAATTTCCATCCAAAAATAGTTTTACTGTTTTGTCTGTTTGAAAGCTTAAATGGAGTCTGGAATTTGTTTTCAAAGGTATTTGAAAAGTGTAGTTGTTATATGAGTTAAGAGAAATTGTTTCACCTCCACCATAAGAAGGCACAAGTTTAGGAAAAACAAGCTGCAAAAACAGAAGGTAGGTAAACCCTACAGAAGACAATATCAAAGAAACAAAAAAAAATAAAAATATACAATTTATTCATAGAATTTTCCGTTTTGTCATTGGTGCTTCTATTACTTGTTTTTTTGTATTTCTTTATGATTTTTGTCATTTAGGTAATTATTGCAATTCTTAGGTAAGTAAAATTCTTAATAAACAAGGGGAGTTTTAAGACAATAGGAGAAAAGATGAAGCAAAGTCTCTTGTACTGGTTCCATTTCTAGATTTAGATGATAAAATATGAAAATTGGTGCTATCCTATTTGTTGTGGGCATTTCTGTTTTTTGTTTAGGTTTAATATTCAATTCAGTCTATGGTGTTTCTGAAGGTGAATTTTTATCCCCTTCTGTTTGGCATTTACTATGGGGTGGAGCATCTATCAGGACTATTGGATTAGTGTTAATGTGGCCCGAATCCAAAAATGCTAAAGAAAAAAATCTACAAGAAGAAAACTGTTAGAACTAAACAGGCTAGAATATCCAATTTAGTTTCAGTTTGCTCTTAACTCCATTTCTGTCCAATTAGGGAATGACATCAAATATGGTTTTGTTTGGAGTTAATTCCATGAAAAGAATTGCAGGAACTATCCTGGTTGAATGTGATGTTTGTTACCATGTTAATCCCGAGACTTACACTAAAACCTGTTATGGATGCGGTCATACGGTTTGTCTAAAATGTGCACTTCAAGAGAATTTTGAGTGCGTTGTTTGTGGAGGATATTTCATAGAACCTGCACCTTACTGAGAAATTATTTTTCTGTTAAGTTTTCTAGTTTTGAAATGACAGCGTTCATTTTTTTTGCCATTCTTCGCATTTCATCTTTCATATCTGCGTTTTCATATTCCATTTTTAAGATTTTTTCTTTAAGTCTTTCATTTTCGTTTTCATTTTTCTTTTTCAGGTCTTTTAATATGGTACTTGATAGGTTCAAATAGTTTTCATAAGCTGAAGGATATCTTTCTTGAACCTCTTCCTCTAATGTCTGGAGATAAACCTGGTCACTTATTGGGATTGATTTACCTAAAACATACTTTATCTGAAATTCGTTAAATCCACTTCTGGAAAGACCACTCATAACCCACTTTCTCAGGTTGTGAAATCTTGGAAGTCCTGTTAGCTTCAGGTTTGCTTTTTTCGCTAAGTTCCTCATGGCGTTATGAATTCCGTTTCCTGTAAGGTCGAAGATGTCTGAGATTCTTCGTTTTGCAGTTAACGTTATGGGATTTACCGTTCTCGGTTCCCGCAATCTTTGAGGCATGTTCTCGGATAACTTAAGCCATTTATCGCACCATTCAATAGCTAGTGGATTTAATACTCCGAGTCTGGGTTGGCCTGTCTTTTGTATTATGTCTTTGAAGTAAACGAACTGTTCACCTGTTTCTTTTGCTCTTTCAATCAGTTTACGAAGAGTCTCTCGTTTAAGGTAAACAAATCCACTGATCTCCCAACCAAGACTTGACGCTAAAGCTAAGATTGCTTTATCTCTTGTATCGGCTACCTCAAACATTTTTGAGAGGTCACCATTCGAGTAAACGTGACTTTTAATGTCTGGTATTGGTCTAACTCGTGATCCCCTCTTCCAATTTATTGTTTTATTGTAATGATCCATGAAGGAAGCTACAGCCGTTAATCTTCCTAGAACGGTGTTGTTGGCTAGTTGATTGTTTTCGTTCTGGTACCTTAAAGCTAAGGTTCTAGCCTCTTTCGGTGACATATCCAGCAGCTCATCTGGATCTATATTGTGATATTCAAGAAACTGTCTTAGTCGATAGAGGTAGACTCTTCGGGTTATCTGGCTTCTTTTTTGGTTTAACCACTCTTCTACTAGTGGATTCTTGATTAATTCTTGTCCCATCCCCCGATCCTCAGGTAATCTTAGAATGTTTTACCTATAAATATTGCGAAATATCTCAATTTTTTTATTATATATTGATAAATATCTCTGGATCCTTCTGTTTGAAAGAAATTGGATGGGAATCGAGGGTTCTATTCATATTTCATCATTTAATGTTAGATACATGGCGACAAATCGTAAGGCTTATATATTAAAACGTAGCCTCAGGGTTACTACGGCGGGTTCAGAAAAAACGGTTTCTGTACCTTAGAAGGAAGACGATTCAAGTTAATCACGGAATTCTCGCCAGAATAATCTTGAGGTTTAAGATCACGCAAAATAAACGAATTTCACGTAGAATGACTGAAAAGTGCCCAGAATGTGGAAGCCCCAACCTAATCCATGATTACGAGACTGGAGAAACTATCTGCGGCGGCTGTGGTTTAGTCGTCAGAGAGCAGATGATGGACAAAGGTCCAGAATGGAGAGCCTTCACTCAAGAAGAAAAGGCATCCAGAAGCCGAGTTGGAGTACCCACTTCATATTCAGTTCACGACAAAGGTTTATCTACAGCCATAGGACGCGTAGATAGAGATGCTTTTGGACGAAAACTTCCTCTATCTACAAGGCTTCAAATGTGGAGACTCCGAAAATGGCAGATACGTTCGCGGGTTCACTCTTCAGTAGACAGAAACCTTGCCCAAGCCATGGCAGAACTAGATCGTCTCTCTGATAAATCATATATTCCCGGACCAGTAAAGGAAAAAGCCGCAATCATCTACCGGAAAGCCCTAGACAAGGGATTAGTTCGTGGTAGATCAATCGCAGCAATCGCAGCTGCCTCACTATATGCCGCTTGTCGAACCACAGCAACTCCAAGAACGCTTAGGGAAATAGCTGAAGCTAGCTTCGTTGATAAGAAAGATGTAGCACGATGCTATCGTCTACTACTAAGAGAACTTAATGTCCAGATGCCAATCGCTAATCCTCTAACATATGTCTCTAAAATTGCGGAAAAAACTGGTATTACCGGTCCAACTCAGGGTGAGGCAATCAAGATTCTTCATGAAGCTCGCAGAAAGCGTGCAGCAGCTGGTAAGGACCCAATGGGTTTGGCCGCAGCTGCTTTGTATATTGCTTGTCTTTTGAATAGTGAAAAGAAGACTCAGAAAGATATTGCAGAAGCAGCTGGAGTAACTGAAGTTACAGTTAGGAACAGATATAAAAGTTTGAGAAGGCAGTTAGGAATTGAGTTACCAGATTAGTTCGTTCCTTTTTCTGGTTGCTCCATTATTATTGATCCAGAGTAACCACATTCTGTGCATACATATTTTCTAGGAGTTATTCCGTACATCCTAGGATATGTGTCCAGACCGGTGGTCATCATAATTTGGTTGCTTTCGCATTTTGGGCAAACTTTTATTGTTTTTTCACCTATTTTTTTATGTTTAAGTCCTTTGATTACTTCGCGAAAATCTGAGAATATACCCATTTTTGTTCTCTCAAAAATGCTATTGGACTTCAACATTTGCTTGTGGGTATCCCTGGCGAATGAGGTAAGTTCTGACTTTGTCTCTGTGGTCGCCTTGTAGAATGATTTCGTCGTTCTTTGCAGTTCCTCCGCAAGCGCAAAAAGATTTGAGTTTCTGGGCCAGTCGACTTAGGTTTGCTTCTTTTTCGCTGATTCCATCGACGATGGTTACTGCTTTTCCCCATTTTCTGGTTTCTAAGCGTACTCGTATTCGTTGTTGTTCTTTACCGATTTCTTCACAGACACAAATATCTGATGGTAGTCCGCAGGTTGGGCAAATTTCAGCCATGATACTCAACATCATAGGACACTGTTGACCTATATAAAATTTTCATTGATCAAAATTTTGATTGGTATTATGGATGTAGGGCGGAAAGTTGATGTTTAACTTGATGAATATGTCCGTTTTAGATGTTTGACAATAACTATAATGAGGGATATATTGATTCATAAAGAAAAAAATAGGATATGTCCTGTTTCTATTGGCCTGCCTCGACTACTATCATTGTTAGAGTTGACCTGACTTTATCTAAACTGCGTAGATTCCAAGTAACAATTTCTTTGAGTTTATCCATAGTTTCTGCCTTAACCGTGGCTACAATGTCATAAACTCCATAAACCATGAATGTCTCTTTTACAGGGTCCATTTTTTTTAGGGAAGCTAAAACACTATCCACAGCACCTGTCTCGGTAGTTATCAAAACATAGGCCATAGGCATAATAATATCTCCATTTTACCTATAATCAACATTACTACCAAATGAGGATAAATATCTTGCCCAATAACTAGGCAAATAATTGATCCCAAAATATAAGGATATTAAAAGATTAGTAAAAATTCATTGTTTAAAACAGCCTTTTCTAAAATCAAGACTTGTTTGATCCCAACATTTTTCGTCTTTTATCCTCTCCAGGTTTAACTTTCTCTTCAACCCAACTATATTGTCTTTCGTAAATATGGCAATTCTTAGAATGGAAAATGAGTTTACCTGTTTTTAGGTTGAGATTTCCTCTTCTGTTGATCTCTGATACGAGTGCTTCATTGAATAGTTGAATTCCAGCTATGTTTGCTGGCAATCCTGCATAAGCGTCCCAAGATCTAAAATAACACGTTAAATTTAGTTCGTTATCCAATATTTCCGTATCAATAAGACTCAAGCAGGGGGGTTCGTGTTTCTTGTAGTCTCCTAAACTTTTTTTGATATCTTCGGGAAGACGAATAACAAAAGTGACTTGTCGGTCTCTTTGTTCTTCAATATATCGTTTAATAGCTTCTTCAACCTGATCAACGGGTTTCCTCATCCGGCTTCCATACGTGTATGTTTCTTCTTCGATTGCGCCAGACCACAAATACTTCAAGGCATACCAATTAACATATTTCATGTCACAAGGAGCCATAAAATCTACAAGAGGACGATTCACGGGATTAGTAATCTCAATACTGACATTCAGCTTTTTTGTTTCGGAGGCTTCAGAGCCATACCCAACTTTAAAAATGTCTCCATTGTACCAAATTTCATTCAGAACCTTATACCACGCATCAGGACAATCAAATGCCTTAATCTTGGTGTACCTCAACAGGAAATCTCCCCGTTTGTTTACTAATTATCAAACAACCAAATATAATTGTTGATCGATTGTTCGGCCTATCCCAAGTTTCCTGTAATTCTCATAGTCTGGAATTATCCTTTCATATTTATTATCCATTATAGTTGATGAAACCATGAAATCAGCAGTGGAACGATTACATGCAACTGGAATGTTCCATACCACAGCTATTCGTAATAGCGCTTTCACATCAGGATCATGAGGAAGAGACACAAGTGGATCCCAGAAAAATATCAGAAAATCAATCTCACCTTATGCAATCTTGGTTCCAATCTGAATGTCGCCACCTAAAGAGCCACTCCTAAGTTTGCTTACTTCCAAGCCCGCTTTTTCGATAAGCTTTCCGGCGGTTCCAGTTGCATAGAGCTCATGTAGACTTAAAAGATATTTGTTAAACTTCACCCACTCAAGTAAATTTTCTTCCTTTTTCCATTAAAACCTTTTCACCTTTCATCTCTTCTTCCTTCTTTTTATCATCAATTTTTTTCGAAATAATGAAGAAAAAATTTACTATTGCTATTCCTTTCTAGACGCTAAACTCTTCGGTTGGTAAATGCACCATGGATCATCTGCCAAATAATCGCCCTGCATTTCTGTTGGCTTATGCAAAGCGCCACAAAAGTCCATTTGTTCTGTAGTTACACCATATGCCCTAGCACGACATCCTCCACACACTTCACGATGGTCACATATTCCACATTTTCCTTTCAACTGTTCAAAGTCACGCAAAGACCTGAAAACCTCCGAGTTAAACCAAATGTCCTTAAATGACCTTTCGCGGATGTTCCCTAAACTTACTGGCATGTAAGGACAAGGCGTAACCTCGCCAGAAGGGTAGATACGACAATAATACAAGCCTGCCATACAACCTCGAACCCAACGCGACATGTCAACTCCCTGATTTTTAGCAACACGCATAAACTGAGGAGCACATGAAGGCTTCACATTCAATTTATACTTTGTAGTTTTTGTTAGCGTACTCGTAATCATGTCCTCATACATTCTTGGTGTTATATCTTCAAGTTCATTTCCTCTTCCGGTAGGCACCAAAAAGAACAAGTGAAAATTGTCAACACCTAGATCTTCAGCCAATGCCATTATTTCATCTACTTCATCATAGTTTTGTTGCGTGACTGTGCAGTTAACTTGAACCTGTAAGCCCGCATTTTTGAGTGCTTTGATAGCATTCACAGCGTGTTTCCAACAACCCTTAACGCCACGAAACTCATCATGACGTTCTGGTATACTCGAATCCAAACTGATTGCAACCGTCCACATTCCCGCGTCTTTGAGTTTTCTTGCAGCTTCATCATCAATGAGCATCCCATTGCTTCCCATTCCCATCCTTAAGCCGCGATCTGCACCATACCTGATAATCTCGTAGATGTCTTCTCTTAACAAAGGCTCGCCGCCACTCAATATCAACAGAGGTCTACTAACTTCAGTTATCTGGTGGATTAGCATCTTTGCTGCGTCAGTGCTTAACTCATTTCCAAAATCTGCGTCTTGTGCGTTAATGTAGCAATGAGAACACTTTAAATTACACTTTAACGTTACATTCCAAGAAACAACCAATGGAACATACTTTTCTTGGGATGATTCAGAAGCCGTTGGGGCAAGTTTTAGATGAAATTCACATTTTCCATCTGAAGCCATCATTACTGGTTGATTTACGCCCACCGGGAACGGAATAACCTTTTCAAACATGGCTTGTGCATGAGATTTACAGAAGTTTTTGCAGAAAAGTTGAGATGTCACAAGTTTTTTTCCCATTTCTGCTTCAAAGTAGGTGTGGCTACCAAATATCGGACAATTCAGGAACCTCATAAAGCCTCCCAAATTCTTCATTTCCAACTCATGCTCAATGAAGTGGTCACTTAGCATTAATTTTTGTAACCTTTCTTTTGATATTCCTAACCTAATAGAAACATTGAATGCAGCTTCAACGGTTTCTTCTCCAAACCACTTCTTTACTAAACAAAAAACTTCTTCAATCTTTTTTATACCCAAGTTCTCAGCTAATCTTTCAATGATCAAGAGACCTTTTATCGTTTCATATTCCTGACGCAAACGCATCTCAACAACATGGTCAACCCACTCAATAAACAACTTTTGAAGACTATTTGATGGATCTTGGTCTTCTATTTCAAGCATCTTTTCAACTTTGTTTGTTTCTTCTACCAGATTTCTAAAAATCTGAATCTTCTCTTCATCCCCAAGAACTGGGTTCCTAACCGACATTATTACAGTCTCTGATAACTGGGCAACTTCAAATAGAAGCTCTTTAGCATCAGATACAAAATCAATGTAAAATCTCCATAATAATCCTTCTACATTTGGAGTTTCAATTTTCAGAGCTTCAAGAATTATTCTATACTCTGCAGCCATTTTCGTTACCATGGCCATATGATATAGTAGCGATCCCTCCATCCCCGGATCAGAGTTTGTACCTGTAGAGCCATGAAAAACCTCGGAAGCCAACGTTTTTGCTGTTTTAAAGTCTCCGGAAACCGCGGCTCCTAAGGCTTTATCAAGTTTTCTTCTTCTCTGCTTTAATAGAAGTGCCCACTTGTGACAATGCTTCTCATTAAACTTTGTTAAAGCTACCCTCTCCACTTACGATTAATGGCCGTTAAAGTGATAAACGGTTAATAAGTTCTCTTATTATTAAGCCATTTCCAACTACCTTGTGATTTAGAAATTAGTAATGAAACCTGTGACATTGGGACTTGTTAGTTGATTTATAAAGAAGCGAAATTGGCGGTTAATTTGAAATGTTTATCTAAGAAACTTTTTTCACTCCTTATTGTTCCAACTCGATCGGCGATTAAAAGTATTCTGATCTTTTAGGCAAATTATCGATTTACAGAAACTTTGAGCTCAATCTTGATATTTTGAATTTTTTTAGTGTCTCTTGCTTACTTTTCTAAGATTTTTCGATGTTAGATGATAGTTTATTTTTTATCCTGATTTACAAATGATAGTTTATCCATGAAAATACATCAATAATCCTTTTATTGCTTGAAACCTAAATTTTTTATTTACAAACTCCATTTTTCATCGGTTTAGAAAAGTAAATAAGTATGTGGATGAGTGAATAGACTCAAACTTGAACTAGAGGTCACTTAACTTGGCTAAGAAAGGTTTAGTTGTTAAAGCAAAAGAATTACGAACAAATGTTGCTGTCGTAAAGGATCTTGAAGTGTCCATCGGTAAAATTGTTGATGACTCTTGGGAAGAACCTATGGGTCCAACTCCTTTTCCATCAATGACTGATTTGAGGGATTGGGACTTCAAACTTCTGCAACGTTACAAACCCTTTTATCTTCCCTTCTGTGACGTCTGCTGTCTATGCACATTCGGAAAATGTGACTTGTCAGGAGACAAACGAGGGGCATGTGGATTAAACATGGCCGCTCAGCAGTCAAGGATTGTTCTCCTTGCATGTTGTATCGGAGCCGCTACACACATTGCACACGGTCGACATTTAATTGAACACTTGATAGAAAAATATGGACGTAACATCCCCCTTGACCAAGGAGGCTTAAACATAGATGTAGAAGCTCCCGTCACTCGTCTAGTCTGTGGAATTAAACCTGAAAAGCTCAAGGATTTGGAGGAAGCCTTAGACTGGTGTGAACAACAAGTTACAAACTGTCTCTCTGCAACTCACACAGGACAAGAAGGAAATAACATAGACTTTGAGTCAAAAGCTTTCCATGTTGGAATGGCAGACCAAGTTGGAATGGAAGTCGCTGACATAGCCCAGATTTCAGTTCTCGGTTTTCCAAAAGCTGACCCTGAAGCCCCACTCGTGGAGTTAGGCTTTGGAGTAGCAGATGTCAAGAAACCAACAATTCTTGTAATTGGTCACAACGTTCCGTCAAGCGTTGGAATAATTGATTATCTTAAAGAAAAGAAGATGTTGGGCCAAGTCGAAGTTGTGGGAATCTGTTGTACAGCCCACGACCTAACTCGGTATGAACCTTCAGCTAAGGTTGTTGGTCCAATCTCTTGGCAACTAAAATACATCAGAAGCGGATTAGCTGACCTGATTGTCGTTGACGAGCAATGTATAAGAGCAGATGCTCTGGAAGAAGCAAAAAAAGTCAAAACTCCTGTAATTGCATCAAGCCCCAAAAACTGTTTGGGTCTCCAAAACAGAACCAACGATTCAACGAAAGAACTTGTAGACGATTTGGTGGATGGTAAAGTTTCTGGTGTGCTCATCTTAGATTCTGATAAAGCTGGAGAAGTTGCTGTTGAAACTGCAATAGCAGTTGCACCGAAAAGAAACAAGTTCAGTATAATTCCGGCCGCCGAAGAAATAAAAGCAGCAGGTCAAGCTTGCACCGGATGTAATGAATGTATTCGGGCATGTCCAAACAACCAGCCTATCCCTGAAGCTATGAAAGCAGCAGGTGAAGGCGATCTTGAGCCGTTTGCTTCGATTCTTGATAACTGTGTAGGATGTGCTCGATGTGACAGTGCATGCTCCAAAGACTTTCCTCTTCATAGCTTCATGATAAAGGCAGGAGAGGAAAAGTTGTGGGAAGAAAAGTTTATGATGCGTTCCGGACGCGGTGCTATCCAAGACGTTGAAATCCGAAACGTCGGAGGTCCTATAGTTCTTGGAGAGATTCCAGGAGTCATAGCCATAGTTGGGTGTTCCAACTATCCTGAAGGTGGCAAAGCAGTGGCAGAAATCGCTGAAGAATTCGCTAAACGTAGATTTATTGTTGTCCTCTCCGGATGTGCAGCCATGTCCGTTGCGACGGTAAAAGATGAAGAAGGAAAATCTCTATATGAGAAATATCCGGGTGGATTCGAAGCTGGAGGTATTTTGAACGTTGGTTCTTGTGTCTCTAACTCTCACATAGCCGGCGCAGCAATCAAAATTGCAAGCATCTTCGCAAAACGTAACTTACGTGGTAATTACGAGGAAATCGCTGATTATATCCACAATCGTGTTGGAGCTGTAGGACTTGCTTGGGGTGCTTACTCCCAAAAAGCAGCTGCAATAGCTTCCGGATTCTGGAGACTTGGAGTTCCTGTAGTGGTTGGTCCACATGGATCCAAGTATAGGCGTATGCTTCTTGGACGAGCAGACAAAAAAGAGGATTGGTACGTCTATGACGCCCGAACCGGCGACAAAGTTTACGTTGGTCCTGCTCCAGAACATCTGTTTACAACCGCTGAGTCAAAGGAAGAGGTTATGGTGATGATGATTAAGCTTTGTATGCGACCCAACGATACCACTAGAGGTCGAAGTATGAAGTTGACCCACTACATTGATCTACACAAACGCTACTATGGTGTTATGCCTGATGACATACATTTGTTTATCAGAAACAAGATGGACATACCGATCACCATGAAAACTGAAATCATCAAAATCCTCGAAGAGAAGAACTGGAAGGAAACAAGAATTCCAGATCCAACTTTATTAAAAAGAATGGTTAGGAAGAGAGGTTGATAACAATGAGCGCAAAAGCAGAACCTTGGCAAACAGCAGAAATCGCGGGTCCAACAAAGGCTAATGTTATTATGAAACCTGAAGTAGCTGCCGCGATCATAAAACGGGCAAAACGTCCCATTATCGTTGTCGGATACTTGTCTACAAAAACTGACAAAGACACCGGCAAAATGATCGACTATACTATCAGGCTAAACAAAGCCACCGGAATTCCCGTTGTTGCAACTGCTCACACAATAGGTGAGTTCGTGAAACAAGGCTTTACTTCAGCTGTCCAAATGTCTGCAATGGACATTGGCAACAGACTCAAAGATCCAACATGGAAAGGCTTAGATGGAAAAGGTCCATATGACGTCGCTATATTTATGGGCTGGCCTTATTACATGGAATTTGTGATCTTGTCAGGACTAAAACACTTCTCTACAAACTTGAAGACCATCAGCTTGAACAGGTACTATAATCCCCATGCAAGCTGGTCTTTCCCAAACCTCAAAGTCGAGGCTTGGAATCAAAGTTTTGAAACAATTATAAACAAGGTAGGAGGAAAATAAAAAAATGTCAATGTTTGAAGACATCCCAGTGGATGTTGGAGTAATCTACGAAGGAGAAAGAATCCGAAGAAACAACATGCAAATCGAACTAGGAGGACCAAAACAGGCAGCGAAATTCGAACTAGTACGTGCAAAGAAAATGGATGAAATCGAAGACGAAAAAGTTACTGTAATTGGACCTGATCTCAAAGACTTGCCTGAAGGCGGCAATGTTCCTTTCGGTATTTATGTAGAAGTTGCTGGCAAAGCCATTGAAGAAGATCTTGAGGGCGTAACAGAACGTCGAATCCATGAATATCTAAACTTCATCGAAGGAATTATGCACCTAAACCAACGATACGACATCTGGATACGTGTAAGCAAGAAATCCTTCCAGAAAGGACTGAACTCATTTACTTACATTGGAAAAGTTTTGGCAAGACTCTACAAGAGCGAGTTGCCATTTATTGAAAAGATTCAAATTACCTTCGTAACTGACCCTACAAAAGTTCAAGAAATGCATGATCAAGCATTGGAAGTTTATGAAGCCAGAGACGCAAAAGCCAGAGGAATGAAAGACTCAGAAGTTGACACTTTCTATGGTTGTACTTTGTGCCAATCCTTCGCGCCAACACACATGTGCGTAATTACTCCTCAACGATACTCAAACTGTGGCTCAATCAGCTGGTTCGACGGGAGAGCATCTGCACAGGTTGACCCAAAAGGTCCAGTTTTTGCAATCGAAAAAGGAGAATTACTTGACGCTGAAAAAGGAGAATTCTCAGGAATCAACAAGTCCATCAAACAGAAGACACTAGGTTCAGTTGACAAAGTATGGATGTATACAGGTTTCGGTTATCCACACACTTCTTGCGGTTGTTTCGAAGCTATGGCATTCTATATTCCAGAAGTAGAGGGCTACGGCATTGTAGATCGAGGATTCAAAGGAGTAACAGTAAACGGACTACCTTTCTCGACACTAGCAGACTCTGGCGCTGGAGGTAGACAAGTAGATGGTTTCCACGGTATAGCTATAGAATATATTCGATCACCCAAATTCTTGCAAGCAGATGGTGGCTGGGACCGCGTAGTCTGGATGCCCCAAAGCATTAAGGACCGCGTAAAAGATTTCATGCCCAAAGACGCTATTACGAACGTAGCTACAGAAAACGAGGCAAAGACAGTTGACGAACTAAAGACTTTCCTCAAGGAAAAGAATCACCCTGTTATCCAAAGATGGAAGGAAATTTCACCTGACATAGTATCAACCTCGGAAAACGAAGATACCCTCGAAGGAACAGCATTTCCGGTATCAGCAGCAACTGTTACCTCTGGAGGATTCACGATAATCTTCAAGAATGCTAAAATCCATGCCGAGACAGTAATCATTAAACGGGAAAAATCAAAAAGGTGAAAATTTATGCCCGAAAGGGCGGACAAAACCTCTGACCTCAACCTTCCCCCCGAACTCTTAGATCTCCTTAAGGGTAACGACGAGATTGAGCTCGAAGATGTCGACATGGAAGTGGATGAGATTGAATTCATTTATCAGCCAGGTGTATTGCCTGCTATCCAGAGAATGATTGCATCAAGAATCAAGCCAACGGCTCTCTTGGATGCACCATTCGCTCTTCCAGTACAGAAATATCCTGGAGAAATCGTAGAGGTTACGCTTGGAGCGACAAAAAGCCAAGGTGGAAGTCGAGGAAAACCTGTAATAATTGGTGGAGAAAAGTCTCCATCATTCTATACATTTGAAAATCCTACACTTAATTCGCCAGTAATATCTCTTGATGTTTTTGACTCCAAAGTACCCATACCTAAAGCTGTGAAAACAAACTTCAATGATGCAATAGAAGATCCTGTATCGTGGGCAAAATTTGCAGTTGACAAGTTCGGAGCAAACATGATTACGCTCCACTTGGTTAGCATTGATCCATTAAATCCCAAACCTTCAACACCTGCTGAAGCAGCAAAAACTGTTGAGGATGTACTTCAAGCAGTTGATGTGCCACTTGTTGTAGGTGGATGTGGTGACCCCGAGAAAGATTTAGCCGTTTTCGAGAAAGTAACTGCAGCAGCTGAAGGAGAAAGACTTCTCATAAGTACAGTTACTTTGGACATGGACATAGAAAAGTCAGCTAACCTAATCAAGAAGCATGGTCACGTTGCTTTAGCTTTCTCTCCAATGGATCTAAACCAAGCAAGAGAACTAAACAGGCGCCTTCTTGAGTATCTACCCAAAGATCAAATAATAATGGACACAACAACAGCAGCGTTAGGTTATGGACTTGATTATGCATACACAATTATGGAACGTGCACGTCTAGCTGGTTTGATGGGAGACCCCGAACTTCAGCAACCCATGTCTTCTGGAACAACTAACGCTTGGGCAGCAAGAGAGGCTTGGCAGAAGATGGATCCACAATGGGGCGCCAGAGAACTTCGTGGACCCCTCTGGGAAACTGTAACCGGCTTAACTTTGTTGTTGGCTGGTGTTGACTTGTTTATGATGTTGCATCCTGCAGCCGTTAAAACCCTTAGAAACACCGTTAAAAAATTGACGGAAAAACGAGGCACTGTGAACATTGCCCAGATCGCTAACTGGGTAACAGCGAAATTTTGAGGATTGATTTGACATGTCTGAAAATAAAACTAAGGGTGGAATGAAGCAACTTAGCCCAATCGACGTTTACATGCTGCTTCCTAAAACAAATTGCAAAGAATGTGGAGAAGACAACTGTATGGCTTTTGCCACGAAAGTGGTGAACCGGGAAGTTAGTATAGATCAGTGTCCTTCTCTTCAGACAAAAGAATTTAAAAAGAATTACAAACAGCTCTCAGAGATGCTTAAACCAGCAGTCAAAGAGCTAATTGTTGGTGTGGGCGACCATGCGGTCAATGTTGGCGGAAAATTGGTTATGTATCGTCATGAGTTCACATATACAAATCCAACTGCCATTGCTATTGATGTTACTGACAAAATGTCTGATGAAGAATTACTAGCTAGAGTGAAAAAGACTCAAGACTTTACTTACCTATATATTGGAAACAACCTTCAGTTGCAAATGATTGCTATTCGTTCAACTTCTAACGATGCAGAGAAATTCAAAGCAACAGTTAAGAAAGTTGCAGAAAACACGAATTTGCCAATAATTCTTTGCTCATTTAATACAACAATTCTTGAAAGTGGATTAATGTCAATTCCAAAAGCTAGACCTTTAATCTATGCTGCTACCAAAGATAACTGGAAAGAGATGGCAGACCTGGCGTTAATGTATAACTGTCCGCTAGTTGTTTCTGCACCAAACGACATTTCTCTTCTTAGATCAATGGTAAAGACAATGAAGGAATATGGGGTCGAAGACCTAGTATTGGACCCCGGAACTTTCACCCGTGCCGGTTTAGGAGACACAATCAATAACTTCACTATGATCCGTCGAGCTGCATGCAATTTGGGTGACGGACTTTTGGGTTATCCTCTAATCGGAACCCCTATTGTAGCTTGGGCTGAAACCGCAAACTCACCAACAGTAAACACCTGGAACGAAGCCTACGTTGCATCAATGCTTGTAACCCGATATGCGGATATTTTAATCATGCATGGAACCGAAGGATGGGCGCTTTTACCACTAACTGTATTGCGACAAAACCTTTACACTGACCCCAGAAAACCCGTTGCTGTAGAAGCAGGATTGAGAATCCTTGGAACTCCTGATGAAAATTCTCCAGTGATGATGACTTCTAACTTTGCATTAACATATTACACTGTGGCACAGGATATAGAATCCGCTGGTACATCTGCCTATTTGTTAGTCGTTGACTCTGAGGGGACCGCTATAGATAGTGGAGTTGCGGGTAGAAAACTGACTGCCGAAACTGTTTCGGACGCAATCAAAGAGAGCAAGATAGAGGAAAAAGTAAAACACCGAAAACTGATAATACCTGGTAAAGCGGCGCGCATCAGCGGAGAAATAGAGGAACTATCTAACTGGGAAGTCCTAGTTGGACCAAGGGACTCTTCAGGAATAGCCAAATTCCTACAAGACAAGTGGAAGTAGCTTAGTAAAGTTACTTTCTTCTCTTGTTTCTTTTTTTTCATCCAATCTTGTTGAGGCTACATAGGGTACCTGTTTTTTGTAATTACCAAAACATCTAATACAATATTTTCCAGAACCCTTTAAATACGTCCTTAAAAGTCATGTTTGGTATAAGGCGGAATAAAAATGCCTAAGGTTGAAGATTCCATCCGAATCGAAAACGTAGTTTCATCTGCCACAATGAATCAGAGTATAGACCTTAATGCAGTCGTTAAGGGAAATCCTTTAGTTGAATATCGTCCAGAAAAATTTCCAGGCTTAGTTTTTAGGTTAAAAAAACCCAAGACTGCAATTCTCATTTTTAGTACGGGGAAGATGGTTTGCACTGGAGCCAAGTCTGCAAATGAATCAAGAAAAGCTGTTCTAAAAGTTGTAAGGGAACTGAAAAAAAGCGGAATAATAATCACTGGGAAACCTGAAATCAGAGTGGTGAACATAGTTGCCTCAGCGAACCTTATGGGGAGAATTGAACTAGAAGATTGTGCGTACTCTCTAGGGAGAACCATGTATGAACCCGAACAGTTTCCAGGTCTCATATATAGAATGGATGTACCTAAAGTAGTGATTCTTCTTTTCGCAAGCGGTAAACTTGTTTGCACCGGAGCCACAAAAGAAGAAGATGTATACCTAGCGGTTGACAAACTTCATAAAGACCTTGAGGAAAAAGATCTAATATATTACGAATAAAATCCAAATTACAGCGATTAGGGCTATTTCATTATATATACATAACCCCTCAATTTTTCTAAGAAAATAATATGCAAGTAATCACTCACTTATTATTTGAAGATTTACTTACAAACTCGTCAAACTTTGCATACTGATGTTTGAAGCCGTAAAATAAAAAAAAGAATAAAAAAAATTGAATGACAAAAATAGATTTTAGCTGGTGAGCTTAATATCTATTTCTTCTCGGGGGTCTTCGTTTACTATAACATTCTCTACAATATACAGGTCTGCTTGAGTCAGGCTTGAAAGGAACTTGACATTTCTGTCCACATTCAGCACAGACGGCATCGTGCATTTCTCTTGGTCCACCATAAGACATTCGGATTGCACCTCCTATTCATTAAGGAATTAGTTTCGTTAGAACACTAACTCTGAAAATTCATACTTTAACGTTACTTATAAACTTGTACATTCATTCGAATTTTTTTAGATAACCGGATGTATCCGAACGATTTTTCCTTTTTTCGGAATAAATTTACATTTATTAATAGACCCTTTTTTATTTTTTCCAATAAAACATCGTCATTCATCACGATTAACTTTGCGTTAAATGTCTATATTCTTGATATTTAGCAAAACGTAATTTTTATTGGTCTTTTTTTTAGATTGCCTCAAATATGCTGAAAAATAGTATGGCAATGTTGATTGTGGTTTATACAATGGCTTACTTTGCCAGAATTGGGACTCTAACAAGTTCTTCTGTATTCAGGAGTTTTGCCATATCCATGTAATTTTCTATGAAATTTTTTCCTTTAGCAGTTGTTTCATAGATTTTTCTTCTGTTGTCTACGCGGACAATAAGGAATCCCATTTCAGTTAGGAAAGAAAGATACTCGTTGACTTGGCTGAAACTCAAATTAACCATATACATAATTCGGGTCTTCAGTTTGCTTCCTTTCGCAACTTCCATTATTTCTGCCATTATTTTGAGTCTGTCTCTACGTTCCCAAAATGTTTCTAGACTATTGCTTTTCAATATGATTCCTCGCTAATCCTGTTCAGTACCTTTCTTCTATGCATTAAACCTCTAAAATACTGTTTTTCCATATGGAACATATTACGAGAAAAAGAATATGATGAACTATTTCACAGTATATCTTGGCGACGCAATAGAAGGTTTACCTGAACTTCATAATATACGGATGGTTAAAAATACTGCTTTGATCTTTTTGTAAAAATGTGATTTAGCTAGATTATTACAATGTGTTCAAAGAGAATCTTAGTTCCTATAGCGATCAAAATTAGGCCCCCCATTGCTTCAACTCTGTTTCTCAGAATGTGTCCAAATTTGTCACCGAGATAGAATCCGCCAAAGAACAAGATGAAAGTAACAATTCCAGTTACTATTGCAGGCGTTATGATCGAAATATTAAGAATAGATAGACTAAGACCAATGCTAAAGCGTTAAGGCTGGTAGCGACTGATAATAAAAGTAATATTTTGATGGTATATGAACCAATGATGTTGTCTGATTTCTTTTTGATTGCCTCGTAGATCATTCTGGAGCCAATGAATGTTAATAGAATAAATGCTAACCAGTGGTCAAACTCCGAAATCAAATCTAGTATATGTGCACCGGTATACCATACCATTATGGGCATGATTGCTTGAAAGAACCCAAAAAAAATTGATATCTTAATTGCATTGGTAGTTTTGAATGATTTTGTTAGGTCCATTTGCTATTGCTACTGAAAATGAATCCATCGCCAATGATAAAGCAATCAATAGTGCTGATATATCCATTTGTTCTCACTTTAAATGATGCACTTTTAATAAATTTACACATATATTCTTCTTAATATAATATGTTAATCAAAAGGAAATATTCCTTGAATGATCGCTACCCAATTAATGGCTATGGATATTGGCTACTATAAACACCCCAAACAGAAATCTTTTCTATAGTATTACCTTGAAAATTTTTATTCTAAATAACATATCTAAAGGCTATGAATTCGCCTGCAGTTTTACTATTTCTGATAACCCTTACTATGTCACCTGGTTTACCGCCCACAGCTATGATAGATGGATCCGAAGCGTTGATGCGAGGCAGCTGGAAAGGCTGCGCTTTGTTGTCCTTTAGAAATTGTTCCTTTTCTTCAGTTGTGAGCAGTTGATGTTTTGACACAAATTCGTGGTCGAAAATATTAAATGATGGAAAAATTTTTGGGATAAGTTCTATTCCATGTTGTTTAGAGCGGCTTTTAGCAGTATGCGTGTATTTTCCAATGGTCGTAATGATTCCTTTTTCAACTTTGGCGTCGTCCATTGCTTTCTTTAGTAGGGTAACATATGCAACTCCTACCGTACCATCGGTGGTAACTGCCCAGAGAATCGCTTTCGTTTTGTCTTTCATTTTGATGGCGTAGCTGGTTGCATTCTTTATTTCTTCCTTCTTTGTTACCTTGTAACCGCGAAGTTTTATGAGGACTTTGGTTTTTTTCTCTACCAATGTTTCTTTAGAACTCAACTATTCATTCCTCAAACAAGACAAGTATTTAGAGGGAAAAACGTCTGCAAGCCCTTAAACTTTACGCTATTTTTACCCCTTTTTTTATAGCTCTGTTACAGTGATGATCGATACGGGACAGGAATCTTCTACAATTCTGGTGTTTTCAATATCCTCATCATCGAAGACTCCAGAGGAAACAGAAGCGTCAGTTTCTCCCCCTATGACTGTTGACTTTCCTTCATCATCCGGTTCGAAGTGGGATGGATCTGTGCTGTAGCACGCGCCACAAGCGATGCATCCCCCACGTTGTATCTCAATATTATATTTCAATTAGAATCACCACCCAAAGCCTAGTATAGTTCATTACTTGGGCAATTAATTTTTTCTATCTGGAAGGAATTGTTTGTTCAAAAAATTCAGAAACATTGTACATGTTTAGATAATCCATACAGAATTGTTATATTACTTCTGAGTATCCTTAAGTGGAAACGTAACTCGAGTGATTAAATGATGAAAACTATTGATATTGCAATGATAGGGGTTAGTGCCGCGCTTTATGCTATAGTTGGAGTTTTAACTAACATGGGAATAATTAACCCATTTTTCGGAGTAGTCAAATTTTGGCCAGCTGTTTTTATTCCTGGAATATTTGCTGTGCTTTTTGGTCCTTGGATTGGTGGATTAGGTGCGGCAATTGGAATTTTCGTTAGTGATATGGTTCAGCCTGGACATGGAATTGCTCTTCTAAGTATCACTGTTGGTTGTACCTCAAATTTTGTTGGATTCTATCTAATAGGCTTCATTTCCAGACAAAATATTAAGTGGCATAATGTAATTGCCTTTTTAGGTATTGGAAGTGCAGCAGTAACAGGAATGATTGGTTACCTGTTCTTAATAAACCAGTTATCTTGGGATATTTTAGCCATGTTTCTAGGTGTCCTATATGCTTGTGTTGTGATAGTAATCGGATTTGGGCTATGGAAACCTGAATTCAAGAATTATGGTTTGGCATCTGTTATCGGACTTCTTGTGGGAAGCGCAATCATAGGTTTCGGTCTTTGGGGCTACAGTCAAATTCTTCCATTGCCTTTAACAACTGGATTTGAACGTAACGCACCATTATACGCAAGTTTCTTTTGGATGGTTTGGACCTTTGCTACAGAAATTCCGTTCCTCGTAATCATTGTACCACCTGTTGCCAAAATTTGCTATAGAGCTTTTCCCTTCCTAGGGACTAAAAATACAAAATAAGGGATGCAACATTTATGCTCAAACGTGCCAGAGCTTACTGTCCTGCGGGGATAACCAGTTTTTTTGAGATTTGTGACAGGACTTATGAAGGGAAATTGATTGCTGATCCTTTGCAGATTGGTGCTCGGGGTGGAGGTTTTTCTCCAGATAAGGGAGTTTTAACTGAAGTTGTTGTGGCTGAGGCTGAAGAAGAACAGATTCAAGTGGTTATTAATGAAGAGTCGTATCCAGAGGCGGAAACAACTAAATTTGTTGTTAAAATGTTGACTGAGAAGGTTTCTGAAACATACACCGTCACCGTGAGGCATTGTGTAGATGTGCCTGTTGGTGCTGGTTTTGGGTCTAGTGCTGCTGGTGCTCTAGGTACTGCATTGGCTCTAAGCAAAGTTTTGGGTTTAAATCTTACATATAATCAGTTGGGTAGAATAGCTCATATAGCCGAAGTAAAGTCTAGAACGGGTCTAGGAACGGTTGGTCCATTATTGTTTGGGGGGTGTGGATTATCTATTGAACCCGGTGCACCTGGTTTTGCTCGTTTGGATCGTATTCTTGTTTCTCCTAATCATAGACTAATCATAGGTACCTTTAGACCTTACTCCACTAAGGGAATGCTTGCTTCCGAAGAGAAAAGGGAAATAATCAATGATTGGGGAAAAAAAACCCTCAGACGAATCCTTGATAAGCCTTCTCTGGAAAATTTTATGGCGGCTTGTAAAACATTTGCTTTGGAGACTGGCTTAGCTACTAAGCGTGTCCAAAAGTTAATGGAATTATCCAAGAAAGCGGGAGCTGTAGGCGCTGCACAAAACATGTTGGGTGAGGCTGTTCACGCCTTAGTTACATTTGACAATGTAGATTCTGTTTATGCGGCTTTCAAGAAATTATTACCTAAAGAAAAGATAATAACATCTAGTATAGACATTCAAGGCGCACGCATAATCAGGTGATTCTGATTCATGAATAAACTGTTTGAGACAGTGGCTGTAGGAGGAACTTTCGATCTATTTCACAAAGGTCACTTAACTCTGCTAAGGAAGGCATTCGAGATTGGAGATCATATTCTTATTGGTTTGTGTTCAGACAGTTTCTTGAAAAAATTGAAAAAGCCTCACCAAATCTCACCCTATGCCCAGCGCCTTGAAGAGTTGAAAACATTCTTGAGAACGAATAATTTTCTGGAACGTACTGAAATTACACCTTTGAATGATGCATATGGAATCACATTATCAGATAAACGAATTGATGCTATAGTTGTTAGTGTGGAAACAGAGCCAGGTGCCTATGAAATTAACCAAAAACGGAAAAGTATAGGAATGCGGTCTTTACCAATTGTAACTGTGAAGATGGTTCTATCTGAAGATCACTATCCAATTTCATCTACTCGTATTTGGTTTGAGGAAATCGACAGGGAAGGCCATTTGCTTTAGTTTCGATTTGCCCTCAATCATCTTTCTTACCTGTAATCTTGTTTTTTAAATATCTAAAGAGGTTTTTCCAGCTTACGTTTGTGAGCACACATAATGGAGCAAACATTGCTACAATTAGTAATGAAGCACCTACCCAAAGTCTAACATCGGTGTATTGTAGAATATTGAACAGACCAATCAGAACCAAAGCTATATCATACACAACATAAATGATCAAAGGGATAGTTTCTTTTGGTGTTCCTTCAAATACTGTTAGCCACTTTTTCTGTGATTCCAAATTAGCTTCAGCATCTAACCTGTTTTTTTTGGCATCTTCCCTCTTTCTGAATGCTTCTGAAATTCTTTCAATTTTTTGAATTTCTTCGTTTGACAGCTTTGGTATGTCTTCTTCTTTCATGTTGACCGAATATATTTCATATGATATTAAAAATTAACCATAGAGTTTTAGAAAAAAATGTTCATTATTGGGGAATAATCCAAAGATAGCTAAAAAACGGGTAATACCGTCAACGATTTTCAAGATTCAAAAAATTTGAAACCAATGATATATTAAAAATACTAAAAATATTTTATTGGTAAATTAGGATGCGAATCCTACTCCCCATGTAATAGTTTAGTTTCGGTTTGCTCTCTAGATCAACTTTTCTTTTTAGCACAAGCAGTAAATTCAATTTAGCTGATTCTTTTTTGGGGTTGAATGTTGGGTTTCGCTGTGTTCTGCCGTCAATGCGGAAAACTCCTGTTTGAAGGATGGGACATGATCCCCCTCTATCGCTTTAGGTGTATTACTGACGGAAAATTTAAGTTGTGGAAGACAACTGGTTATCCGTTCCCTAAGCATACTTTCAAAATGTGGGTTTCACCAATTCATAATCTCCTGAGCCCTAACATTTAACATCCTTTTTTTAATAACGAAAAATTTAATAGAAATTCTAGTTCTGTTTTTTAAAAGTTTGTTGATAAATTTTGATACAATATGAACTAAAAAAAGATGTTTACAAACGTCTGATAAGTTTCAAGGGAAAGGTTTTTTGTAAAAAATGTGGTAAAGAACTGAAAATTGGTGATTATGTAAAAGGTCACAGGAACAGCGGAACATCAAAACTTTATCATAGTGATTGCTACGACCAACTATTCATAGAATTAGAAGACTAATTTCTATTGAAAAAAGGGGGGAGTTTTTGTAACCTAAGAAAGCACAATCATTTTTTTAAACAATTAGACTATTTTCCTAAACTTCCAGACAAAGAACATTGCTAGTATTAATAGGACAAATGCTGTGGCAAAAAACAAAAATAGATAATTAACTGAAAGATTGAACAATTTATCAAACAAAAAAATCTTCTTCACCCCTTCTAGTTAATCTCTATTAATATCGAGAAATTATAAGTCATATTTCGATTGAATGAATATTTTATCGTCAGATTAATCATTATAATAGAAAAAAGTTAAACAAAAAAAGGGGGAGTTTTATTAACGGATCCTTAATCCATACATAGAAGGTTAAAAGTTTATTAAATCATCAGATATAATATTCTTTTATTAATTGTATAAAGTGTATGTGGCATGTCAGATATTTTTACTCCAATCATGACTCAATTAGGGTTCGGAGGAATAGGTGGTTTCTTTGTTGGATATTTGCTTAAAAAAGCGCTGAAATTCGCGTTGATAATTGGTGCATTTGCTTTTGGATTGACATATTTGGCTTACGAAAATTCTATTCAAATAGATTATACCCAATTAATCTCAAGCATAGAGGCACTTGTCACTCCTGCATGGAATTTTATCAATCCACTAATATCTCAGATTCCGGCTTTAGGCAGTCTTGTTCTTGGAGTAGTACTTGGGTTTACGATAGGTTGATCTCCAACATCAATATGAAATTGCGAAATTTCACTGTCTCTCACTAAGAAAACTGTTACAGAACGAGCGTACATTCCTTTCGTTTGGGTTTGGGGCTAAAATTTAACCCCCCCTAACGGAGCGAACGGATGGGCGAAACGGATGACGTCCAACGGGAGGTGACGACGGACGGTTTATGACCTGTATACACGGTTTAGGTACTATACCTTTCCTTTACCTACTATCCATGTACCAGAAAGGAAAGAGGAAGGAACAGGAAGGTACCATACTGTAACAACAGTAACTATGTATGTGCTAAATCGTGTATACACTCAAAGAAGAATAGGGGGACCGTAAATTATTTAAAGTGTATCGTAAGATTTAATAAACATATACGGTTAACCTTATGGGGGAATTTGGCTGCACTCCGTATCTTATTTGAAATTTTCTAATTTTTTGAAAATAATCTATTCTTTGACTGTAGGCGGTCCAATTGTATTCTTTTTGTATTTCTATGTATCTTACTGTTTAGGCAATTTTGGGTTCGGAGGAGATATTGTATCGACGTTACTTTATAATTTACCAGTTCTGTTTTTTGTTAGCGCCCTTCCTTTGGCAATCTTCACGGCAATGTTTTTAACAAAGGGCGGTGGACTAAAACATTTTAGAAGTTTGAATTCCGGAAAAAAAGTGTTAGTATCGGGATTAGCTATGTTTGTTGGTTACTTTTCAGTTTTACTCACACCACAACCATATTACGACACTACATGGCTAAACCAGTGGAATTATTATTACACGTATTTTGGATTAATTTTAATTGCATTAGGATTCACTTCTTTAGTAATATTATCCAAAAGAAATTCTTCATCTAAAGAAGAAAAAGCAAATCAAAAACCGAACAAAATGAGGAAAAAAACACTTCTAATAGTAACTATCGTCTTTTTAATTTTTTCAATTCTGTTAGTTGGTTTTCACTTGAAGATTCAAAGAGAGAATGATTACCTTCAACAACAATATCTAGAACTTAGAGAGAGCTTCCCATTCCTAGTTAATGACGAATGGACGAATATGGAAGGTGTTGACGCCAACTATGTCAACTACAAGGGATCACTATTCAATTCAGGACGAGATAAAATATACAATGCTACTCTGCTAGTAAGGATTGAAGGTGTTGATGGCACAACGCTGGAAAGAGTAGAATTTTTTATTGGAGACATCAATGGATGGGATTATCAAGTATTTGATTTTAACATTGAGTATTCTGGAGAAATGACAGACCTAACATCAGGTTATAGTTGGGATAACCCCAACTCTATACATGGTTAGAAGTGTATGTATTTGCTAAAACGTGTATACACTTGAAGCTTTGGTGGAATAAACTAAGATCCTAAATTTACTCTAAAAAAAGATGTTTTTGTTTGAAAATTACTGCAACAAAAATCAGAGCAACTAGCATAATCAGTAATGGCGTCCATGATGGAAACTCTGGAATCACTGGAAGTTCTACTGGTTCCATTAGTGGCTGACCGTCCGAGTATTTTGCGTAATCCGTATTAATGTACATGTATGGGCGGTCTCCTATGCCGTCTCCATCATTGTCCGTGCCATTGTAGTCACTCCAGTAATTCATAAATACCGAAGGTCTGGGAGATAACCAAACTATGATGACATTGTTTGTTGCGGCAACATCGTTTATCATGTTATTTTGGGTGATAACATGACCGCCTCCACTGTAAGATATTGATATTCCATTACCGTTGTTTGCTATAGTGTTATTTTTGATGATGTTGTTTGAGCCGGACATTATACTGATGCCGACACTACAGCCTACTATGTAGTTCCCAATTACAGTATTGTTGTTAACAGACCGTATACCAGCACCAAAATTCATAATCCGAAGATTCTTTATAGTTAAATTGAATGTCCTAGGATCTGATGGAGAATGGGCTGCAAAGTCTACTCCCCAGCCTTCTACTCCGCTTCCCTGAAGAGTGTAACCTGCACCATCAATAACAGTGAAATTTCTCTCAACCTTAATTCCACCAGAGATGTCACCAGTTAAAGTAAAGACGTCACCATCACGTTGAATTTTGTCCGTTCCCTCAATGCTTCCATCAGCTCTAATGTAGACGGTATATTGTGCTTTTACTACCCTAATTTGTGGAATAGAAACGACTGCAAAACATAGAACCAACAATAGAACTTGAATTGCCCTTTTATCTCCCAACATGGGCACAACTAATACATTAGTTAGTAATGGTAAAAAGGGTTTTTATCAAGAAACCTTGACCAAAATGAACCATTAGTTGGTCAAGAAACGTTGACTAATATGTTCTTTAAGATTTGGCTGGTTTGGTTAGTTAAATAAAACTTTAGGATTCTTATGATGGAAAAGGGAATTGATTGGAGTCTTGTTGTAATAACATCAATTTTGTTAATCAACGTTTCAAGTTTTTGTAGAGTTTCAGTATCGTCTATGAACGGTAGCTTTGCTATACTTCAATTTTAACGAGTAAAGAGTTCGCTTAAACTTCAAACAGTATCTAGAGATCAATCTTAATCTATTCATTCACTTTATTTATTTACTACTTCCTCCACACCTACAAGAGAGAGCAAGTTTGGTGAAAACCAAGATTTTTTTAGAACTAAAATCAACATTGTTTAGTAAGTTGCAGGTTAACTAAATTTAAACCTTTAATAATATGCTCAGATAATGTTTCTTTGTTGAAATGGGGTTTGTTTTAAGCTTAGTTTTCAGTTATAATATACATAAACTTGTATATCAGTTTACACATTGTTAATCATTATTATCTATTCAACTCTCTATTGGGTCATTTTTTCAAAAAAAGAACAGCCTCAATTAATGTGACAAATATAAGATTGAATTTTCAAAAAATCGAAGAAGAAATGAATGAGAAACTATGTGCTAAAATCTTCAAGGTGATTGGGATTATCATAATCCAGAAGCATGTAGATGAACGCTTTAACACTGCTAACTGAAAAAAAGTTCTGGTTAAGACTTGTTTCATCCTGTTATGAAACAGCAAACCTGAATCAGTTACGTTCCATTTCATGCTATGTTTTTCCGCGAATTTCTATTCCTACTGCTAATTCGGCGAACATTTCCCTTTTTGCTTTACATATCGGACAGATATATGGTGGGTCTTCACGAAAACATACGTAGCCACATTGTTTGCAGTACCACAATTTTGTTTTAATTTCAGAGTGGTTATTATTTTCGAAGTTGTTGGGGGGTGCTTCTATTGAAGGTTCGTTGGAAATTGTATATGCTCTGCCCTGTTTTTCGTTTGGTCTTCTTTCTGGAATTGGGTTTGTAGGCTTCTTTCCGTCATGAATATCCTTTGTGACGTATAAACCGCAATAGCATTGTTCGTAATCATTTACATCAGGGTCTCTGTAATCGCATGGACAGATTATGTCTCTGTCTAGTTCAAGCTTTCCTGAAGCCAGTCTGCATGGGCACGATGGATAGCCGTAACGTTCTTCGTTTTTTTGAAGTCCTTCAAGTAGGTCTTCGAGAAGTTCTGGGTCAGGGACTAGATAGTAGCCTTTGGCTTTTGCATCTTCTTCAGCTCTCCTTCTGGTTTTGTTTATTGGGGTCAAATTTCAAGGACCTCTCTTAACTTGTCGGGGGATGCGCCTGTTAATAAGATTTTGTTGTCTACAATTATTGATGGATATGCGAGTGGTCCTCCACGGTTTTGGATGTCTTGTCTAATTTTGTTTTTATCCTCCCAACTGCATAGGTCGATGTCAACGTATTCGAAATCAACATTGTTGTCGTTTAAGAATTTTTTTGCACGTTTACACCAGCCGCAGGTGCTTATGGCATACACGAGAACCTTGTGTCTATTGTTCCTTCCTTGAACCTTTACTGTTTGCATCTTATCTTCACTTATTGTAATTATCCCGCTGTGATTTAACATTAATTGAATTTTTCTGGAATTACCAAAACATTAAAAGTGTTCCGAAATCAAAGCGAAATAGCATCAATTTCTATCTCAAGATCATGTGGTCCGAAAGCTTACCCCCTAATAGCAATCTATAGTAGTCATGTTTTCCTTCTTGTTGCACACTTTCAAGTTTTCCTTCTGCAATTACCACCTCACCACTTTTGGCTTGTTCACAGAATCTTCCTCGAAATGACACGATCTCTTCAATTGGCTCAACTTTTGATCCTTTAAGAATTTCCACGTTGGCGAGCTTGTAGCTACATGGAGTGAATAGTGCTTCTGATTCATCTACAATTGTGGCTTTAATTCTTGCGTTACCTTGTGGCTTATAGATAAATGTTCCATATTGTTTATTGATTTCGTTGTGATCTTTTACGAAGCGTATGAAGAAGTGTTTTCCCATGAATTTGCCGTGGGAAACTTTTCGGGAGTCGGTTCGAACGAAATCTTCGAAAGAAGTGATGGTGTCTTTCGAACGGAAATCGAACAGTTCTCTTAGACCATCCAAATCATAGGCTTTGAATGGACTTTTCTTGTCCTCCAACATCTCCTTCATTATCGTTTGAACCCTGTAACCCGTTTTAGAACCGTAAACGATAAGGTCAATGTCAGAAGATGGCTCATGAAGTTTAACTAGGATAGACCCTGAAATGCCCAGTTTGTTCCATGGAATCCTCGTGGTTTCTTTAAGATGTTCCATGAACGCTAATGCTGTTGTTTCAACTTCGTCCAAATTGGTTCTCTTCCGAAGGTCCTGTAAACCCTGAGCTGGCAAATAATGATGATTTATATCGCCGACTGGGACCTCACAGAGTAGAGTGTTGAATACAGGATCATTTACTAGATATTGTGGGTATTCACATTTTAGCAGGTTGTAGCGTTTAGAGAGCGAATAAAATTTTCTGTATCGTTTTCCATCCCTTTCTCTGTTACCGATTGGATCGGGAACATAGCGAATAAACGCTACTACCCTCTTAGAAGGGTGAACTAATCCCTTAACATCAAAAATGATGTTGCCTTTAGATTCTATGAGGTCGCCTTCTCTAGCTTTCATGATATTCACGTGATTGATTTAGAGACTCAGCAGCATTAGTTTTCTGGAAGTTATTATCTTTTGTGAAAATTGCAATATGAGCTGTTTTGAATGACACTGCGACTCTTGATGTTTTTTAGCTTTTAATTAAACTGAATATTCCAGATTTTCTGAGGCTGTAGTATAGAGGAACAGCGATTGCTGATGTAATAATTACTGCAACCATTCTTTCAATTGGATAAATGAATATTATGCCGTTCCAAATTTCAGGTATAAGGATTGGGTCTAAGTACCATATTGCTAATCCACTGCCGAATATATGGTCTGTCAAGGTGCCCACAAATGCTGAAATTGGAACTGCTAAACCTAGCTTCTTTATGTTTGATAATTCTGTTGACCATACTGCAAGTCGTGTTGAGAAAGCCAATGCAACAATCAATGCAATTATGTGTAAAAACGGATAAAACATGGCTTCACGACCGAAGGGATGGCTGTAGAATAATAGAATCGAGGCTAAAATCATTGTGGCTGAAATGTATCCTCGTTTTGATATTGTGAAACCTGCGCTAAAAGCGCCAAATGTTGCAGGTAGAAAGGATAGAACGCCGAAGATTGCGCCTGCAGGATTTATGAACATACCGATGACTGAACCGATTAGTACGGCTAAACCCCCTGTAATTGGTCCAAGAAGTATTCCGATGAGTGGGGCACTTATTACTCCTAGTGTAATTGAGCCTGAAACACCTATCGCTATTGTGAATGGTAGGGTGCTTAAAACAGTATGGAACGCCGCAAAAACCGCTATTAACGCTATTCCTTTTGTTGTCCGCAGACTTTCAATCATAAATTTCACCTAATTATCGATGTGTAATTTTTTACACTTTGCTTTTTTATTTATCACATCAGTTAGTATATAAAATTACCCCCATGTGTCTCAACTTTTTTCTAAATTTCTATCTAAAAAAAAGCGAAAAAAATGACACCTCTAAATTTAATGACTAATTGAAAACATAAACTTTTTACCCTAATTTTGTTTATGATTTTAATTTTATCTGCCACTTTATGGAAAAAATATATATTTGAATTAATTCTAATAATTCTTAATCATTCTTAGGCCTCAGGGGGGAGAGTAAAGGCTAAACTTGGGAAAACATGTTCTTTTTTTTGATTTTTTTATTTCTTAAATTTTCATCAGATTCTCATCAACAATTTTCCCGAGTATGTCTCAGATTTATTGTAATAAATTTCTAAGAAACCTTTGACATTAAACTCTCGATTTGTAAATCTTATATTGTCAAAATAAATCTATGATGCTTCGTTCTCTTTTAATTGGAAAATCTGTGTCCAAGGTTAATGTAACATCAACATTTTCTATAGCATCTATCGCCCTAATTTTGTTGACTATTTCTTGGATCTCAGTTGCACTTCTGAATACGATCATAATTAACAAATCATATGGTCCAACGATTTCTGAAATAAGGAATACATTTGGGATCTGAGTTATTAGTTTAATTGCAATTTCTGATTCATAACTTTTAGATCCCTTTGTAAGTAGAAATGCTTTTCCCTGAAATCCAATTTTTGAAAGATCAATAATCATTGAGGAACCGAAAAATACATTATTTTTTTTCATTGTATCAAATCTTTTTTTCACAGTCTGTGGTGAAATTCCGATTTCCTTCGCAATACTTAGAAATGGTTTTTGAGGATCGTTTACTAATCTTCTCAATATATCTCGATCAATCTCGTCCAAATAGTTAACCTCTATCTTTCTTATATATCGATGTTATCGTAATTTAGAAGAAATTTTCCCCAGATATTTATCTCGATGTTCCTCACACATGTCTGTTTCTTAATTATATGCCTTAATTTGTCTAGTTCATTAACATTCTCTGAATAGACGAATATACAAAGATCATAATTGCCGATTGTTTTATCAATACCCGCTACTTTTGTATGATCTTTAATTAATTCGATAATCTTTTGCTCACATCCATAATCCAAATTGACTCCAATCAATACTGGATATGAGTAACCAAAATATGCCATATTCATGTTTAAAGCCGAATTTATTATTACATGTCTTTGTTTCAAGCGTTTAATTCTTTTTATTACAGCAGTTGATGATATTTTACAGGCATCTGATATATGCGTTATTTTTTTTCGTGAATCTTTCATTAATATCCGAAGAATTTTTCCATCTAACGCATCAATTTCTTTCATTTCAGTCATTGTGTTATTATTGGTTAATCTCAGAAATAAGTGTCTCTATTTTTGATTGATTCATTCAGAACTTTAATCGTTAATTCTAATAACAAAAGGAATTTATTGGAGATGTTAAGAGCGATCTAGCAAGTAATCCATGTTATATTATAATATATTTCCTGAATTCAAACTTATTTACGAAACTTTGTTTTTCCGACGGATTTTTCTCAAAATATTCAGTAACCTTTTGATTGGAATTTTTCTATAAACTAATTTAAGTTACTCTTGTCCATTGACGAGATATACTATACTCCGAGGTAAGTCACAATGAATGTTATTCCAATCACAGAAAAGGCCGATTACATCTCAAGATGTCTAGAACTTGCTATCCTTCTTGAAGTTAGCGGTTATCCTAAGCCCGGAAATGTTCACAGGACTGCAGATTTTTTATCAACCACGTTTGAACATTATCTTGCGTCTGCGGTTGCAATAGCGCCTTCATTTAGGAGAGCTGCTGAGCGGGGAATCAAGGTTTCGAGAGGAGAACTTAACCTCTCAGATGTGTGTATCGGGAGTGTAATCAAGGATGCCGTTGATCGTATGCTTGGGAGCCAAGGTGGCGGTAATACTTTGTTAGGTGCAATAATTATTCTTGTACCCATAGCAGTTTCAGCTGGAATGATTTCTAGCAGTTTTTCTTTGTCAAAACTGAGAAATAGAATCAATGTTATTGTTGAGTCGACAACTCCTGAAGATGCGGTGGATGTTTATGATGCGATAGCTCTTGTTAATCCCGGGGGTTTGAATAAGTCGTTAAAACTGGATGTGATGGACCAAGCTTCAAAGAAGAAGATTTTAGATGAGGGTGTGACTCTTTTGGATACCTTTAGGATGGCTTCTTCTTATGACTCTATTGCTTCTGAGTGGGTATACAATTATCCCATCACCTTTGATTTGGGTTATCCATATTTTGTTAAGCAGCTTGAAGAGACGGGAGACATTAACACGGCAACTGTTCATACTTTCATGAAGATTCTTGCTGAAATTCCGGATACTTTTATCTCTAGAAAGGTGGGTCAGGCTAAAGCCGAGAGCATCTCAGTCGAGGCTAGAGATGTCTTGAATGAAGGTGGTTTAACAACACCTTTAGGAAGAAATCTTCTCCTAAAGCTTGACAGTAAACTCAGAGACCCAAACAATGACCTAAGTCCAGGAACAACAGCCGATATAACAGAAGCAGTATTAGCTCTCAACAATCTGACCGGGTATAAACCCTAAGATAGATTGTTTTTTCTTTTTATTGCTTCGACCAATCCTATAGTACCGCTCATCATTACGTCGCCCCCAGGTGCTGCAAAGTGGACAGAAAGACCTGTTCTTGCTAAAATGTTCCTGTTTGGTCCAGTCACAACAACTTTTTCGATCTTAGAATAGCTTGGGGGTTTTTTTAGATAGAACATTCCATGTCCATGGTCATTAAAAACTTCCGCATCGCTAATTTTTCCGTCCGCAAAATCTTTTAGAAGCTTCTCTATCTTATGTGGATTTAGCAGTCGAGTATGATGTTCTATTACGGCAGTAACTTCGTTGTTTGATATTATTGCTGCCATGGTGTGCCCATTACCTACATTAACTACCAGAATCGGATCAGAATTCTCTACTGCTGGATCCATTAGGCATCCTAATATTGCATCCGGAGACGTATCCATAACCATAACTCGGGCATTTGGAAGTTGTCTCTTCGAGGCACGTACTGCCGACTTCATACGTGGATAACATGCGGGAACTTGGTTTTCCATGAAAGCGAATGCCTCAGGTTTTGGATTGGTTTTTAGCAATTCTCTAATTTTGTTAATCCGAAACTGTCTGTTGCTCATTTCTTCTGGGAAAACTCCATGGTCCTGAACTGCGATTGCGACAAAATCTATGTCCAAAAAAGGTTCTCCAAAGAACTTCAACAAACCGCGCAGTTTGTCAATGTTTACTTCTTTAAGTACTATTATTTCTCCTTCGAAGTTTTCGAGTTCATTATCTTTGACGATTTGTATTCCCCTTTTTTTAATTTGGTTTAGATTATTTCTTACAGTATATGCAGCATCTTCAGTCATGTAGACTCTAAGTCCTGCTTCAACGTGTCTTTTCAGGGCGTGTGAAAAAGGTCCACCGCCTATTGTATCTCCTTTTACAAAAAGGTCTTTACATTGACAAGTTGCTTCTCTTACTTTTGCGGCGAAAAATTGACAGGGGGATGGTAGAACCATTTTTACACAGTTCTCAATGTTCGTCTTTTTATCATCATAAAGCAGGATATCTTCAGTTCCAGCGCCGATATCTATTGCTAAAATCTTCATGAATTATTACTCCAAATCTCGTGTTACATTGATTGTTCTAAAATTTAAGATGAGCCTCTCATCTACCTTTAGATTATTGATTATCTGGTATATTTTTGGGTTTAACTTAAATCTGTGAGGTTTGCTATAGATGCGAGAGGAATAGCGAAACATGTTTGGTAGGGTTATTATTGCCGTTGTTGGAAATAGTAATTCCGGAAAAACCACTGCGATAGAAACCATCATTAAAGGATTAACAAAAAAAGGCTATACTGTTGCATCCACAAAACGTATTCCGGAACCTGAATTCTCGATAGACACTCAAGGAAAAGACACATGGAGACACGCCAAAGCTGGAGCAAACCCTATCCTAAGTGTAGCCCCAAACGAGTTGTCTATCATCAAAAAAGTTGATACTAAAAAATACACTTTATTCCAAATTATTGCAGAAATTCCAGACGAAGTGGATATCATCATTATTGAGGGCTTCAAAAGCTTAGTCGGAGAAAAAATGGCTATCCCTAAGATCGTGGCAATAAGAAATATTAATGAAGTTTCAACTGCTATTGAACGTTACAATAATATCTTAGCTTTCATCGGTAACATTCCAGACGGAAAAGTGGGAACAGATATCCCGTTCGTGAACGTCTTAAATGAACCCGAAAAACTCGTTGACTTGGTAAACAAAAAGGTTGAAGTTTTGGTAGAACGAAAACGTAAACAAGAAGAAAAAATCACAATAAATGTAAACGAAAAAATGATACCGCTTGGGAGTTTTGTTCAAAACATAGTAAGGAACACCGTTCTTGGTATAGTTTCAAGTTTAAAAGGAGTCAATGCAGAGTTCACACGAGACTTAACAAAAGTTAAGATAATAATAACAACTGACAAGCAAAGCAAACCTGAAAAAACCGGTATTACCTAAGCTAGAATTTTTATTTCAGTTTCCTTTTGTTCATTTTCATCATTAAAACTGGGTTCATAATTCAACGATGAATTTATTAAACTAACCTTTGACGTAAATGCTTTAGAATCATTAAAAGACAATGTCCACCCAATCATCCAGAGGAGTATAACTACAGGTAGTAGAGCTAATTTAATCACCGTTCGCAAAACACTGTTCTTTGATTTATTCATCGAATGTCACTACAATTTGCTGGTGCAGATGTCATGTAAGACTCTTATGAAAACAGTGTTAGTATTTACAGACAATATTCTAACATTTCTAGTTGGTTATGAAAAACATGAAAAATAGAACAACTTTATGAACAATGAAAAAGGGATAAAAAAACAAAAGGGGGAAGAGATGTTCAGATCGTCAAAAAACGATTGCCAAGAGGGTAACAAACTCAGGTGGTATTTTGGGCTTCAGAGATAAGGCATTATTTAATGGAGAAAGGAGATTATCATTGATATCAGAGGAATCGCCTCCTCTATGAAACTTTCCAAAACCATTTATCATGGATTCATTTACCCTCTTAATTTCATATTAGAGCGCTTTGAAGGCTTCGGACCATTCATTGTATGATGAAATAACCCGTGGAGATACGCTGGGCTTTCTATCCGCTAGGATGCCTTTGAAGTCGTCAGTAGATAGAGGTCGGGGCTTAGCGTGTTTGTCACTTGCTTTACCTGAATCAAAGAGTTCTCCGATAACCCGTAGATGAGCTGACTGGCAAATATCCCGTATATCACTTCCAGAGAAACCTGCGGCCAACCTAGCAAATTCGTCAAGATCCACTTTTGGCGACAGATTCAGATGCTCAGTATAAAGCTTCATCATGTGCAGTCGAGCATCGTAATCGGGTAGGGGAACCATG
Organism: Thermoproteota archaeon; assembly: GCA_042565955.1. GTDB lineage: Archaea > Thermoproteota > Bathyarchaeia > Bathyarchaeales > Bathyarchaeaceae > Bathyarchaeum. The sequence continues at coordinate 13,107 of JBHORG010000006.1, read as the reverse complement.
ATCCGTTTCTGAAATCTACGTATAAACGGCCAGTCCAGATCCCAAGGTTTGTTAGTGGCTCCAATGACGTAAGCATGGATGTTCTTACCCTTGTCCATAACTCCATCCATCTCCTTGAGAAACTGGTTGCGAACTCTAGTTTCTCCACCCACCTCATTAGAATGCATACCAATCAGCGAATCTAACTCATCAATGAACAGTATAGCTGGACGTCCATTACTCGCAGTATTTCTTGCCTGATTAAACAGCTTCGCAACATTCTTTTCTGCTTCACCTAGCCACTTAGACATAACCGAGGCTGCATCCACTGAAACAAACGCTGCATCGATCTCGGTAGCAACTGCAGCTGCTATTAGAGTCTTTCCACATCCGGGAGGGCCAAATAGAAGTATTCCTCGAGGCCATCCTAATGGAAACAAGTCTGGTCTCTCAACAGGGTACACTATAGCTTCTTTAATCGCTTTTTTAGCGGGGTCTAAGCCCACAACTTGGTTCCAGTTTACGTTAGGTTTTTCCTGTAGCACGAGTTCGTCATAACTTGCTTTTTCATCAATAGTTCCTGTTTCTGCTCTTGGCTGATTATCTATCCTCTCTACAGTCCTCTCCGACTGTGGCTCAAATTGCTGAACTGGTCTTTCTCCTTGCAGAGCCTTTATCCGATCTTGATACGCTTGTGCACGTTGAATATACACTGAATTTAAACCATAATCAGGGTACAACCTAACTAGCTTCAAGAGAGTAGAGATACCTTTCTGATACATTGTAATGGCCATCCCCCTTGAACCTTGTTTATCAAGACGGACTGCCTCCAAGGCATACCTTGTTGCAGCTTGTTCAAGTTCTTGAGAAGCACTCATGTAAATCACGACGCAATCTTAATTTTTCCTTTTACTCCCAGCGTCTCCAAGGCCTTTTCAATTTCCACACAAGCAACCTGAAGGTCAGTGGCACATTTAGTAATGTCAAGTCGTCCTTCTCGTCTTTTTGCATATTCCAAAACTGATTCCTCCAAATCTTCATTAACCGTCCATGCGATACGTTTTACTTCAGTGCCTTTATATGAGACAACTTTTTGGGGTCTTCTTGGATCAGAAATTTCTGAACAAGAAGCTGTGAGGGCAACCATTTTCCTCTTTTTTAATACTCGCTGTTGGGATTGAGGCGTGTCTATGATCGGAGCGGCAATTGGCGGCTCAGGAAGTTTTTCAATTATCTGTTCCTGCAGAAAATCAGCGACTTCTGCGAGAACTTCTTCTCCGCCTGGAGTCTTAATATCAGCTGGCACTTCTAGTTTTGACGAATCTATTTTGGACATGGTCATAACCTCGAATATACTCTCATTAACCCTTTCCATTTCAACAGCCATTTGAGGCATGAATAAACTAAGACCTTTCGTTACTGATTGAAGGTTCTTCAGAACTGGTTTTAGATCGGAAAATGCTGAGTTGAATTCTTTAAGTGTCTCTAACCGTATGATAATACGTTCCACAAGTATCTGAGTATGATAGATGACTTTGGTGAGTTTTCTGAGTTCAGAAAGCTCAGTAGCAAATATCGCCGCTCGCTCATTGTTGTTTAACTGTAAAGCTTTCGCACAAGTTGTGAAGAGAATCTTGTCTCTTCGGGTAAGTCTGACAATAACTTGGCCTAATTTATATTGTTGAGACTTAAGTTTGGGTACTGCCTCAACAACTATCTTCTCAAAATGGGGAGAAGCACGAAAAGGATTTTTGATTGAGATTCCCTCACAGACCTAGGAGATTAAGAACTTTGTTTGCTAGGATTTTGCACGTGTATGATTACGGGGGGTTCAGGAAGGTTTGGAGCAACAGGTGCAGGTGCTTTTGGAACCTCGGTTTTTTCTGTAGCTTTTATTGGGGGTGATTCAGGTGCGCTTTGGTTTTTCTCTCCGATTAATAGGTTAGCTAATTTGTTCTTTAGCGCATCTAGATCATTTTTTTCTGCATTGACTCCTTTTAGTCCCCATTGGATTATGCCTAGAGCCTTCTCGTATGAAGTACCGTTTAATCTGCCAATTTCACGTTCAATCTCCAAGTTTATTAATGCTGAGTGAAGCGAGTGAATCTGCTTGTTGCAACGTTCAACCTGGCTGTCTATATCATCTGTGATTACTTTAGCGTTATCCTTCAGTTGATTTAGGGCACCTTCAAAAGTCCTATGCAGATCATCGTACATTTCTGGTGGAATTTTCTTCTTTGCTACAAGCTCACTTAATGCTCTATCTTTTCTCCAGATCAATGGAATTTCTTGGCAAAGAGAGTTAGCGTTCAATTTGAGTGTCGGCGAAATAACTAGTTCACCGTTATCAATTTTGATTTGATCGTTGGGATAGCTAAGGAACTCTCCGTCACCATGTTCAACAAAAACTCCGTCTATACGACCTGTTGGTGTTACCTTAAATGAGGCTACTCGACCGACTTGCCTTCCATATTCATCCTTTATTTGTTTGCCAACAAAAAGAAAGGGGTTGGAAATGGGTTTTGACACAGTGTCACCTCCTTAATTTCCATGAACAGCTTTTTTTTAGAACTATGTTTCGCTTTGTAGGGATTCGCCAAATGATGGGATACCTGTTGGTAGGTCTGGGAACTTCTCTTTGACTTTCTGCTCTGCAACTGTAGCTGCTTCTGTAAGGATCTTCTGTGCGTCGTCCCCTGCTGTTTGGAAGTCAATGTTCATTCCTGTATTATAACCAGCGTCCATAATGATTCCACTGAGTAAGTTTCCAATACTTCCAATCTCGCGTTCTGCTTCTGGGAATACAGTACCCATTCCATTCTTGACACTTCGTAACACGCTTACTGCTGGAGCTAAAGTGCTGACTACGTCGCCTAGTTCTGAAACTGTGCTTAATCTGAGAACTATCTGTTCTAGGGCTAACCTAGCATGCATAATCATTTTTTCCATTTTTCTTATTTCAGCTAGTTCATTGGCGAAGACGTTGGCTCGTGCCATGTCATGCTTTGTGTATGCACTAACAATTTTTGCGAAAATTGATTTGTCGCGGTCTGTAAATCGGTCTGCTGCTTTATCCAGTCTCTGGATTTGCATCTCCATTCTTTTTACTGCGAAATCTAGTCGTGGTTTTAATGGACCCGGAGGGCGAACGGCGTCCTTAATTCTATTACTGAGAGGTGTGTTGTCGACTCCTTCTCCCCATTTTTTTGCAAATTTTTCAGACATTCTAAATTCCTCACGCAAGGATGTGTGTTTAAAGTGTATTATTACGTTGTTAATATGCAACGATCATTTACATGTATATTAGACACAAGGTGCCTATTCCACCGCTGTTTTGAGCTTTAAATCTAATATTGAAAGAGAGATGGGGCGCAGATACGAAAATAAACAGTTTTATGTAAGTTACACTCAAAAGCGCGAAGATTTAACTGTTAAAAGCAAGGTGAAATGGATGAGTGACAGATTAAAAATACTAAGTGCATTTGCCCTTATGGGGTTCATAGGTGGAATAGCTGCAAACATCGGTGCCAAAACAGTATGGCCTTGGTTGCTTGCTAGTTTCCCGATGTTATTCGCCTCGGCAGAGTGGATTATCTCTGGAGTTGCGGGAGCTCTGATAACTACATTCTTTGTAGTGATTTGGGTATACCTTAGCAATTCTTCTGAGTAAATAGGAAACATTTCCACCCCCTTATTGGTGGTTCCCCGTGTCTTTCTATAGCGGTAAGCAAATTTAATAAATATCCCGACTAAGTCGATACAAAACCAGTTTTTTGAATTCATCTACTTATTTCGTTTTTTGGATTGTTTTTTTAGACTTTTCTTTTGCCTAGGACCTTTCTGAATGTTCCATCTTTTAGACATTTGTATAAGCCAATGTGTAATTGGAGTCGTTTACCCTTTTTGTCTGGGCGTCCCGCCATTTTCCATGTTTTTGTTGGTTCAAAAAGTTGTTTGCATTGGGGACACTCCGCTATATTGGGATTCCTTGTTAGGTAATACATTCTATTCCTGACAACTTTCATTCTAATTTTTCCTTGTCTTACTAGATCGTGGAGGAGAGTGGTGAAGTCAGCTATAGCAAATGTTGACATTTTACTTATCTCTGGAGTGCTGAACTCCGTGTGATAATGGATTCCACCCATTATTTCTTGGGATGTGAAGGCTCCCTCTTTTCGTTCCTTTAGAAATGTGATGATTTCATCTTCTACTTTAGAATGGAGTTTTCCACTATCAAATTTTATTTTGGTTATGGGCATGATGTTCCCCTGTTAATTTTTTGTGCGGAATACATTTGAGCATCTTAGAATGCTCTTCTTTGGAAACTTGCACATATATCGTTGGTTATCCTATAAATTAAATCTTACGATTTAATAAATATGATTTTGTATCTGCTCATATTTCATGACTCGAACCACAAAAGATAAAATAGACGAGTCAACACTATACGAACTTACGAGAGCGAAGAATATGCCTGAAGAAATCTTTGATGTTGACAAATTCATACAAATTGCAGAGCGCGCAGAATACTGCAACATTAAACGCCTAGATCGAGAAGTAAAACTGAAACTTCGAACCCCCAAAAAACTCTATACCCTAAAAGTAAACACCACAAAAGCCGAAGAAATAATCAAGAAACTAAGTTGCGAAATACGAGAGATATAGCCATTTTGGAAGCTTTACAGAATCAATTTCTAAGTTTCCTTAGAGATTCTTACTCCTATTACATTTCCGTATGATTTCGGTATTAGGTGAATCAAAAGAGAAAGTTATTTTGCCTCAAACTCGTTTCTCATTTTCATTTGTCTTTGTTTTCGGTTGTATCTTACAGCAAAGTTATGGGCTGTATCTCTAATCTGGCGCAACAGAAGCATCATTCTACTGTTAATGAAAAATTGTCTTGGAACATCTTCGTTGGGTAAATGAATTTCTTCATGCTCCTTGGCTAAACCAACTAAAGGAAGTTCAAGCCCAAGAGACTTTAGAGCCTTGTTTGCTGCACTTACTTGTACTGAACCCCCGTCAACGATCACCAAATCGGGCATCAACATCTTTTCGTTCAGTAAGCGTTTGTATCTTCTAGTAACCACTTCATGTAAAGCAGCAAAATCGTTTTGTCTATTTACAGTTTTCATCTTAAATCTTCGATAGTTACTTTTGTCAGGTTTCGTGTCAACAAATCTAACCATGCTAGCTACTACATGTTCCTGACCAAAATTGGATATGTCAAAACACTCTATGATTCTTGGAAGAACTTGAAGATCAAGAGCCATCTGTAAATCAGCTAACACATTATCTTCAGCCAAGGAAGCTTCAATATTTTTCTCAGCTAATTCAATGAGTGCACGTTTGTCACCCCGTCGAGGAGTTGTCAATTTAACCAATGCGCCTCTTTGTGATGAAAGAAAGTATTCTAATGCAGTTTTTTCGGTTTCATTGTTCCAAAATCTTGTGTTGAGCAGAATTTCGTTGGGTATAGGATTTTCGGTGTAGTATACTTTAAAAAACTCCTGCTCAATTTGGGGTTGAATCTCTACAGAGAATTCCTTTTTACCAAGGAGTACCCCTTTCCTGATACTCATTTGAACTACTAACATTTCTTCTCCAACACGTCGAAAAGCCATCACGTCTTGATCAAAGTCACGTTCATTATCCACAATCTGTTTTTGAGTAAGAAGCCTAATTGATGCCATCTGTTTTCTTAGATCCAACGCATATTCATAGTTCCGATTTCTTGAGGCTTCTTGCATTTGCATGTTTAATCGTTCAAGTGTCTGTTCATATTTTCCATTTAGGAAAATTCGTGCTTGATCAACCTGATTATGATATTGTTCCAAACTAACGTTTCCGGTACATGGAGCAGTACACCTGTCAATATGAAAATTCAAACATTCTCGTTTTGGGAGCTTCCTGCAATCACGAAGTTTGAAAACTTTACCAACCAGTTTATGGAGTTCACGGCGAGTAAATCCGTCAGTGTATGGCCCAAAAGACTCCAATTTCCGTGAAACTTTTCGAGTAGTTACCAGTCTGGGAAACTTTTCTCTTGTGAACGCTATATATGCAAACGTTTTTGCATCCTTAAGATTGATGTTATATTTTGGTGTATGCTTTTTTACAAGTCGATTCTCTAACAGGAGCGCTTCAGTTTCGTTGTTTACAACTATCCAGTCGATCCTGTTTATTCTGGAGACAAGTCGCTTTGTTTTGATGGATTGATTAATTTCTGCAAAATAACTTCGAACACGTGACCGTAGATTTTTCGCTTTTCCAATGTATAGTATTTTGTTTTGTTGATCTCGAAACAGGTAGACTCCGGATTCTGTAGGAATTTCAGAGCTTTTGAATTCTAAGGAACTAGACACTTGAATCATTGGGTCAGTTTCCTGTCAGGATTAGACTATCAATTCTAGAGTTTTTCAGCATTTTTTTTAAAAACTTTCCAGTATATGATTTCTGGTTATCCGAAACTTGTTCAGGTGTTCCCTGAGCAAGTATTTCTCCACCAGAATCTCCTCCTTCTGGACCTAAATCAATCAGATAATCACAACTCTTGACAACATCCAAGTTATGTTCTATGACATAAACTGTATTTCCTTTTTCGACAAGACGGGTAAGCACATTGATCAAACGTTTCACGTCATCAAAGTGGAGTCCTGTGGTTGGTTCGTCTAGCATGTAAACTACGTGACCTGATTTGTGTTTACTAAGCTCTCTAGTGATCTTGATCCGTTGGCTTTCTCCTCCTGAAAGTGTTGTGGAGCTTTGACCTAACTTGATATATCCAAGTCCCACAGCAATCAATGTGGTAAGTTTACGAGAAACACGTGGAATATTCAAAAAAAACTTGGAAGCTTCCTCCACGCTCATATTCAAAACTTCCGCAATGTTTTTTCCCTTGTAGAGCACACTAAGTGTTTCCAAATTGTAGCGTTTTCCTTTACATTCGTCACATTGAACATATACATCTGGAAGGAAATTCATCTCAATACGTAATACGCCATCACCATGGCAAGATTCACATCTTCCACCCTTAACATTAAAAGAAAACCGTCCAGGTTTGTAACCGCGGGCTTTTGATTCTTTAGTAGATGCGAACAATCGTCGTATTTCATCAAAAACTTTGGTATAAGTTGCGGGATTGCTTCTCGGTGTTCTTCCTATGGGATCTTGATTAATAACAATAACATTCCTAACAACATCAGGGACCTCAATTAAAGTATGTTTTCCAATTTTATCAATCCGTTCACCAAACTTTTTTCTTAAAATCGGCATAACCGTCTGGTTCATTAGAGTGCTCTTGCCAGAGCCAGAAACTCCAGTTACTCCACATAGTACACCCAACGGAAGATTTACAGTTAACTTTTTTAGATTGTTTTCTTCTGCTCCAGTAACTTCAATATATCCATATGGCTTTTTTCTTTTAGACGGAACATCTATCTTCAGTTTACCAGAAAGATACTTGCCTGTAATGCTATTATGACTCTTTATTACATCTGCGGGCGCTCCACACGCGACAATTCTACCTCCGTGAACTCCAGCCCCTGGACCCATGTCCACAAGATAGTCTGCGTTTCGTATTGTTTCTTCGTCATGTTCAATAACAATCACAGTATTTCCGCTGTCACGCAATCTATGGAGTGTTTTGATGAGCCTGATGTTATCTCGTTGGTGCAGTCCGATGCTAGGTTCGTCTAGAATGTATAGAACTCCCATTAAGTTACTGCCAATTTGTGTGGCTAAACGGATTCTTTGTGCTTCTCCACCCGAAAGTGTCCGAGCTGCTCGAGAAAGTGAAAGATAACCCAATCCCACATTCTTTAGGAAATGTAATCGCTCGTTTATTCCCTTAAGTACAGCTTTCGCGATGACCATTTCTTTATCATTCAATTTAGACTGGAGACTTCCAAAGAAATCAATTGCCTGCTCAATCGAAAACTCAGTTACATCAATGATGCTCTTTTCAAGTATTTGAACTGCAAGCACAAGTGGTTGCAAACGTTTTCCATTACAAACGTTACACTGGGATGATTTCATGAATTTCTCAATAGCTAATTTTCTCCATTCGCTTTCAGTCTGATGATAAAGTCTCATCGTCTGTGGAATAACCCCTTCCCAACCATTTTGCATCCGCATGGTTGCACCATTGGACCATTTACCTGAAATGGGTTTAATATCGCCATATAGAAGCACTTGAAGCTGTTTTTCAGAAAAATCGCTAATTGGTGCAAAAACATCAAATCCATGCTTCTTACCAACCATCGCAAGCTGCTGAACACGCCAACTTAAATCCATCCTTCCATAGACAGCAAGTGCCCCCTCCATAATTGATTTATTTTTTTTGGGAATCACCAAATCTTCAGAAACTTCCATAACCTCGCCTAATCCGTGGCAATTGGGACAAGCACCATAAGGTGAGTTGAAAGAAAACATACGTGTCTCAAGGCGTTCAAACATTATTTCTGTGTGATTTGGACATGCACCAAAAGTACTAAACATTGTTTCTCCTTCAAATCTTTCTAATTCCTTTTTTTTAGTGATACTCAAGTCTTCTGAATCGATAATAATCATAGTTCCTTTGCCCATATGTAATGCCTGCTCTACGGCTTCTGTGATTCTAGAACGTTCTTCATCATCAATTTCTATTATATCTATAACCGCTTCTATCCAATGCTTCTCGTAACGGACCAGCTTTATTTCATCTTTAATTATATCCGAATCATAGATTTTCTGATCTACCCTAATTGTTGTGAATCCTTGTTTCTTGAGATCATCAAACACTTGCTCATGGGTTCCCTTCTTTCCGCGTATGATGGGAGCAAGAAAAATCAATGTTTTTCCTTTCTCCGATAATATTAAATTGGCAATATTTTCAGGGCTCTGGGGACGAATTAAACTTCCACATTTTGGACAATGATGTGTACCTATACGCGCAAAAAGTAATCGAAGGTAATCATAAATTTCTGTAACTGTACCCACAGTTGAACGTGGATTTTTACTGGTGCTTTTCTGTTCAATAGAAATTGCAGGAGAAAGCCCCTCAATCCAGTCAACATCTGGTTTATCCATTAAACCCAAAAACTGTCTTGCATACGCAGATAGACTCTCAACATACCTTCTTTGACCCTCCGCATATATTGTATCAAACGCCAACGTAGATTTTCCAGAACCTGAAAGCCCTGTAATTACAATCAACTTGTTTCTGGGTAACTCTACGTTAATGTTCTTCAAATTGTGTTCTCGTGCACCCTTTACCGAAATAAAATCACGCATTAATCCTACATATTCCCTTTAAACTTTAGATAGGCAAGCTAAAATGGGTGTATTTCAACTTTTTGTATTCCTTTTCTATCTAGTTCTTGTCCTTTGAGACAACACGCTTCAAATCCTCCATAATGTCTCTAAACAGAATTGCGCTTTCAAAATCAAGGTTACTTGCAGCAACCTTCATTTTTGCATCAAGCTCAATTATTCTCTTATGAATATCAGATTTCGCTAAATGTTTGGTTCCCTTGATTCTTCTCTTTGTTGAGGAAATACCCTTCACAATAGTTCTCGGGGTAATGTTGTGATTTTTGTTATATTGCATCTGGAATATTCGCCTATAATTGGTGATCTCCATTGCACGTATAATCGACTTCGTTTTCACATCAGCATACAATATAACTCGTCCATTCACGTTTCTCGCTGCACGTCCAATAGTTTGAATCAAACTTCTTTCATCCCGTAAAAAGCCCTCTTTGTCCGCGTCAATAATAAAGATAGTTGCTACCTCTGGAAGGTCTAGGCCTTCACGTAAGAGGTTGATTCCAACAAGAATATCGTACTCGCCTATTCGAAGTTGTCTAATTAACTCAATACGGTCTAGGCTGCCTATTTCAGAGTGCATATATCTTACACGAAAGCCTTCTTTAACCAGATAATCCGTTAGGTCTTCAGCCAAACGTTTAGTAAGTGTGGTAATTAAAACTCTGTCTCCCTGTTCAATCGTTGTTGTTGCTTCATTCATCAGATGCTGCATCTGATTCTTAATTGGATGCAGCTCAATCTTTGGATCAAGAAGACCTGTGGGTCGCGTAATCAATTTGACAGGTGGGCCGCTCTTCTCAAGTTCATATTCTCCGGGTGTTGCTGAAACAAAAAGGGTAGCACCCATTTTTTCTTCAAATTCTTCAAAATTAAGTGGCCTGTTATCAAAAGCACTTGGAAGCCGAAAACCGAAATCGATCAGATTCAGTTTTCTCGAAAAATTGCCATTATACATCGCACGAGATTGGGGAATGGATTGATGACTCTCATCAATTATCAATAGATAATCTTTAGGAAAGTAATCAATTAAAACGAATGGGGGTTCACCAGAATCACGACCATCAAAATATTTGCTATAGTTTTCAATTCCTGAACAGTAACCCAGTTCTTGAATCATCTCTAGATCATAGTTTGTTCGCTGTTTGAGTCGCTGAGCCTCAAGTTCAGGAAGCTCAGGTAAGCGTTTAGACAAATCATTTCTTATTTGCTCAATAGCATTTTCCAATTTCTCTTCAGGTACCACATATTGTCTTGCAGGATAAAGAGTAATCTGATCAATCGAAACATTCAAATCGCCTGTCAGAAAGTCGATTTCCTTTATTTTCTTTATTTGATTGTGCTCCAAGTCAACACGCAAAATGTTCTTCTCATATGCAGGTACAACGTCTATAGTATTTCCCCGCACTCGAAACCTGCCAGCTTCTAGAACGATATCGTTTCGTTCATATTGCATATCCACCAACATGCGAATGAGCTCTTTTCGTTTGATCTCCTTTCCAATCGTTAACTCAACTGCCATACTTTTGAAGTCTTCAGGATTTCCCAAGTTGTAAATGCAGCTTATGCTTGCAACCACTATTGTGTCGTTTCTGCTAAGTAAACTCGAAACTGCGTGCATCCGCATTTTCTCTATCTGCGTGTTTACACTTGAATCCTTTTCTATGTATGTGTCAGTTGTAGGTAGATAAGATTCTGGTTGATAATAATCATAAAAGGATACGAAGAATTCTACACGGTTGTTTGGAAAGAATTCCTTTAATTCCGCGTAAAGTTGTGCAGCTAAAGTTTTGTTATGTGCAATAATGAGTGTTGGTTTCTGAAGCTTTTCGATCAGACTAGCCATCACGAACGTTTTTCCGCTACCAGTTATCCCAAGAAGAGTTTGCTTCTCCTTTTTAGCAAAGCGTTTCACTAGTTGTTCTATGGCCTCTTCTTGTCCTGGTGAAGCATGATAAGGTGTAACTAACTCGAATTGCATTATTGTCTTCAACACAACAAATGAAAACAAATACAAATAAGTTTAGCTTCGGTCGTTACTATGGATTTTACTTAGCAACATAAATTTATCATCACGTTTTCTCTAGCTAGAGGTAGAATCAACGAAACCTTACAGTTTCTTTAAAAACCGAAATTTCAGGTATTAATATGAATTTCAGCATGTGAGACTTACTTTTCTTTTGAATTCATGAATTGTTCAAGTCTATCAAAAGTTTTCTCAAGAGTTGCTATAGGCGGCAAAAATACACCTCTAAAGTGTCCCGAACCGTATTTTGATCCAAATCCTGAGCCATGAACAAAAACGATTCCAGTCTGCTCTAGCAAGTCTCGGATAAACGCAATATCATTTATCCATCTTGAGCCTATTCCCTCAACTTTAGGGAAGAAATAAAATGCTCCTCTAGGTTCTGTACAACTTATGCCCTTAATCTCATTGAGGCGCTTATGCGAATAGTCTCTCCTTTCTCGAAGCTTCTCTATCATTATTGGTATGTGATCTTGTGGACCCTGTAAAGCCTTGATAGCTGCTATTTGAACAGGGGTATTAGCGCAAAGCCGTATTCGCGCCTCCTTTGTAATATGCTTTCGCAATTCGTTTAACCTTTCTTCATAGTGTCCAGTAAAGTACACATAACCCAATCTCCATCCTGTCATCAAATAGATTTTTGAGAATCCGTTAAGCCCGATGACAGTTACATCCTTGGCTACATTCGCTGTGCTAACAGGTTCAATATACGCAATCTGGTCATAAATCTCATCAGAAATAATTGGAACATCATATTCTCCTGCCAAATTAACAATTGACTTAACGGTCTTTCTGTCGTAAAGTGCTCCGCAAGGATTGTTAGGATTAATAATGACTATCGCTCTTACTGAATCATTCATTTTTGATCGAAGATCATCCAAATCAGGTTGCCATCCATCCTCTTCAGATGTTCTGTATTGAACTGCTTTGCCCCCAAAAAACTCTGTATATGAGATGTATGGAGGATAAGCAGGACCAGGGACTAATATTTCGTCTCCTTTATCAACAAGCGCTCCTAGAACCATCAGAATTCCCTCAGAAACGCCGTTAGAAACTATCACATTTTCGGGTAAAACATCGATTCTGCCGACTCTTTTTTCTTTCTCACTAATTGCATCTCTTAGCTCCGGAATACCCTCTGAAGGTGAATACCAATTGAAGTCCTCTTTAACTGCCCTAATCAACGCCTCTTTAATGTAATCAGGCGTCTTGAAATCAAACCGAGGTGGATCTCCAATATTTAGGTAAATTACGTCCTTTCCTTTCTTTTCCAGTTGCCTAGCGTGTCCTACCACATCGCGAATTGCATACTCAAGATTCATGACTCTTTCTGTGAGATTCACCGCTCATGACCACAACACGATTGATCTTATCCAATAAAACATTTTCACTTATAAAGCAACTACCCAATCATCACAACAACAAATTATTACAACAACAAATTATTATAACAAATTTTCAGCATCGGTTTATATTGTGAATCCTTCTCCGGCTTTCGGAACCACAGCTTTAAGTCCAACTTCAGTATTTATCCAATCAGCAAACATTTCACAATTCATCTCTTCTCCATGAACAACATAAACAGTTGGGTTTCCCTGCAGGTTTTTAATTGCATCTTTAAGTTCGTTAGCCCCACTGTGAGATGAAAAATCGAAACGTTTCACCTGAGCTTTCACATTCTGCACTTTGCCGTCGATTACACACTTTCCCTCATCAAGCAGCTCTCGTCCTGGAGTCCCAGGAATCTGATAGCCTACTAGGAAAACACCGTTCTTCCTGCTATTTCCAATTTTTTG
>JBHORG010000069.1:0-3245 GCA_042565955.1 Thermoproteota archaeon | reverse complement strand
TTTCAGGACCAATAATTGCTCTAATTCTATTAATAGGATGTCGTTTGAGGAAAAAATTGGTAATGTAGCTGCTCTCAAAACGCTACAGACTTATGTAAAGAAGTTAGACAGGAAATATGGCTCAAGAGCATTTCAACACTTCCGAGAAGCAGATATGAAGATTTTGTTGGATATTTGATATTCACGAATAAACATGTCGATGTAAGGGTGTTCAATATAAAGAGTTGTATGCAAAAACAGGAATACCGCCCAAAAACGTAGACTATTGAGGGATTGAAAACAAGAAATGAGTTTACAAATTCGAGTTGGGGTCCCTAAAAATCAGCGAGGCAGAGTAGCACAAATTTTCTACGAGACTTTCCAAGACAAACTTAAAAGAGTGTTTGGCAACAAACAAAAATTTGAAAGCCTAATAGCTTCCAGTTTACGAGATGATCGAATTCTTGTAGCTTTAATGGACGAGGTAGTAGTAGGCTTTGCTGGTCTTCATTACCATAAAAAAACATACTTGGATCTTTCCTATTCTAAAATAGTAGGAATATTTGGTTTAACAACAATTCGAGCCCTCCTGTTTTTCATAATATCTTCATTTAACAAGCCAAAACCACATCAACTTCATCTAGATACCCTTGCAGTATCAACCGAAGAACAAGGAAAAGGTATAGGAACTAGACTACTTCAATCAACAATAGATCTCGCTAGAACAAAAAAAATCTCTCAAATCAAACTGGAAGTAATACAAACAAACCAGAAAGCAAAAAAGCTCTACGAAAAAATCGGTTTCAAAACCGCCAAAGTCACCAACATTCCATACCCCTTCAGCTGCATCATAGGATTTAGAAGTTTTGATGAAATGCACTACAATCTAAAAAAGTATGAATATCCAGAGTTAAATTTTAACCCCAAACCCAAACTTACTAAGTTTGAAAAGCCCAAATGCTACTTTTTGGTTTTGATTAAAAATTAACTTTCATTGACATCTAATTTTCTTTTTTTGTTTAAAGTATATCGCCAATTGTCTTTCCTTTACCCACACGTATAGCATCATAGTTTGCTCCAATAATCTTTTCACGCAAACGTCTTTTTTTGCACTCTTTACAGAGTTTATTATCACTCTGGATTTCTTTTCCACAATCAGAACATTTCATTCCTTCTCAGCCTCCATTTTCTCCAATCTCTTTTTCAGGTTTTTTTTCACCAGCCAAATTATAATGGAGAAAAAAACGAATCCCATTAATAGAATTAGAGCAATTATTGGTCCTGAAATATACATTATTTCTGAGCCTCCCCCTTAATCTTAATAGCTCTAATCAGTTTATTTGTTTTGCCGCGAAAATCAGCATAATCCAGTTTTGGGTTTGGGGTTAACTATTAATCAACTGATTAAACATCTCCCGCAATCCGAAATCTAACTTCCGATTTCTACTTTCCCCACTACTCTGTTAGACAAACTATGCTAAAAAGTGCTATGGTAAAGAATTCTAGAAATAATAAACAATATTTTTCATGGGTTAACGGTTAAATTTTAATCCCAAACCCATTTCCTAGTTTTCAAATGAAGAATGACATTCCTCCTTGATACTACAAGTTGAACAGACTCTATGATTCATATAAATCACGTTTCCTCCCAGCACCAATATACAACCAATTAAGGATATTAAAGCAAATATTGAGAAATTCAAAAAGAATGAAATGAATATTAAAACCATTGGTAACAACCAAATGATTCCCATAAAAATTCGAACTATTTTCCCTTGACTTACCCACTTGCTCAAGTATAATTCTCTCCATTTGTTTATAGAAAATTGGATGCTATTCTTTGTTTTATAAAAACAGAATTTACAAATCGTTAAAGGTAATATCAAACCGAAAACTAGGATAGAATATATGAAGTATGATACAGATGCCCATATGTTTAGAAAAGAAATTCCCCAAGTTCCCATGGCAATCATAACTAAAATAATTAAAAGACGGACGGGTCTATAGAAAGGGCATTTTGGGATTATTCCAAGAAAAGTGAGATTGGAATTATGATCGGCCATAATTGTTCAATACCTAGCTAAACCTAAGTGGTTATTTTTTTCATTTAAGCTTTAATTCAATTTTTTGGAAGATTAAATTTGATCTATAACCTAAATCTTATATTTTAAGTAAAACAAATGTCGAACATCAAATTAATTTCTGGAAAAGTGGTAAAAAAATGATCGAGATGATCTTATCAGGTTTTCTTTATCTGTTTATTTTAGTTTTAAACGTAGTAATGGGAGCATTTGGTTATTTAATGGAAAAGGATGATTATGACCCAGATGCTGACCTGAAAAAGATTAACAAAAAGCCCAAAAAATTCAAAATAGGTATAGGTTTAGCGCTTGTAGAACATGGTTGCGTCATTTTACTCACTATTTTGCTGTTCATCATTTCTAGTCCGTATTGCATATTGCTTGGAATCATTTTACTTATCTTTCGAATAGGAGAAGGTTTGATTCAATATATTAATGAGCCAAACTATTGGAAACTCATCAACATTTCAAAGCAATACTCAGATTCTAATGGAGCTGAAAAAAATTCGTTAAGTGATTTAGCGCATACCATATTCAAAACAAAAGACATTAGATTCAAATTTGCGATGATTTGTTGGTCTATTGGCACACTCGCTTTTTCAATCATTATAGTTACATCTGATGTTATACCTCAAATCATTGGATGGTTAGGAATAGTTGCTAGCATTCTTGTTGGCTTTGGAACTGGAATAAAACTTGTAAAACCTAACTTCAAAGGGGAAATTATTGGCGCTTTGTTTGCGATGCTATTTGAAATAATCATTGGAGGATGGTTATTATTTTCTCCACTCATTTAAAAGAAGAGGTCGATAGAGTTAAAATTTAATCAATTGATTAAATATCTCCCGAAAGCTCTACTTTTTGTCGAGTTTCCCAATGAAATACCATTAATTTTCTTCATTTTTTCACCTCCTTACTGCCATTCTTCCTCAGTTGTTAGGAATTCGTTCCAGTCGTTTTCTTCCTCCGCTTCCCAACTCTCTTGTTCTTTGTCGTTCCAGTTGGTTACTTTGACTGTTTCGCTGTGTGTTGTTGGTGGAGCGAATTTTTCTAATATTCTTAACAGAAGAGGCTTTCTTATCACTGCTTTTTGTGGCGCGGATATTGGCTTTAATCGGTCTACAAACTTTTTTTGTATTTCCTTATTGACTTGAAAGGGCTTACCGTTTTGTTTCCAGTTGGGAG
>JBHORG010000068.1:0-3355 GCA_042565955.1 Thermoproteota archaeon | reverse complement strand
GCTAATAATAATGGATTCCTTTCTTTGGTCTTGCTTCTCTAAGTTTTTGATAAAATCCTCGAGTTCCTTTAATTGTTCATGTTTTTCCTTGGCTTCATTCACAAAATCTTGATCTTCTTTGATCTGTTGAATTAACTTTCCAATTTGTTCGTTAGACTGCTTGATTGATTCCTCGTACATTCCGAACTGTTTTCTAAGACCATCTAGTTGTGCAATTGCGTTCCCATATTTTCTAAGGCTACTTAAAAGATGATTAGCTTGATTCGTCTTTTTTCCTAGAAATTCCAATTTAGAATTTAATTGGTTAAGCTCGGATTGTTTAGTATTTATTTTTTCTATGAAATCTTCGGGGTTAGCTGGCGTATCACATGTAGGGCAAATTTTATTCTCTTTAACTTTTGTGTATTCTGCTACCTTGCTTTCTAATGCTCCTTTTTGCTTTTGGAACGTTTTGTTATCACTTTCAATAGCTTTTATCTCAGATTCAATCTCATCGACTGTTTTATCTGTCGGTTTCTTAAGATTTTCAAGTGCATCGATATCGGGAGTTAGTTTAGCAATTGATTTCTCTTTTTTTTCAATAGTAGTTTTTAGTCTCTCAATCTCCTTTTGGTTCTTTGCAATATGTTTTTGGATAGTAGGTATTTTACCAGCTACTTCTGTTAATTCTAACCTTAATTTCCTATTTTCTTCAAGCTCTTTTTGGATTTTTTTCCTCTCTTTTGTCTCTTGTTGTTTTTTTCGTCAAGGGGTTTTATTTTCATTTTCTCTTCTACTAAATATGCCTGTAGATTTGTCATCTGATCTTTATCTTCTTCGATTCCAGTTGCAGCTCCATCCAATCTTTCTGCTCTCTTTTCAATCTCCTTGTAGAGAGTAAAAGCATTATCACCTGCAATCTTATAATCTTCTATTCTGAATGCTTTCCTCAATGTTTGCAGTCGTTGTTCAACTTTATCACTTATAATCGATTTCATTTCTTCTTGAGGAGTAAAAACTGCATAAGTGAAAATAACACTCTTCGCCCTTGGATTAGGCGGCTCGTTAAAATTCAATATCTCCAAAACTTTTTGCTTAAGCTCAGATGGAGACAACGGCAGCTTTCCATCAGCTGTTATAACATAACAACTATCTCTAGCCTGTGAAACACACTTTCCAGTTCGTACAAGCTTTCGTTGAATTTCATACTCTTGACCATCCACAGTAAAATTTAATCTGACAATACCTTCATTCTTCCCTGCTTTCAGCAAAGAATTACCGCGAATATTACCTAAACCGAAAAGGGAAAACTCGATAGCCATTAAAATTGTAGACTTGCCCGATCCAATGTCTCCCTCAAAAAGCGAGGTTCCTGTTTTGAAGTCTAATTCCAGATCTTCATAGCTACGAATGTTTTTCAAATACAAAGAATTAAGAATCAAAAGAGAACCTCCTTTAACCCGAATAATTCAATAGCTGCATCCATGAACCTAGACATGTAATCCTTCTTACTTTCATTTAGATTAACATCAATTTTTAACACGTCAAGAAGTGTCTCAGCAACTTTTGAGCCTTCTTCCCCTTTCAAACTCTGGAATGAAACATTCACAGCTCCAATATTTTCTCGAAATAGCTTTTTCTCAATCGAAAACCTATCTTCTCCAGAAACTCTAATGGCCGTATATGCCTTTGAAGATAATCCATAGCGATTAACATCAACAAAAACAGCACCATTTTCGATTAACAACTTCTTGTAATATTGAGCCCTAATTTCCGATGTTTTACCACCCTCAAGTACACCCCTAATCTTTAAAAGGACAACCTTGTCCCTAACATTAATCTGTTTTAATTGATCTTCAATTTCACTATTCGCCTTAGTTGAATTTTTTCCAGAAACATCAATTTCAATATACTTGAGCTTCTCTGGACCAAACAATTCTATAAATTCAAGAGCCTCAATTTGCTCTTTAAAACTGACAATGTAGAATCCCCTTATTTCACCTTTTGCTGTACGTTCTAGATCTCGAGGATAACCACTGAATATAGGTCCTGGAAATACAATTCTTGCGTATCCGGGAAGCTGCTCTTCTATTCTCTCGTGAATATGTCCTCCAGCGTAATAGTCGAATCCTTTTGGTAGATATGATATAGGTAACGTGTCCATGGATGCCATATGAGCAGGTTTGAATTCAGAAAGACCTGAATGCAAACAAAAGATTTTGAATCCTTTTTCTTTCTCTAAACTTTCTCGGTCCAATTTCTCATAGTAGACTTTATCTACACCTCCCTTGCGAGCATTGATGCCAACGAGTTTTGCACCTGTCTTTTGATCTTTCAGAAATTCCAAACCAAGCTTTCCGTTCCCAATATCTCTCCCCTTGGAAACATTAGTTATTAGACCGGCACTTTCAAGGATGTTCACTATTGAATCTGCGTTTGGAGAATAGTCATGGCTTCCAAAAATTACATAGACTGGAATTCCTTGATCATATACCTCTTTTAGTTTTGTAACACAATTCTTTAAAACACTCATATCTGGAATACCAATGTGGAAGAGGTCTCCGCAAATTAGTATGAAATCAACTTTTTCTTCAATGCATTTGTTCATGGCTTGGTTGAATTTCTCTGTTTCCATTGTTTCTAAAATGGGATGGCGGTTTGCCCCAAGATGAATATCAGCAAGGTGCGCAAACTTGAACATATTCAACCTACCTAAAAATAATCTTCTCCGGTTTTTTCTCTTTTGCATCCAAGTTTATTAAATCATCAAATTTAGGGAAATGAACGGGTACAGCAAATTTTGTAAATGTACTACTTACTATAGCTTCACCAATATCTAGACTGGAAATTGCTTGATCATCACTTGAAAGGTCCTGACATGCACTTTCTATTACTGCTCTCCTTTCAGTTGCCATCTCATTCCCAAGAATAATCTTAGTATTAAGATTAGCCAAGATCTCTTTAGGAATTACGCTAGTCAGCTGGGTAATGGCAATAAGTCCAATCTTGAACTTTCTTCCCTCTTTAGCAATTGTACTATAGATATTATCTCCTGATTGTAAGCTGTCTGAACCAAGAACTCTAGGTGCTTCTTCAATTACTACCGAAACAATCGGCTTATCTTCAAGTACGCCTTCAGATTTGTATTTTTGATATCTCCAAAATGTGTTTCCCGCTATCATGCTGCCAATCAGAAGTTCAGCCTGAGTCATCAGTCTTGATGTGTCAATAATAACAGTTTTCCCAGATTCTAAAGATTTTACAATATCGGATATTGTTGTTGTTCCTGCTGTAGAACTGAAGATTTGGTTTCGACATACAAGATCTCCGTTCCGAATGAATACGCTCAGAAGGAAGCATTGACATTCTATTACAA
>JBHORG010000067.1:0-3399 GCA_042565955.1 Thermoproteota archaeon | reverse complement strand
ACTTCGGCTATTGCAGCATTCTTTTTGACTATTTTTTCTGGACGAACTGTGCTATTTCAAATTAAACTATAGAACACTAACTCTATCGAAGAAATTTATATAGAAAGACCAAGTATGTTTGAAAAAAGGTTAAATTTTAACCAAAAAAAAATAAACGCCAAGTGACTTGAATAATCAGAAGTGGGGCCAATGAGTATTGACCTGTTGAGCATAGTTTTATTGAGTGTCCTTGCAGGCTTGGGTACGGGCTTAGGGGGCCTTGTAGTTCTTGTTCGAAAACCTGGAGAAAAGCTGTTTGTATTCTTAATTGGATTGGCTGCTGGCTTGATGATAATGATATCCTTTATGGAGCTTCTCTTTGATTCCTTAAGGATCTCAGGATTATTCCCGGCAGCCGTGGGTTTTATAGCAGGTTCACTTCTGCTTTTCATATTAGACTTTCTTTTACCTCACAAGCACATCGTAAGTGAAAAGGGAGTTATCAAATCAAAAATGCTTAGGACTGGAACATTAATGGCCATAGGAATCTCTCTTCATAATCTTCCAGAGGGAATTGCTGTTGCTTCAGGTTATTCATATGCCCCAGAAATCGGTTTGATAATTACTATTGCAATTGCGCTCCATAACATACCAGAGGGTATAGCAATAGCATTGCCACTTCGTATGAGTGGAGCTACAAGATGGAATGCATTTCGCGTAGCGTTGCTTTCAGGATTAACAGAACCTATTGGAGCGGTAATTGCGACAGTATTTCTCACCACTTTGCCTGAGCTCACGCCCTTTGCATTGTCCTTTGCAGCAGGAGTAATGGTGTTTATCACTATGGATGAACTGATTCCAATAGCCCATGAGCATGGGCACGAGCATTTCACATCCTTTGGATTGATAGTGGGGTTTATTTTGACACTTGTGTTGCTTGCTGCAATTTGGTAGGAATCTAAGCGCGCACTTACTGGGATTTTTATAATAATGCACGTGCCTTAATCGATGTAAATAAATACATAATAGCCCATAATATGTTTAACGAGTTCGGTTAGCTAGGCGTATAATTTAACAAGTGGTAATAGAATTTTGGTAAATAAACAATGTCCAAAATGTAAGAAGAACGTTAGCCTCACCCAGTCTCAGTGGGACTTGGGTGCGGAACTACCAAAGGACTGCCCTTATTGCAATAAAACAATAAATAAAGAAGAAGATGAAACGAGAGAATATCCACTCATAGATTCGAAACCCTACGGGCATCCATGGCAAAAAAAAGGCGCATAAATGCATACGCAAATCTCTGGAAGCATTAGTTTTTTCTCGTGTGTTTGGGTTTCATACGTGAGGGTAGGTAGGAGAGAGCAAGAAAGCGAATAGGAGTAAGAACAAGGGAGAAAGAATACGTATACACGTAGACAAGAGTAAGTTTGGGTTTGGGTTAAAATTTAACCCCAAACCCAAAAAAAATGCAATCATTTTTAATATAACTTGAAAACATCCGTGCTATGTTTAATTGATATTTACTTGTAGGTGGTGATTAAATGGATATTGAAATTGCGATTTTGGTTGCAGGTGTTTTGATAATGGTAGGTGGAATTGTCGGAGGAGGAGCAATCTATGCTGGACTGGAAAAACTGGCAGAAGCGCTAAAAAAACAAAAATAGATACCTTTTATGAAATAGGGACTTGTTCATATGGTGGTGGGGTTAAATTATAACCCCAAATCCAAAGCAATATATCGATTTACTCTAGATCCATTTTATTTGGGGTTCTTTTTTCTTCGACCGTAATTCTTCTAGAATTCTAACTTGTTTCTCACTTGGGTTGACCTTTGGATATCCAAGTACAATAGGTCCGTAAATTCGTTCTTTACCTTTTAGATCAAGGGCTTTTACAACCTCAGCATTACTCTTAACCATTGCACCGAATCCCACATAACAACTTCCAAGACCAAAAGAAACCGCAGCAAGCATGATGTTCTCACACACCATCGCGCAACCCAAAGAGTTACTGGTTGGACCTATAACATAGATGATGACAGGTGCAGAATAGAAAACCAAGTCTTTGGGTTCCTCCATCACCTCGGTTAGCATCATTGCTTGGTCGTACATTTCAGGAACAGATTCTTTCAATCCTTCATAGAAATTTGACCGTATTGGCTCGATTGTCTGAAAGAGTATTTGCATGAACTCTGGGTCTTCGACAACAACAAATCGCCAAGGTTGATAATCAATAATGTTCTTCTTTTGGCCTCCTTCTTCTACTTCCTTCGTATTTCCTGTTGAGGGTGCTAGATTGCCAGCCTCAATAATCATGTTGATGATGCTTTTTGGGATTGGTTTCTGTTCAAAGAGCCTGACCGAATGCCTCTTTTTCATATTCTCGATAACAGGATTCATGAACTAATTCCTCGCCACACTCTTATCCATTAATCACACTTTACTTTTTGTGTCCTGTTTTGACATACCGATGGGCATCTAATCGTGGGTCATGAAGAAGAAATAAAAAATCAAATTCGTGACTTTGTTAGTATGTCTAATCATATACCCTTCAAATGATTGGCAGTTTGAGAACAAAATTTGCTATCCGCTTGCGTTAAATACTTCTTATTTGTAAATAGTTGAAAAGTGATTTTAAAATGAGTATAGATCAATCTTGGAAAGGAGTTTTTAAAGCGGGCGGACTTTCCTTGTTTGCCGCTGGATTGATTGTATTTCTATTCTTTCTTGCTCTATTAATTTTACAAACATCTCCAACACTAACCCCAGAAATGATTCTCGATAATCCTGTACCTCCTGTTTCACTCTATGCTTTAGCTGCCTTTGGAGAGTTACTTCTGATGCCTGGGGTGCTGGGACTCTATGTTGGTCTGAAGAATGCCAAAAAAACTCACATGTTGATGGCAACCGCCATGTGGTTGGTAGCGGTAATCTCGTTCCTTGTATCTCGCACTCAAATAATATCTCTCCTTCCAATAAGTGGTAGTTACCAGGCTACAACTAGTGAGGCTATGAAAGTAGCATATCTGGTATCAGCTGAACATTCCATTGAATTAAGTAATGTTTTCGCAAACATAGCTTTGATGTTACTTGGAGCATCTTCTATCATTATAGGTTTGGTTATGTTGAAAGGAGTTTTTAGCAAGGGTGTTAGTTACTTGGTTATGCTTTCAGGCACCCTAACTCTCTTAGGTGCAATCGGAGTCTTGTTTGAACCATTAACAATACTTGTGCTGTTTGGATTAAATCTTGGTGGTATTTGGCAAATAGTCGTTGGTATCAAACTCTACAAACTTGGCCAAAAAGTTTAGCACCCTTTCTACAACCACAAACAACAAACAAAACTAAAAGTTTGGGTTTGAGGGTTAAACTTTAACCCTACCACCATATGAACAAGTCCCTATTTCATAAAAGGTAT
>JBHORG010000066.1:0-3524 GCA_042565955.1 Thermoproteota archaeon | reverse complement strand
ACAGAAAATCGGCAAGCTACTCGCCGAATTCATCGGATACGACGTAACATCACCCAAGTCCGGAGGCAGAATCGACGAGACAGAGCACCCATTCACAACAGGATACTATGATGATGTCCGAATCACGACTCATTATTACCCTAACAGGTTCGCATCTTCCATCTTTTCCATCATGCATGAAGGCGGTCATGCCATCTACGAACAGAACCTGAAAAGGGAATGGATGTTCCAGCCAGTAGGAGAAGCTTGCTCCATGGGATTCCATGAATCCCAGTCCCGTTTCGTAGAGAACATTATTGGAAAGTCCGGAGGATTTTGGAGTTATTTCTTGCCTACATTGAAAAAGATGACAGGAAACGTGTTTTCTGATCTTACTTTGAATAAGTTTGTTCATGCAATTAACCATGTTAAGCCGTCAAAGATTCGAATTGAAGCAGATGAGGTCACGTATGGTCTCCATGTAATAATTCGGTTCAACCTTGAAAGAGACCTGTTCGCAGAAAAAATAACAATCGATGAGCTTCCGCAGGTCTGGAACGAAAACTACAGAAAGTATCTAGGCGTAAGTGTGGAAAATGACTCTGAAGGCGTGATGCAGGACACTCATTGGGCAAGCGGATTATACGGCTACTTTCCAAGCTATGCTCTAGGAAACATCTACAGTGGCCAATTGCTATCTAGTTTGGAAAATGATCTTCATGACTGGCGAAGCCAGATAGCTATGGGCAACTTCAGAAACATGAAACATTGGTTGGTCAAGAATGTCCACGATTATGGAAATCTTTACAGCCCGCCTGACCTCATCAAGATAATCACTGGAAAAGAACTCAGCGTAAACCCACACCTCAATTACTTAAACGAAAAATATTCTAGGCTTTATGAGTTCTAGCAAAATCCATCAATCAAAAACCCATTTTTAAGGGTAATCAAGATTTTATTTTTCCTCTGCCTAAGGGAATGAAACGTTGTATCTCTTCTAGGGGAATCGCCGTGATACTTCTTTTCAGATCTTCAGAAACTTTAGTAGACAACAGATGTCGAACCTTTTTCGCAATCTGGCTGCTTTTTTGTGTTCCCTGAATAATCTCTACGAACGCATCCGTCTGACTCACAATAGCATCTACAGGGCCCCCAACAACCGTAAGTGTCTCATCATCAGTTTTTACTCCGATGGCAATATTCATGGGAACACTACGAACAAAATTCTTAGTTCCACGAATCATAAATGAGCCTTTCGGCAGGGATTGCCCAGAGGGAGGAGATTTACTCACCTGCTCGGGATAAATCCAATAAACGTTTATTGTACTAAACAGTTCCTTCCAAGCTCTAGAATAGGAAGCTGCAAGCTGTGCTGCTTCATTGATTGTTTGCTCGGGCACAGTTTTTCCTTCTGTTTTTACCAAAACAAAGGGTGCTCCCACAATTTCGGCATGAAAAACAATGTCATGAGGCTCCATTTGTTTTTTTACAAGAATCTCATTTGTTGTTGCATCTCTACCTCCAATTACAAGAAAACCATCAGAGGAATAAACCCACCTGAATTTCTCAAACCACTCCTTCTTACTTCTCTTTAGAAGGGGTTGCTGTTTATCTTTTACTTTTATAACCTGCTTTTTTGCTTCTTCGATTTTGGTTTTAGTATCCTCAAGTTGATTCTCAGCTCCACGGAGTTTCTTTTCAGCTTTCTTAGATTTAGAGTAGTACTTGTCTGCATTGGCTTGTATAGAATTACGAATACTTAGAGAGAAAACTTTGTCTTCAACTGAAACACAAAGAACTTGGTTTGTGGATTCTAAAGAGTGAAAATAAACGTCCGGATGATTTTCCGCTTTCTTTCCCATCTCGATAGTTGCACTTATTTGATCCCAACTTTTTCCGCTTCTTTTCTGTTCCAAAATCGAAGAAGCAAAAAAGCAGGTTATAAAAGTAAAAGATAAACAGCAACCCCTTCTAAAGAGAAGTAAGAAGGAGTGGTTTGAGAAATTCAGGTGGGTTTATTCCTCTGATGGTTTTCTTGTAATTGGAGGTAGAGATGCAACAACAAATGAGATTCTTGTAAAAAAACAAATGGAGCCTCATGACATTGTTTTTCATGCCGAAATTGTGGGAGCACCCTTTGTTTTGGTAAAAACAGAAGGAAAAACTGTGCCCGAGCAAACAATCAATGAAGCAGCACAGCTTGCAGCTTCCTATTCTAGAGCTTGGAAGGAACTGTTTAGTACAATAAACGTTTATTGGATTTATCCCGAGCAGGTGAGTAAATCTCCTCCCTCTGGGCAATCCCTGCCGAAAGGCTCATTTATGATTCGTGGAACTAAGAATTTTGTTCGTAGTGTTCCCATGAATATTGCCATCGGAGTAAAAACTGATGATGAGACACTTACGGTTGTTGGGGGCCCTGTAGATGCTATTGTGAGTCAGACGGATGCGTTCGTAGAGATTATTCAGGGAACACAAAAAAGCAGCCAGATTGCGAAAAAGGTTCGACATCTGTTGTCTACTAAAGTTTCTGAAGATCTGAAAAGAAGTATCACGGCGATTCCCCTAGAAGAGATACAACGTTTCATTCCCTTAGGCAGAGGAAAAATAAAATCTTGATTACCCTTAAAAATGGGTTTTTGATTGATGGATTTTGCTAGAACTCATAAAGCCTAGAATATTTTTCGTTTAAGTAATTGAGGTGTGGGTTTACGCTGAGTTCTTTTCCAGTGATTATCTTGATGAGGTCAGGCGGGCTGTAAAGATTTCCATAATCGTGGACATTCTTGACCAACCAATGTTTCATGTTTCTGAAGTTGCCCATAGCTATCTGGCTTCGCCAGTCATGAAGATCATTTTCCAAACTAGATAGCAATTGGCCACTGTAGATGTTTCCTAGAGCATAGCTTGGAAAGTAGCCGTATAATCCGCTTGCCCAATGAGTGTCCTGCATCACGCCTTCAGAGTCATTTTCCACACTTACGCCTAGATACTTTCTGTAGTTTTCGTTCCAGACCTGCGGAAGCTCATCGATTGTTATTTTTTCTGCGAACAGGTCTCTTTCAAGGTTGAACCGAATTATTACATGGAGACCATACGTGACCTCATCTGCTTCAATTCGAATCTTTGACGGCTTAACATGGTTAATTGCATGAACAAACTTATTCAAAGTAAGATCAGAAAACACGTTTCCTGTCATCTTTTTCAATGTAGGCAAGAAATAACTCCAAAATCCTCCGGACTTTCCAATAATGTTCTCTACGAAACGGGACTGGGATTCATGGAATCCCATGGAGCAAGCTTCTCCTACTGGCTGGAACATCCATTCCCTTTTCAGGTTCTGTTCGTAGATGGCATGACCGCCTTCATGCATGATGGAAAAGATGGAAGATGCGAACCTGTTAGGGTAATAATGAGTCGTGATTCGGACATCATCATAGTATCCTGTTGTGAATGGGTGCTCTGTCTCGTCGATTCTGCCTCCGGACTTGGGTGATGTTACGTCGTATCCGATGAATTCGGCGAGTAGCTTGCCGATTTTCTGT
>JBHORG010000065.1:0-3792 GCA_042565955.1 Thermoproteota archaeon | reverse complement strand
TTATTTGTTCATCAATCAATCTGCTAAACCAGACACCCTTTTTTGGTGCATAACGTCTGCAGGAATAAATCCCAAGACATAGTAACTGAATTCTGATATGATTTCTACTTTTTTAGTTTAGGCACCTTTTTGAAGCCAAGAATGAAACTTGGGTTTCGATTCCTCACGTAAATATTCTCTGGTTTTATCTTCTTTTTTCTTTATGGTTTTATTACACCAAGGGCAATCCCTCGGCAGTTTCGTCCCCAAGTCCCACTGCAACTGGGTCAAACTGACGTTTCGCTTACAAATAGGGCATTGTTTAATTACTAAAATCTATTGTCTCCTATAGGTATTAATTATGAGCCGAGTTAAACTAGTTCATTAAATCTATTCTGCTAGTAGGTATTTATTCAAGGTGGTAAGTAAACTTTCCAGATTTTATTATCCAAATTACGAGAACGCAAAAGTATCAACCACCTATAATTCTAACCACTAATCAATACATAATTCCATAGGGAACATATTTCGTCTTCGCCATATCAATTTGAAAAACCAATATTAAGTTAATAACAAGTTTGAGTTTGGACCTAAACCTAATAGTAGCTTTATTATCAACAAGAATGTCAGAAAACACAGTTACCAGAAATATAAGTCCAAGAATCCTTGTGTTCCACATATTCACCCAATCACTAGAATAAGCAATGTAATTCGTTACCCCTACATATTACGAATCACACTTTTTCACGGGTTAATTTTAACTTCTTCCTCTTTAGGATTAACACATTATCCACAATCAGAGTGAATGTAACTATGATAACTGGCAGAGTTTCTGGGAGCGTAAACAACCCGATGATATATTCGTTGAGGTTCTGAGAAGAGATTGGAAGATTTTCAGCGGCTATCTGAAAGAGACTATAAGTTATGCTTGAGGGCATAGTTAACACAGACTCTTCAGGGCAAATAATCTGAGAATTGAACTGGGTAGAGTTTGTCATCCATTCAAAAATCTGGGAGAGAGCATAAAGATCAAGCGAAGAGAGTTGTTTAACAGTTCCTTTATAATAGACAGTGGGGTACATGACATCGATAGAATAGTTTGTGTGAGACAACCCAAATGTGTGCCCTATTTCGTGGACAATAATGTTTTGCATGTCTACTTCTGTCATGACATGACCGCTTGGAGCTTTTGCCGAAAGGCTTACTATGTTATTTTCTACGATACATGGTGATTTTGTTGTCGCTCGAGATTGCCCGATTGTTGCTTCATTCATACACTCAGCTTTCCACTCGACGTAAATGTCGAAACCAGAAACTACTTCATGAGATATTGTTGGAACCAGATGGACACTTGAGAGGTAAGAAAAATCTGGGTGGTTGGAGGCGAATTCTTGGATTGCGTCGTTCCACTGGGCTATTCCGTGAAGTGATGAATTGAGATAGGAAGACTTCCACCATGTTTCATTCTCCTGTGGAAGAATGTTAACATTTATTGTTGAATGGTCCCATGTGAATCCTCTAAGTTCTATGGAGTAATCGGTTTGTGTTCCTGTCTGAAAATAAGCAAATACAACAAACGTTGAGCATATATTCAAGAGCAGAATGGAGGCAAACAGGAACTTTTTCACATTCGACACTACTAATCGTATTCCAGTTATGGTAACTTATGAGTTTCTATTAATAACAGAATTTATTGGTTGACGACTCTAATTAATTTCGAGTGACACAAATTAGAGCAGAAATGGGTTATTATTATTCTGATTCAAGTTCGCTGAAGATTTTCTTTAAGGAGAAGGATGTTCTGATCCAATTAGTAAAAGTTGGTAGTAGATAATAAAACGAAAGTTAGACATTTTTCTACCAAATAACTCCCTTTTTTGGGTATCAAGTGAGTTTTGTTACGATAGTGTCATATTGTTTCGAAGGCAATTTTGTAACTAGAAACATTTACATAATTGCCCATCGATGATGAGAGGAAACATTGAGGGTGATGTTATGGATCCCACCTTAGTTCTAATGGTTTCTGCTGCTATATCTGCAATTCTTCACACGTTGGTTCCAGACCACGAGATTCCTTTAGCAATGATTGGACGAACACACAATTGGACGCTGAAGAAAATGGCTGGAGTCACTTTGATTGCAGGAGTAATTCACATCTCAGTCTCCATGGGTATTGGAGTAGTCGCTCTAATAGCCAGTGCAGCACTTTCGCAGCTCATCGCTAACTCAGCCCAGCAGATATCAGGATTGTTGCTTATTGCTTTTGGTTCAATTTATGCATTTGTCTCTTGGAAACGAAAAAAAGGAGGCCATTTCCATTCTCATGGTCATAACCAAGTAAACCATTTCCATGAAAACGGCCATTCTGAACAAAAACATATGATTTCCGGTGAAAATTCCAAGGTGGGTTGGGGTGCTTGGATTGTTACTATAGTAGGTATATCGCCTTGTTTCACTCTAATTCCTGTTTTAATTGCCGCTGTTCCTTACGGGTTAAGCACAACCCTATTAGTTATGCTTTCTTATGCTATTGCCACGATTGGAATGATGGTGATTTTAACATCAATTGCGCTCAAAACAATTCAGTATGTTACAAAACTTCACAGAATAGAGAAACATATGGAAATATTGGCTGGTCTTGTAATACTCCTTGTCGGCATATGGCTTATACTGGAAATCAACTTGGGACTCTAAGAGTGAAAGCTAAATATTAGCCCCAAAAACCCATGTAATCTCATACGCCCGTGCACGTACGTACGTATGTATTTACGTCAATTCTCCCGCCGGCCTATTCACTTCCAAACGCATTCTCTAAAAACACCCAGACATATCCGACCACAAAGCTTTCTTTGTATACTTGCATCATATTGTTTTGAGATTCTGTAGATAGGGAATGATAATTGCAGTTAATCCTGAAGCAATTAGGGCTTCAACTGTGAGTGTTATCAGGATAATTGTAACTGTAGAGAGAGCTACTGGGGAAGGCATTCCTCTAGAATAAATGAACCAGATGTAATCGGTAACAAAAACGTAAGGAGCTTGTATACACCACGCTAGAATTCCTGAGAATATGGGTCTGAGTCCTAATTTATTAGCAAAGAAACCGGAAGCTAATCCAAAAATCGCTAATCCACCCACAATAAATGGAATTTCAACTGAAAAGCTCATGTATAATCCCCCTATAGCACCAGTTATCAGACCTATCCACGGTCCAGCGAGGATACCGCTGATAAGAATGGGTAATTGGGTCAGATGTATACTTGAATTCAAGGACCCAATAGGGATAGGAATTACAAAAGGTGGTGTAGATAGAATGTTTGACAGGGCTGCCATTATAGCCATTAAAGTTAGGGTTTTTGTTGTGGTAACTTGGAACTTCAAAATTTTAACACTTTATCCTGATTGTGTTCAAGTTCAAGCTAATAAAAAAACTTTAGGTAAACATCAGAGAAAAAAATTCCGATTTGAAAAAATGAAAAAGGAAATATTATTTGGAGTTGATTGGCTAGATAAAATTTCAATCTCATATCCAACCATTTTCCCGTTTAGTATAACGGTTATTGAATTATTATTCAATTTGAAATTGCCCTTTTTAACGACAGGATTAATCTCTTCAGGATAAGGGAGAAAAAATGACTAACCTAGGCATTATTCTCATATCTACTATGTTTTTTATTGCCTTATTAATTGTCAAGCGTCCATTGATACAATGGTATAAGGGCTTTAGAAGATGGATTTGGCATCGTCGATTAATTTGGAAAATTGAAAGAAATTTAACGAAAACTTCTATTGATCCAGATAAATTCCTTTCGA
>JBHORG010000064.1:0-3807 GCA_042565955.1 Thermoproteota archaeon | reverse complement strand
ACAAAACTCTATTTTGGCTTAAAAGAACGATGAATAGTATAAAGTGCGATCTCACGTCCAATTTCCGCTATTCTCTTTATACTTTCACGTATGGAACAAGTAGCACAAATTAAGACTGGATTTCTTTTTTCATATAGGAAAGCCCAAGTTGCAATTTCTTTATCCGACTTTTCTATGAATTTTGCGCGTTCAATTATTCCTTTAGCAATTTCAGCGTTATTCGAAAGAAAAGCTTGGACTGCATTGTCATAAAGTACATTTGCATTCTTACCTGCGGTTACCATTAGGTTAATCAGTGATTCAGAGATTCTTAGTTTTTCCGTATTTAGCAGCACCAAGTTTTTTGCTATTTTGGTGGCATAATCGGCGACTTGTTCTATTCGGTGGACAAAAGTTTGATAATCAAGACAGTCGCTAATCTCTATATTCAACTTATTTGCCAAACCGGGATCCATGACTGCTCGTTTGACTAGGCGAAGCATGAAAAAAGAGAAGTGATCTACATCATCATCCAATTGAAAAGCTGTCTTTGCTAACAAAGGATCTTGAGTCTTCAATGAAGCTAACACATCTTGAACCAATGAAGTCGAAAGAATGTGCATCCGTTGTATTCCTGAAGTAATTGAGGCTTGAGTTTCGTCCATAAGTGTTATTATATGCATGCTTTTGGCATCGCACTTCATGATTCTCATGTAAAGTATCCTTACAATATTACGGATGGCTTTCTGCTGAAAAACGGGGAAGATATCCTTTGAAAAAAGCTTGATACTGGAATATCCATTTAGGTAACATGCAATAATATTCCTCTTAATTGCTTTGGCTTTTTCACTTGGATCTATATATAGAGTTATTTCGTTAGTACCCTTTTTACCACCTGTCCCGGGGAAAACAGCCAAAGAACGGTCACGTTGAATAGCTAAAGAAACAACATCACCTTGTTTTAGTTCGTTCAGATTTGTCCAGTGTTTAGGCAGAGAAATTACTAATGAGGATCTTCCAAGAGACATGATTTTGCGTTGATCCATATTTCATCACTTCAAATCATTCATGGAAATAGATGTATATATTGTATTACTGCATATATATATCCGGGTTACTTGAAGTAATTAAAGAAGAAGAACCAGTTAATAATATTAACTTTTAATGTTAAATTTGATTCGCTTAAGTTTAATAAGTTTTCGAAAACTCATATTCTAGTTTTCTAAACTCAATATTCTGAGTCAATATTATAGGTTCACAGCCTTTTTGTATTCAATCAAGACAAGTTGACAAAAGATGAAGAATGCGACTCTCAAACAAAATATTAGTGATGTGGCTATTGGTTATGTGGATAGTCTTTTCGGTCTGGCTATTTGTCGTGACTCAGTTTCCGCTAAACTTTGGTTTTGTCGGACTGCAATCCCTTACAGGTATAGCTCTGGCTTGGACTATGCTACAATATAGAGATATTTGAAACGAAATAGCTATGCCGTCAGAGTAACTCTGAGATTTCATCCTAAATCGTCAAACTAATGCCTTTTCGTCATCCGGCTAAATAATTAATGTTCAAACAGAAATAAATATCTGTATACTTCGTTTTAGAAAAAATCATCAAAAATTCTGTAATAGAATAACATAAGTGTGACCATCGAAAAACTGAAATCAACTAATAACTACTTAGATTATGGGGGAGGTGAAATTATGCCTGTCGTTAAAATTATCGAATTAATTGGAAGTTCACCAATTGGCTGGAGTGAAGCAGCTCAAAACGCTGTCACAGAAGCAGCTAAAACAGTGAAGAACATCAAAGGAATTCATGTTAAGCGATGCACTGCTAAAGTTAATAACAACAAAATAGTGATATACAACGCTGATGTAAAAATTTCTTTCATTGTAGAAAGATAAAAAAGACAATAATATGACAAACATTCTAATCAGTTTAGAGAACTGAAAAGTTAGATGATTCCATTTGTCACTTGCCAGTGTATGAACTGCTTCGCTATAAAAAATTTTACAACTACCAACAAAAGAAGGCTATGATTTTTTCCTCACAATGATACCGGATATTTGAATCCGATCAATTTACTATTTGATAAATACAAATATTACTTTTAACTTGGACAGCAGAGATTTTATTAGTATGACAATTAGTTGCATTAACCATTTCAGCATTTTATAATCTCAAAATGTCTAGGAGGAAAAAAACTATCAAAACGAACCAAATAAAAACCGAGGAAGAATGGAGGAAACTTCTCTCCTCGGAAGAATATCATGTGTTAAGAGAAAAAGGAACAGAACCAGCATTTACCGGAAAACATCTAAAAAACAAGAAAAAAGGCACATATTTATGTGCTGGCTGCGGAAACAAAATTTTTAGTTCAGACACAAAATTTAATTCAGGCACAGGCTGGCCCAGTTTCTGGGCATTAGTATCCAAAGAGAAGATTGAAGAAAAAACGGATAACCGATTTGGTATGGCCAGAACAGAGGTAACATGTAAAAAGTGTGGAGGACACCTTGGACATCTATTCAATGATAGGTCAACACCTACAGGTCAACGTTTTTGCATAAACTCAGTATCTCTCAAGTTCAAAGAACAGAAAGAAAAAAGTTGATAAGATTCATATAACAAATGATTATTTTATTACCAAATGGACTATAGTATCCTCTATAGTCATAAAAATCCTAAAAATTCAGTAAGGCACAGATATCATGATAATCCATTTAAAAGAACAGTTAAAAAGACTTCTTTCAAGAATATACCCTTACTTATTTTCACAGACTGCCCTCCTTTTCGCAGCATTTATTGTTCCATTATTAATCATTTACAGCCTAAATCCGGTTTCATTTGATTTCTTATGGAAAGGGAGAGCTCCATTCCTCCTTTTTCTCTGGTTATTCTTTTTAGAAGCAGCTCTTGGATGGAAAAAACTCAAAACAGAACATACTGCTGGTTGGACAAAAAAAACAATACTAACTGCGGTAATTTTGCTTTTACCAACAACCTATGCGGTTGGACTACATTTCGGTTTACAATCGGGAATATTGGAATTGGGAAAAGCCGTTGGTGTACCCATTATCGATGGTGATACATGGTATTTAACACATTCATGGCCTTTCTCCCTCGAGTATATTCTTTTTGCTGTATTCTTTGTGGTATCAATTTGGCTTTTGTATGGAGCTCGGGGAATTAAAACATTCTCAGTCTCCTCCTTCTTTATAGGAGGAGTTGGCGTGTTCTATATGATCGACACTTTCTATCCTAACGGTACCTTTACTGCTCTGCAGGCCCTTGTTCCAATTACAACATCCGGAGTATCATTTATCTTAAATCTTTTAGGCTACAGGACTCGCATATTCTCTGGAATCGACAACACTCTCGGACTTTATGCTTCTAATGGAATTAATAGTTATTCAGCATATATTGCATGGTCATGTGCGGGAAGCCATAGCCTCTTCTTGTATTCATTTATGATTATGCTATTCCTCAGGGGCACTAGTATTTCACAAAAGAGAAAAATAATTTACGTTGCTTTAGGGGCAGCGGGAACATTTTTTGTTAACATCCTCAGAATTGTTACAATTTATATATTGGGAATTCATGGGGGAGACTCACCAGCTAAACTATTCCATGAGTTTTATGGAGAATTCTTTTTCATCGCATGGATGTTCATCTACCTTTCCATGATCTATATCTTCGAAACTCGGTTTAAAAATAAAATTATCAAAAAGAAACATTTCCCACAAGTCTTAGAATAATTTCAGAACACAACAACTAAAATATAAATAAAGATTAGAACTCCTCAAAACAAGATCAATATTCCGGAG
>JBHORG010000063.1:0-3808 GCA_042565955.1 Thermoproteota archaeon | reverse complement strand
GTTGTAGAGTGGGGCGTCCGCGTTGGTTGTATCATTTAGTTGTAGCGAAAAAAGTGCATTTATGTTTTGGTTTTGACCTGACTGGTTTTGTTCCAGCTTTAGTAATGTCAGAAGTTGTCCGGTTGCTATGATAGCTTTGCCGTAACCTACCGACTCTCCGGTTGTATAATAACTGTCTTCAAAAAAGGCTCCTTCTTGTAGTAGTGAGATTTCATTTAGGAATTTTTTGCCCAATGTTTTGATTGTGGTGTTCTCATTTTCTAAAAGACCAGTTATTTGGTAAAAGGCTGAATCGGTGGTAAATGGAGCTAGATGGCCCCATTCCTTGTTAACTGAGTCGTAGTTTGCGAAGTAAATTGTGGGTAAATCCCTATTGCTGATGAACTGGTAAGGAAAACGAATCACGTTTTGGTATCCTTGGTAGGCTGTTAAGACAAATCCGAAGTATTTGTCCCTACATTGAAGATATTGGTTGTTTCCACCTTGATTGTAGCCCAGGGTCAAAGCACCCCATGCTACATCGGTTAAGGTGAGATCGAGGTCTTTGGTAGTTGCGTCATAGTTTGAGCCACCTTCATAGTTATACAGTATCCATGGGAATGCTCCTGTTGCCCATCCGGGAAGTTCGGCTTGTATTACCTTTTTTTCCATCATTTTTTGGAGATTAACTGCGGTGTTGAGAAGCTCTATAGCCTTTGATGCATACTCCTCGTTTTTTGTTACTTGGTATGCTTGCATTAAGGCTTGGGCTACATTGAAAATATCTCGTGTGTAATATTCCTCTCTTGTTGGGTTCCAGCCATCTCCTTGGGAGTATCGCCATATTGGGGCCACGACAGTTAGGGCAGTAGCGTCAAGGCTAATTTTTGCGGTGGATGCCATAAGAAAATCTGCGACCATTTTCAGTCGATCTATAACTGTTGGCTCGTAACCACCTTGGTATAGGTCCGAACAGAGTCTCACGTATTCAGCGGCTGTAGGGACATGAATTGTTTTACTAAATTGTGTTGTATTGCGGTCATAATAGAAGTACACACCTCCTTTTGGAGGGAAAGTGGTATTGTAAAGTGGATCAGAGGGATCTTCTACTATCATTTTTGATTTAGTTACCCATTCCAACGCTCTTGTGAGGTGGGGGTCTTGTTCATTGTTTTGAGCGATGCTTGAATGTATAAAGGGTGTAAGAATTATTGTGAGTAATAAGATAGCGATTACCCTTGCAATTTTTTTCGAAGGTAGGTGTCTCATTCAATACCACCCCATTTGTTTGCGATTTTTATGGGAAGCGTAACTCTTTTGGGTTTTGCATATAGTTTTATCAAGTGTAAAAACGCACGTAAATAGCCAATTGTGGTCGGAATAGTAGAAACGTAAAGTCTGTAGAAAGGCAATAGAATTAGAATCTTGTTTGAGAGGTACATGTTCTGACTTACTTTTCGGGTCAGAAGTACGTTCATAATAAAATAGAAAAGCAATATTGAAAGAAAACCTACTGGGTTTGAAAATATCAAAAATATCGATAGGATTCTTAGTGGCTGAAGCAATACGTCTCTGACTAAACTTACAGCATAAGATACTCCAGCCAGTTTCCTCTTAACAAGAGACCGACCGAAATCAGTAAAGACACACCGAAATAGACCCTCAGCCCAAATTACCCTTTGTTTAAAGTGACCAACTACACTCAACGGGGCTGAGGTGAGAATTATTATATCGTCTGAATAACCAACATTGCCTTTATTGTCCAAGAGTTTCCAGGTTCGTTCAATATCTTCACCCAAGAAGCTCTCTTCTCTATCTTCAAATCGTTTCAAAGCGTTTAATAGGGCTGTTCTTCGAAAGATGCCAAATGCACCAGAAACTGAAGAGACTTCTGCGTAGTTTATTTTAAACTCTGTCTCTACGTTTTTCAAAGAATACATTGATCCTCGACCTAAACGCATCGCTTGATCATATTCTAGCCATTGAAGTTGAAGTAATCGATTCTTTTTTTCGGATAATGGAAATCGCTCAAGTTCAACGGTCGGTGAATAACCGCACGGAAGGACTCGTCCCGCCATCGCGTCTAATCCGAGGATCTGCATTTCAAACATAGCCTCTTGAAGCCTTTTGTAACTACACACCACAAAAGAATCCGAATCGAGCATTACAACATAATCCGTTTTGACGGTTTCTAATCCAAGATTTATCGCTCCAACTTTCTTTGAGTTTCTATCAATTGATATAACTTTAACACCCAGTTTTGAGGTCTCACGAGCGGTGGCATAATGGTCGTTAGAAAAATCGTCCACAACTAGGATCTGTTTAGAAGGGATACCCAGTTTGAGTAAATTCTTTACAGACCTTACGACTGCATCAGAGTTTCGATAAGCAGGCATTATAACCGTGAAATTTGGATCGCTTAAATCCTTTTTTTTCAAGAGCTTTCTGAACACATATAGCTTCAAGTCATTTCTGGAAAAGGCTATTGTTCGAATGAGCATTTCAACCCCATCAGACAAGAAAGCAAAAGCTACAGCAATGAAAAAGATCCAAGATAGGGCAAATATAGCTTCAGAAGACAACAATAACACCGCGTATCCAGCCAGAGACTGCTCCCTCGAATATAACGATTGTGTAACGCGAACGCATAACCAATTGACAGGCTTGTGTATATTTGAGATTCCAAGTGATCCAAACTCAATAAAAGCTAGGGTTCTAAAGAACTAAGGACAGGAAAAATAAAGGAGTCAAATAGGTTTCTACAGGAGAGATGATTAACTATTATGAAAGTACTCATTACAGGGGGGGCTGGATTTATTGGGCATAATCTAGCGCTTTATTTACTCA
Organism: Thermoproteota archaeon; assembly: GCA_042565955.1. GTDB lineage: Archaea > Thermoproteota > Bathyarchaeia > Bathyarchaeales > Bathyarchaeaceae > Bathyarchaeum. The sequence continues at coordinate 982 of JBHORG010000063.1, read as the reverse complement.
ATCGTGGTTGGGAAGTTATAGTCTATGATAGTCTGGAGAGGTCTTCAAAACGTGCTATTGAAAAAATAAGAAGTGCAGGCATTCTTTTGGTTAGCCAAGAGTCAAAATTGAAAACCATTCTTGGTGAAGTTGATGTTGTAGTTCATGCTGCTGCTTACATAAGTGTTGAAGAGTCAATTGGATACCCCGAGAAATACTTGATTAATAACTCCGTTTTCACTTACACTTTATGTAAGTATATTTCTGAGCTTAGTAACCAACCCCATTTAGTCTACATTAGTACAGCTGCAGTATATGGAAAACCCCAACAAAAAGTTGTGACTGAAGATCATCCTGTTGAACCATTGTCTCCTTATGGGCTTAGCAAGCTCCTTGGAGAGTACGGAGTCGATTATTTTATTAAGGTTCACAATCTCAGGGCAACAATTCTTAGACTTTTTAACGTTTATGGATTTGGACAAACCGGTACTTATGCGGGAGTAATCACAAAATTTGTGGAGAGAGTGCACGAAAAACAACCACCTTTGATTTATGGTGACGGCAAACAGACTAGAGACTTTATTCACGTTAAAGATGTTTGTGAGGCAATAAGGTGCGCGATAACAAAGAAGGTCAATGGAACGTTCAATGTTTCTTCAGGCAAAGAAACTTCTGTTCAAGAGCTGGCAAGAATGATATTGAAACTTGAAGACTTGAAAGTAGAGCCGATTTATGTGGCAGCTAAACAAGGAGACATAATCCATAGTGTAGGTGATCCTGGCAAGATAAAGAAGGCTTTGGGTTTTGAAACACATATGGATTTGATGGATGGTCTTGGGAGACTGCTTTTGGAAGAAAAAAATACTTGACCTTAAGCTCCAAGAGACTATGGTTGTTAACGAACAGTTTGAGAGTTTGCTAGATACCATTTTAGTTTCTTAGAGCGATATTTTGTTTATTTTACTGGTAAAATCATTGATGTAAAGATAAGAAAGATTTGAAG
>JBHORG010000062.1:0-3855 GCA_042565955.1 Thermoproteota archaeon | reverse complement strand
GAATCATGACTGACACATTATATTCCTTATTAATGTACTTGCTGGTTCTCCAGTTCTCATGAGATATGAAAAAAAGATTTTAATTCACTTAAAATAGAACTCAGCTAATAGTCTCTTTGGGAGAATTATGGCCCACCTGATTGTATTTATGACAGCCAGTAGTAAGGAAGAAGCCGTGAAGATAGTACGGACCTTATTGGAAGAACATTTAATCGCATGTGCCAATATCATAGATTCTGTTTCATCATTCTTCTGGTGGCAAGGAAAGATAGAAGAAGAAAAAGAGGTACTAATTATCATGAAGTCACATCAAAAGTGGTTTAAAATGCTCTCCAAAAGAGTGACACAACTTCACAGCTACGATGTTCCCGAGATTCTGGCACTTCCAGTAGTCGAGGGATTGCAGTCTTACATGAATTGGATGAAGGCTTGCCTCAACCCAGTGAAGTAAGATGTCCAAGAAACCAATGAAAAGAGCCGAACGTATAGAGGTCATCTATGATCCCATGCACTGGAAACTTTTGAAGAAATTGAGAACAAAAGCAATCCCCATAATGAATGTATTAAATAATTGTTATTTACGTTCTGTTGTTCATGGAAGTATTGCCCGCGGTGACATTTCAGAAACGAGCGATATCGACGTGTTTTTGCCAGACGCACCATCTTCATTCATAATAGAAACAACGCTTGAACGATCAGGGTTATTGGTTAATAATCGAGTAATTATACAAGCTACACCAATCTATGCCCTAAAAGGATACATCGAATTGGACCACCAGATTTGTTTATCGTTTCCATTAGTGAAACTCCGTCCAATGGAGAAAGACTTTTACAAGTTTGGAGGAAAAGCAACCATTTCCACACTCGAGGAAGAAAAACGAACATTAGGAGTAGACAAACGACTTATGCTCATCGAACCCACAGAAAAAGGACATATAGAGAGTGCAGTAGTGGGGCAAGAGGAAATGGTTGCAAAGCTCTTGGGAGTCTCCCTTAATACCGTGTTGGACCGGGTCCGTGCTCTCCTACGTCGTGATAAAATTGGAAGGACCGGAGTCTTTATTGAAAAAGAACTGGCTCCAGACGAAACCTTTGAACAGGCCATGAAGAGCCTTGCTGACCAGAACCCTGCAGTTCGTAGACGCATAAAATTCTATCAATAGAGAAAAAAGGTTAAGATAACGGAAACCGGAGTAGGGCGGCAACACCACCAAGAGAAAGAAGCTTACTTCCTGCCTCATGCTCAGTGCTAAGAACCATAATTTCTCCACGTGCATCTTCAACGTCCTTCATAAGTTTTTCCAAGGTTCTTCTTTTTTCCGCAGTAGACTCCCTTAACGTAGAGTCTGCCACTAGAAGCTTTTCAACCGCGCCAAAATTTATTGCTTTTTCAACATGATTGAATCCGTAGGTTACATTTTGTCTACCTTTTCCAAGCCTTGCCAAGAATTCTTCCATAGCATTCACTTCATCAGCGACTCTCACATGTTGTAGTACATTCGAAAGGATACCAGAGCGAAGAGACTCTTGTATTCCAGAAAGACCTGCACTGTTTACCCCCTTTACGCCAACAATAGATATTGAAACATTTTTCGCCTCTCGGTTTACGTAAGCAGCAAAATCATCCTTTATGAATCCAGGTCCAATAATTACTATCGGACTATTAATGGAACTCCACGTATCCCTCAAAGAGTTTAAAGCTCTCTTGAAAAAGAGCTGTTTTGCTTTTGTCCTTTTTTCTGCCTCGAGCTTTCCGGGAAGCTTAATTCGCTCTCCAATCTTCACGTCAATACCGTATTGACGCAATACAGCCACACAATATTCCTCGTCATCCATCGAGATTATTGTAAGAGGTACACTTGTGATTTGGCTTGACCGTTTTAATCTTTCAAGTTGGTGTTTATGCCACTGCTGTTTAATGATGGTTACAGTTTTGTTTACCGTCAGATTTATCGTGTGTCGTGAGCCTTTTATGTTTAATTTTTCTGGTGCTTTACATACGATCCCTGTTATCCTTAACCGGTTTAGAACACGATCCCAATACAGTTTTTCAACAATTACACCTAGATTAACGGAAATTCTTTTCGCTTTTGTCGGTCGTGCGTATTGAGCATCAGGTTTTGTTTGTCTGGTTGTGCGAGCGTGAACCTCATCTTTTTTGAGAATTATGTTGTATAGGTGCCACAGGTCATCAAGACTCTCTGGCATAACCTTGGCGAAACCCTTCTTGAGGTCTATTCGAAAAATCTTCATAAATTTCTAATCCTTTCCACACTGACGCAGTGTAATAATTGCATCGTAAAACCGATAAAAGTATATTGGAGAATTGTTTGATCAAGTGTGTTTCAGCTGTTCTAGTTAGTAGTTCTTTGTGATAAAACGTAACTATATGAGTCATCTTTGAAATTATAAAAATGACGTTTCAAGGTAAGTAGTGATTTCTGATTCTGAAATATCAATAATGTAAAATTTTTGTAAAGGAGGCTTGGTTGGCCTCCACACAACCATTCATTTTTCTTGAAAAATTGGGGGACTAAGCTAAGATTTCTTCGAAAGTCATCAGTTTTACTTTTAATGGTTGTTTCATAGCAGTTGAAACTCGGGCTGCTATAAGATAGGTGACATTTCGTTCTGCAGCGATATCAACGAGTCTCTGAGTTATTACACCATCAAAAATTACAGTATCAATAGCTTTCATTTGTTGAAGTTTCTTTGCAAGTTCTCTTACGGGTAGCCGTTCTACTAGTTTCATCTCTTTGTCAAGAAGCACAGCTTCTAACGTTCCACTCAACCCTTTTGCAGTTTCAACAATTTGCTTTGGGACTAGTTTTTTTCGCCGCTCCTTCTTTTTTACAGTGACCTTTTCTGTGACCTTTTCTATAAGAACTCTGTCTTTCAGGGCTTTTTCGATCTCTTTGAAAGTCAGATCCTCTACCTCTTTACCGCGGGGTGCTCGTGCAACATACTTGATTGAAGTTACTTGTTGAAGTTCTTTAAGAATAAGGTCTCCACCTCGGTCGCCATCAAGAAAGGCAGTAGCTTCTCGTTCACGGCACAGCTTAATTATGCTTTGTGGGATTTTGGCGCCTTCGACAGCGATGGTGTTTTGTATTCCAGCTCGTAATAGGTTGATTACGTCTGCTCGTCCTTCCACAATGAGTATCTTCTTTGCAGAGTTAATTTCTGGTCCTGCAGTCAATCCCTCAGGCCCGAATTTTTCGACTCGTGCTAGTCTTAACATTTCTGAGACTTCTCTGAAAATCTCGTCAGTGCCAGGCATGGTCTCAACGTTCCATTTCTGAAGAACTTCTTTGGCTCGATCTACGATGATTCTCCGTCTAGCGTCGCGTATATCCTCTATCTTGTTTAAAATAATCGATGCTTTACATGGTCCTACACGGTTTATGCTTTCAATACTTGCAGCAATTATAGCTGTTGATACTCTATCAAGACTTGTAGGTATGTTTATCTTTCCAGTAGTTTTATCTTTTTTTGATTCTAAACTGATTTCAATTCTACCAATTCTACCCGATTTTTGGAGTTGGCGGAGGTCGAGTTCGGGCCCAAACAATCCTTCTGTTTGTCCAAAAAGTGCTCCTATCACATCCGGTTTCTCAACTACTCCCTCCACTTCGAATCGGGAACGAATAACATACTTTATCGTAACAGTTTGTGCTGATTTCATTTCTATTCACCTCAATCATAATATTGTCCCCGTGAAAACTGAGACAATTCTGTTTAAACTCTTCAGTATCTATTATACTTTACGACATTGAACTCTTCTTTTTAAAGTTTCAAGATAGCTCACTAAACCCTCAATGTCTTTGACATGATGACCAACCATACCTAAGAGCA
>JBHORG010000061.1:0-4048 GCA_042565955.1 Thermoproteota archaeon | reverse complement strand
ATAGTACATTCTACACCGCAAAAAGTAACGGTTGGCATCACGCATTCTTGGGAATGATTTCAAACTTCCAGAAAATCTATGACCGATTATATTTTGAATCAGAATCAGCAAATTGCTACGATTTCCCATATATTTATTCACCAAAATTCATATTAAATTTATTTAACGAATTTGAATTAATGCCTTTTAGTTCTAAAACAAGAATCGCTTTCACATTTTCTTCTTTTTTTGATTTTATGTATCATAAATATTTAATCGCTCAGCGTTCGATTTCTTTTGAGATGCCAAAGAAGCTGAATGGCCCTATTAATGGTATAATACAAAAAGTAAGGGGTTGGTCTGGTGACCGTAAAGAATTTGTTTAGACCAACCAAAACCAGTCAAGTTTGAGATATTGAGTGTTTTTATGAAAATCGGAATCGTAGCCTTTAGTGGTATTTTTCCTATACATATTGGCGGTCCAGCAAGTGTGGGTTATTTCATAGCAAAATGGTTAGGAGAATTTGGTAATGAAATTACTCTTTTTGTGCGTGTGAAAACCAAGAGAGAGCTTGAGTTTGTTGGGAGACTTGAAGAATTCACTAAATTAAAAAATGTAAAAGTAATCCCAATTATGATAGATTATAGATGCCAAACTTTTTTGAATCCATTGAATGTAATTTTTCAGATTTATACCGCAACCAAAGCCTTTTCTTCTGAAAAATTTGATGTTGTTCACTACAATTCACCACCTATAGATATTGCTTTGCTCTTTCCTTTTTTTGCCAAACTCAAACAGACTAGGCAAACTTTAGCGATTCATACAGGGATTTATACCGAGATAAATAATCCAGTAGGACGATCAATTCTAAATTTAGAAAAGGACTTGTTTAACCAAGTAATCGTCTTTAACGAATTCTCCCAGAAAGTAGCAAAAACTGCGGGTTTTTCAGAAGATAGCATAACTACTATTCCCAATGGCGTTGATATTGCAGAAATAAATAAAGCTCAACCTCTTAAATTACTTGGTGAACCTAAGGTTCTTTATGTTGGCAGATTATCGAAAATCAAGAATGTTGAAGTCTTAATTCGAGCATTTGCAGAAATTCTAAAAGAATTTCCAAAAGCCATTCTTTACTTGGTGGGAGATGGTTCTTCAAGAGATTCATTGGAAAAAATTACTAATCGTCTCAAAATTAGAAACAATGTTGTATTCAAAGGAACTATACCAAACACAACTGTTTTCAGATATTATAAATCTGTAGACGTATTAGTTCTTCCTTCATTTAAAGAAAACTTTAGCATAGTTCTTCTTGAAGCTATGGCTTCGAAGGTACCTATAGTTGCCTCTGATGCTGAAGGTAACAAACATATAATTAAAGATAATTCGAACGGTTTGATATTTTGTAATAATAGCTGGAAAGATTTATCGAGGCAGCTTATTCGCGTTCTATCTGACCGGAATTTGCATAAAAAACTTGCCAATAATAGTTATCATATTGCAACGACTGGATACAACTGGAAACAAATTGCGCTTCAATATCAAAGTTTGTTCCATTCTTTGAGAAAAATAACTGGTTCTCTAGCATAGGGGCATTTTTTTAAGCTTGTTTTTGAAATTAAAATCAAATTGGGTTACTTAAAGTTGCAGGAATTTGGTATAACTACTGACTACCGCTCATATTATGAGAATATCAGACTCAACATTAAGTGGAAATTAAGACAAATAATGAATTATGTTATGACGTCGCTCATACAGAAGATTCGGTTTGGACAAACAATCGTAAAGAATTTGAGTATAGATGTATGTCTGAAACCGATGGAAGTCTATTTGCATCTAGTTGCTACCCAATTGTTTTCTGTTCAAATACTTTATACCATTCATTACTTTCTAAGACAAGTTATCTTGAACAAATAGAGACTATTCTTATGAGCAAGGTAGAAACTGCCAAATGTTGGGACAATTTTTGGGATGGATCATCAATTTATGGATTGAGTCGATATTCTATATATCTTTATGAAAGTTACCTTCGAGCATTCAGATTATGGATGCCCCATTTCAGAAATAAAAGAATTCTCGAAGTTGGAGTAGGTGGAGGTTACTTGTTGATGAGAATTACCAAATTAGGAGCAGAAACCTACGGAGTGGATGTTTCAAAGTCAGCCATATTAAAAACGAAAAGAATTTTTTCCCTTAACGATGTAGAAGGCAACATTGAACTGCAAGATGCAACATGTCTTGGTCTTAAAAAAAATTATTTCGATTTGGTTTATTCGCTGGGTCTAATCGAACATTTCAAGGAATATGATGAAATGGAACGAATAATTAGAGAAATGAGCAGAGTAGCCAAACCAGAAGGTATAGTAGTTGCTAGTGTTCCCAAAAGAATGAGTATCTATACTCCGAAGAAAGGTTTTCATATGTTGACGAGAACTTGGCCTTTTGGATTTGAACGAACTTTTAACAAAATTGGATTCCTTAGTTTAATCTCAAAATATTTGGAAAATTTGGAAATTGTGGGAGTTGATACCTATCCTTCATTTCTTAATTTGATTCCAAATTTTGGATTAAAGAAATTTTTGGATTCAAAGGTATTAGTTCCATTTTGCAGAATTCATGAATCATCACACCCAATATTTTCATCCAAAATTGCTCATATGTTATGTGCTAAGGGAACCCCGAAGAAATAATGACCTATGAGTTCCAACAATCGATTTGATATGTGTTATAAATCATAGTTCGTGATAACTCATTGTGTATTTTTCTATCTGTTGTTCCGATTCCTAAGCTTGCGCAGATAAGATAGCTATTACTAGCGTTGAACATAAATAACTAGAAATAATTTGAATGTGGAAAAGACTCTTGGAGCAATCATTCTTTTCAACAATTACTTCCAAAGGATAACTAGAGTTATGCTGCTTCAGGATAAAGGTAAAAGAAATCTGTTCCAAAAGATAATTCTCATCATTCTCGTTTTTTTATTATTACTTACCTTTATCGGTGATAGGTTATTCGTAATTTCCAATAATCCCTCCACGCGTGGAGAACCACTAGTTCAATTGTCATCATACAATTATGAATATTATTCTGCTTTGAGTTATTATACCGATTTATTAAATAACGATCCAAGTTTATCACAAAAATCGGACACTTTTCAATTGGAAACAAAGGATCAAATTGATGTTATTACGTTGATTATTAATCAATCCAAATCTGGTGGCCATTATCTGAAGTATAAACTATCGAATACAACTTATCTTTATAATTATGATTCGTTAATAGTATTTTTATATTCACCCTCGTCAATTAAATTAGCAGTTGTATTTGCATCGCATAATCCTTCCGAATCTGGATATGGTTGGAAATTTCTCTCTCAAGACGTAGAAGCTGGATGGAATTCAATATTCGTTCCTATTGAGGGTGGATTAGAAAACGATTTTTTTGATCCTAATTTTGTAGATGAATTATGGATAGGTATTGATGTTAGTTCTCCAAATGAAAGTCTGAATACTGTCAGTTTTAATTCAGTTATATTATTTAAACAGTTAATACCAACAATCGAGATTGAATTATTATCTCTCCATGACCCAACAGAAATAACTATGGTGTATGTTAATGGAACGATAACAGAGTATTTCTATTCTCAACAAAAAAAGTTAATAAATGTTTCAATTTTTATTTTTCACAAGCCTAACACAACATTCATTGTGGAAATAGTGACAAATTATGCTCCACGATATGTAATAGAAATTGAATCCCCCCCATTACGAGAATTTTTGAGTAATATTACACGGTCCTTCATACAATGATTATTTTTAGAAAAAACAATTTCATACAAATTCTAATAATAGTTATACTAATTTTAACTTCGATATGTATCAAATCTCTTAGTGCGACACCAAAAACTTCTTTACCTGGAGCTGATTCCTACATATATTCGTACAGGGTTAACCATCTTCTTTCATCAGGTCAAAGACCTTTAACAATTTTACCCGACTATCCTTTTGGTCTAGATACTTTATTGCTGATAATAAGTTCCTTGCTTAATATTAACGGAATAGTTGCAGT
>JBHORG010000060.1:0-4379 GCA_042565955.1 Thermoproteota archaeon | reverse complement strand
TATTAATAATACCTGCACATAGTGCCCCTGCTTTCTAGGTCATGTCACATTTCTTACATGTTTCAGGGTAAAATTATAACCCCAAACCCAAACCAAATTTTGGTTTTTTAGGTATGCCATACTCTAGTAAAAATCTGCTTCTGAAAGTGCAGTTGTAATTGTTTTAAAAGCGAATACCTGAATTTCGTGTGCCTTTTTAATTATGAAGCTAATGACCTTACGTCCTGTTTAATCCCTATTAGTTACAACTTAAGATTTTGTTCTCATCTTCTCTTTTTTTAGTTTCATTGCCACTATCTTTACTTTTTCTATTGGACGTTTTAATTTAAGAGCAACAATTTTTTCTATCATATTTTTTCCATTTTTTATTCCTCATGCGCGCGCCCATGCTACGTTCTTGTGAAATAAATCAGTTGATCTGCTGTAGATAACAAAAGTTTACGATAAGTTTTCATTGCTTCTTCTCGCTTTTTACCTTGCATGTAAGGTATTTCTGTTTCAAAATTTCTTACTTTTTCTGGTACTGACTTGTTAAACTGTTTATTTGCTAATTTCAAATTTTTCACTTTATATTTTTTTGTAGAATGATCAAAAAAACGGCAAACACGCATTGGAAGCCTTTTGCCTATCGTCACTAAGAGAATCCTACGCATTAATATTATACATTTGGTAGTATATATAGTGCATGTTTGGGGGTTAAAATTTAACATTTTTCTCCCTTCTCTTACTACTTTTAATTCTTCCTCTCTATCTCTATCTACCTACCTTCACACAATACACAAAACGAAATACCATAAACTATAAGCTATAAACTAAAACTCACAAATAGTGAAGGGAGATGTAAAGTGCTTGTCGGCCCGCGTGAGGACTCAAAATTAGTATTATGATTTCATAATTAATATTATAGACTAGAATGTAAACTATCTACTGCATGTGAATTATTTAAAGAATAAAGCTAATTTTATATTTCACTAAAACGGCAAAAATTTATTAATTAAAAAAAATTTGGGTTGAGAATGTCCAGCGATGAAAATACGGACCTGCTACTTAGTTTGGGTTTAAGTCTTAATAAGGCAAAGGTTTACTTAGCGATACTTAAGCTGGAAAAAACTACGGTGGGACAGATAGCGAAGTTTTCGAAAGTGCGCAGGGAAGATGTCTATAGACTTCTACCTGCACTCGAAAAATTGGGCTTAATTGAAAGATTGCTTGGCAAACCAATGGAGATTCAAGCTACGCCTATTTCTGATGCCTTAAGCTTTCTGGTGTCGGAAGAAAAAGGCAGATTTGATGAACGTTTAGATGGTATGAGGATTACAGTCCAAAGGCTGTCCCTTAACGACTGGAAGCAGCCACTTCCTGGAGAAGAAAGCATCTACATACTGATAGCTGATAAGAAAGCAATTTTGGCTAAAACTTCAAGACTGATTAGAAACTCAAGAAAAGAAGTCGCGTTGATTGCAGACAAGAGAAGAATTATACCTGTTTTGTCTCATTTTTCAGATGAATGTGAGTGGGCAATAAAGAAAGGTGCTCAGATTCGACTGATCTTTGAAGGCAACAGCACCGACATTTTGCTTGGAGAAAAAGTGAATAAACTAATTGATGGAGCTTCGGTTCATGTCAAGTTTCATCATAAGCCTTTAAATCACTTTATAATGTCCGATGACAAAGAAGCATTGATTACCACCTCCAAAGAAAGTGGATTAGGCGAAAGCCCTACTCTTTGGACAAACAACAGCAACCTTATAGGCGTACTAAGAACAGGTTTTGAATCGGACTGGAAAAACTCTGAAAACTAACCTGAGAACCTTATGCGCACGCCGCCAAGTTTTTAGATAATTTAACATTATCCGTGATTAAATGGTTTTTCAGCACGTTTTGAAATGATTGTCGCTGGTAAATCATAGGAACACAATCCAATAACGGCCGGGAATGGCTTTTGTAATAAATAATCTTTTTGAGCAATTTTTCTTAAATTCCAATCATTAAAACGCTGCTTTGCATAGTTTTGGTGATGGGTGAATATTAGCCGATTGTGGTTATGGTTGTGTCGAAGTTAAAATCGGTTATTTCGCTTACGGTGGGGGAGACATTTAGAATTAGGTCAATAGGAACCACTTCATCTACATTAAGGATTGTATCTGAGTATGTCCAGATTAGAGTCATGTAGCTCAAGGAGATGGATGGATTCCAGTTTGATGTTTCCATCCATAAATAAACCGGTGAATTGCCTTCATTTTTAACATACACCCTTAAAGTGTTATTTGTACCGGGCTCGATTATGCCCCATTCAAGCGAAAGAGTTCTTTTTGTACAAGCTTGATCCCAGTAAATCCCAACTCCAACCCCATTGATGGAATCGGCGTAAGCAGCATTTATGCCACTAATAATGGTGCCGAAAATAACGACCAGAAGTATGCCCATTGAGGCGACTACTGCTCTCCTGTGAAAACGATTGCCGATTCGGATGGAGAAAGACACTTTTGATTTTACAATTCTTTCATTGACTGTATTCAATAAGTTCTTCAGTTCATTCCACAACATTTAAAAACCAGAATATTATTTCGTAATATATGATATATATTACGGGTGGTATAAACACTTGTGACTGTGATACCACACCGACAAGAGATGGTTAATTCTTATTCTTGTTTCTTTTTTTTGGTTTTAAGCAATTGGTTATCGCACGTTAAACTAATTTCAACAATAAATTATGTTGATAAGGGACAAAATAAGGGACACTTTAAGCACTTTTCGCGCGTACAGGAACACACCCGAAAATACAAACACCCGTTTTTTTGTTTGGTGCTTTTTTTATTCAATAATTGTTAACATAAAACACCCAAAATTGAAACGCACGCGTGGCGCGCGCAAGAACAGAGGGAGAAATTCGGAAAAATCTAAAATAACTCAAAGAAAACAGAGAAGAAATAATGCAAGCACCCTATTCGGAGCAAAAAAGTACAAGTATACATACGGATGTAAAAAGGTTATATGTATTTTTGGAGAAGAATGGGGAACTGAAAAGAAAATGGTGCTCAAAACAAGCGATATGGAACCTAAATTTAAATACAAACTTAGCAAAATTCCTGGCGCAGAAAAAATCATACTGTTTTTCCAATGTGGCACCTGCACAACCGACTGCCCCATAGCCAGGTTCAGCGACATTTATCGTCCCAGAAAACTTATGAGAATGACTCAGTTGGGAATGAAAGACAGGGTTCTTTCAAGCGAAGCCCTATGAACTGGAAGCCAAATTAGGCTAAAGCGCACAGCTGTTGGCTAAACAAAAAAGGGAGTTGGAAATCTCCAAGTCGGCTTGGTGATTTCTATGGTTTCCGAGCATAGATGGAATCTGTCTTGCGACTTATTCTTCTATACCCATCGTATAAATACGCGTATATCCTGTACCACCCCGTTTCCTTAGGTGTGAACTCAGCAGAGTAACGGGCTTCTTCTTCAACGGAAAGTTTCTTTAAATCCATGATGGCCTGCTCTTCAAAATTTCCTGAGGGGGTTTCCACCCAGAATTCCAGTTTTAGTCCCGTAACTTTTTTCAAGCCCTTAATGGTTGCCTCAGCCGAGAGGGTCTTTCCAATTATCGTATACGGGTGTGAAAGCACTACTAGGCGTCCAATTTCCGCTTTTTCCTCGCTTACAGAGATATGTGTCCAACCGGATTCCCACCAGAAGTAGCTTTTATCTTTACGTGCACGGATAGTGGCATATACATCAGCTGATCCGTTTGCGTTAACTTGGAAATCCACTTCTCTCTCTTCATTTGGATTAAGATTTCTGATGTAGGTTCCTATTCCAGAAGGAAAGATAAAAGGGAAAAGATAAGAAGTATCCAAAGAATGCAATTCCACGTCAAGTCTTTTAAGAGGTTTATTTCCTATGTTTTTCAGTGTTAATGTTAACCATTGCTTTCCTTTATCCATATCCGTAGGATTAAATTCATACTCAAAAGGGTATTTGATTCTACTCAACATTCCTGCTACTACCATTTTCATTTCACCTCCATTTTCTTCTTATTTTTCATCCTTCTTCTAAAGCAGAATCTAGCAGATTATAGCCCGCGCCCATAATACAGTGATTTCATGGAAAAATAGGGATTTGACACGAGAAACCTGTTAAATGGTGCACGTAATACATGGTCTCGAATTCTAATAAACATTATGTGACTTTTATGCAACAGTAACAGCCGCTGAAATCTATTCAGTGATAAAAAAAATCTATTTTAATCTTCACGAATTTATGTCTTGGTGGGCATATAAAACTCGAACTCAACATAAATGGCAGTTACAACAGCTTTATATCACATAATTGGTCTTTGAATACCCTAGTGACTGCATGAGCAAGGCAAAAAGAAAGAA
>JBHORG010000005.1:0-102606 GCA_042565955.1 Thermoproteota archaeon | reverse complement strand
CCTAAAATACGACGAGAAAGCCAAATTAAGGATTTTCGCCGTGAGTAGAGGTTCTTTTAACAGGAGTTTAAGACAAGCCAGACAAAATGTCACTCAATCAATCTATACAATTTTGTTACTAGGTTACTTAGGAATTCTCGAAGAAATCAGCTTAGAACCGTATTTAGAGGCTGCAAACAAGTTAAAGACATATATAAGCACACAAAGAGAACTAGCAACAATGAAACCAAAAGAAGAAGACGTCAGAACTGTTGCACGACTCCACGAAGAACTCAAAAACAGTCTAAAGGAGCTCTCCAACCCGCGAAGAATATCAAAAAGATTGTGACATCACAAATCACAACTGTTTTATCACAAAAAATGGCCACGTTATGTGCAAACAAAACTCTAAACAGCATAATCCAAGTATTCGCTTAATAGGAATTTTCATATAATAAAAAGCTCATTTTAGGCTTAATTATAAATATAAAGCAAGAAAAAGAGCTTTTCTGACAGAAGAGAAAGGGGGGAAAAGAAAAAATAGGGGTGGAGATCAACCAACACAACCGAGTGAGGGCTTGGTGTGACGTGTCTGTGACATGTGATGTCACAATACCTAATTTAGGAAAAACTTTAAGTTTGTTTATATACAAATGTGATGTGTGATTATGTATGCATATCACACGAAATCACGATGAAATCACATGTGAGGGGCAGTTTTATTGATTTCAGAATTTATGTTATTGGTGACGTCGGTACTGCTGTTTGGCACAGTTTCGGCACTATTTCTTTATTATCGTCGAATAATGACTCTACGCCAAGAGTACGATAGGGCAAAAGGAATTGTAGATGATATTGTTGTGAGCGTCAACAACCAATTCAGTAGACAAAAGGATAGAGTTCTGTTCATTGCTCAAAAGATGGAGAACGCTTTGTTGGAAAACATCAAAGTCGAAAAAAAAGTAGAAGAATACGAAGGGCGATTAACTGATCTTACCAAAATGATGGTCGATGTCCCACATATTGAGAAGAAGTTTTCTGGGCAACTTGAGGAAATGGGCAATGAAATTGCTGGGATAAAGGAAGCTCAAGACAAGGTTATGAAAAAACTTGTTGAGATTGAGAAAATTAAGGAGCGAGCATATGTTCCTGAAGTGAAGATAGAGGCGGCGATCCCCATAAAGAAGGATAAAGCTTTAGCTCGACTGACTCAAACTGAGCTGTTGGTTCTTGAAACTATTAATAAAGAGGGGGAAAAAACGGCACCTGAAATTCAAGAAAAGATTAGTCTCACAAGAGAGCACACTGCGCGTCTAATGAAGAAACTATACAAAGACGGCTATATGGAAAGGGATACCCATAGAATGCCGTACGTCTATCGACTAAAACTGGAGATGCAAAAGATATTAAAGAAAAGAGAGGGTAGCGCTTCCTAGACCTTTCTTTAGCCGCAAGAGACACTTCAGCAACTTTAGTTTGGTTCAGTTTTAGTGAATCTTCTTGAACCACACTCATATCCGAAGTTCTCCTCATTACGAGGAATGTTACAAATAGATTATTAATAAAAACATCATAAAAACTGGTTTGTTCATTGTCTTTCATTAACCTGATACTTTGTTATTGCTGTCATTATTCTATAACGTCGTTGATTTGAAGACCCCTTCTTAATGAAAAAACCACGGTCTGATAGGCGAGAAAGATAAGTTGAGACGGTACTCAAACTTACTGGTTCATTAAACTGTTTTTCATATGATTCCTGGAGATCTTTCGAAGAAAACCAACCAACAGGAAAATTTTTCTCAGCAGATAAACGAACTTTTTCGATTTTAGGCATTTCAGCTGCAGACGTTAATTCAGAAGGTACATTTGGTAGTCCTCCCAAAAGTTCGACCAAATCAAGTAATCTAAGAACCTTATCTCGTGTAACTTGACCCTCAAACGTTACGGTGTAACGATCTCCGTTATTGAAGATCTCTATACGCATTTTTTTGGTAGGCATACCTCGCACCGATTAATCTTCTCTATTTACATATTCACAAGTTATAGAGATTGTGGTAGATAGTGTCTATTGAAAAACCACAAAATGGGCTTTAAAACATAAAAGAACCATAAATTACAGGTTATTAGGTTCACAATGTTCACTATAATCCACATTTGGAAAACCAAGAAGGAGAATGGAACGAAGTTGGTTCTCCAGTAGAAACCGAGGGGTTACCCCTTCACTCTTAAAAGGTAATAAATGAGTTTATTTTAAAGAATAGATAGTTAAAAATGGGAAATATATTAATCAAGTTCACAAGATTTCACAATCAAGTAAACAAGAAGCAATGAAAACTCTTCCTCAATTTCTAGACATTGTCTCTAAAAAAAGGTGTAAAAGATAGTGTTGATATTTTAATTGAGACTCAGACCCCTTAGTTTCCATTGTAATAAATAAGTGAAGTTAGGATCCTTAATAGACCAGTAATATAAAAAATTATAGATTTAAATCTAATTTTTTTGATGAATAATACTAAATATTAACATAAAACATAAGTTTCATGGGTTTCTTTTTAATAATAATATTTGCTTCGCAAATTTTGTTTCTTTCTTAGTTAAATCACATAAGAACCTTTCTTTTTTCCAAGGGAAATATAGGGGTGCGCGAGTTTATGAACGACTTCCAACATCTTTAAACAACCTAAAATTGATTTTATCCAGAAAGTATTGTCTCCCTTTAACTTTTTGTGCAAATTGTATAATTTTTTTAATGATACTTCTTATCTACTGGAATCCCAATCGAGGCAATAAACCCAATACCTCTTTGTGGAGCTTATGAAACTGAATAAAATTGATACTCTTGAAGATGTTTTCGATCGTTTTCTGAGTAATTCTCACATTTTTAAGGACAGAGAAGTATTACGTCATGATTATATTCCAGAAAAACTTCCACACCGCGATAACCAAATTAACTGTTTAGGTGGAATAGTAGCTCCAGTCCTGAGAGGATCTCCATGCTCTAATGCGTTTATTTATGGAAAAACTGGAACAGGAAAAACAGCAGTCACAAAATATGTATTGAATAAACTTTCCATTAGGGCGAATAAACTAGGGGCATCTGTTGAAGTTTGTTACGTGAATTGTCGTCTCGTTGGTACTGAATACAGAGTTCTCTCGAGTTTATGTGGTGCCTTAAATGTAAAGGTGCCATTCACGGGTTTGGCTGTCGGAGAAGTATTTGATAGATTCAAAGAGGGTTTAGATCAGCAAAGAAAAATATTCATCGTTGTCCTAGACGAAATCGATGCACTAATAAAAGCTCGTGGCGACACTATCCTTTACGAATTAACTCGAGTGAACGAGACTCTTCGTTACGGTCGAATATCCATAATAGGAATATCAAACGACCTCCGATTCAAAGAATTTTTGGATCCACGGGTTTTAAGTTCATTAAGTGAAGAGGAGCTTGTTTTCAGACCGTACGACGCAGCTGAACTCCAAGAAATCCTCTGGAGGCGCGCTCAAATTGCTTTTTCCGAAGGTGCATTATCAGATAGCGCCGTGGCCTTGTGTGCTGCGTTGGCTGCTGCTGAGCACGGTGATGCCAGACGAGCATTAGACCTCCTTCGCGTAGCCGGTGAGTTAGCAGAACGGGAGGGTGCAGATTGTGTTACTGAAGATAATGTGCGGCATGCAGAGACGCGCATGGAACATGACCGAATCGTGGATGTTTTGGAAAATCTTCCAGTACATTCCAAATTAGTTTTGTGCAGTGTTTATCTTTTGGGTAAGACAAAACTTAGTTACACTATCACCGGAGATATCTATGGAATATATTGTGAACTTTGTGATCAATTAGGTTTATCACCGTTGACTCAGAGAAGAGTAAGTGGTCTAATTAGCGAGTTAGATATGATAGGATTATTAAACGCACGAGTTGTTAGCATGGGTCGACATGGACGCACAAAAAAAATCCGTTTAGGCATTGGACGAAGTCTTATCAGGAATGTGTTCAACAATAATGACAGGTTCCAGGGACTATTAGGTTATATTCCCAACTGTTTTGCTGGAATTCAATGAAAATTAAAAACTTTCTAACTACCTTTTTTTATGCATTTACCAGTGTTTCGTAAAATCTATTGTTGATATATTTGACGTTTGGAGGTTTACTACTGGCATAATTCCTGGGGTGGGGACAAGCCCCATTCTTTGTTGAAAATCTGTTTGTTCTTGCCACGCTCCCGAGTTTACTATGAGTGTTCCTCTATACTTGTTGCATTTTAACACGTGAACATGTCCAGCGTGAAAAATATCTGGTGTTCTCTCAATAACCATAAAATCCCGTTTTTCTGGGGCAATAGGTGTTCTCTCTCCGTAAATCGGAGCAAGGTGCCTACCCTGCAACAAGAGCTTCATTGATTTATCTGGACTATCGAAGCTAACGTTTGGAGCAACTGCAGCAATGTCATCCAAACTCCGCCCGTGAAATAAAAGCAGTTCAACTCCATGGAGGCTGACTGTAGAGGGGCTACCAAGAGAATATATTTTATGTGCCTCGTAAAGCGGTTCTGCATACTCTTTAGGTATTGCCGGTTGTGGCAACGCCTTTCTAGATGCGTCATGGTTACCGGGAATAATTACTATTTCAACATACTCGGGAACTTGCTCAAGAAGTTTTGCTGCTTCCCGGTATTGTTCATAAATATCCGTTATCGCCAGTTCCTCTAACTGTCCTGGATAGATTCCTATTCCGTCTACAATGTCGCCTGCTATTACCAAATATTTGGTGTGGCTAGCAACCTTTCTGAGTTTTTCGTTTCCCTTCTCTCCTTTTAGCCATAGTAGAAATCGTTTGAATTCTTTTTCCATGAATTTTTTGCTTCCAACATGAATATCCGACATTAGAGCAGCATAAATTGGAACTGACGCTTTATGGGGCGTTTTTTGTGGGACCTCTGGCAGGATGAAATCTTTTGCTATAAGTAGGTCGTTGTTTCCTTTTATTGCGTTTACACAGATAACTTGGTCTAGGAGTAGAGATCGCGCTTTTACGACAATTTCTTTACTTAAATTTGGAGATACAAGAACGGTAGCGCTTGCTTCTTTATCCTCGATTTTCACAAAGAGCCTTTCTTTAGATTCGATTTTTTCCGTAACCATCCCAATGATATTAACCTTCGACTTGATTCGTGATTTTAGCGCAACCGATATAGGTACAGCATTTTTTACATCCATTCTTTTTCTAAGAATCTTCTTTAACCTTTCAAACCTGTCTTGAAAATATTCTAAATATTCACTGATGGAACCTGTTGTGCATATTTTTTTTGTTGGATCTATGAGAACTTTTACTTCCTCTTCAACGTCTTTAGCATATGGTCGAAAACTTTTTCTTGATTCAGACGTGGTTGAGAATAAGTTGGAATGAAGTGACTTTTCTTCTCTAGCACAAGGTTCTTTTTTCATAGCCTCTAGAAAAACTCGGTCTATAAATAGAGGCTTTTGACGCAAATCTCGGATTTTTCTAATAACTTCTTCCATTAATAATAGCGGATCTTCTGCTTTAGCTACTATATTCAAGAATTCGAAAGCCTCTTTATCGAGTTGGTATCCCGATTCTAATGTGAAGGAAACGGCCTTCTGTAGCCTTTCGCCTTCACTCATGATTTCTTCCTCGTTTGATTCCCTCTGTTGAACCGGTAATATATGCTTCGTATCCTATTAATTCTGTTCTTTACTATGGACTGAAATGTATTTTCAGATACTTCTCCTTTACTTCTTGTTTAGATATGTTAAGATATTTTCCGATTATTCAGATCTTTTTTAGTTAACTCTTAATAATGCGTTTTACTTCAAACTAATTCAATATTTGTTTGAGGACTCAGATATGGATCTTCGCAAGATTCAAAGAACTAGCGGCGGAACCTTTTTTGTGTGTCTTCCTAAAAATTGGGCAGAAAAAAACGGGCTCGATCGTGGGACTGTTGTTTCCGTTACAGAGACCTCTGATGGGCCACTTGTTATAAACCCGAAATATAATGTAGAACATACTCCTCAAGTGGCGGTAGTCATGCCGTCTCCTTTACTTGATCGGATTATCATTGAAAAGTATTTGTTAGGATACGACACAATTCAAGTTCAAGCCAAGGATAGAATTAGTCCTCTAGATCGTGAGCGTGTAAAAAAGGCATCAACTCGTTTAGTTGGTCTCGAGATTGTTGAGGAGAACCATTCCAAAATTGTTATGCAGTGTCTCTTAGAGCCCTCTACTTTTCCGCCCCAAAAGATTCTACGAAGAGAATACTCAATAGTTTCAGGAGTGCATCGTGACGCAGTGACGGCTCTTCTCGAGGGCGATGTGGAACTAGCTAAGAATGTTGTTGCCCGGGACATTGAAGTTAATAGGTTGTATTTTCTATTGGTACGCGTTCTTCGAACTGTTATTCAAAATCCCGGACTTAGCAAAAAACTTGGTATTCTACCGATCGATTGCTTAGATTATCGTTTGGCAGCGAGTTTGGTTGAATCAATAGGCGACCACTCTGCCTCTATTGGTAAAACTGTAATCAATTTAGCTGGGGTAAAAATTGAGGACAGCCTTTCAGAACTCATTCTTCAGCTTCACAAGATTTCCTACGAGTCGCATGAGAATGCCATAAGCGCTGTGTTTTATCATGATGTTTCTATTGCAGAATCGGTGCGTGGTAAGAGAGAAATGGTCGAATCTGTTTTTCACGAGATCGAAACAGCCCTTCTTGCTCTTCCTGCTGTGCTGAGGCGCCCTCTTTTGTTTATAGCTTCTACTATGTGCCGAATTTACGACAACAGCTTGGATATTGCTGATCTTGTTATGCCAAAGCTTCCATAATATGTTTAAATTGATATGATACCTCTAGTTTTTTAGGGCAAGTAGTGTGGCAGGATGGAAAAAAATCTAATAGACCGAATAAAAAAACTAAAAAAAGAGAAAAATGCCGTAATTCTAGCCCACACATACCAGAGACCAGAAATCTACAAAGTAGCGGATTTCATTGGCGATTCCTACGGGTTAAGTAAAAAGGCAACAGAAACCAAAGCGGAAATCATAGTTTTTTGTGGTGTTGACTTCATGGCTGAATCCGCTTACATTTTGAATCCAGACAAAACGGTTTTAATTCCAACCCGCCTGGCGAATTGTCCGATGGCGGCCATGGTCGATGTTGATGGTTTGCAAAAATTGAAGGAAAAACATCCTAATGCTGCTGTTGTGTCCTATGTTAACACAACAGCAAGCGTGAAGGCTGAATCGGATATCTGTTGCACTAGCGCAAACGCCATAAATGTTGTTAACTCCTTGGAGGCTGAGGAGGTCATATTCGTGCCCGACTCCAACCTAGCTCATTACGTTATGAATCACACCAACAAGAAAATAATCCCTTGGAACGGGTGGTGCTATGTTCACAACAAATTTTCTCCAGATGGGCTTATCAGAGCAAAAGCTAGACATCTAAATGCAAAAGTTCTGGTTCACCCTGAGTGTATCCCCGCAGTTGTGGATTTAGCTGACGAAGTTTTTAGCACAACTGGCATGATCAATTACGTTAGACAGAGTCCCGATGAAAAGTTCATCATAGCTACGGAGATTGGTGTGATAGAGCGGCTTAAACTCGAGTTTCCAGAAAAAATCTTTTTCCAAGCACCGCCTGGAGGAACATGTCTTCAAATGAAGAAAATAACTCTAGATCTTGTTTTGAATGCTTTAGAGAAGGAGCAGTTTAAAGTTATGGTTCCAGAAAATATAATGATCAGCGCTAAAAAGGCAATGGATAAAATGTTAAATGTGGACGGATGTTTTGGACAGACAAAAACTTATTAAAATAGCTTACCAGAAAGGGAAAGAACTCAATCTAAACAATAAGCATTATCTTAAGTGGATAACGGCTTTTTTTGCTAAAGAATACAATGATGACGTTGGATCTGGAGATATAACCAGCGAAGCACTTCTAACAAAAAATAAGTCCAGAACAGCATTCTTGAATGCAAAAGCCTCGGGAGTTGTCGGGGGGATCGAAGAGGTATATTGGTTTCTCCGGAAACATCACCTTAAAGTAGAAACCTATTCTAAAGATGGGGAAGAGGTTTCGAATGGAGAAACAATTCTGGAGATACAAGGTGGACAAAAAAATATCTTGGCAACAGAGCGAATTGTTTTGAATGTTCTGCAGAGAATGTCTGGCGTAGCCACAGAAACTAAACGTTTGACTGATTCACTGATAGAATATTCTACTAGAGTAGCCGCAACCAGAAAAACACTTTTGCGATACATTGACAAGAAAGCAGTCTTCTTGGGAGGCGGTTTAACTCACCGTTTTGGACTCTGGGATTCCATCTTAATCAAGGACAACCATCTTGAAACTCTGAAGAACGAAGGCATAAATGATTATGTTGAGACTGCAATAGCTAAAGCTTCAACTTTTGCAGATAAGGTTGCTTTCATAGAAATTGAAGCAACTTCACATGAAGAAGCTTTGAGCGCAGCAAGAAAATTTAAGGATTTGCGTCTGAAGACACCATGCATTGTAATGCTTGACAATATGACTCCGGCGACCATCGAGTTTATCCTTGAGACTCTTCGTGAAGAGGGGCTTTATTCTTCTGTGCTTTTGGAAGCATCGGGTGATATAAAACCAGAAAATATACGGGGATATGCTAAAACTGGAATTGATGTTATATCTTTGGGATATCTGACACATTCTACACCTGTTTTAGACATGAGCTTGGAGATGAGGATTTGAACACGGATTTCTTGGTTGTTGGAAGTGGTATAGCTGGATTGAACTTTGCCTTAAAAGTCGCCAAGTACGGGAAGGTAACAATTGTAACAAAAAAAGAAATAATGGAATCAAACACGAACCTTGCTCAGGGCGGAATCGCTGCAGTAACCCAAAAAGATGATTCTATTCAGTTACATATCGAAGACACGACGAGTGTTGGCTCTGGTTTATCTAACAAACGGATAGTGAAACTTCTTGCTGAAAAAGGCCCAGAAGCCATTCGGAACTTGCTTTCTTTCGGAGTTAACTTTGACAAAGAAAACGAAAAGCTTCATTTGACTACCGAAGGCGGACACAGCATGGCGCGAGTGCTTCATTCCGGGGATTCAACCGGAAGAGAGATTGAACAGGCAATGACTGAAAGCACCCGTGAAAACAAGAACATCGAAGTTTTCGAAAATTGCTTCGCTATAGACCTTATCCTGAAAAATAAAGAATGTATTGGCGCAATAATCCTGGATATAAAAAACAGAGATATTTATGAAATCTTTGCGCGCGCAACCGTATTGGCTACCGGGGGTATCGGCTACATTTATCAAAATACAACAAACCCCGAAATCGCTACCGGCGACGGAATCGCAGTAGCCTTTAGAGCAGGTGCTATAATTGAAGATATGGAATTTGTGCAGTTTCATCCTACAACATTGAATAAACTTGATGCTCCACACTTTTTGATTTCAGAGGCTCTTCGTGGAGAGGGCGCAATTCTCGTGAATGAGTCGGGAGAACGTTTCATGCTGGATTACGATAAAATGGGTGAACTTGCTCCTCGAGATATCATATCCAGAACAATATTCAACGAACTAAAGAACGGGCCTGTCTATTTGGATATTCGACACAAAGGCAAAAGCTTCATTTCAGATCGTTTTCCAACGATTCAGCAGGAATGTTTAAAATATGACATAGACATCACAGAAGATCTAATTCCTGTTTCTCCTGCTGCACACTATATCTGTGGGGGGATTAAAACAAACGAGTATGGGGAAACTGGTGTGGTTAATCTCTTAGCGTTTGGTGAATGCGCTTGTACTGGAGTTCATGGGGCTAATAGGTTGGCAAGTAATTCTTTGCTCGAATCTGTTGTTTTCTCGTCCTTAGGCACTCAAAAAGCAAAAAAATATCTTAAAAAGAAAATAGATACCCTACCACAACAAAAAGAAACAGTGCTCTCTACCATAGAACCTCAAGAATTGAACTATCTCAAAGCAGAATTAAGAAAAGCAATGTGGAGCTATGTTGGAATAATTCGCAACGAAGAGAAGATGGATTTGATGATTAGGAAACTGGAAAATCTAAACTCAAGATTATTTGTGATTGGCAATAACGGAGTAAATACGCGATTTCTTGAACTAAAAAACATGGTGACCGTAGCTAACCTAATAACAAAAGCCGCTCATACCAGAAAAGAAAGTCGAGGAACACATTACCGAACAGACTATCCAGTAACCAACAACAAAGACTGGCTTAAACACATTAGCTTTGAAAAAAAGAATAACTTTACATGTTTTACTTAATGATGCTCTTATTTTTGTTCTTCAGAGACCGCTCTTTTTCTTGATATTGTTTGCGATTTTTTTGGGCAAAAGTGCTTTTAAGTGGCAACAAACTCTACATTTTGTTGCCGGGGTGACAGAGCGGTAATGTGCCGGTCTCGAAATGACTCAAATCTGTCAGAAGACAACCGGTGGTGCTTGGCGCCACATGGGTTCAAATCCCATCCCCGGCGCCATTTTACCTGGTAAAACTTCTGGGAAAATGCTCATAACCGCTTTTTTTTCTTTGGCTTCCGTTTTAGCTCAGTTCCACAGACTTCACAGGACTTGAATTTGTAATCCGGGGGATATTTGCGATAGCATGCAGGGCAGTATAAAATCCATTTGAAACGATACTTTATTCCAAACGTCATTAACGATGTAAAAGGGATACCTATTTTGTTAGCCACATTTTGTATCGAGTAATCGTCCGTGACAATTACTGGTCTTAACTCTCTTCCTTTCAGTTCCATCGCCAAGGCGAGAACTTGTAAATCCGCTTCCGAGAGGTAACGCATGTCCCCAACTTTTTTAGAGGCTTCTAGAATCTCTTGGAAAAAGGAATCTTGTGGCTTCATGATGGTAACCTTCCCATTTTCTATTGCTGTGGTGAATCGCATCCAAGGCATAGAACCTGTATTGAGTTCATTCTTAACCTCGGGAACAGTGTATTGCATCTCTGGAACTGCAAGTGGATCAAAACCTGCTATGAATGCTGAGGTATCTAGAACTAGTGTTTTTCCTTTCAAGCCCCTTCACCTTAGAACGATTGTTCTCCAATGTATGGAATACGTTGTTCGAAAATCCCTTTAGCTTTCGAATATCTAGAATCTCTATCGTTAACCTTTTTGGTTCCCAATAAAAAAAAGAACATCTTCCCTTTATCCTGATATAAAAAAGTGTAAAACTGGCTATTTTACATTACTATCTGCTCATAATGTAGTATACATATTTTATGCGATAGATTATTAACCAAGAAATGTGTGAAATTCTTCTGTTGGGAGAATTGAACACATGAGCAAACCTATGGATTTGGGCGATCTTAAAGTCGGTAGCTATATACTCATCAATGATGAACCATGCAAAATAGTGAACTATACCAAATCAAAACCTGGAAAACATGGTGCCGCAAAGGCTCGTATAGTCGCCATAGGTGTTTTTGATGAAGCAAAAAGAACCCTCGTAAAGCCTGTTAGTGCTCGTGTTGACGTTCCACTTATAGAGAAAAAAACTGGGCAAGTTATTGCGTTGTTGCCCTCGGCTGTTCAGTTGATGGACTTGGAAACTTATGAGATGACTGAAGCACCTTACCCAGAAGAGAAAGATTTAAAGTCAAAAATGGCATCGGGTGTTGAAGTTGAATACTGGCAAATTATCGGCAGAACCAGAATAACTCGAACAAAAGGTTAAACCCTTTTTTCAGATCAGAACTCTTTTGTTCTCTTCAACTAACTTTTTAAAACTCTGATTGCAACTCTTAATAGTTGTAACAGTGGCGAGAAGCATTGAAATGCGTAAAACATATGCAACTAAACGGATGCTTAACCGTAGGTGCTCTTGTTTCGGAAATGAACAAATGTGGGGTGCTTGGTGCCGGAAACATTGGTAAGGCAGCCGAAATTGTAACGGAGATGTTCAATGACCGAGATCATACGGTATTTTTGACCTTAGCAGGTCCGTTAGTTCCAGGGGGAATGAGACAAATCATTAGAGAGCTTATAGACCAAAAATATGTGAATGCAGTTGTGACCACTGGAGCTAATATGGTACATGACATGGTAGAAGCCCTTGGGCACCGTCACTGGATAGGCACCTTTCTTGCTAAAGACGAAGAATTAATGACAAAGGATATTGGGAGAATAGGTGATATTTACATTGAACAGAATGCCTTCAAAGGCTTAGAAAAGTGGATACACGAAACCCTGGAAAAGATACCTGAACAAAAAAGAGAACGTATATCCACCACCGAACTTCTTTTCGAAATAGGAAAAAACATTTCTGACCCAAACTCAATCCTCGCCACCGCAGCAAAAAAAGGAGTTCCCATCATAAGTCCCGGCTTGGTGGATTCCATAGCCGGTTTCCACATGTGGATGTATGGACAAGACAAAACATTGAGAATAGACCCGCTCTTGGATACACACACGATCGTGGACATTGTTTACGAAGCAAAAAAAGTAGGAATGATAATCTTGGGAGGTGGCTGGCCCAAACACTTTGCCCTCTTCGCGAATACTTTCAGAGAAGGCGTCGACTGTGCAATTCAGATAACAATGGATCGTCCAGAACCAGGTGGTCTAAGCGGAGCTACTTTAAAAGAGGCAATTAGCTGGGGAAAAGTTAAACCTGAAGGAAAAGCAGTAACTGTAATCTGTGACGCCACAATTGCCTTTCCTTTGATTGTTGCTTCAGCCTTGGAAGAAGTCAGAAGAACCCATTAGCACTAAGTCCAATAATCATCGTAGCGTCCGATGATATCGGTTTCTTCTCTATGATTTTAATTGAGTTAGACATAGTAATTCCAAGTTAGATATCTTTAACTAAGAGAAAAGAATTATGCTACAAACTAAATACCTATAAAAGACAACTTCATTTTTTAAGTGGGAGAAAATCATGGTTCTGGAACGTCTCGGCTCCTCACTGAACGATGCACTAAAGAAGGTTTTCAAAGCTCCAGTTATGGACGAGAAAGCCGTAAAGGAACTTGTTCGTGACATCCAACGAGCACTACTCCAAGCCGACGTTAACGTAAAGCTTGTTCTCGAAGTTTCTAAACGAATCGAGGAAAGGGCATTAAAGGACAAAGTTCCTCCTGGTGTTTCTAGAAAAGAACACGTAGTAAAAGTGGTTTATGAGGAATTGACACGCTTTCTAGGTGAAAAATCAGTTTCATTGAAGGTAGAACCCGGAAAAAGGAAAGTTCTGATGCTTGTGGGGATCCAAGGTTCAGGAAAGACTACTGCATCTGGAAAATTGGCGAAATATTTCCAAAAACGAGGCTTAAAAACTGCCCTAGTTTGCACTGACACTTACAGACCTGGAGCCTACGATCAATTGAATCAGCTGGCAAGTAAGGCAAATATTCCCGTATATGGTGAACCAAAAGAAAAGAAACCCGAAAAGATCGCTATGAGAGGTTTGAAACAATTCAAGGCATATGACCTTGTAATTATCGATACCGCTGGTCGCCATAAAGAAGAGAAAGGCTTAATTGATGAAATGAAACGACTTGAGAAAGTAATTAAGCCCGATGAAGCGATTTTGGTCATCGATGGAACCATTGGTCAACAAGCAGCTATACAGGCTAAAGCACTTCACGCAGCCACTCCAATCGGTTCCATTTTGGTATCGAAGCTAGACGGTTCTGCTAGAGGAGGAGGCGCTCTCTCAGCGGTCGCTGCCATCGGAGCACCTATAAAATTCGTCAGTTCAGGTGAGAAACTTGGCGATATCGAACCTTTTGTTCCATCCAGATTTGTAGGCAGATTGTTAGGTATGGGAGACCTTCAGAGCCTCGTTGATAAAGTGCGTGATGCAGAGGTTAAAGTTCCCCAGAAAAAGGTTCGCGCCTTTATGAGCGGGAAGTTCACTCTCACGGACATGTATGAACAATTTGAGTCCATGAAAAAGATGGGGCCCTTAAAGGGTCTCTTGAAGATGATCCCCGGAATGAGCTACAACATTCCTGACGAAAAGATGAACCTAGCTGAAGACGCCCTCAAAAGATGGCGTGTAATCATCCAGTCTATGACGCCCAAGGAACGGGAGAAACCCAAGATTCTTTCATCATCTAGAATACGGCGAGTTGCCCGAGGCTCAGGTACCACGGAGAAGGAGGTGAAGGAACTAATAACACAATATAATAACATGAAAAAAATGATGAAAACCTTTAGAAGAAAGCGGATGCCCTTTTTTGGAAAAGGACTTCCTACAGCCTAAAGAGAATCTGAAACCTAATCTTGAAATTCACTAAAGAACGAGGAATTCTTGTGGAAATACCAACAAAGGCCCAAGAAATGCTTGAAACACACCCTTTGTGTGATCACTGTTTAGGGAGACAATTTGCTCTTCTTGGCTATGGATTGACTGATCAAAAACGAGGTGAAACTCTGAAACTTTTCCTTGCTATGAAAAATCATCAGTTAGCACTTTCCGGCAAGAAAGCAGGATTCTCAAATCTCAGAACACTTGCTGCGAATGGAGCTTCCGAGATGGCTGCAGAGTTACTTAGAAATATGCGAAAGAGATCTCGAAAAAATAATGAATGTTACCTCTGCCAAGGGCTCTTTAAAGGTGTAGATACATTGGTAGAAAACGCATTGAAGACTCTTGAAGCCTACGAGTATACTACCTTCCTTGTTGGAATAGAACTCCCGATTGCTGTGGAAGAACGGGAAGACGAATTTAAAGCAAGTTTTGGGGTAGGATATGGCGAAAGTATGCGTAATGAATTTAGTCGCGAAATCGGAAAAAAGATCGGCGAGGCTACGAATAAACTTGCTGAATATAAAAAACCTGATGTTGTGGTTTTAGTCAGGCCGTTTACTGGAGAGATTATTCTTCAATCTAATCCTCTATATATTCGGGGGGATTACAAAAAACTCGTTCGTGATATCCCCCAATCAAAATGGTTCTGCAGAGATTGTAGAGGCGAGGGATGTCCAAAATGCAACGGGACTGGAAAGATGTACCAAGAGTCGGTAGAGGAAATCATTGCAGGGCCAATTTTAGCAGTAACTGGGGGAGACGATGTGGCGTTTCATGCAGCTGGGCGAGAAGACGTTGATGCTCGGATGCTAGGAACAGGAAGACCCTTCATTATGGAAGTCAAGAGACCTCAAAGGCGATTCATAGATTTGCATATTATCACTGATAACATAAATGAGCAAGCCCGCGGGAAAGTAGAGATTTTGAATATTCGTTTCGCCCGCAAAGATGATGTAAAGCGATTGAAAAAAGCTGAAGGATCGACTAAAATTTACAAAGTTTTTATTGACTTTGATAGAGATGTTTCAGATGAAGAATTGGAAACTGCCATGAAAACGTTGACAAAATCTACCATTCGTCAACAAACACCCTTACGTGTTTTGCATCGAAGAGCAGACCTATTTCGAGAAAGGTACATATATGAGGCGCATATAAAGAGGTTGGCGCCTAACCGCGCAGAGATGAAAATACGTTGCCAAGGAGGACTTTATATTAAAGAATTGGTAAGTGGCGATCAAGGGCGGACAGTTCCTAGTGTAGCCTCTATTATCAATGCTGAAGCCAAGCCTCTTGAGTTAGACGTTTTAAAAGTTATCATGGAGGAATCATAAGTTGGGAAGAACGGCGAAAGGTTTTCGTAGAAAATCCCGTTACGTCCTGAAGAGGAAGCCTAGAGAACGGGGAAAAATAGGACTCAGCACGATACTGCGAGAATATGAACCTGCAGAAAAGGTTGTGATTAAGCTAAACCCCAGTGTGCATAAGGGGATGCCTCATAGAAGATTTCATGGTAGAATCGGAGTTATTGCTGAGAAGAGGGGTAGAAGCTATGTCGTTAATGTGTCCCAAGGGAACGCAATGAAAGAAATAATTGTTCGCCCAGAGCACATTACTCCCCATAAGGAGGCATAGAAAATGGCAAGAAAAGCTCTGAAGGAACGAACAATTACTATTCCCCAAGTAAAAGAAGCCTTGGAATCTATTGGTGAGGAACGACTAGATCAGTTCCAGAGACGTTCACTTGATTATGCGACAAAATTCGCTAAAGTTGAACCTGCAAAGGTGGACACTCTTGTGAAAGAACTCGCGGAACAATTCGAAATAAAAGAAGAAGAGGCTGTACAAATAATAAATGCTATGCCAGAAAGCGTACAAGAAATCAGAGTATTTTTAGCTGGTGGTCGAAGGATAATCGAATCCTCTAAACTTGAAAAAATCTTGGCTTTTTTAAACAAGTATAGAAAAAAGGAATAAAGGACTTTTTCTAACTATATACCACCTAAACTAATTGTAACCATTTCGGGGGCGGGGAAAGAATGGAAAGGATCGACAAGAGATACGAAGAGTACGCTTATGTTCTGGATTATCTTCTTCATGGAAGACCGGGGACTCACCCAGGGTATAGAGCAGGGGCTCTGGTTCAGATTGTAGGCGAACAATACTTCACTTTCCTTGAGGCAATCGCTAGAGACGGTATTGCGCTCAAAACCTCTGATAGGGTTTACGTTGGGAAAGATTCTCGAAAAAAAATAACCTATATTATTGGGCGAATAAGCTATGACGATTTAACCTCCAATGCTAAGATGGAACTTTCTGGAACAATAGAGAAGATTGTGATTAATCGAGAAAAATGGTTCATTAACTTTTTCAATACCGCCCAAGCTATAACGCCCCGAATGCACGCCCTAGAATTGATTCCAGGTATTGGAAAGAAATACATGTGGCAGATTATTGATGAACGAGATAGGAAACCTTTCCAGAATCTAGAGGATTTACAGAATCGCGCAAAAATACCTACCCCTTCCAAGCTCATTACTCGAAGAATTTTAGAGGAACTAGCTGGCGAGAGCAAATATAGACTGTTCACGAGAGTACCCTAGTGGAAAGTATTAATCTTCTTCGTCAGGCGAAGCATCTTCTTCGTCTTTACAGCGTTTTTCCAAAGAAACGTTTGGGCCAAAATTTTACTGTAGACTTGGATATATTGTACCGACTAACATCACATGCTTCTTTGACTAATGCTGATATTGTCCTAGAAGTTGGAGCAGGGCTTGGATTTTTAACACAACTTCTTTCAAGAGAATGTAAAAAAGTCATTGCAATCGAGGTTGACCCCCAACTTGTGAGCTTTTTGAGGAAGCGGCTATACAGCCTACAGAATGTGGAGTTACTAGAAGGCGACATCCTCAAGGTTTCTATCCCCAAATTCCACAAAGTTGTTTCTACTCCTCCATACTCCATTTCTTCCACTCTTCTCTTTCGTCTTCTAGAATCAAAATTTGAGTGTGCCGTTCTGGTTCTTCAGAAGGAATTTGCGGAGCGATTAGCTGCTTCTGTGGGAACTAAAGATTACGGAAGACTAACCGTTAACATCTATTACAAAGCTGATGTAGAGCTTCTAGACTTTGTTCCTAGAACGATGTTTTATCCTCAACCAGATGTGGACTCAATAATTGTACGTCTAAAACCTAGAAGCCCACCTTTCCAACTAGATGATGAAACAATCTTTTTTGATCTTATCCGAACACTCTTTAATCAACGGAACAAGAAAGTAAGAAACGCAATAACTCCCTTTTTGCGTAAACGTGAAATAGCAAAGGGAGATGCTATGGAATTCGCTGATTCTCTGATTTATAGTACTAAAAGGGTGCGGGAATTGGCGCCAGAAGATTTTGGGATTTTAGCGAATGAGCTTCTTTTAAAGCTTTAGATTAGTTTCTCCTCAAAAGCCCATTGTCGGATGGCATTATGTTATTAAGAACATTTAATTGCTGATTTGACGTTATTATCAAAGACCTGTTGAATATTCGTAAGATAATTATTCGTCAGATACTGTCGGCAGTAGACTTTGACAATGAACATCCGTATTCACTAACTGTAAACTAAATCCAGTAGAACTTGCAGCTTTTTCTATCTCTTTATAAATCACTATTTCCTGCATAGAATAGTTTTTATAATGTCTGTTTAATTATGATGAACAGAACAGATGAGGAATGCACAATGAAAGCTCGTAACTATCGGGAGGTAAAGGGCCAAGCCTATACACGAAAAAAGTATATCCGAGGAGATCCCCCATCAAAAATAGTAAAATTCACTATGGGCAACCCATCAGGTAGCTACAAGTATCAAGCCCGTCTAATCGCTGAAAGAACAGTGCAAATTAGACACAATGCATTGGAAGCTGCACGTATAGCCTCTAACAGGGTTCTCTCAGAAAAACTTGGAAGCAATTATCTTCTCAGAATCTTACCATATCCTCATGTTGTACTCCGAGAAAACAAAATGCTCTTTGGAGCACACGCGGACCGACTTCAAGACGGAATGAGAAATGCCTTTGGAAAAGCCATAGGACTTGCAGCTCGAGTGAAAACTGGGCAATCACTTATAATGGCCAATGTAAACGAAGATGGACTTGAAGCTGCAACTCAGGCGCTAAAACGTGGAGGCGCCAAATTACCTACACCCTGTCGTGTAGTAATCAAGAAACTTGGAGATTAACTGAGGGAGTATGTTTGCAGGGGTCTAGCCATGAGGGCGAGACTTGCAAAAATGAGGTGCTCCATATTTTGGTTGATGTTACTAAAGCAATCAATGGATATTATGAGGTTTGAATTTGATTTATGAAAATTTAATCGTTAATATCGAGGAAAAAATCGCTACTGATGGTCGATTTACTGGTGGAAAGGGTGCTAATTTAGCTAAGCTATTCCATATTCTAGGAAAGGATAACGTTCCGTATGCTGTAATGGTTACCACAGAATTCGCTAAGCTTCTGCTCCACGATCCGGTAATTGTAGATTTAGTAAATGAATTGGATGCTGTATTGAATAAAGACGATGAGCAAGCGTCTAAAAAGATTGCACAAAAAATAGTGAATGTCATCGAAAACATAAAAACCCAACCCGAGCTCATTGTGTTGTTAGAGAAAAAAATTGAAATGATGAAGAAGCGGGTTGGACGGAATAGGGTTGCTGTCAGAAGTTCTGGTATTACTGAGGACATGGCTACTGCAGCTTTTGCTGGGCAATTTGAAACTTATCTTAATGTCAGCTTAGATTCTTCTAGTGTGATAAAGTATGTTTTGAAGTGTATTGCTTCTGCTTTTGGTTGGAGAGTTATAGATTACAGACAAGTTTTGCGCAAGAAAAAAATTCTTGATTTGTCAGAGGCTGATTTGCTTAATCAGGGTCTAATTTCTGTCGTAATTCAGACTATGATTGATTCAGAAAAGGCTGGTGTTGCTTTTTCCATAGATCCTAATACTGGTAACCGGAATGTGGGAGTTATTCAAGCCGTTTATGGCTTGGGCGAAATGATAGTTCAGGGAAAAGAAAGTGCCTCTTGGACTGGTTTTGTTAAAGAACCAGAAGTCAAAGTCCTCGGGATTATTCCACCTAGAGACCCTCAAAAAGAAATGATGATTTATGATCATCAAACAAAATCGAACCGTGACGTTCCCGTTGGGAAACGTGACCCTCGGGTAATTACTGCTGATGAGGCAAATCAGGTTGCTAACCACGTTACAACTATAGAAAAGAACTACAAAAAACCAATGGATGTAGAATATGCAATCGAAAATGGTAAAGTTTTCATAACTCAGGCACGACCCGAAACTGTCCACGCCACAAGAACTGTGCTAACGCTATTTAAACTTAAAGAAACCCCAAAAATGGCTCCAATTTTTGTTGGTATTGCTGTTGGTACCAAGATTTCATCAGGGGTTGTCGCTAAAGCAGAGACTCCTGATGAAGCTATGAATGAAATTTCAGAATTCAACAAGAAGGGAATGAAACCAATGCTTATTACCTCTATGACTACGCCCGACTGGGAAGTTGTTATGAGCCTCGAAAAAGTTTCTGCACTTATTTGTGAAAGAGGTAACCGAACATCTCACGCGGCTATAGTTTCTAGAGAACGTGGAATTCCATGTGCGGTTGGGGTTGTTGGGGCCCTAGGTCTAGTAGACGGAGACAAAATCACACTTGACTGTTCATCTGGTGTGGCGAATATCTTTAGAGGTGAGATATCTTTTGAGGTGCAAGAATTCGAGTTAAAGGAAATTCCTGAAACAATCACTAAAGTTATGGTAAATATTGGTAGTCCTGATGAGGCTTTGCACATAAGTCAGCTTCCTTCTCAGGGTAGTTCTCTTGTTCGAATCGAATTCATTGTATCAGGAGCTGAACTTCATCCCGTATTTGCTTTGAGGGCTGACCAGCTTGGTCCTGAAAGGTGGGCAGACGATGTTAAGAAAAAATATCCATTCATCACATCGTTAACTGATGAATATATCAAACGACTAAAGGCTGGTGTGTCCGTAATTGCTGGAGCATTTAAACCACGTAAGATAATTGTTAGATTCTCGGATTTCAAAACAAACGAATATGCCTCTCTTCCGGGTGCAGTATATTATGATATAAACTGCAAATGTGGCAAAAGCATTTCTCTAAAAGCTCAGAGAAAATGTCCTGTCTGTGGTTCAACAGCAATCGAGGTTAATAAGGTCGAACTTGAGTTCAAAGAAAGTAATCCTATGATTGGTTTCAGAGGCGCATCAAGATACATTGACGAGTTCTTCTTTGATGCATATGCGTTAGAACTAGAAGCTTTTACGGAAGTCCATAAGCTAGGTTTGACAAACGCAGTTCCAATGATTCCATTCATCAGAACAACTGTTGAAGCAGAAAAAGTAACCGAACTAATCAAGAATGCCTTTCAGAAAAAGGGCTTAACGATACCTGCCATCATCTTCATGGCTGAAGTTCCAAGCGTCTGTATTATCCCAAAAATATTTTCTAATTACTGTGACGGTTTCAGCATAGGAAGTAACGACCTTACCCAGTTAATTCTCGGAATAGATCGTGACAGCGAAAAAATCGCTTGGGAATTTAATGAATCTGATCCTGCAGTGATCAAAGCCATCGAAATGTTATGTGAAGGAGCTCATTCCATGATTCCATCAAGAACTGTGGGAATCTGTGGTCAGGCACCAAGTGATCTCGGAAAAGATTTCCTAAAGTTCTTGACGATGCATCTTGATTCGATTGGCGTTAACCCCGACAAAGTTGTTGAAACTTTGCTCTCGGTAAAAGAGATAGAGACTGAACTAATCGAAGTTATTAAGAAAAACAACAAAGACCCCATCAAACTTGCAAAGGAACTTTGTATAACTGAGAGTAATTCCAAATACTTGGTCAAGAAATTTGCGTCATCGGTCTGAAGATTAAATAAACCTAATTAACTGTTTTTACTGATGGATCATTAATGAGAACTCTCTGGCTAGCTAGGGCCAGTCATATGCCTGATTCTTTATGGTATACTGTAGATGAGAACAATGTCTTTCGATCTTGAAGAGAACAAGCTAAAAGAAGAAATAGCTAAACGAAAGCCTAAAATCGTGTTCTTGCAGCTTCCCGAAGGCCTAAAAGCCGTGGCCCCTCGTTTAGCTGCTCTTATCGAAGAAGCCGGAGCTATACCTATTGTTTCTGGTGATCCATGCTACGGTGCCTGTGACCTAGCTGTTTCAGGAGCAAAAATTTTAGGTGCAAACCTAATAATTCATTATGGACACACTCCCATGACTGTAAATGTTGATGTGCCAACATTTTATATTGAGGTAAAGGCAAAAATCCGCATCAATGAAGCAGTAACTGAATCCCTATCTCATCTTGAATCTTGGAGCAAAATTGGTTTGGTCACAACGGTTCAGCACGTTGACCAATTAGACGACGCAAAAACTATACTCAAGAATGCGGGAAAATCCGTTTTTGTGGGGAATGCTGGCAGAGTTAAATACCCTGGACAGGTACTCGGGTGTGATTTTAGCAACGCCCAATCTATTTCTGAAAATGTTGATGCCTATCTTTTTGTTGGCGGTGGTCGATTTCACGCGATGGGTGTAGCTTTATCCACGGAAAAACCCACGATAATTGCTGACCCATACGAAAAAAAGGCATATCCTATCCATGATCAAGTTAGACGAGTAATCATGCAACGTTGGGGTAGTATATCTGAGGCAAAAAAAGCCAAAACCTTTGGCGTCTTAGTGATCTTGAAAAGTGGACAGATAAGACTAAGAGACGCAACTAAGATCAAAGAAAAACTTGAAAAAAATGGATTGACTGCTACTATATTTGCTCTCAGGGAGGTTACACCCAGTGCCCTCATGCAGTTTTCTGGAATAGACGCATTTATAAACACGGCTTGTCCTCGACTTTCCTTAGATGATGGGCCGCATTTTGGTAGGCCTCTTTTATCTATTAATGAAACACTTGTTATGCTGGGAGAATTGAAATGGGAAGAATTGCTCAAAAGCGGCTGGTTCGGAAACGCGACCTAGAACGAGTGTTATCAAAGATTGAAGCTCATCCGTTGCCCAAAGTTTATCTTGAGCAATACACCACACCCTCAAGCGTGGCAGCAGAGACCCTCTACCTAGCAGCATATGTTTACGATGATATTATTGGTAAGACTGTGGTTGATTTAGGTTGCGGCACAGGGAGACTATCTATAGGCGCCGCTTTGTTAGATGCAAAAGAAGTATTCGGCGTTGATTTGGATAAAGCTTCGGTGAGGGTAGCTCAAAGAAATGCTAAAAGCTTGGCTGTGACTGAAAATGCCCATTGGATTATAGCAGACATTGACTGTATTAAAGGAACTTTTGATACAATTCTGCAGAATCCGCCATTCGGAGTACAACGAAGAGGAGCGGATAGGCGATTCATCATCAAGTCATTAGAGTTAAGTAGTACAATTTATTCGTTTCACAAAAGCGGACATAGTAACCGAATTTTTATCAAAAGGTTTATTGAGGAGCACGGAGGAAAAATAACTAACATATTTCCTATGACAATGGAAATTCCCAGGATATTTAAGTTTCACACAAAGAAAAAACAAAGCATCCAAGTTGATCTATATCGAATAGAAGGAAAAAATTAATGACAGAATCTGAAAGAAAAAGTGGGCTCTTCGTTGTTCCCGGAGACCCTCTAGGTGTTATAGAAGAGTTTACTTCCGGACCAGGAACATATGTGGAAGGCGGAACAATTCACTCAAAAATAACGGGACGCACATTACTTGACATGCTGAACAAACAGGTCTCAGTATATCCCCTCGTTGAAACAGCAACTGTTCCACGTGTTGGAAACATAGTCGTTGGAATGGTAATGGATGTGAAAAACAAGAACGCAATAATTAAAATTTTTCAAGTTGAAGATAAAACTCTTTCAGGATCTTTCAAGGGAATGTTACACATCTCTAGTGTGAGTCAAAACTATGTAGATAACATGTTTGATGTCCTTAAAGCAGGTGACATCATTAGGGCGAAGGTTATTAGCACTGAAAACAGGTCGTTCTTTTTATCGATTGCAGATAAAGATTTAGGGGTCGTCTCTGCCCTCTGTTCGTTATGTGGACACGCGTTGGATTCGGGAAATCGTGGAATGCAATGTTCAAATTGTGGAAACGTTGAAGGTAGAAAAACATCACCTGATTATGGAAAAGATACAACTACTCGTGAGGTAGAATCAATTGAAAGTTAATGTTTTGAAAAGTTCGGATAAAGAATTGAAGATTGAAGTGGAAGGAGCTGGGCACTCTCTTTTGAATGTGCTACAGAAGACTCTAGTGGAAAATAAGACGATCGAGGTTGCAGGATATCATGTACCAC
Organism: Thermoproteota archaeon; assembly: GCA_042565955.1. Lineage (GTDB taxonomy): Archaea > Thermoproteota > Bathyarchaeia > Bathyarchaeales > Bathyarchaeaceae > Bathyarchaeum. Next base: position 78,931 of record JBHORG010000005.1, on the reverse strand, counting down.
ATCCACTCATTGATAGCGGGATATTATATGTTCTTACAAAAGAAGAAAAGCCAGAAACTGTTATACTAGAAGCAACCAAAGAGGTTCTTAACTTAAGTAAGGATTTCCAGAAAGCTTTCAAGAAAGCGGCTACGGCTTATAAGAAAAAATAAGCGGCCATCTTCATTTTTATATTTTAATCTTTCTTTTTGCCGTGAGCAGAAGAAAGCTAAACGCTTCAACGCTGTCTTCGTTTTGTTCCAAGATTTCTAGTCCCTCTTCCATCGTCATTAAACCTCTGATCCAAGCATATACAATCAAAGCTTCAGCAGCATCCGCCTGTTTGTGGCGATCAATCCTTGAGGGTAAGAATTTTCGTAATCCAGCCTTTTTAAAGGCATCTGAAAGCAAGCGACCTTTTACCTTAATTCCAGCGGGTTCACCATATATTTTAGATAAAGCCATAGAGTAAAGAAAATTCACGTAGGCATCTCCCAATTTGGCGAGTTTTTGATCCATCAAAACTTCGTAAAGGTTTTCGTATTCTTGTGGTAATGTAAACATATGACTCCCATCTAACCTTTTTACTAACTCGTTACTTAGGTGTAAACAAAATTTAAAGGATAAGTAAGCTGAATTTAAGAATGAATAGTTTTGGTTCCTAAACAATTTCGTTCAGTAAAACCTGAAATTCGAATATTGGGCATTGACGATGGTCAATTTGTTTCCCATTCTAAAGGATTTGTAGGCGTTGTGGGGGTCGTCTATCGAGGAGGTTACTGGTTTGAAGGAGTAATGTGGTCAGAGATAATAATTGACGGATTGGATGCTACCGAAAAAATAGTAGAAATGATCAAAAATTCCCCGTATTATGGTGAACTTCGGATTGTAGTCCTAGATGGAGTTACACTCGCTGGTTTTAATGTGGTGGATATCTATAAACTCTCTCAAATGGTAGACTTGCCTATCATGTCAGTGACGCGAAAAAAACCTGATTTGGAGGAAATAAAAAGGGCCCTTAAGAATCTCCCAGAATTTAATAAGCGATGGCAGGCTATGCTGAATGCTGGGGAACTCTTTGAGGTTGAAACTCGAAATGGAGAGAATCCCGTTTACATACAAATAGCGGGAATTTCGTTTGATGATGCCGAAGTTATAATGAAAAAAACGTCTACACTAAGTAACATTCCCGAGGCGTTACGTGTAGCACACATATTGGCCTCTGGATTGTTTCGTAGATAGAAAAGATTTAAAAGAGTAACTTACATTCCACATTGCGCAGAAATAGAGGTGAAGTGTGTGGAATTCTGTCCTGACTGTGGAATGCGATTAGTTTCACGCCGCGAAAAAAAGGAAGAAAAGGCCATTTTTCATCTTGTATGTCCAAAATGTGGATATACAAAATATGCTGGAGATAAACCATCTGTTATCCCCAAAGTAATAGAACGTTCTCCTCAAGAACCTATAGCTATTATTGGAAAAGAAGAACAAAAGTTGCGTACTTTACCCACAGTTAGAGTAGAATGTCCCAAATGTGGAAACAACACCGCCTTCGCTTGGCAAGTTCAAACCAGAGGAACCGACGAGTCATCAACACAGTTTTTCAGATGCACAAAATGTAATTTTACCTTCCGTGAAAACAGCTAAAAACTGTTCTCACTATGAAATCTGTAAAAAATAGCCACTTCTCATATGGGTGTTTAAAGAATCAAACACCTTAAATGATAGTAGTTTAAACATAAATGCTAACGGAGATTTGCTAATGTTCAAGGCTAAAATGGCTGATGCAAAGTTTTTGAAGGATATGATGGGTGCAATTTCGATACTCATAGACGAAGCCACTTTTGATCTTACATCTGAAGGGATTACGCTTCGTGCGATGGATCCTTCAAGGGTCGCCATGGTCGATTTCAAGTGGCCGAAAACTGTGTTTGATGAGTATTCTTGTGGCGAAAGGATGAAGATGTGTATCAACATAAGTGAAATGTTAAAACTACTGAGGAGAACCGGAAAGGACGAATCTGTTGAGCTGTCTCTGGATGATAAGACTGGAAAACTGAAAATTGCAATTGAAGGAAAGTATTCTCGTACCTTCAACATGCCTACTCTGGAGGCAATGGAGGAAGAGGTTCCCACGCCAAAAGTCAAATTTAATGTGAGTGCGAAGACTACGACACATGGATTGCGGGAGGCTATAGAAGATGCCTCTTTGGTTAGTGATCATGTTCGAATCGAGGCGGATAACGAAAAAATGCTCATGAACGCCACTGGTGATATTATGGGAGCTAAGATCGAATTCAAGGCAGGAGATGATGTACTTTTAGAGATTAAAGCGAAAGAACCTTCTAAGGCCACTTTCAGTTTAAGTTACCTCTCAGAGATAGTTAAAGCAGCTGTGCCAACCTCTGAGATTGTTGTTATAGAGTTTTCAACAGATATGCCCATTAAACTCGACTTCCAGCAGGAGAAAGAGGGAAAACTAAAGTTTTTCTTGGCTCCGAGAATAGAAGTAGAGTAGTCAGAGATTAGATGGAGGTTAAGCAGTTACTCACTGCTTATGATCGTGCAAAATATCCCTTCATGAAAGAGGCTGCTGAGCACGTAAAAGAAGTGGATCTAGATATCAAAGAGTTAGAGAGCGACTTTTTTGTTCCGTTTTTGGATAGAGCTGAGGAACGCGTAACCAATGCTTTAATTGATGTCTCTGCATACGCGAAGACTCAACCAAGAGATGAGCCTAAGGAGTACGAAATTGAGATTTTCTCTTTTCCAATAGCGATTATGTTAGTTGTTGCTGTCGAAGAATCTTTTGTAAGAAATAGGTATGCATTAGCCGAAGCGAAACGAGCTTCTGCATTACTACAATGTGAAGAAAGAGAGAAATTGTTGGAAGTTGCCAACAACTTCGGCTGGAACGTAAGGCTAGTTGATGATTTTAGTTTACAGCCATATTCTTTTGCTGTTCGTTTTCCAGTTTTTTTGAAGAACGCGACTGGCTTTCACGACAAGAACTGGAAACTTGTTAATCATCTTATGATTGATGGAGAAGTATACCTTACAGAAAGAGAAGTAAGCCGCTTGCTAGAAGAGGAAATCCGCAAATATATTGAAGCGAGAGTCAACACAAAGATAAAATCTCTTCCTCCAACTATCATGGTCCGAGTAAACCGACTGAGACAACTAGCTGCAGAGAAACAAGAGCAAATTCGGATTCAGGAAATGCCGGCGCGTGTAGTAATGGAAGCCTTTCCATCATGCATTAAGGGTGTATATGATCGGGTTGCGACTGGTCGTCCCGCCTCGCACCTAGGTCGATTTGCATTAACTTCTTTCATGTTAAACGTTGGAATGAGTGTAGATGACGTTTTCAAGTTTTTCCGATCAGTCTCTGACTTCAATGAACGAATGACCCGATATCAGGTCGATCACATCGCCGGAACCAGAGGTTCAGGGACCAGATATACTCCTCCAAATTGCTCTACATTACGCACTCATGGTATTTGTATCTCACCAGAATACGAATGCAAAGGAGCAGTGAATCCTTTGGTTTGTTACAAACGAAAACTACAAAACTTGTCTGAAGAGAAACCAAATGAAGTAGATGATTGAGTCTTTTTTTATAGTGCCAGATTATACTCGAGTCAATTTTTTTCCCTAGCACTTGATAAGAAGGTTAATCAATATTTAGTGGTTTAATCGTCTTCATATTCACTTTTCGCTAGTTCGCCTGCGTGGGTGTCTTGATGCTCTCTTCTTTCCAATCCCAGCTTCTTTTTATTGCTAACTTTTTCTCTTCCCAACATGAAGCTGTATTCGGCCTCGGTTATCTCATCGTTCTTTAACATCTCTTCTAGCTGTTTTTCGTTATAAATGTCCATTGTTTCAGTTTCTTCTTCATTCTCTTCGGGGATCATTTTCCTTTTTTCTTTTCTCATTTTTCCTCAAAAGTACTAGTTATTGTGTTTCATATTAATGCGTCCGATAGTTAAAACATATTTTGTTTTGTCAAGTAAATCTAAGCATTACCAAAAAGTCTATTGAAGACCTTATTTTGTTAGAGTTCACGGTAAATTAAATCCCGTTTAAATATTGTTTTTGATCTATACTGTATAATGGGCGGGAAAACATGTCCTCTTTGTCGCAGACTTTCATCCGAGACAACTTTGCTGATTACTATAAACAGAATTCCACATCTATTTTACCTCCATCTTCTCTGGAAAGGCGGGAGTTTGGTTTTCTCCTTGAACAGAGAGTTATGGTTAGACACAAGGGCTTCATAAACGCGGACAGTCTCAGGTCTTCGTTATGTGCTGTCGTGCCCTCAGACGTTTACTATTCAAGCGCTTATTATGAACGTCCAGAAGAAAAGATGAAAGCAAAAGGGTGGTTGGGCGCCGACTTGGTTTTTGACATCGATGCCGACCACATCCCAACTCCATGTGCAACCATTCATGACCTCTGGGTCTGTACTGGCTGTGGTGCTTCTGGTAAAGGCGAACACCCCAAAAAATGTAGTTGTGGTGGAATAAAATTCAAGGAAAAGCCTTGGCCTTGCGAAATTTGTTTAGAAGCATCTAAGGTTGAAGCAATTAAACTTGTAGATGTCTTGACAGACGATTTCGGTTTTTCCTCAAAAGTGGTGACTGTGGCTTTTTCGGGGCACAGAGGCTACCACGTTCATGTGGAGAACGAATCAATTCGAGGATTGGATTCGTTGGCTCGTAAAGAGATCGTTGATTATGTGATGGGAATTGGGTTGGAGGCAGAATTTCATGGTATTGTGAAAAATGCATCACCCACAAGAAGGGTTTCTGGTCCAGACCTAAATGATCGAGGCTGGAGAGGACGCATAGCTAAGGGAACCTACGACTTCCTCTTATCCGCTTCCAAAGAAGAGTTGATGAGAATTGGTCTAAAAACTCGGCACGTAAACTCGTTAATTAAACATAGAAATGCCATTCTGGAGAGTTGGAACAAAAAAGGTCCTTGGGGAATCATCAAAAATATTAGTCTAGAAACTTGGAGAAAGATAGCTCAATACGGAATGGATAAACAGTCTGTTAAAATCGACACAGTAGTTACTCCTGACATCAATCGCCTGATAAGACTCCCCAATTCGTTACATGGAAAAACAGGATTAAAAAAAGTCGAGTTTCCTGTTACTCATATTGAAGATTTTGATCCTCTCAAGAGCGCAGTAGCCTTTAAGACCGGGGAGGTAACTGTTCATGTTTCAACCGTTCCCCAATTCAGGGTGGAAGACGAAATCTATGGTCCATTTGAAGGGGAAAAAGTTGAACTTCCTACAGCGGCAGCATTAATGCTGTTGTGTAAGGGTATGGCAGAGGTGGTACAGTAAACTTGTATGATGAACTCTATGATCTATGGAAAAAGGAAAAAGAAAATGAGACGATTCAGTCGCTTCCGAAGAATTTCTACATTAAAATTGCTACTTATATCAAAAAACTAAAGGAGGAAAATCGTATGTTAGACAAAAAAACAACAAAATCTGGGTTGCTGGAGAACGAGTTTAGAAATGTCCAAGTTATGGTTAGCGAACTTTTTTTGTTTCGTTACAAGAAATTCCGGGAAAAGGCTGTTGATCGACAAACCGTTGCTAGAAACTCCTTAACTGAAGAAGAAAAAAAATTGTATGGAGAAGTTTTGTCTTTAGCCGAAGCTTGTCATGTTTTCTCTAAGGATATTCTTCGAGGAAATTTATCATGTATCACAAAGGATAGAAAACAAACTCTGACGGTTCTGCGATTTGTTCAGGAAATTCCTGCTTTAGTTGGATCTGATTTGAAGACTTATGGTCCTTTCGGATCAGAAGATATTGCAACTCTACCTCCTGAAAATGCTCGAATCCTCATCAAACAAGGGGTAGCTGTAGAAGTGGAACTAAATTAACTCCCAAAATAGGTTTTCTATACCTAGAAGCGTGGACTCTTAACTAGTCTACACACTTTTTATGTTATTATTTATATTACATGACTTGTGGTTTATAGTACATGACGTGTAGTAATTGTTTATTTAATTCATACTAAATTAAATTACAGAAATCGAAAAAAATGTATCAAAATAAACGTTGTGGGCCTATCTATTTTTTAATGTTGGCACAGAATGCATCAAACTTTTAAAGGACTACAACACCTAATATTATTATGAAACCGCAAAAATTGCTTAGGCTAGTAAGTGAGATGCTAAAAAACTCCAAAAAAAGTGACCGGGAATTAGCTGGCATCCTGGGGGTCTCGCAGCCTACTGTTTCCAGAACTCGGGCTAGAATCGAAAAAGAATATATAAAGACTTACACCATTATTCCAGATTTCCAGAAACTTGGATACAAAATAATGGCATTCACATTTGGAAAAACTAAACTTTACTCCGGAGAAGATAAAACTGTAGAAATTGCACAAAAGTCGAAGGAATGGGTAGCCAAACGTCCTAACGTTATCTTCGGTTCTGGCGGTGAAGGTCTTGGAAAAGACGTAGTTTTGATGTCTTTCCACAAAGACTATTCTGCTTACGCTGAATTCATGCGCTCGTTTGGAATGGATTTGGGACATTTCATGGATAACTTCGAATCGTTCCTTGTAAGCATAGGATCCGGATACAAGTTAAGGAATTTCGACTTAAAATATCTAGCAGATGATATCTAAGCTTACAATAGAAAGTCTGGCTGTATGATACTTTCAAAGTCCAATTTTCATAGCTGTGCATTTAAGTTCGTTAACATAGAAAATGCATCTTCAACGGTTTTTCTGTGGTCAAAGGCAATCTCCAACTTACTTATTTCCGCTTCTGAGAAGCTCTTGATTACGTCAACTTTTGCTCCTGGTATACTTTCTCCGTTGATGAACTTGCACAGGAATGCGATGCTTATAACATGTTCCCGCGGGTCTCTTTTTGGGTCATCATAAATTCCTACAAGACTTTTTTTGAGTGAAGAATAGAATAGTACGATTTTCAGGTTGACTTTTACCCAAGCCACTCTCGTTAAGGCTATCTCTAAAGTCTCCCTGAATTGAACTCTCCCTCCGGGCAGATGCCACATTCCTCCTCCCACAATGCCTCTCGCTCTTTTGGCAAGAACGATTTTTCCCTCTTTAGTAACTATAACCGGATTTACGTCCACATACGCATTCTTTTGAATGACCATTATGCTCAGAATATTAAATGATTAACAATTATACTTAAATTGGTTCGTATCACCAATTCATAAAGTCTATTTTCAATTTTTCTAATAAATCCTAATCTGTTCAACTTTTATTAAAGTGGATTCAGGTTTCTTTCCAGAAACAGATAAATAGTAATTCAGTGCTCTGGTGGCGATATCTCCACTATTCTCCCGCAAAATCCCCCTTTTTTAGGGAAAATTTCGAAATAGATATCTATCGTATTTGGGATCGTTGTCTATCAATTTAGGGTCGTAGTCTAGCATGGATGGTCACCCTAGTGGTGATATTTCCCACAACTCCACTTTTTTTAAAAACTAGGGGTTAATTTTAATCTCGAATCCAAATCAACCAATTATATGAAAAATGTTTATGTTTAAAATGGAGAAAAAATGAACAGATAATAAACTACATAATAAAAATGGTTAATGACGTGATTCGCACCCTAATTTACCAGTAAAATATAATTCATTGTATCACATGGTGACGGTTCTAAAATTCCCCTTTTTTTACTTAGAAACCGTTCTCTCTACAAGGGTTTCAGCGATATGAAGATATATTTTCACAGCATATTTAACTTGAATCTTAGATTTTTGCTGAGGATGTAAATATGAATAGAATGAGGGAGCCAAGCTATCTCAGATTGTATGAGACTGGAGAATTAGATGAGAGGATAAAACAACTTTACAAGATACTTGAATCATGCGAGCTTTGCCCTAGAAAGTGTAGAGTGAATAGGTTGAAAGGGGAAAAGGGAGTCTGTAGATCTGGGAGGGAGCTCATGGTTTCAAGTTATGGCCCACACTTCGGGGAAGAGGCCCCTTTGGTCGGAGTGAATGGCTCTGGCACCATATTTCTAACTAACTGTAATTTGCTCTGTATTTATTGTCAAAATTATGAGATAAGTCATCTAGGATATGGAGATGTTAGAAGCGAGGTTCAGGTAGCCGATTACATGATTAGCTTGCAGCACAGGGGTTGTCACAATATTAATTTTGTTACACCTACGCACTTTGCTCCACAGCTGGTTAAAGCGATAAAACATGCAATAGAAAAGGGATTAAAGTTACCTTTAGTTTGGAATTGCGGAGGTTATGAAGATATAAAGACAATAGAATTGTTAGACGGTGTTGTTGACATCTACATGCCAGACATAAAATATGGAGATAGCGAGCCAGCAACAAATTATTCTAACGCTCCAGACTATTTTCCAATTGTAAAAGAAGTAGTTATAGAGATGCATCGTCAGGTTGGCGATCTAAAGTTTGATGCGTTAGATATGGCGCAGAGAGGATTGCTGATAAGGCACCTCGTATTGCCCAACAATCTTGCTGGAAGCAAGAAGGTGTTAAAGTTTATAGCTGAGGAAGTCTCGCCTAACAGCTATGTTAACGTGATGTCCCAGTACAGGCCAGCGGGTAGAGCCCACCAGTATGAGGAGCTTAATCGATACCCTGCTCGTGAGGAATTTGACACAGCTATAACTATAGCGAATAGGCTTGGCTTAACACGTGGGCTACAGACGAAACACCTGCTACGATTTGGATAAGTTTTTTTCTCGGTTAAATTAGCTAGAATATTATTGTGCGAAAACATTTGGAGTAAAACATTGAAAATGATAACATTGAAAAGACTACTAAACTGTGGAAGAAACGTATAAATAGTAATTAACTAACATCCAGAGGCTCATAAACAACCTCTTTTTTTTAAAAAAAACAGCCTATTTTACTCCCTTCTATTTTTCTATTTGTCCTGGGAAGTTTCCTTGAAAGTAAATAAAGAGTAAAAACTGCTAAATTACATTTATCAACAAGGTTCTTATTTAAACTTTGAATTATAGTAATGTACATTAATTTTATTTACACTATTTTAGTGTGAAAACTTTTATAGTACATCATCTCAAAACAAACTACTGTATAATGATATAACGTGTTGTATATTATGGTAAAGCAATTATCTTTCTCTGCTGAATCAGAACTCCTTAAAAGATTGGCTAATGCTCAATCTATGAGAGAGAAATTTAATCCACTTGGTTCAACTTCAAGAAGTAAATACCTTATTTATCTTATTAAAAAAGCATTGGAAATTGAAGAGAAAGAGCTTGAGCAATTTGGGAGCAAAATCCGATGATTGACATTACTCTAGAAATCACTAGAAAATGTCCCCTAAATTGCTTGATTTGTTCTTCTAATGGGGGTAAACCTCATCCAAGAGAATTAAATCTGAATGAATGGTTAGCTGTAATTGATGAATCTATAGCCCTAGGTGCCAAATCATTTCTTATTTCTGGAGGTGAACCATTTTCGTCTCCATTACTTAAAGAAATTTGTCAATATATTTCAAACCGTGGTGTGCACCTTACAATTTATACTTGCGGGAATGTCCTTGAAGAAGGGAAGTTGTCACAGCTAAGAACAACTGACCTTAAATTCCTTTCAGGTTTAAAGTCAGCGAATCTAATTTTCAATCTACAAGGTCCAAATAGTAAAATTCATGAATCGATTACTAATGTAAAAGGTAGTTTTGAGAACACATTGTCTTCCATTTCTTGTGCTGAAGCTTGTGGGTTACAACCCGAAATACATTTTGTACCCATTTCACTAAATTACAAAGTTCTGCCTGACGTTGTATCTTTATCGAAAGATCTAGCTATCAAACAGGTCAGCATTCTGAGATTTGTTCCTCAAGGAAGAGGGAAAGAAAATTACCAGAAAATAAGATTGAAAACTCAAGACCTTGCGGAGTTAAGAAACATACTATCTAATTTTGATGAAGGTGGATTTGTTAGGATAGGTACTCCTTTTAGTCCATTTGGATTTCACAGAAAGAATGATTGCACAGCTGGTCTAAATAGAATGACAATTCGCTTCGATGGGCGTATAGTTCCTTGTGAAGCGATGAAATTCCTTGCAGAAAATTATATCGACAATAATCTAAGAACTAGTTCTCTCACGAAGATTTGGAAACAATCAGAGCTTTTTACACAAATTAGAACATTCCAAAGTTTAATTCTAATGTCAGACTGTAAAGCTTGTAGTTCATTCTTAAATTGTAAAGGAGGATGTCTCGCGCAGAGACTTATTGGAGGGAATTCAATCGTAAAATCTACTGATCCCCTGTGCTTATCTATAGAGGCAATAAAAGCATGAATTTAGAGAAAAAAACTCTAAAAAACGTTACAATTAATGAAGATAGAAAACTCTTGGAGTATTTTAAAAAAAATGTAGAAGACATTAAATTTGTGAGAAAAAACTCTAAAATGGCCCTTGAACTTATAAAAAACGAAATTAAACTCACTTTACAAGCCGAACCTCTGAAACTACTTTGGAAATCCATGATTGAAGACGCGATTGTCTACTTAAAAAAGAAAGATAAAAGAGAGAAATATAACGATGATCTTGCATTAGGAACAAAGAAATTATATGACTTTCTTAATGAATTTCAGAAATTTGAGTTTCTTTTATATGGCGCTGTTGAACATTATAGAGATCATCTAATTCATATTTTCAGAGTGTTCCTCTTGGGAGATTATTTAGTTCGTGAATCATTTGGTTTTGACAAAATTGACGTATCTGATAGCGTAACAATCTCAAAGGAAGAAAAGGAAGCCATGTGGTGCATCATGGCTTTGACTCACGATTTGGGTTATTCTTTACAGGGCATCTTTAAAATAAATCAAAGCGTCAGAACGATTCTTCAGCAATTTGGTGCTGTATCCGTTCAAGAACTTGCACACAGTTATTTTCTTCAATTTGGAAACATCAGCGATTTTGCACTTCGTTTCATGAGTTCAAACCTGATTAGTAACTCAGATGGTGGCTTCTTTGTTCATCTACAACCAAAATATTATCAAAAATTTATGCATGCTTTGAGTGATTTTAACCACGGAATAATAAGCAGCATTATTCTAATGAAAGACCTAGTCTTTTTTAGGGAATCGGATTTTATGATGGATCAGTTAAAAGCACTAGAACCTGATGATGCTAGGCAGTTCATGATTAGAAGAGAAATAGTTCGGGCGATTGCGGCTCATAGTTGTGATGACATATATCATCTGAAATTAACCAATTTCCCATTTCTTCTAACGCTTGTCGATGAAATGCAAGAATGGGGGAGACCAAGATTAGTGGACATTACTAAACGTGGTGATGCACAAACAGAACTGATAATTAATGAGTTCGATAATAAATTAATTGACTATGCAGTCAGATTTTATTTCCCTTCAAACGGTCATCTTATAGACTCTGAAATACAAAATGTAGCCAGTGAAGTTGCGAACTATTTCGAAAATAAAAAGAATAAATGGGGTAATGTTCTAAGAAGTGCCGTTGATGGAAAACATAGAAATTTGATACTTAAATTTTGGACAATTGATAACAGTAGTAAAAAAATAATAAAGTATTATCTGGAACATGAAAATCCAGAAAAAGTCAAAATAGAAACGTTCAAAGATTTCGAGGACAAACAATCTAATGGACCAAACGTCTTTTTGTAAATAAAGTTTGGTTAAACCTAATGATTATACAGATAAATGAAGAGAACATAATTTTAGACGGGCGAGCCAGGGGACCATGGTGCATGTTACCTTACCCAAACCATCCCCGAGGATGTCCAAATTATGGAAAAAAACCAAAATGTCCTCCATTTTCTAAGACTTTACACGAATTAATTGTTTCACCTTTCTATTTGGTTGTTTGGTCTTTTGATCTCGATTCTCAAGCTAATCGAATGAAGAAATTACATCCAAAATGGAGCGATAAACAGGCTCGCTGTTTGTTGTATTGGCAAGGATCAGTAAGAAAAAAATTGTTAGATGAAGCTAGAACTTTCATTAATAGTAAAAACGATAATTTGGTTCTTCTTGAAATCCCTGAAGCTAATGGAGTCGACGTCTTCAAGACTTGTAATGTTGTTGGTATACCTCTGGAGAGAAAACCAAAAAAATTGGTCAGAAAAGTCATGTTAATAGGAAAAAAATTTGAAAGTAATACAATTGAAATTTGAACTTTGGTTCTCTAATGTTGCTCTTGTTTTTTAATATCAAATTCTATGCGGTTCAGAAGTCATTATTTTTTTAATTGGAGTTTCAGAATAAATAAATCTAACAGTGATTATTCGGGATAAATCGTGCGGGGTTTGGATTTGAACTTACGCAACAAAAAATAATTTGTTGTTTAATCTCGAGACATTTTTGGGCAAATAAGTTTTAGTAAGAGTACGAAGAATCTGACTCAGTTTTAGACCTATAGATTTCATCAAGTTCATATCGTTCTGCTATTCTATCCGAGCTTTCTGCCCTAATAAAAACACCTTTCTGCCAAATTGTATAAGGCTTATCTGTACCCTCTTCCACTTTGATGACAGCAATCTCATTTTCTCCAACCTGGCGTTTAATGTATTCGAATTTAGGTTCCGGTATACAGTGACTTCTTACAATGTCATTAATTCTTGCTTCTGTGTCTTTTTCTAACAATCCACAGATTTGAGTATCATCGCCTACACCCAAGAGGATTACTCCTCCGTCCGAGTTTGCAAACGAAACTATTGATTCCAAAAACTCTTTTACATCTCCGGGGCGACTCTCTATCCGTCTTTTAAACTCGACATTTTTAGATTCACCTTGCTCTATTAATTGCTTTATTTCAAACTCTGGTATATCGATAATAACGTCTTTGGGAAGTCCCCAACTCGAGTGGAACTCCCGTTTATCTAATAATTCATTCTTGGGCCTCGAAATTAGTCCTAAAAATGCTGCTTCGGGACGAAAACCAATAAAAACACGACCACGACAATCAGAGATTTCAAAATCAACTTGTTTCATTAAATTTCCGCTACTACAGGAACATTTTGCAACAATGTTATCAATTTTTTCCGCTTTAGGTTCGATTAGAAGTGATAGTTCTTTTGGTCCTATTCTAACCTCTCTAATCCTTGCATAATAATTTGGTAAACAAAACAAAATACCATTAGAGTAAGACCTTGAACGATCAATGTTTAAAACATGAGAAATAGAATCAGAAGCATCACGAAATAACGGCAAGTTAGGAGAGAATAAAGGACCATTATGACTTACGGTAATATTTGGCGAGTAAGAAAATAACTTAAAAAACCATGGAATATTTAATTTATTATCTCCACTGTCATATTCATAATTGTAACGAAGTGATCCAGCCGGGCTTTCAATTTCGTAATTCTCTAAAGAGAAAAATACTTCACAATTTGCCTTTATATCTCTGACTAAATCCTCTAATTTTTCAATTGAAATTATACTTTCAATGATAGCAAAATTTCCATAATCCCATTTTTTCAATGATTCTAAGCCATTCTTGGAATAAAGTGGAACCATTTTTGTAACTATATTTCGCCATTTCCCATTTTTCTTTGTTATTGCACTCTGAACAAAAACACAAGCATAAGTTTTCCTTCTAGATTGAATTATTTTCAGAATACTTTCTTTTTCCCCTTCTGTACCTGACAAACATTCTCACCAACTCAATGTTATTTGAAAACATCCCCTTTCATCAGGAAGTCAAAGGAAGTTAATAACTTCTATTAATGCATTTCTACATGCACACTCACATCTAGATGTTTTTAAGATTAGTTTGGAGTTCTAGTGAATGAATGAATTATGTTCAAATTTTAGACAAAAGAATTTGAACACTGTTAGTGCTATTCTAAGAGGGTTAAAAGATGGAAATTATCCTAGTTTGATTGCACGTCAGCTAGGGTTGGAAAGGAACTTAATTCATTATTATATTAAGAAATTAGAACGATTAGATTATATCGAGAAGCAAGAATCTGTTGAAGGATACCATGTAAAAACAAGAGGTTTAATTACACTTTTTCACTTAACTCAGAATGGTTCAAAATTTCTCGAAGAGATCGAGAAAAAAGCTTTTTCCCATAAAATTCGTTTGCATAATTGTTATTGGCTATATCCAATCGTGCAACAGCCCGAAATAACGATTGATTGGCGCCGAGTTGAATTACACAACTGGGGGCAACTGATAGGTCAGGAATTAGGTCTTACGGTGAGAAAAAACACGAATAGTGTAGAAATACTTACGAATGTTTTGTATGGTGATAATCCGTATGAACTCCTTTTCAAGAGCAGGGATGAAGCTAATAATCTGGCTTCATATCTCGAGCAGAAATTTCTTATGAATCTTGGTAGACCAAAATTAAGTCGTAAACCACATTTTGGTATATACGCTCCTATTGTTGGTGAGTGGTCTGAGAACTTTCAGCTAGATACAGAATCCGGGAAGATTGATCGGAGTAACGGATATGCTGAAATCGATATAACCGATCCAGTTTCAGCAGCAAATTTTCTTAGAATGCCAAATCGGTTAGAACGAATTGAGAACAGTCTTGAAACGTTTGCGAAGGGTATGGATCAACATATGTTACTCATAACTGAATTGAGAGAATTAGTTTATGCTTTGAAAGCGAACGGGCGTGTTAGTGATCTCAAATGTCTAAACTTGTGACAAAAAGTGAAGAAAAGTAGTCGAAAGACTTGAAAACAACATGAAAGTTAATGATGAAAAATGTCACAAAATGTTAAAATTAATGTTGAAGATATGAAGAATGGACAGGAAATAAACGAAATAATTGACGCTTTACGAAAAATAGGCTATTTTAAAGGTTTTCAAGTAAAGAAAAACAATCAATTAAGTAGCGAAAAACTAATTAATTCACAAGATAAAACGGAAAAAAGATGTAAAAAAGCGGTTTATCGTCGCATAAGAAAATACTACAAATCCATCAATCAATACCAGAAAGAACGATTACGACGTAAACTCTGTTGGCTACTTTCTGAGAAATATGCACAGAGTGAAATCGCTGAGATGTTGGGGATTAGTCGCAGAACTGTTATTCGTGATATGAACAAAATCAAACCTTACTATACTCGGTTATCTCGCAATTACTTCAACAAGTTGGAGCAGGATCGCATAAAAGAGTTTGATGCCAAATTAGAAGGCAAAACTCTACATCAACGCTTTAAAATTCTATCTGATGAACTTGTAATTCAACGTAAACTTTGGAAAATACGTGAATATCGAAGACACTCTCAAATTATCCTAATTGACATGACCAATCAAGAATATGGTATACCTAAAATCAGTTTTATTCCGAAAGGAAAACAAACGCTAGCCTATCCATATAAAATTAGGGTCCATGTTAAAGCAAACTTTGAAGGCAAAGATTTCGAGGTTGATGTTGGCGGATTCGAAATAGTGCAAAGAACAAGAAATTGGTGGTAATCTTTTATTGCATTGCATGAATAAACTAAAGAAGGCCTGTAAAGGCATGG
This sequence comes from Thermoproteota archaeon, assembly GCA_042565955.1. Taxonomy (GTDB): domain Archaea; phylum Thermoproteota; class Bathyarchaeia; order Bathyarchaeales; family Bathyarchaeaceae; genus Bathyarchaeum. The sequence goes on along the minus strand of JBHORG010000005.1, from coordinate 63,457 downwards.
AAATAGTATGAGGAGAATAAAGAGGACAAAACAGTTTTATGATCTCCAAAGAGTTTTGAGAACTTTATTCAAATGTTCTTTAGAATGCACAAAAAACATAATTAGTAAATCATTGGAAGAAAGAAATAACTAACAAAAGACATTGGGGGCTCACTTTACTCAACTTTATAGTCCCAAGTGAAATGACCTATTTTGCCACTATTAAGTTCTTCTTTGTATTGTGCCCATTTCGGCATAAAAGAATACATTAATAACTTGAATTTCTCTGTGTGATTCTTTTCGACAATATGAGTTAGCTCATGAACCAAAACATATTCCAAGCAATGGAGTGTTTTTTTTGCCAATTCAAGATTGAACCATATTCTTTTGTGTTCTGGGGTGCAACTGCCCCATTTAGTTTTCATTCTTTTGATTCTAAATTCGTTAACCTTGACTCCCGTGATTTTTTCCCATTTTTCTAAAAGGGGAGGAATTTGTTTTTTCAGTTCTGACCGATAAAAAGTATTCAGTAATTCCTCTCTTTTTTTCTGGCTTGTTTTTGGTCGGATAATCATGTCGATGTGAGAATTTCTGGTTGTCACAATTTTTTGTTTCAAGTTCGTGTGAATTACGTTTAACAAGTATCTTTTTCCCATAAAGAAATGACTTTCTCCAGAAACATATTCTCGTCTTGTTTCACGTTCTTGGTTTCTGAATTTTGCCTGATTTCTTTTTATCCAAGCCATTTTTGAAAGAACTAGTAATTTGATTTTTTCATCGGTTGTTTCTAATGGAGCAGCAACTCTGACTCTCCCATTTGGGGGGTAAACTCCGAGATGCATGTTTTTTATGTCCTTTCTTACAGTCTGTACATCCATATCCGCAATTTTTGTTAAATTTTCTTTAGTAACCATTTTGTTTTTTCGCCAACTCCAGAATCATTACTACTGTTTGTTCATCTTCAATATCAAACTCTGCTAACGCCCTTCTAATTGCATTTTTAACCTGTTTCTCTTTTATTCTGTTGCCTCTCCAGCCATCAGGTTTGTAATCTAAAATGTAGTCATTCACTTTTAGGGCAAGTTTTTCGTTATTTTCTAAGTTATCATATAATGCCCTTCTTGCGTTAGTATTAACGCTTCTTGGGTAAGATATTGAAACAGCGGGATTCTTTACTTTCTTAGTGAGTTCCACGATCTGTTTCAAGTATTGTTCATATTCTAAAGCTTGTTCTTTTCGATGTTGAATCAGCTCGTCCAATAGAATAGACATTCTCTCATAGTATTTTGGATTTGTAGGTTTTTCTTCAATTATGAGTTTTCGTACGTTATTTTCTATCGTTTCTGCTGTAGAGTTTTTGTTTTCTCGTATGTTTGTAGGAAGAGAGTTTATAGCCGCTACACCATTATTAATAATTAAGTCAACAAGCGTCAGGTCGCCAAATGCCGATACTGTTCTGCTCTCCTCTGCGTCAATATAGGCGTCTATGAGATGACGCATTGCTGGTTCATATGCTTTTAAGTCGATGTAGTCACCGCTTGCTAATTTGATTTCACTTCTTATGTTTTCGTAATATCTTACATCTGATTTGATTTTAGTTGTTTCTTGTGGAGTGTACCCTGCTTCTTTCATTTCATTGGCAATGTTTGTGTAAGATCTGAGTAGTCTTGATGTTATTTTGTAGAGAGAGAGTCTTTTTCGTTCTGTGTTCTTTAATTCTTCAGGATTTTCAGTATTACCACAGAAGTAATCAATAAATGCTGATGTGTCTTTGGGCGGTTTGACGGGTTCACATAGAGCTTTAATAGTTTCTAAATCTGAATCTAGATCTGTTTTTCCTTTACGGAGTCGGTCTTTGAGTAATCCTTCAACATCATCTTTATCAAAGCCTTCAAAAGCTTCAGAAGTATAATCTGTCACAGCTTTACTCAAGCTATTGAACAGGTCTTTGTAATCAACGATAAATCCATAATCTTTGTCCTCTCCATCGAGTCTATTCACTCTACATATTGCTTGGAAAAGGCCATGATCTTGCATACTTTTATCGATGTATAGGTATGTTGCCGGTGGGGCATCAAATCCTGTAAGTAACTTATCAACTACTATGAGTAGTTTCATTTGTCCTGGTTCTTTGACGAATTTTTGTTTTATTACCTCATCAAAACCTTTTGTTTTTATTTCAGGATATTGTGTTGCGTAATAGTCGAGCATTTTTTGGTATGTTTCGTATTTTTCTATTTCGTCTGTATCATCGTCTTCTCCGGTACTTTCTCCTTTAATTTTACTGATGTGAGGATTGTAAGAAGTGATTATTGCACATTTTTTTAGACCATTATTTTGGAATAATTCATAGAACTGACATGCTTGGTAAATACTTCCAGACACTAGCATTGCATTTCCTCTGCCGCTTCCAAGTCTATTTTTTGTTTCCATGTCAAGCATTATGTCTGTGACAATTCGACTCAATCTTGGTTGTGAACTGCGAACTTTTTGCATATTACCCCATTTCATTTTTAATATTGCCTTTGCATAATCAGTTAATCCTCTTGTTTTTGCTTCAAACCACTGATCTATTTTGTCTGGAGAAGATATGTTTTGGTCGATTTCTCTCGCCTCGTATTGTAAGTCTAAAACGATATTGTCGGAAACTGCTTCATCGTATTTGTAGGTGTGGATATATCTTCCAAATACTTCTATGCTTTTTTTCTTGTCTCTTTTTAGTAGAGGAGTTCCTGTGAATCCTATGAGAATTGCATTTGGAATAATTTTTTTCATGGCTTTATGCAACTCTCCAGATTGGGTTCTATGACACTCATCTACGAATACGTACAAATCCCCTTTAGCTTTGAAGTTACTTGGTAAATTTACTAAGATGTCTTTGAAATAGTCGTCAATGTAACGTTCAGTGTTCGTGCCAAATTTGTGGATAAGTGAACAAATTAGCCATGGAAAAGCAAGGTTTAGTTTATCGATTAGGTCTTTTCCGCTTTTTGTCCGGTATATTTTTTCGTCTACAGAACTGAAGAAATCTTCTATTTGTTCATCTAATTCCTTTCGGTCTGTTATGATTAAAACTCGAGAATTGTCAATGTGTTCTCGTATCCATTTGGCTAACCAAATCATTATCAGGCTTTTTCCGCTTCCTTGGGTGTGCCAAATTATTCCCCCTTCACGTCTTTTAAGATAGGTTTGGGCTGCTTTAACTCCGAAGTATTGGTTGTGTCTGCAAATCTTTTTTACTCCACTATCAAAGACGATGAAATCGTGAATTATTTCAAGAAGTCGTTCCTTATTGCAAATTAGGGAAAGGTCTTTGTCTAGCTTGTTTTTTATTTGCGAATTTTCTTTCCATTTTAGATAGTATTTTTCAGGTGTTTCTATTGTGGCATAACGTACTCCTTCTGTATCGTTGCCTGCAATTACAATCTGAACTGTTGAAAAAAATTGTCGTATGAATATCTCTTTTTGATTATCAAGATTTTGCCTGATTCCTTCGGATACAGAAACTATGCTTCTTTTTAGTTCAATTACAGCAAAGGCAATCCCATTAACATATAAAACGATGTCAGGCCGTTTATTATGTTGACCCAATACAGTTACTTCTTCTGCGATATAGAAATCATTGTTTTTCGGGTTTTTCCAATCAATAAGCCAGACTGTCTGTTTTGTTTCGCCGATGTCTTCTTTAATTTTTATGCCATATCTGAGTAAGCTGTATACTTCTTTGTTTATGTCATAGAGGGCTTTATTTTGGTTTGAAGCCACTTGATTTAGTTGATATAACGTTTTTTTGATTAAGATGTCACTGTAGTTCCGTTTTTTAAGGAATTTAATTAACAGATCTTTTTCGACGTTGCTATTTTCTCTTTGCTCCCAGTTGCCTAGATAGCAATAATCCATCTTCTTGTCTTGGAATAACTTCACAACTCTATCCTGAGTTAATCTTTCAAGTTGACCAACGTTCAGCTCTTCCATTTTAACCGAGTTCTCCCCATAAGCAGCTGTTGAATCAAACCTATTTTTAACTGTCTATATTTTTCACTTTTTTGCTCAATTACTTCAATCTCAGAATCCATATCTGACAATAATCTTCCTACTGCGCGTTGTTCTTTTTCGCTTGGAGGAACAAGTATTTTTATCTTCTTCAAGTGTGCGGGTCCAAAATTTGGCTGTGCACCGCCTGTAATCAATAAATCTATTTGAGTTTTGAATTTCCTTGATTTTAAAAATTGAAACAAGAACTCATATACTAATCCTTTCAGAGGTTTAAACCGGATAACACTCGTATTCATCATTAAAGGTAAATCTTCATTTCTGACTATTGCAACTTTACCGTAACTGTTTCCTGAACTTGCAACAACTATGTCACCTTTATCAATTTCAAAATGGCGGTACATTGAATGAAATTCTTCTAAAGAAATGTGTCTATCCGTATTCTCTAGATTTAATAATCCATTTTCAAGGTTTGTCACATTTATTACTTTTATTCCCTCGTTTCTGAATTGCCAGTTTCTTAGACCTGGTCCTTCTTGAAACCAACATAATTCTGAAAAATTTCGTTCAACCCATTCTTCATAAAAATTTTCTAACCTTATCTTCCCTGTAAAAATATTCTGCACTAGTCCTTTTTTGATGTTCTTCTTTTTTTCAATAAGCTGATCCAAAGAGTTAATTAAGGAATTTATGTTTGAAAGAATTTCTACAATAGCAATTTGTTCTCTTAGTTCTACTGGTAATGGAAGTTTAACATCTTTTAGTGCGTTCTTTGAAATACCATAAACTGAAATCCCTGTTGCTATAGTTATTAATGCTTTTTTCACCGAAAAAATTGAAGTTAAATATGCCTTATAACCGTCTACGATTTGATTTTTATCTCCCCTCAAAAGAAGTGTATGCAATCCTGATACAATCTTTCTATCGTCTACATTCTTAACTTCAACACTAGTTCCAATTCCCTCATAATCTTCAGAGGCATCTGCAATTATTAAATCGCCATTTTTGACGTAAGGCAAATTCTTTATCTTTTCATATGATACAAAAGGAATTTGTGCTTTATCACAATCTAGGATTAAATCCCATTTTTTATGAATATCTCCATAATGAATATAATTTACGTCACCATCCTCGGTAGTTAATTCGCTTCGAGAATTGCTACCTGTGGAGAGAAATGTGAATAAATCATTAAAGGTAGTGACCTTCCAATCTTTTGGAATGCAACCTATTTCTGTATGGATGTAATCTTTGGTTATTGTTGTACCCACCAGTCAAAATTTAAAACCAATTTTTGTTAAGTCAACTTCGACTTTCTTTGATAGTTCATCAGCATTATTCAATATCTGCTGGAGGGGTGTTTCGTATCGCACTGCTAATTGAGTTATTCTTCCCTTTATTTTTCGAGAGATACAATTTATCTCATTATTTATTAATTTATCAAAATGTTTAACCCATTTTTCTGTGATTACTAGATTTTTAATTTCTTCAACTGTAAGGTCTCTATACTGGTAGAGCAATTTTTTATCAAGATCGGTTTTGGTATTTTTTATCCTTTTTTTTATTTGTCCTTCTTTTTCGATGCGGGAAAAATATTCCTGTAGAACCTTTAGTTCATCAGCAAACTCATCATCATTTTTTATTTCTCTAATTCGTCGAGTAAGTTCTTTCTTTGTAATGTTTCCGCTGTTGCTTCTTACCTCTGAAAAATAGTCATCTTCCGCTATGGAATAATCTATTACAAGGTCCCGCATCTCTTGAGTAATACTTTCTCTAGTTGAATTTAGTTCATCAATTTGTTTTTGTTTGCTTAGAAAATACTTTTCAATCACAATCTTTTTAGGAATTAGATCACAATCCCAGCCAATTCTTTTTCCTTTTTTATTTTTTAGAATATTTATTTCAATTTTCCAACCATTCATTGCGATCAAGTAAACATCATCTTGCATTGTTTCAAACCAGTATTCCATTAGTCGTTGGTAAACATCATATTTATCAATCAAATCTTTCTCGGAAAATGACAAAAGTAGTTCCTCAGAGATATAAGAAATCAACTCTTTAGGTTTAGACCCCACATTTACCTTTTTTAAAAGAGGAAGAATATGATTTTTCCATTCCTTGAATATATTCTCTGTTTTCTTCGAGAAAAAAATGAAATCCGGGTTTTCGGTTATTGTTGATTTAATTTCCGATTTTTTAACTTTAAAATCTGAATAGCCTTTTCTATCACTTGTTTTAAATAAAGCATCTTTTAGTGATAGAAATACATTCCAATATTTCGACAAATTTTCAATGTCTCTATTTGGTATGCCCCCAATTAGATGAGCATCTATATCCTGGAGATCCTCTTCTTCTAAACCATCAATGTAACGAAGAATATTTAAGTTATAATCGTTTTTCAGATCGCTTATTTCAGAAAAGGGAACCTTTCGAGAATATTTAGGAATTTCCAATTGATTATTGAAGACATCAACGATTTTGTGAATGTCCTGTTCTCTTAATCTGTTTTTATTTCCATCCTTAACGTAACCTTCACTTGCATCAATTATGAATATAGACTTTCGAGTATCTGAATTTTCTTTGTCAACAACAATAATACAAGCAGGAATACTTGTACCATAGAAAAGATTTGAAGGAAGACCAATTATCCCCTTAATATAACCTCTGTTTATGAGATTTTTTCTTATTTCTTCTTCTGCATGACCCCTAAACAATACACCATGGGGAAGTATTATAGCACCTTTTCCATTACTTTTCAAAGATTTTAGTAGATGTAAAAGGAAAGCATAGTCTCCATTTTTTGCCGGAGGAATCCCAAAGCCTTCAAATCGATCATATTTGTCATTGTTCGGATCAAAACCATTTTTCCATGATTTATTAGAAAATGGAGGATTCGCTACAGCAAAATCAAATCTCTTTAGGACTCCATCTATGTTTTTAAAATGAGGACTTGCAAGAGTATTTCCCAACCAGATTTCAGCAGTAGGATTATTATGCAAAATCATATTCATTTTCGCTAGACCTCTAGTTGCTACATCCATTTCTTGACCATAAATTGTGATTCCATGTTCAGTTTCTGCTGCAGTTTTCAATAACAAAGAACCTGATCCACAAGTAGGATCATATACCGTTTGATCTCGCCTTTTTGCTGAACTAATTCCAATTACCTTTGCCATTATCCTTGAAACTTCAGAAGGGGTATAAAATTGTCCTTTGCTTTTTCCTGATTGGGTCGCAAAATGTTTCATCAAATATTCATAAGCATCTCCAAGAAGATCATCTCCTTCCGCTCTGTTTTGACTAAAGTCCAATCCAGGATCTTGGAATATACTTACCAAGTTTGAAAGACGATCCTGCATTTCTTTTCCTCTCCCAAGCTTATCAGGATCATTGAAATCTGCAACGTCAATAACTCCTTTAAGATCATTGGCTTCGGCAAGTTTGGCGATAATTTTGTTTATCTCATCACCTATCTCTTTTTTGCCTTTGAGGGCAACCATATCTAAGAAACCGCCTCCTTCAGGAACTTCAATTAGACTGTAGGGATCTCCAGCATATCTGTCTGAAACATACTTCACGAACAACAATACTAAGACGTAATCTTTATACTGAGAAGCATCCATTCCTCCCCTTAATTCATCACAGCTTTTCCAAAGAGAACTATACAACTCACTTTTCTTAATTGGCACGAATCCTTACTCCTAACGTTCAATATTGTATTGGAATTTCTTATTATCCTTTTGATGTGAGAAAGATTACAAAATAATTTCTAGGATCGATTAAGCCTATACGATGCTTTTTTATCTAGGAGTATAACAAAACATCATGCTGTATATTCCCTAAATTATCGCCTTTCCATTTTTTGGGGTAATTTTGAGCGATTTTCTACGCAGAAATGTGTACTATTGAGGAACTACTTCACTACGCAATTCCTTTTTTACAACTTTTTATCTAAAAAGACCTATTCCTAATTATGAAAGTATTAAACCAGCGCAACTTTGGGTTGAATGCTAAAATTGAAAAGTGACTCAATCGAGTTTGGAATATGCCCGAATTGTAGTTCTACTGAGTATTTTGAGAACTATCCTATGCTAGGCAAACAAATTTGTATTAAGTGTGGTCATGAAAGCGAAAAAATAAAACTCAAAATCATAGAGAAACAGAAGGAAATCTTAGATACTTGTCCCTTTTGTGGAAAAGAGGGCGAAGAGGATGATACACTTTTTGATAAGGACGATATACTGGTTTTCAAGTGCAAAAAATGTGGAAAATTGGATGGTTATCGATTTTTTGACTTTTCAGATTATTACTGTGAATTCGCGGGTTCACATGATTCTCTCTCAACTGAAATAGCCAAACAAGAAGGAAGCTATATTCATCCCGCCTCAAAATATCGAGAATTTAAAAGAGCGTTAAGAAAAATGGAAAAAGACCCCCTAAAAAAATGTATAAAACAATTACACTATCTAATTAATACTAAAAGGCAAGAGATTCTCGCCGCAGACATAAGTACTGAAACAATCCGTAATGCCGAGTGGAAAGCACAATTTTTCATAAAAAAGAATGGTCCTTTAACCAACAAGAAACTTAACTGTCTTTATTCTGCTGTTTTACTATGCATTTCTGGAAATAAGCTCACAGAACGTCAACTGGAAAAAATATTTGGCGTTACTCGAAAAACAATTAGAAAATGGAAAAAAATCTTACCACCTAATTTTGTATCTTTGCCTCTTGGGGTACTTGTTTGCAACGCAGAATGTCAACCAAAACATACAGTCGTGAAAGTACCTATAGACATTAAATCGATAGTAAAGCTTGAAAAAACCCTCGAAGATAAATGCCACTTTTGTGAGAAAATCGAACTTCTGTCTTGGTGTATCCAGTATGTTAATGGAACTTGGAGCAATATTTGTCAGAAAAGTTACGAACGATTGAATAATTATTCGCTTGAGTATGGCTGGAAAATTGAAGAATACTTGTTATAATAATGACATTGGTTTACGTCTGTTATCGGGATCATGTTCTCTTCCGAAACTCGGATTCTAGTCTCTACTATCCTTCTATTCGGGAATGTGTTGGTTGGGTTCTGAAAGAGAGTGAAGAGGCTATGTGGATTCTACATGATAGAAGCAAAAACCCCCTTCCTAATCAAAAAACCAAACCATCCGAAAGCGGTCTGGTAATATTAAAAGGCGACATTCTTGAGGTTAAAAAACTTGGATAGTTTACTTATTCAAATGTTTCCGGATCGCATCATAGAGTTCAACGTCTTCTTTAAGTTGGCTAAATAACCTGGTTCTGCTGAAAATCATTCTGATGCCCTGTAGCTCTGTTCCTGTTTTAATCAATTCTTTTACAATTTTTCTTTCATGTTCCGTGAAGATGTAAGTACGCATGTGAATAACCATAGATTATCTATTATAGATACATATAAATATTTATTATAACTACTATAGATATGGAAAAACTGCGAGAGAAAAGAAATGCAAACCACCAACAACAAATTCCAAACACAATCAACATTGACAATAGAACGATTTCCACTACGCTACGAAGAGTTCAAACCGTTGCTAAGCAAAAACAATTCCGTAGACCTCACAATAACGACCTCCAAAACAGGAAAAGCATTGAGACATCCAGTAACCGTCCAAATACCTAACATCTATAACAAGCGAGACCTAGACGTAACAAACTATATCATAGAAAGCCTGGTTTCAACACATCCTACTCTAATACGTTTCTCTATTGATAATCAAAGTGTATTCAAATTAGCAACTCATCTAAGGCGCCATAAAACCTCAAGTTGTGGTACTCTAAAAGTCTACATATACTGTCTCAGTCGCTTCATCGACTGGGTCAAAAAAACTCCAGATACACTCGTTGCTAGTTGCCTCACTGAAGAATGTGACCTTAATTCTAGAGTCATCCGACGGTTATCAGAATCAATAGATGATTATATAGGAGAACTAAGAGCCGCCGGTTCATCGCCAAATACTATAAACGTTCACGTAAGCGCTGTGAGAACATTCCTAAAAGCTAACAGAATAGAAATCCCCCAAATATTGAAGCCCCGAATAAGAATTGTCTACGGAGATAGATCTCCCACATCAGAAGAACTCAGCAATCTACTAAACTTTGCAGACCTTCGAGAAAAAGTCATCATTACCCTACTTGCATTAGGAGGCTTTAGAGTAGGAACCCTCTGCAAACTCGAATACAGACACATAAAACACGACCTAGAACAGAACATTCGCCCCATTCACCTTAGCGTTGAATCCGAAATAGTGAAAGGAAAAACATGCGACTACGACACCTTCATCGGAGCAGAAGCCACAAAATTCCTGAAAGATTACCTAACCCTCCGCAAAAGAGGAACCCCAAGCGGCAAAATCCCACCAGAAACAATCACCGACACAACACCACTCATCAGAACAAAAACCCACAAAGAACCAAAACCTCTAACAAGAGATCAATTATCCAGGGTTATAAGACGACTTTATACCAAAGCAGGTCTAATAGCTTCTACACCACAAAGACGCTATTGCATCCGTCCCCACAGCCTACGAAAATACTTCAAAACACAACTCACAGCCCTAGGTACCCCCAGAGAATACATAGAATATATGATGGGACATAAAATCAGCACTTACCAAGACATAAAAATGAAAGGCATAGACTTCCTAAGAAACATATATCGAGCAAGCAACCTTTCAATCCAGTCAAGAACAAAAATTGATCGTGCATTCATGCTCAAAGAAATGATAAGAACCTGGGGATACGATCCAGAAAAAATCCTAGTCAAAGAAGCTCTAGCGGAACCACATAGAACAATATGCGAAAAACATACAACTAATGAAGAGAACGAAGTAAAACTGCTTAGTAACGCCCTAAAAGAAATGATGAAAAAAGAACTGTTAACAACGATAGCATCAAAAGAAACTCAGACTGTTTATGAGCCTCTAGAAATGTATAAATAGTAATTAAGGGGGCTGTTTTATACTTAACTAAATCAGTTGATCGCGATGAACACACCAAAAGAAGTCAACACATACTGCCCCAAATGTCAGTCTCATCAGATTCACGCTGTTTCCTTATATAAGGCAGGGAAGAGGAGAGCCCTAGCCAAAGGTGAACGAGCTCATGCGCTGAGGGAGAAGAAGGGATATGGTGGGCAAAAGTTCCCTAGGCAAAGGAAGTTTGCAAAAGTAACCAAAAAGCAGACACTAAGGCTCAAATGTAAGAGCTGCGGTTATATGCGGCACAAGAAAGGTATTCGTCTTAAAAAATTAATCATAACCTAAGTGGGGTGAAGAAGATTGAGTGAATGGGATAAACTTATACCGAAACCTAAAAGCAGTTTCTATCGAATAAAATGTCCAGACTGTGGAAATGAGCAATTCGTTTTCAGTCATGCTACAAGTTCTGTACACTGTAACGTGTGTAGTTCGATATTAGCAGAGCCTTCCGGCGGGAAAACCAAAGTCAAGGGCGAAATCACAGACATTTTAGAATAAAAAAGAAAAAGGATATAGAAGAAAATGAGTTTAAGGAGACCTGAATGGCCTGATGTAGGCGATTTGGTAATTGCAACTGTGGTGAAGATAACATCTTACGGTGCCTACGTTAGACTGGATGAATACGATAAGGAGGGTCTCCTTCACGTTTCTGAGGTTGCCTCTCGGTGGGTAAGAAATATTCGCGATTATGTTCGTGAAGGGCAAAAAGTTGTACTTAAGGTTCTGCGGGTTCAGGCAGCCAAGGGACAAGTTGACCTATCGCGTAGAAGAGTTACCAAGCGAGATAAAAAAGAGAAGCTCCTATCTTGGAAAAAAGATCGTAAGGCAGAGAGCTTGCTGCGGACTGCGGCTGAAAAGTTGAATATTTCTTTCAAAGACGCCTATGAGAATGCGGGGGCGTTAATAGAGAATGCCTTTGGGGAACTTCATGAGGGTCTGGAGAAGACTGCAAAGGATGGCGTCGATGTTCTGTTGGATCTGGGAATAGATAAGGAGCTTGCAGTTACTTTAGAGGAGATTGCTAAGGAAAAGATACAGATATCCTTGGTAAATGTGAAAGGGATTTTGGAGCTTCAAAACCCAAAGCCGAACGGAGTGCTCATCATTAAAGAGACGTTAAAGCATGCTAAAGAGGTTGGAGAATCAGAGGGAGCAGATGTGACTGTCTATCTGGTTTCGCCTCCCAACTATCGCATTGTAGTTTCGGCTGATGACTATAAAAGTGCGGAAAACGTTTTAGAGAAAGCCTCCAGCTCTGCACTAGAGTTCATTTCGAAGAGTGGCGGAAAAGGCTCCTTTGAACGAGAGAAATAAGCTTCCTTTGAAGCCTACTTTTCTTGTATGTTTAGATTTTTTCGTAAAAAGTTGTTTTCAACAATGAACTATTATTTGTCTCATACGGTAGTTGGAAACAGAGTTTGGTCAAGTTATTTCAGTTACTTATGGATTATCGAATTCTTTTTTTGCTTGGGTTATGTTGATCGAAAAGGGGGTTTTTGTGTTTATTGGAAACGTAAATAGGTGTGTTCGTATAAATAGGTGTGAATATCTAGGATATTTGGCGAAAGAATAGTATAGCTTGTGGCGTTGATGGTTTGGTTACTTAGAAAATGCGTAAAGTGCGAAAAATATACTTTGAATCAGAAAAACTGTCCCGTTTGTGGAGGTAACTTGCATATTCCACATCCTGCTAAATTCTCGCCTGAAGACCGGTATGCAAAATATAGACGAGCAATGAGAGGTTTAAGTCAGAATGAAAACAACAATCATTAAGGAACAAGCAAACGTTAAGTTGAAGAATCCGATTCTGATTGAAGGTTTTCCTGGATTAGGTATGGTGGGAAGCATAGCAACCAAATATCTAGTAAAGCAGTTAAAAGCCAAAAAGCTCGCATTTTTGTATTCTCCACATTTTCCCTACCATGTCATTGTCAATAAAAAAGGAAGCGCCAGACTTCTCCGCGGAGAATTTTATTTCTGGAAAAACGAGACTGGGGAAAACGACTTCATTTTCCTTGTTGGGGACAGTCAACCCCAGACAATTGAGGGCCAGTTTGAGGTAGCTAATAGTATCCTCGATTTCGTTGAAAAGAAAAAAGTGAAGATGGTCGTAACTATTGGTGGATACAGAAACGAGGTTGAAGGGACCCCAAACGTAGTTGCAGTGTCTACAAACTCTGTTCTGTTTGAGAAAGCTCTAAAAGCCAAGGCAGTTTCCAGTGATCCAGGAACTCCTATTGTTGGTACTGCTGGTTTACTTTTAGGATTAGCAAAATTTAGGAAGATAGATGCTGTTTGTCTTTTGGGCGAGACTCGTGGCTACTTACCTGACCCAAAGACCGCAAAAAGTGTTATCGAGGTTTTGCAGGGATTTCTTGATACTAATGTTGACTTGAAAGGCTTAGATGGAGAAATAGATCGTTCTAAAGAAATTTTGGGTAGAATGCAGGACATCGAGAAAAGACGAGTTGAGTATCTGCAGAAGATGCGCAGAGTAGAAGAAGAGAGAATCACCTACATTTCTTGAGGCGATTACTCTTAATCGTAGATGACTTCATACACGCATACTACAGCTGTGGAGTAACCGTTTGAGTCTTGGAACCATTTTATGGTTTCTGAGCTTTGTGAGAAGTATGCTTTCTCAAAGTGCTCTAGAATGATATCTGAAGACCCAATAGCAATTCTTTCTCTTGCGTAGTGCATCAGTTTGTATATCAATGTGCTGTTTCCCATCTCGTTATTTATTAACTCCTCAGAATCCACTCTACCATCCTCGTTTATATCTAGCCAATCTTCTCCAAGTGTATAGTTTCCATACAAGTTGTCATCTAATCCGCCAATTTTTGCCATCCATCTCCATTTGCCTTCATCGCCGTATCCTGCATCATATAATGTAGTAGATTGACCGTCCGTTCCAAAGCTTGCAAAAACAACTACATGTGTTACGTCATAATCTCTACAAAACTTTAAGGCTTCAGTTTCGTTTGACATCATCGTTCTACCAATTTCTCCTATCTGTGTAGAATTCACTGTACCGTTATCCGCAAGTGATGTCTTATTACCAATAGCCGTAATCCAATATCCATAATCCCACCAGGCTAGGACAACCGCATCATCAGGCAGGTTAACACGCATCCAATTTAGGGCATCTAGCCAATCACTAATTGGTTTATCAGGTTTAAGCGGTAAACTTGAGGCTGCAATGGTTGTAGGAGAATGCGCACGTTCTATAACTCTTGAGTAATTTGCATTAGGGGTTGTAGGTAACACAAAGGTAACCGTCAACAAGAGAAACATTAAAATAATGAATGCTGCGCTGAATTCCTTGCCCACGCGAGGTCTGAAACGCATTTTACGTCTCGGAATTTTGGGGTTTTCCTGGAGAATTGTGACAAATGGTTTGATCAACTGAACCAAAGCTACTGCCCATAATATAGCAACAGCTGGTGCCAAAAGCAAATTTAACCTAGCCATTGACCCAGCAAAGTAGATGGCTGTTAACCCAAAGATTGCGAGAAAAATATTGCGGTTTGTCGGATTCTGAAGGACAAAGTACAAACCGATAGGCACGAAGAGAATTCCTATGCCCAAGTCGAAGTAAAACGATCCCCATGTGGCTGGTCTGTGTTCCTGCACAGACTGAATAAGTTGTTGTACTGGGCTATCACCTAGACGTTCACCGGGGAATAAAACTGAGATGAACTTGTCTTCTAACGAACCGATTAATCCTAGACTTGAAAGCACAATGAATCCAGCGATAATTAGAGCTATAAAACCAAACACAAACATCATTTTCTGTTTATTTGTAGCGATGCGGCGAGAGACTTCGTATATGCTCAATATTAGAAACATTCCAGCAACTGCCAAGATTGTAGGTTCTGTTAGAAAGTTGACCCCTAACTTTGGTACCATTGTTGCGATTAATAACGATATACCAAAAGTTGTGCCAAACGAAATTAAGAGACGAGTTGAATATCGCCGTATCACGAGTAGAACAAAAACGAAAATCAAAGCAATTCCAACTGAATATCGTGCTGCTCCCCAAGACGCAAAGAGATAACCTAACGATAACCCTCCAGCAACTGCATAACTAACCGTGCTTTTGATGGACCTTTTTGGGTCAATAGACCTTAAGAAAAATAGGATGAACAAGAGAATGCCGAAGATTCCCACAGTTTCATCATCAAAGAAACCAAGGGAGGTACGGCTAATATATGATGAACTTAGGGCTAAAAAGAAAGCTGAAAATAGCCCCACTGCTTTGCCGCCAAAGTCTTTTCCCACAAAATAGATAACCAAAACAGTTAATGTCCCCATAATAACTGGGAACAATACAACGAAATTAAAAACAGGATCCGCAGTTAGAGGATGATAAATTTCTGAGCTGAGAATGGGCGCTGGAGCAAGATTCAATGCATTAGCTATCTGATAAAACACAGCTGCTGTTGTCGCTAACCCCGGATAAATTGCGGCTGAAATATCATATCCTGTTGGGTACCAGCTCATCATGTCTGTCCATCCGGTCCAAGCGAACAACCCGTTATCAACCATGTGCCTGGTTAAACGGTAATGAATGTGGGGATCAAACTCGGAAAGTTGGTAGCCCCACTGGAGAGGAAGCAACCTGATCGTAGCTGCAATAACCAGAATAATGAGCAGCAGAGATATGTGCAACAAAGAAGAATGAGACATCCGGAAGCGAAGAGCTCCAATGCTTGATAATGCCTTTCCTGCGCCTTCTTTCCTAAACATTTTTCCAATATTCACCGCAAACCCTTCTCTCGTCAATGAAAGCAATGAACCCTATATTTTTCTTGTGGTATTCCACAGTTATTGCCAGTCTTCTTGGAGATAATAAGAATTTCAGTTTTTAATCTTTACTTGAACAACGAAGTAACAGATAGCAAATTGAATACAAAAAGCATGATTTGGGAGTTCCAATTACCCACATTATTTGCTTCTTTGACCTATTTTTTTTTGGTAACTCTCGGAACGTATATGATGCCGCATCTGCACATGGGACATTGTCTAGGTTCCTCCTTGCTTTCGTTGCACCATTTATGTCCACACTTCATACATGACCAATCTGCCATTTTTCATGACTCCTCTTCAAATCCTGATATCATCCTTATATCACTTAATTTTTTCCATCAAAAAGGAGAATATAATACAGATCATCTTTTAGGACTAACGTCTTCCACGTTTTCTTGATTTGTCATCGGCGGGTCTAACATCAACTTTTATTGGTACAAAGGATATTTTTTTATCACATTTAGGGCATTTACCATCGTGAGTTTGAATTATCTCATCTGGCGGTTTGAGTTCCATACCTTCGTATAGAATAAAACTGCATTTTTCGCAAATTACCTGTTGAGGCAAGATATCACAGCCGTTATAGGAGCAAATACAAACGTTGTAAACTATTTATATATTGCGACGGATTGCAAACGCCACTTTACATATTTCTGTTTATTATTTGTACCTATATCACATTTAATCTACTACATTTTTATAATTCAATTTGAAGAATAAAGTATTAGACGTCTAGAAGATTAATCTTTAAATTCGTAGATTGGTTGCTACAGATAGAGGCTACTAACTTCATTTGTTAATTCGATAAAGTCTCATTCTGATTACTAAAGTTGATAGTGTAGCCGTTAGGAATAAGTGTAGAAGTAACCATGAAGGAAATTGTGGAATTACTTGATATTGGTATTCGTCAGAAAAAGAGATATTACAGATGTTAGTTCTGGAAAAAATATTTTCAGAGAAAAGTCTTTTTTACAAATAGAAACTAAGCTTTAATGAAGATATTATGTCCAAAGAACTCGAAAAAAAGGGTTGGATTAAACGTAATACTATTGATGATCCTAGATTAAGTGAAATTAAAGAGTATGAATCTTTAGGTTTTGAGGTACATCTTGAACCAATGAAGCTTGAAGATATGGACAAAGAATGCCGAATTTGTTATAAAAATCAGCTTGACAAGCTCAAGACTGTTTACACTCGGAAAAAGTAGTAACTGAGTACCTGGATTTGACCAAGTCACAAATCGATATTAGATACAGATATGGAAGACTTAATATCTAATCTCCATCATCCGTTTCTGGATTAATCAATATGTCCTCTAATATATCAAATGAAGCTGGTACAGATAGTATAATTACACAAAAATGTGAAAAATACACCCTGATCGTTACTGAAAAACCAAATGCTGCAAAAAGAATAGCCATTGCCCTTGACCATAAAGGCAAGCCCAAGTATCTTAAGAATAATGGCGTACCCTATTTCATCGTCCAAAGAGACAAAAAACTAGTTGTTATTCCCGCCATTGGGCACCTCTACACTATCGTTCACGAAAGAGGAAAACGTAACTATTATCCAGTCTTCAATTTCAAATGGGTACCACGACACTTAGCGGAGAGAGGAGCAAAATCGATTCGTAATTGGGTTGAAACTTTTTTGGAGCTGTCCCAGTATGCTGACGAGTTTATTTCGGCTTGCGATTACGACATTGAAGGTAGCCTTATCGGATACTATATACTGAAGTATGCCTGTGACAACAAGGTAGCTTCAGCAAAAAGGATGAAATTTTCTACGCTCATGAAAAGTGATTTAGAGAACGCTTACGAAGAACCTCTTCCTCACTTAGACTTTACGCTTATAGACTCCGGAAGAACTAGGCATGAACTGGATTGGCTATATGGTATAAATCTTTCACGAGCCTTGACTTTGGCGGCTAGCCGCTGGAGCGGCAGATACTCCACCTTAACCACAGGAAGAGTACAAGGAGCTACCCTCCAGTTTCTGGCTTCAAGAGAGAATTCAATTCGCAACTATGTGCCCGTTCCATATTGGCAAATACGTGGTGAGGTTGAAATTCTAAACTCGATAATTGAAGCAGAATATGAACGAAAAAGAATTGAAACAAACACTGAAGCAGATGCTGTTGTGCAAGCCTGCAAAGACAAAACTGGGAACGTCACGAAGGTTGCAATGAAAAAGGTTCACCAGAAGTCTCCTATACCCTTTGATGTGGGCACGTTACAACGGGAAGCATATCGTCTCTTCGGATATACTCCAAGACGCACCCTAGCAATCGCTCAGAGCTTATATCTTGGCGCTTTAATCTCGTATCCAAGGACAAATAGCCAGAAGTTACCTCCAATAATAAACTACAGAAAGATTCTCAACTCCCTCAAAAGACAATCTGGATACAAGAAGTTAGCCTCAAAACTTCTAGATGACAAAGAATTAAAGCCCCGAGAGGGCGCTAAAGAAGATCCCGCGCATCCTGCAGTGTATCCCACAGGAAACCTACCAGAAAAATCCTTAGGAACACCAGAGAAGAGAATTTGGGACCTTATTGTCCGAAGGTTCATGACTGTTTTCGGGGAAGATGCGTTAACAGAGCGCCTGAAGGTGCACATAGAAGTGACTAACCACATTTTCTTTGTGAGAGGAAGACGCCTTCTAAAGGAAGGCTGGATGAAATACTACAAACCCTTCCTTCACGTCGAGGAGATAGTTTTGGTACCCCTCAAACAAGGCGACAAAGTTCATTTTAGACGGGTCGTACGGGAAGATAAATTCACCTGCCCTCCGCCTCGTTACAACCCAAGTAGTCTCCTAAAGAGAATGGAAGAACTTGGAATAGGAACAAAAGCGACTCGAGCAGATATCATTCAAACTCTTTACAACCGCGGATATGTTAGAGATGAAAGAATTGTGGTAACTGAGTTAGGCTTTGGCGTTGTTGATGTTCTCTGTAGGTATGCTTCTATTGTAGCATCATCAAAGCTTACTCAAGAACTTGAAGATAAAATGGATCGAATCCAAAATGGAAAGATGAATCGTGAAACTGTTCTCATAGAAACTGTCGAGCAGCTCAAGCTCCAGCTTGAACATTTTAAAGAAAACGAAGCGACTATAGGTGAAGCCTTAACTAAAGCCACAAAAATAGCACAAACACAAGAACGGACTGTTGGACAGTGTCCAACTTGTGACACAGGCAAACTTATGATTATCTATTCGAGGAAGACCAGGAAGCGCTTCATTGGCTGCACCAACTATTTCAAAGGTCTTTGCAAAACGTCTTTTCCTCTTCCTCAGCGTGGAACTGTAAAACCAACCAGAAGCAACTGTAAAGCTTGTGGATGGCCCATGATGCTAGTCTGGCTTAGAGGTAGAAAACCATGGAACTTATGTTATAATCCGGATTGTTCTGTTAATGATAAGCGGAGGATAAAAGCATGAAGTGTATCTTTTGTGGCCGAGAATCTGTCGAGAAATACTGTGGGTTTCATGACGATGCTTACCGAAATGTTGTTAAGAAGTTTGTGGACTGGAAAAAGGCTACGGGCGTTTCTTGGAAGGAATATTTAAAAGCTGTTGTGAAGAATTCATACACAGGCGCTTGGGCAAAAGAAATTGCAGAGCATTTATTGAAGAACAAGGATGGATAAATAATGGCTAAAGGTTTCAGTAAACAACTTTCATCTCTTGCCTTTTCGTTGAAAAAGACCTACGAGAGAATACTTACTGCTAGACCGTCTTTATTCATTGTTGGATCTTTAGCTGTTGCTGCTTCTATATTCCTGTTTGGAGGTGGAATCTACAACCTGTTGATTCAACCCGTAATAGCATTCGTCGGTTCGGCGGGAAGAATAATTAGTTTCTATCCTTATGGTATATCTGACCAATTACTCCTAGAAAGTATAATCATAATGATCTTCTATGCCATGGGAGTCGCAGGTTTTCTTGTAGCCTACAGAAGTACAAAATACGCATATACCCCCCGCCAAGCATACAGATTCCTTTTGGTTGGTTGTGCACTATTTCTCTTAGCGTATGTTCTACTTGAACAAAATCTAATAGCCAGCTTCACATAGCTGTCTTTTAATCTGCATTACAAAGTAAAGCGGTTTAGGTTCACTTGTTTTTTCCCTTGTTTTTCATATTCAAAAGGGTAGCCCCTAGATTTGTCAATAAATGTATCGGGATAGTTACCAAGAGAATTATCATGGCAGTCAGTACGGAAGGGGGTGACACTGGAATGGAAAAAAGGAAGGCTCCTAATATGAAGTCTATCTGGTCTGCTACCGGAAGCGATCTTCCTGGAAAACGGTTTAACCGCCGTTTAATGAAAGACTCTATTAGGTCGCCTGTTAATGCTCCTAGAGACAGCATAAATCCTAGTAGTATGCTGTATTGAAACTGGGGGCTGTATTGAACTAGAACCTGATCAAAGATGAGTGTTTGAACTGCTCCAACTAATGTTCCCACAAAGATCCCTGCCAAGAATCCTCTGAATGTCTTGTGGGAGCCAAGGAATGGATTGCCGTCAAAGAATATTTTGCCGAAGTCTATGGGTTTGCCTCCACCAAAGATGACTGGGGCTGCATTGGCACAGTATGCTGGGAAAATAAACCACATGGCGCCGGCGATGTCGAGGATTGTTATCGTCATGTTTTTCATTCCTAATAATTACTTAGAGAAAATAACTCTAGTGCACATAATCGCTTATTCCTGTGTTCTCTATCTTAACGTAGATGGTTCCTATTCCTTTGATTTTCGGATGTTTCTCACGGATAACCTTTATGACACGTGTTTGGCCTGTCTGTTTCATGTTAAGTATAATGTTTGACCAATAATTCAGAACCCGTGTTGCTACCGGTTTCATTTTTACAGTTTTTCCAAAAGGAACACTTCTCACCTGACTAATGATGAGAACTGCTACTCCACATGTTTTGGCTATATACGTTAAAACCGCAATTTGTCTGTTCAACTCTCGGTTAGCAGCGTATGTTTCTTCTGCATTGTCAAGTTCAACGCGATAAAGTGACGTAATCGTGTCGACAACGATCAACCCAAATTTTTTGCTTATAACCTTTTCAAGGTGATCTATTGCTTTGGATTGATCTTGAAATGTTGTTGGTCGCATTATGATCATGAGTGGCGAGATTTTTTGGTAATCATATTCTGCTATCTGTGACAGCCGTTCATAAGAAAATGTTCCATCTGTATCTATAAAGAGAGACTTAATACCTCTACGCCCGTAATTAATTGCACATTGAACAGCAAGAGATGTTTTGCCAGTTTCTGCCTCTCCATAGACGAGGGAGACAGTTTTGGTAGGGAATCCTCCTCCTAACACTTTGTCAAGTGAAATACAACCCGTTGGAATGAGATTCTGCAAAGCGACAACACAAGAATCGAAATAATCCTTAGGAATTATAAGGCTTCTCTATTTTGTATTTTTTATTAATTGACGTTTCGTAACATATTTAAGTTGAAAAGAAAGAAATGAGAATCAGATAAGGTTAAAAGTATGCATAGTCACATCTCTCCGTTTTCTTTTCAGTTATTTATTCTGCGTGGAATATGGACCGGTTAATCAAATGAAAACGAGAATAGCTGTAGCAACTGTTAATGGAAGAGCCTATTACGAATTTGTGAACGAACTACAGAGAAAGGGTTTGCCATTCTTGAGTTTGAAACCATGGGATCCTATTCCAATGAACATTCAAGTTGTTCTAACCACAGAAAAGGAGAGTAACCAGATTTCACACTCCAATATTCTACTTTTCGAGCAAGGATCAAAGCCTAAATTTGTAGTAGACAAAGCCAATCTGATTATTCAGGGAAAAAAAAGCTACGAAAGAATTGTAATTGGAGTAGATCCCGGCAAAACATATGGGATGGCTCTTCTAGGTGACAACAAAGTCCTCGAAACTCTAACAGCTTCAAACATAGAAGAGGTAACCCTGCTTATTTTAGATAGCTTGAAACGGTTTCCTGCCGAGGTTAGATTGGTCCGGGTGGGGGACGGACTTCCTGAACACACCGAAACGTTACTCATTGCATTGGATAAAACTCTACCAGCAGACACTTTCATAGAAATAGTCAGTGAAGCGAAAACAAGTCAACTAGTAAACAAGTCAGTAAATCGTAGAGTGTTAAGAGACGCTGTTTCCGCCATAAAAATTGCGGAAAGAAATGGTCGAGTTTTTTCTAGGAGGGATATTTCCTGAAACGTGTTATCAATGAAGGAAAAACTTTGCTTGTTGATGGTCCTGCTTCTGTTAGTCTTCTTTCTGGAAATGTAAGCGTTCTAGGGGCACCTTTGCAAATCGAAGAGAATCTTGTGATCAGGGAGGGAAAACGGTTGCCTCTGTGGATCAAAAAAACGGCTACTTTTGAAGTGATGCTTGGGAAAGGGGCTTCTATACATGAAGTTGAAGAAGGAAATGTTTCTTCTTCATGGACTAACGCAGCAAAGGAGCTTTTGTCCCTAGCCAAGCCAATAACTGTATTGGTTGTTGGAGATGCGGATTCTGGCAAGACAAGCTTTTGCACTTTTCTTGTTAATGCGGCAGTGAAAGAGAATCTGAAAACATGCATTATTGATGCTGATTTGGGCCAGTCTGATGTTGGTCCCCCATCGACTATGGGATTCAATTTTGTAGCTGAGCCTGTGAAAGACCTCTTTGAGATTCATTCTAAAGAGGCGTTTTTTGTGGGCTCTACGAGTCCAAGCGGGGCAATAAGTAAGGTCATTGAGGGGTTGCTGTATCTAAAAGCTATGGTGATGGACAATGGTGTGGATTTTCTTGTCATAAACACGGACGGCTGGATTGAAGGCGAAAAGGTATCATCACACAAAGTTCGATTAGCAGAAGAGGTTGTTTCTAGTGCGGTCGTGGGAATACAGAAGGAAAACGAATTAACTCCCATTTTAGATGCATTGCATGGTGTTAAGGTTATTACCATTGATTCTCCGCAGTTGATTCAGCCAAGGAATAGAGCGAAGAGGAAGCTTTTACGGGAACTTAGTTACAAGAAGTACCTGAAAGGAGCAAAGATTGAGTCTTTTTCTCTTAGCTGGATTAATGTTGAAGATTCTGTTTTGGGATCTGGTGGTCCTTTATATCGTAAACGTTTGGAAACTTTGATTAATCTGCTGGGAAAAAGACCTGTCTATACTGAAGAAGCTATTGATGTTCTCCTTGTAGTGTTAAGGAAGAACGAATTCATTAAGGATAAACCGATTAAAGCTGTTGAGGAGTATTTCAAAAAAACTGTTAAAGTGATACGTGAGGGCGATGAGGAAGGCTTACTTGTGGGGCTTAAAGATGAGAAAGACCATTTTTTGGGAATAGGTATTCTAACTGAAGTTGACTACAAGCGTAAAAACCTGAAAATCTACACTAATGTAAGCAAGAAAGTGTCTACGTTATGTTTAGGGCAGATAATTCTGAATAAAAATTTTATGGAAATCGGTTTATCCACAGTATACTCCAAAACTCTGTAAAACTGGTTGCTTGAGTTTGATCTCAGTTTTATTTGAAAATACTAAATAGACCCTTAATCTTGCTATTAATGGGCATGGAGAGTAGCTGTTGTCGAGAGCAAACATTATTAAAGAAGAGCTAATTGAACAGGATCGATCTTTTTGTGCAATTTATATTGAAACAAAAAATGCCAACCAATTGTTCTTGAGTGAGGGTGAAGACAAGCTTGGTACATTGGCTGTGGCTATGCCACAATCGAAGAACTTTATTGGGGCGCCTCTCTCTTCCGTGTTGCTTGGTGACCGGAACATGGTACTTGCCCGTGTATTGGCTGAGATTCTTGCTAAAAAAACAAACAAGATCAGTTTAGTTTCAGTTTTCATAAAGTCCGTTACCGAGCAAGAAGCTGCTCCAATTCTTCGAAAACTGATGGAGAATGCTCTTAAAAAAGAGGAAGAAAGAAACTGAGCCTCAACAGTTTTTGATGATGCAAAAGTTTGTTAGGGTTAATGGATAGTCTGTCCTTTATGACTTGCTTTTAACAATGGCTAGATTTTCTGTTTGTTAGTTTCCAGCCAACACATATATTGCACCTATTCTATGTAGTTTTGGAATTCCGGAGGAACCGTTGATGAATTTCGACGTTATAATCGTGGGCGCTGGTCCGGCTGGAATATTTTCTGCTCTTGAGCTAGCTGACAAAACAGATCTCAGTATATTGCTTTTGGACAGAGGTTCAGATATTGATCAACGTAAATGTCCTGCCAGTAGGGGTTTGGGCTGTCTAAACTGTGATCCGTGTTCCCTGTTAGCCGGTTGGGGCGGTGCTGGTGCTTTTAGCGATGGAAAGCTTACTTTGTCAACAGAAGTGGGTGGATGGCTAAACGAATACTGTAATGTAGAGCAGCTTTGGGAGTTGCTTCGTTACGTTGACAGTGTGTATCTGAAGTTTGGGGCTACCAAGCATCTTTATGGTGTTGGTCCTGAAAAATTTGATGAGATTTCACGAAAAGCTTCTCTTGCTGGGTTGAAGCTTGTTTCCCAGAAAGTTCGGCATATGGGCACTGAAAAATGTGCTGAGACTCTTCGCAAGATGCGCAATCATCTTGAAGGCAGAGTTGATATTCGAACCCGAACAGATGTGAAGAGCCTTTTGGTCAAGGATGCCACAATTGAAGGTGTTGAGACCACCAAGGGAGAAAAGTTCTATGGAAAATATTTGATTGTGGCGCCAGGCAGAATCGGTGCCGAATGGTTGAAGACTGAATCAGAAGTTCTTGGTCTGAAGACATTAAACAATCCTGTGGATATAGGTGTTAGGGTCGAGCTTCGAGCCGCTATCATGGAAGAGTTAACTAAGACCCTCTATGAACCGAAGCTGATTTACCACTCTAAATCTTTTGATGATCAGGTACGAACCTTCTGTGTTTCGCCTCTGGGAGAAGTAATCACGGAATCCTATGATGGTATATTAACCGTGAATGGCCAGAGCTATGCTGAACGGAAAACAAAAAACACGAACTTCGCTATCTTGGTTAGTACCTCCTTTACAGAACCCTTCAGAGAGCCCATTGCTTACGGAAAATATATTGCACGACTTTCGAACTTGCTCAGCGGTAGTGTAATAGTTCAAAGATTAGGCGACCTGAAGGCTGGACGACGTTCAACAGAAGAGCGGATAAAACGCAGTCTATGTGTTCCAACACTCAAGAATGCCACACCTGGGGACCTCAGTTTCGTGCTGCCCTATCGTTACTTGGCTAACATCAAAGAGATGCTTCAAGCATTGGATAAAGTTGCTCCGGGAGTATACTCAAATGATACGCTACTCTATGGGGTAGAAGTGAAGTTCTATTCCACAAGGCTCGAATTGACTGATCAACTGGAAACAAGGATCAAGAACATGTTTACAATCGGTGACGGAGGAGGAGTAAGCCGAGGACTAATTCAAGCATCCGCCTCAGGCGTCATAGTCGCTGAAGAAATTGCTAAACGGATAAAGAAGTAGATGGCTTATTATTAGGCTCATTTTTTCTTATTATCTTTTATTAGTATACGTTTTGGTGGGGCCGCCCGGATTTGAACCGGGGTCCCGAACGTCCGAGGCTCAGAGCCTAGACCATGCTAGCCGACGGCCCCTTTGTGGATTCTTTGGTGCATCAGTTTTACATAAGGATTCTCGTGGACTATTTTTTTTAATTTTTCAATTTTTTTGTGTGTGTCTAGTTAATGTTTTTGTTGAAGTGATTTTTTGCTGAGGAAAAAAGAAGGTTTTTATAGTTTAACCCTGTTTTCTGGGTATGCACCTAATATTTGACTCCGATCCTAATTGGTATGTCCTTTTCTTTGCTTTCATCGGAGCATGGGCTGTTTTAATGCTTAACAGAAAACGCAATGGTAAGAAAAATAATGTTAAGGAACAGGTTTACTTATCTATGGCTGGACTGTTTTCAATGGTTCTTATGGAAGTGTTCTCAACCCAGTCTGATTTATGGCATTACCTTCCAGGAGATTGGCCAGTACTTTTATGGCCTACCTATGTTGCAGCTATTTTGTTTGGATATCAATTGTTGCGGTTTATAGAAGAACACCTTAAATGAAATGCACGAATAAGTACTAGAGAAAGTTTATTGTGAGAATTTTCCTCGGTTTCTTTTAAATCTCTTTTTGCATTTTACGCTACAGAAAAAATATTTTTCGCCATCATGAGTGATTTTATATTTGGCTGTCTTTTCGGTCAAAATTACACCGCACACTGGGTCTCTTGGCATCAGTTTTTCCTTCACTTCACCAATAGTAAACACCATTAGATAAGTTCTTTGCACCTTGTTGTTGATTGTATACCCTTTTTTTGTAGCAATTTTTTATTAGTAAGCCCGAAAAATACATGCGTTTTTTTTGCAATTGTCTTTTTGGTGAAAAGTCCGTTTTTAGGTTGGGGTGCGTATTCAGGTAATGTTTAATAGTTGCACTCTTCTTATCGAAGATGTTTGTCCATTGAAAACGCGGTTGCTGTTTTGGGGCCACGTGAATTGTTTAGAGAGGAAATATCGATGGGAGAATTTAAGATTGGAGATAAGATGAAGATTCCTGTGCATAGTGTTTTTCATCAAGAAGTGGGGCATGTTGGTAAGGTTGTATATATCAGTGAAGATGGAGAAACTGTAACCGTGAAATGTGACCGAAAGCACGGAGGCAAAACAGTTGCTTTCAATATTGCCCTTGTACCACGAGAATTATAGATACCACAAGAATTATAGACTGCACCCAGTTTGTGTGCACTTTTTTTGAAGCATATGTTTTGATTTACTATAAAATATTGCTGTTTTAGCAAATTATCTTTTTTTTTGGTTTACCTTTTTTAAAAACGGTTTTTTTCAACAATGAAGTAATATTAGTCTCCGAATTTGATTGGTTGTGTGTTTAGACTGTTTTTGTTCTTGCTTGTGTTATTAGGTCTGTTAAGGCTGCGAACGCTTTGCTTACGTCTTCCATAGCTATCACGATTATTGTTTCTGTGTAACAGCTCATTGTTTCTTCTATATTGATGTGACGTCGTGAGAGTGCATTGTAGAATGCTTGTACGGATCCTGGAGTGAATGTTATTTCATCTGGACTTCGGATGATGATTGTTGCTAGGCTCTGTTTTTGGTCTATAACATCTTTTTTAGTAAAGATAGAATTGATTTTGTTGAAGGAATTCAGGTCAGAAATCAGGGTAACAATGGAGTTTCCTTCAATAATTTGAAGAAAATCACCCGAGAATGTAGCCAAAGTTTTTCTTATCTTTTCTAAGTTTTCTTTTGTTTTATCAACAGAAACTTTTGCCATGTCGGTTCTGATGTTTAAACCGCTTCCCGCAACCACTTTTGTTATCTTTCCCTGTAAAATTGTGTAATTAGCTTTAGCCCGCTTAACCGATGTTATTACGCTTTCGAGGTTAACCTCGCTGTTTACTGTTTCTTTTATTTTTGGTAGGAGCATTCTTGCTATTGCGCTGTAGTTTGCGTAGTCTCTTTGCAGGGCATCCTGTAGTGAGAGGTCTTCGTCTATGAGCGTTTGTACGGTTTTCGAGATTGAATTGACCATTTTTGGTCACAAATGCACGATTTAATATGATATTGACCAAAATCTATATAAGCCTTTCTCGAATTATCAATCTCGAACTGGGAACCACAATGAAAGATACGATAATATTAGCCTATTCTGGAGGATTAGACACATCTGTGCTCATAAAATGGCTACAAGAAGAATACGATGTAGAAGTGGTAACATTCACTATGGAGCTAGGGCAACAAACCGACCTAAAAAAGGTCGCAGAAAAAGCCCAAAGCCTAGGCGCCAAAAAACATTACTCAATAGACGGAACAAAAGAATTCGTCCTTAAACACGTCTTTCCAGCCATCAAAGCAAACGCACTATACGAAGGAAAATATCCCATGGCAACGGCTATAGGACGCCCCCTGATCGCAAAAAAACTAGTTGAAATCGCACAAAAAGAAGGTGCCAAAGCAGTCGCTCACGGCTGCACAGGGAAAGGAAACGATCAAGTGCGCTTTGATGTTACAATCAAGGCTCTTGCCCCCAACCTCAAAGTTATTGCTCCAGTAAGGGAATGGGGACTCTGCAGGGAAGCAGAAATCAAGTACGCTAAAGAAAAAGGTATTTCTATTCCTCACCTGTCTGACCCTTACAGCATCGACCAGAACTTGTGGGGACGTTCCATAGAATGCGGACCCCTTGAGAACGCGGAACAAGAACCGCTAGAAGAAATCTACACATTAACAACCTCTCCCGAAAAGGCACCAGACAAACCAGAATTCGTAACAATCCAGTTTGAGGCTGGTTGTCCAGTTGGCCTGAACGGAAAAAAGATGAATCCGGTAGCGTTGATTGAAAATCTCAACGAAATTGCAGGGAAACACGGAATTGGGCGCGTAGACCACATCGAAGATCGATTAGTCGGAATCAAATCAAGGGAAATTTATGAGTCTCCAGCCGCTGAAGTGCTAATTGAAGCCCACAAAGACTTAGAAAAAATGATTCTGACACGCCACGAACTCGAATTCAAGAAGCAGATAGACGAAAAGTGGACTTGGCTCGTTTACACAGGTTTGTGGATAGATCCCCTACGTGAAGCTCTGGACGCCTTCATTGACAAGACTCAAGAACGCGTCTGCGGCGAAGTAAAAATGAAACTATACAAAGGACGCTGCTGGGCTACTGGACGTTCATCACCAATGTCTCTGTATGACAAGAACTTGGCAACTTATGAAGTGGAAACATCGTTTAATCAAACCTTTGCTGAGGGCTTTATTGAATTGTGGGGACTGCCCACAAAAGTAGCCGTGGTACTAAAAGAGAAGGTGAAAAAAGAAAAGAAATGTTAACGGAGCGGACAGTTATGGCTGTTTGTTCAAGTAAAAACTGTTGAGGTGAAAATAATTGTCTAAGTTGTTGCGTGGAGGAAGGATAGGTTCTGCCCGAAAAGATGTTGTAGAGTTTACTGCATCTATAAAAAGCGATGAAAAGCTACTGGGAAGTGTCATCAAAATCAACCAAGCCCACGTTACCATGCTTATCGAACAGAATATATTCAGTGCTCAAATGGGTGCCAAACTACTCCAAGCCCTAACTGAAATAGACCCAAAAATGAAGCTAGACAACTCCCTTGAGGATGTTCATCTTGCAGTAGAAGAGGAAGTCAACAAAAAAATAGGTAAGGAAATAGGTGGAAATCTACACATCGCCAAAAGCCGAAACGACCAAGTGGGAACAGCCATCAGGATGGTACTTCGTATAGACCTACTCGAAATAATGAATATCATAGTAAATTTTCAGAACTCGTTAATCGAGTTGGCTGAAAAACACACAGAAACATTAGTTCCAAGTTACACCCATCTGCATCCTGCACAGCCCGTAACCTTCGCCCATATTCTAATCGCATATGTGGATATGTTAGAGAGGAGTCTAAAAAGGATAGAAGAGACAATTCCCCGTGTTAACCTTTGTCCCATGGGAGCGGGAGCCATAGCGACCACAAGCTTCCCAATAAACCGCGAGCGCACGGCCAAACTCCTAGGCTTTAGCGACGTTCTAGAGAACTCCATAGACGCAGTAGGTAGCCGCGACTTTGTTCTTGAAGCATCTGCCAACTTAACATTGCTTGCCATCGATGTTAGTAGGATGGCCGAAGACATTCTTATTTGGAGTTCCCCAGACTTTGGGATTATTGATTTTCCAGAAAGTTTCGCCTTTACGAGCAGTATAATGCCCCAGAAAAAGAATCCCGATATCTTAGAGGTCATCAGGGCAAGGATGAGCCAAGTTCTAGGCAACTTTGTAGCATCAGCAACGACTATGAAGGCTTTGCCCTCAGGTTACAATCTAGACCTTCAAGAGCTTACCCCAAAACTTTGGGAATCAATCGAAACAGTTGCAACTTCAGTGAACATGTTCTCTGAGCTAGTCAAAAACTTGAACGTAAATAAGGACCTTTTCAAAAAGCAGATACTAAACTACTCAACCACGACAGAATTAGCTAACATGCTTGTGAAAAAAAATAACATTCCCTTTAGGACTTCACACAAGATAGTTGGTGCAATCGTCAAAACCTTGCTGGAAAAGAAAATGACGCTTTCTGACTTGATACCTGATCTATTAAATAAGACCGCTAAAGAATCTGCGGGAATCACAATATCCGTTAAAATGGCGGACATCAAAGACTCTATAGACCCCAAAAAGTGTGTTGAAAGCCACAAAACCATTGGTGGTCCAGCTCCAGTAGAAGTCAAACGGATGCTTAAAAACCGGAAACAATTGTCGAATCAATCAAAAACGAGCCTAGGAAATCAAAAAAATAGGCTAAAGGAAGCTGATAGGAGGCTAAAGTCTGCGGTTCAGCATTACGTATCTCGATAACGATACATGAACAGTAGTATAGGTTATAACTGTGAACACAAAAAATAAAGCCCAGAAAACTGGTAAAGCCGTTCTCGTTTTGGAAGATGGTTCCACCTTTGTAGGTTATGGGTTCGGCGCAACTAAGAAGGTTTCTGGAGAAATCGTATTTTCCACTTCCATGGTTGGATACCCCGAATCCCTTACAGACCCATCCTACAAGGGACAAATCTTAACCTTCACATATCCTCTTGTTGGAAACTATGGAGTTCCACCATACGATAAGGAGAATGGAGTCCTCAAATACTTCGAATCTGACGATATCAAAGTAACTGGTTTTATCGTTCACGAACTATGTAAACATCCCTTCCATTGGGCATCCACTCGGACACTTGACCAGTGGCTAAAAGACGAAGATATTCCCGGAATTTACGGAATCGACACCAGAAAACTTACCAAAAAACTTAGATCCAAAGGGGTAATGCTTGGAATTCTAAAGGTGTGCGAGGTAAATGAGAAACCTAACATACCCAAGCTTCTAAATGAAGTAAAGACTGTTCAGGATCCAAACTCAACAGATCTCGCAAAACAGGTAACCGTAAAGGAACCAATTCTATACGAAACTGAAGGAAACAAATTAGCAGTTCTAATCGACTGCGGAGTCAAATATGGTATCATCCGCAACCTCTTGCGAAGAGGCTTTAATGTGATGCGGGTTCCCTACGATTTTTCGGCAGAACAGATTATTGAATACAATCCAGACGCTGTGATGATAAGCAACGGTCCCGGAGATCCAAAACAATGTGTGAAAACCATCGAAACCGTCCGGAAACTGATAGATGAAAATATGCCGATGATGGGCGTATGTCTTGGAACTCAAATTCTTGCTTTGGCATTGGGCGGTGATACTTACAAGCTCAAGTATGGTCACCGTTCACAGAATCAACCAGCTCTTGACCTGGAAACAGGAAGATGCTACATCACCACTCAGAATCACGGGTACACTGCAGAAAAAGAATCCCTAAAGGACACTGGATTAGAAATATGGTTCATGAACGCCAACGACAAAACTGTTGAAGGTGTAAAACACAAAACTAAACCCGCTTTTGCTCTACAGTGGCATCCTGAAGCATCGCCTGGACCCTACGACACAGAATTCTTATTTGACAAGTTCCGAAAACTTGTGGAGGAAAAATAGACTGCCCAAATTTGATTGGATCAAAAAAGTATTGGTACTGGGCAGCGGCGCCATAAAGATCGGAGAAGCCGCAGAGTTTGATTACTCCGGAAGCCAGTGCCTAAAGGCTCTTCGTGAGGAAGGAATAGAAACTGTTCTAGTAAACCCAAACATAGCCACAATCCAAACAGACCCTCGGCTAGCAGGGAAAGTTTACCTCCTACCTATAACGCCTGAGTTCGTTGAAGAGGTCATCGCAAAGGAACGCCCAGATGCGATTATGTTGAGCTTTGGGGGACAGACAGCCCTAAACTGCGGAGTCCAACTTGCCAAAAAGGGCATTCTCGATAAATATGAAGTAAAGGTTTTGGGGACTCCAATCAAGACAATAGAGGACACTGAAGACAGGGAACTGTTTAGGCAGTCTATGATGAAGGCTGCTGTTCCGATTCCTAGGAGCAAATCTGCTATGTCTCTAAACGAAGCCATTAAGGTGGGTGGAGAAATCGGTTACCCTGTAATTATTCGTTTGGCATATGCGTTGGGTGGTAAGGGTTCAGGTGTAGCCCACAGCGAGGAAGATTTGAAGGAGATTGTCTGTCGTGCTTTAGGTCAGAGTATGATCTCGCAAGTGCTCATCGAAGAGTATTTGGGGCACTGGAAAGAAGTCGAATATGAGGTTATGCGGGATTACGATGACAACTGTATTATAGTTTGTAATATGGAAAACTTTGATCCCATGGGTATCCATACAGGCGACTCAATAGTGGTCGCGCCCTCTCAAACCCTTTCAAATCGGGAGTATCACATTCTTCGTTCAGCGTCAATAAATGCGATTCGAAGCTTAGGCGTAATCGGTGAATGCAACATCCAGTGGGCACTGGACAACAAGTCAGAGGAAATCCGTGCCATAGAAGTGAACGCTAGGTTGTCAAGAAGCTCAGCCTTGGCAAGCAAAGCAACAGGTTACCCCATTGCGTATATCGCAGCTAAACTGTGTATCGGTTATAGACTGCCCGAGTTGCTGAACAAGGTAACTAGTGTAACTACGGCCTGCTTTGAACCCGCTCTAGATTACCTTGTAGTCAAGTATCCTCGTTGGGATCTGCAAAAATTCAGGAATGTTGACTGTCATATAGGTCCACAGATGAAGTCTGTCGGCGAAGTTATGGGTATTGGACGATGCTTTGAGGAAGCGCTCCAGAAGGCCGTTCGTATGCTGGATATTGGGAAGCTGGGTTTGGTATGTAATGCCGAGGAAGACAAACCTGAACCGTTAGAGACAATAAAGGAAGTTTTGGCTAATCCCACAGACCAGCGGCTCTATATGATAATTAAGGCGCTAAAACAGGGGGTATCCATCGAGGAAATTTATGATCTGAGCGGCATTGATCCATTCTTCTTGCACAAAATAAAGAACGTTATCGACATGCAAGATAAACTGTCGACAATAAAACAGACGGACAACGAATTCATAGACACCATCCGTGAAGCAAAGCGCATCGGCTTTTCTGACATGCAAGTTGCCATATGCCGTGACACAGACGAATTTACGATAAGAAAACTGCGAAAAGAAGCGAATATTATTCCTTCAATTAAGCAGATTGACACGCTTGCTGCTGAGTGGCCAGCTAAAACTAATTATCTTTACTTGACTTACGGTGGAGACGAGGATGACATCCACTTTTCTCCGGTTAGCAAGAAGGTTATTGTTCTTGGCGCGGGCGTTTTCAGGATTGGGTCGAGCGTAGAGTTTGACTGGTGTGGAGTTAACACTATCTGGGCTCTCAAAAAGAACGGTATCCAAGAGGCTATTATGATCAATTATAACCCTGAAACGGTTTCGACAGACTATGACATGAGCGATAAGTTGTACTTTGAAGAACTCACCCTAGAGAGAATATTAGATATTTACGACAAGGAAAAACCATATGGTGTTATAGCCAGTGTTGGTGGACAGATACCAAACAACTTAGCCCTGAAACTGTCCGAAGTCGGAGTTAACTTGTTAGGAACATCTGGGGAAAGTATAGATCAAGCAGAAGACAGAGCCAAATTCAGTGCTCTTCTTGACCAGCTTGTGATTCCTCAGCCAGAATGGAGAGACCTGTCAACAACCCATGACATTAAGAAGTTTGCTTCGAAAGTCGGCTATCCTGTTCTAATTCGACCTAGCTATGTGCTCTCAGGGTCTGCCATGCGAGTTGCTTACACCGAAGATGAACTGGGAGCTTACCTCAAGTTAGCTGCCAAAGTTTCAAGGGATCATCCCGCCGTGATATCAAAGTTTATCGAGAACGCAAAAGAAGTTGAGGTCGACGGGATCTACGATGGCGAAGACAACATCATTGGAGCTATTGTTGAGCATGTTGAGAACGCTGGGGTTCACAGCGGAGACGCAACCATGGGAATTCCAACGATAACTCTGGACAGCGATGTGCTACGGACTATTCAGGATTATACTCACAAAATAGTTGAAGCCCTCAAAATCAGAGGACCCTACAATATCCAGTATCTCGTAAAAGACGGAGTCACTTACGTTATCGAATGTAATCTTAGGGCTTCCCGATCTATGCCGTATGTCAGCAAAACCCGTGGAGTAAACATTATAGAACTTGCCACCCTGGCGATGCTAGGCAAAAAATTCAATGATGCTGGATTCACTGATTTACCTGAAATTAGTCACGTCGGAGTCAAAGTTCCCCAGTTTAGTTTTATGCGTTTAAGTGGAGCCGATCCTGTTCTTGGAGTTGAGATGCTAAGCACTGGAGAGGTAGCTTGCCTGGGAGAAAACTTTACAGATGCTCTATCTAAGGCGTTGCAGTCTGCAGAGTTCAAGATGCCGCCTGAATGCGGTTCGGTACTGATAACTGTTGGCGGAAAAGAACTAAAAGAGAAAGTTGTCCCCATTGGACTGGCACTGAGGAAAATGGGCTTCAAAATCTATGCGACCAATCATACTGCTGAGGCACTTCGGGATGCGGGTGTAAATAATATTTCAGTGTTGGGCAAAGTGAGAGAAGTGGGGCAAAAACCTAACATTGTTGATTATCTTAAAGAAGGTAGAATAGACTTGGTAATCAACATACCTATGCCGAACCACCTAGCAAAATTCTCTGAAGTTTTAAAAGACGAATACACAATCCGTAGGTTAGCGATCGAATTCAATATTCCTGTCGTAACGAATCTTCAGTTGGCGTTAGCCCTAACCAAAATATTAGATCAGCGGGAAGCAAATAAGTTTGATATTCGTTCCCTAAACGAGTATATGGACAGCTTGCCGCGCAAATTTTGGTAAACAAGAACAGATACGAGAGGGACTTAACCGCTGGGTATGATTTTTATTTTTCTTCTGAACTTCAGTTTTGCTGTCAAGATTTTTTCTGTGCCAAAGAGTCTAGAAGCAATGTAGAGAACCACAACAGTGAAGATTGCCATGTACACGATTCCCCCGATCGCCGCTGCATAGTTTCCAGTGAAAGACACGTTTGCTGCTAACATTGGATGTGTAAACGGTATGGCAAGTAGTATGATTGATAATGGGAATGGCAAGGCTGTGATGTCGGTGAACATTGTGAAAATCATTGGAAAAACAAACAGGATAGAGAGTGGACCCACTAGAGCTTGGGCGCCTCTAACGTCCTCTGCAAAAACAGATAGCGAAATCGCCAATGCTAAAGCTGAAAGCAACGCCATGAACAAGGAAATCCCAAGAATCGCATATGAAGCGATTGTGGGTGCCAATCCTATTGCTGCTAGGTCTACGCTGCCGGTGGGTATCATGCCCGTGAACGAAGTCATGTAATAACTAAAACCTACAAGATATGCTAAGGCTCCGACAACCGCTACAATTATTGAACCTGTAAGTTTTCCAGCCAAGATCATGGTGCGGTTAATGGGCAACGTTAGTAATGTTTCAAGAGTTTTCTCTTCCTTCTCCGATGCTACTGCTGTTGCTGCAAGCTGCATGGCAAAGATGAGTAGTGTCATCATTCCTACAGGCATAATTGTGGATTGGGATATCATCAAACCAAAAAGAACGTCTGGACTAACATTGGCGCTTCTGCCTTTCACTATCGATTTTTCCGACAATATTATGGGGTTTAAAACTTCTGTTGAATTTGACTCTGGGAATCCTTCTTTGATTCTTTGGTTAACAATTCCGTTTTCAAAACTGTAGAGTAGGCTGTTAATAGTGGACGATTGTGCGGATCCGGCTATGCCTCCTCCACCTCTGAATGGTGTGTAAACTGTTAGGCTTGTTGTTCCCCCTTGAGTTATGTTTTGGCTGAATCCTGATGGTATGATTACGAGATTGGTGATGTTTGAGTCTTGGACTTGAGCGATAGCTTGATCTATGGACATGTCTTCAAAAGACGTTACTGTGAAATTAAATAGTTTAAGATAGATCTTCAGGCCTTCTGCCATGAGATCTTGGTCTTGGTCTATTAGCGCTATGTGTGTTTGTCCTATGCTTTCTTCTGCGGTTTCCATTGAAGTTTCGATTGCAAAACCCATTAACGGAAACATTATCAAAGGAACAATTATCATGCCCAACAGAATTTTGGGATCTCTAACTAGTTCCTTGACTTCTTTTATTACAATGTTTAATAATCCCTTAAACAAAACCAACTACCTCTCCAAACACTTCTTCAAGATTAACTGCGTTGTGTTTTTTCTTGAGCTCTGCAGGAGAGCCCTCAACAACGATTTTACCTTTGTTGATAAGCGCCACACGGTCGCATAGATACTCTACTTCTAGCATGTTATGGCTTGAAAGTAGTATTGTTGCTCCCTGCTCCTTGGCATAGCCTTTTATGATTGTTCTAACGTGAACCGAATGCAGAACGTCCAAGCCGCTATTTGGTTCATCTAGTATAGCCAATTTAGGCTTTGTCATTAGAGCCCTTGCAACAAGAAGCCGACGTTTCATCCCCTTGCTGTAGCCTTTCACTTTGTCTTTTAGGCGCTCTTCTAGTCCAGAAATTTCGGAAGCCGCCTCAACCATATCCTGCATTGCGCTTTTGTCGTTGGTTAAGAAGCTTGCCATGAACCGCAAATATTCCATGCCTGAAAGGTTTTTGTAGGCTCCAGCTTCTTCGGGAAGATAACTGATTATATTACGTACTTCTGAAGCATCTTCAACTACATCGTAACCAAAAACATTTACAGTACCTGAAGTAGGCAGCAGCAATGTAGAGGTGATTCTAAGTGCAGTTGTTTTACCTGCACCGTTGAGTCCTATTAAACCGAAAATTTCTCCTTCGTTTATTTGGAAACTTAAGTCGTCAAGGGCTTTTACTGACCCGAAATCTTTTACAATGTTTTTTGCTTCAACCGCTTTACTCACTGGGATCCCAAACCTAATTCTTGAATAGAATTAGAGGAGCATCTTCAATAAATCTGCTTTTGTTACGATGCCGACAACCTTGCCCTTCGTCGAAATCAGGACTGCGGAATAAACTTGCAAGAGGTTCGAAATTAAAGGCAACGGAGCATCCTCTCCAACCTGAGGGAAAGCCTCCTCCATAACATTGCCCACAGGAAGTTTGGATAATTCAGAGAGATCTTTACCTGCAGAAACCTTTCCGATAATTGTCTTTTCTGAGATGCTTCCAACAGAATGTTCTTCATCAAATACTGGAAGTTGAGAATAACCATATTCTGCCATCATTTGAACCGCCTTTGAGACTGGGTCGCTCTTTTGAATTCCGATAATATGGTTCTGTAGCACTTCTGCAGCTCGAATCTCTGATTCTGTTTGTAGTCTTTCCAACGCATCAAATATTGCCTTGACTTTGGTATAAGAAGGATCAATTTTCTGAGATTCAAGTTTGGCAATAAGTGACTGGCTTACACTTGCCAATCTTGCGAGCTTTTGCTGTGTAAGTCCCGCGATTCTTCGTTTTTTGGAAACTTCATCTATGGAAGGTAACATGTCATGAATTTGGACAGACAACTTAATATTCTTTTTGGAATATTTTTTTCAGTAAAATATTAAAATGGTAATGGTCTTTGCTATGTTTCATCTCCTAAAGGGGAGAGAAATGGGAGTAACGAAAAATGGTAGCCCGAAATAGAAGTAACGGACGGTCAATAGCAGAAATCAACCAGAAAATTAAATCTGGTGACGTTCAAGTCGTAACAGCTGAAGAAATGAAGAAACTCGTGGAAAGTAGTGGTGTGGAAGTTGCCTGCAAGGAAGTTGATGTTGTTACAACAGGAACTTTCGGAGCTATGTGTTCTTCAGGTGCCGTAATAAATATTGGACACTCAGATCCGCCCATCAAAATTCAGAGGGCATGGTTAAATGATGTTGAAGTCAGCCACCCAGGTGCGGCGGTTGACCTGTACATAGGCGCTACCATGATGTCTGAGACTCAACCTTACGAGTATGGAGGTGGACATGTTATCGAAGATTTGATTGCTGGCAAAGAAGTTGAGGTTAGAGCCACAGCATACGGGACTGACTGTTATCCCAGAACTAAACTGGATACAACAGTTACCAAAGATGACTTGAATCAGTTCTATTTACTGAACTTTCGTAACTGTTACCAACGATACGTTTGTGCCACAAACAGTCGCGATGACATAATATACACGTACATGGGTAAGCTTTTGCCAAAATTTAGAAATGCCACTTACTCTGGGGCAGGAGCCTTGAACCCTCTAATGAACGATCCAGATTACGAGACCATTGGAATTGGAACTCGTATATTCTTGGGAGGCGGACAAGGCTACGTTATTGGAGAAGGCACCCAGCATGATCCATCTAACAGGTTTGGTACAATTATGGTTCGTGGAGACTGTAAACAGATGAACCCAGAGTTTATTCGTGGAGGCGCTTTCACAAAGTATGGTACAAGCCTCTATGTTGGAATGGGTATTCCTATCCCTATACTAAATGAAGGATTGGCTAGGAAGACGGCGTTGAGGGATGAGGAAATTCTCACTGACATTATTGATTATGGGATTCCAAGAAGAGGGCGACCTAAACTTGGTAAAGTGAATTACGCTACATTAAAGTCAGGTGAAGTAACAATTAATGATAGGAGAATTAAGGTCAGTTCGCTTTCTAGCTTGAAAACGGCAAAGAAAATCACAAAGACACTTAAGTCATGGATTGAGAACGGTACATTCTATTTGTCTGCTCCTGCTGAGAACCTGCCAACCAATTCGGTTTGTAACCCAATGAGGCAAAGCAAAGAGATAATTTTAGTTAACCGAGTCGCTCATGAGGCTGTTACGTGCAGGGTTGACGAGAATATTAAAACGGTTGCACAGCGGATAATCAGTAAATCCGTTAACCATGTGGCTGTAACTGATAATCGTGGAGTGATTAAAGGTATAGTTACTTCTTGGGACTTGACCCGAGCCGTTGCTGAAGGAAAAACAAAACTGGTTGACATTATCACCAAAAAAGTGTATACCACACGTCCAGAGGAGTCGTTGGAGACTGCTTCAAGGAAGATGTCGCGACATCATATCTCTGCTTTACCCGTGCTTGACCAGTACAAGAAGGTTGTAGGTCTTATAACATCTGAAGATATTTCTAAACTAAGAGGAAGGTGAAAAACTTGGATAGAATTCTATTAAGATTCTCTGAAGAAAACGTTGCAGAGCCAATAACTTCGCAAGTGATTCTCGAACTTGGATTACCAATGAGGATAGTCACTGCTACCGTCAATTCCCTTGGTGGTGATATCCTTATTGAAGTGCCTGCTGTTCACATTGAAAAAATTGTTAATGCATTCAAAGCTAAAGGTGTAGTTGTAAAGTTTCCAAAACTCATTGATGTAGACTGCGACAAATGTTTTGACTGTGGTGCCTGTTATGCTCTATGTCCAGTGGATGCCATTTCATATGACAATGATTATTCTATTGTTTTCACTGAGAAAACCTGTATTGGTAGTCCTTGCGGATTATGTGTTGATGCTTGTCCAGCTAGAGCCATAACCCTTGTTGAGCAGCACCGCAACAATAAAAAATGACAAAGGAAACGTTGTTCAAACGGGCTTTTCGCCTAAAAGAATCAGAATGCACCATAATATCAGAAAAAGAAAGTGGAATCGAAACTGCCGTATCATCGATAGAACATCACCGTAGACTCCTTGAAAAGTACATCAAAGAGTATCCCCAGTTTCTTTATTCTTTTGAACCCTTGCCTGTGGAGGGTGCCCCAGAAGTAGCGTGGTTGATGTCGGAAGCTTCAAGGAAGGCAAATGTTGGTCCTATGGCTGCTGTTGCAGGAGTCTTAGCTGACTTAGCCGTGAAGGATATGATTAATGCTGGCTGTAAGGTTGCTGTTGTAGAGAATGGAGGAGAAGTCTTCGCGATCTCAAATCAGCCTATTGATATTGCTTTTGCCGCAGGCGATGAACCACTC
Source organism: Thermoproteota archaeon (assembly GCA_042565955.1). GTDB lineage: Archaea > Thermoproteota > Bathyarchaeia > Bathyarchaeales > Bathyarchaeaceae > Bathyarchaeum. The sequence continues at coordinate 23,716 of JBHORG010000005.1, read as the reverse complement.
TCAAGAGAGATGGGTTTTAGGTTAAAGGAGTTCCCTCTTGGTGTAGCTACCAGTTCTGGGCGATTCAGTCATGCTTTTAGTTTCGGCGACGCAGAGGCAGTAACGATTTTTGCTGTAGACGCTGGGATTGCTGATGCTGCGGCTACTTCTGTGGCGAACCTGATAACTGGAGATGATGTTCAAACTGTGATTAAGCACGGAATTGAAAGAGCCCTAAGCATAGATGATGTTAAAGGGGTGTTCATCTTATATCGAGGGGTTGTGGGAAAAGCAGGACAAATTCCTGAACTTATAAAAGTGAATCCCACCTAGCAATTACAACGTATTATACTTTGCTCAATCGGATATGTTTTCATACTATTTCATTTAAATGGTTTCAAATTAAATAACAAAAAAGTAACCTAAAAAATTATACCTCTAAGTTTCCTACTCGGAAGATCTTCCCTAACATTTTCATCTCCTTGGGAGATGTCATTTGTTCCAATGTGAAGTATTACAATGTCCGCTGGATTTAACTCAAGCCAATTATACACGTTGTCTTTTATTTGATCGGCAAGCCAACCTGAATGTCCCTCATGATCTATATCAAATTCCTGTGAATCAGGATCTGAAAGGCTTCCAACAAAATCAACGTTAAAACCAACATTTGCAAAGTCCAGAAATAATTTTCGTCTAGAACCTCCCATGTTATCGCCTAAAGTTATGGAATCTCCTAAAGGCATGATAAAAATTGTATCGCTACCATTGACAGCTGATACAAATATGAAAAAATTAGCTAGAAACGTGAAAATAATAATTAAACTTAACAATTTTATAGTGTCAGATCCAGGAAACGTCAATTTATTCTTCTTGTCTAATTTAATCTTCCTACACCATCTTTCTATAACTATAAGGACTATTCTATCTGCGCGGAAAACAATTAAAGTTTTAATTCATGTTTTCAGACCTCATTTGGCTCTCGACTGAAGTTAATTAAGCTGAGATGAAGTGAAAAGAGGAACGCTCTGAACTTTTCATGATTAACTTGAGAAACTGGATGGTTCCCCTTATCACTATATTAGTTTATTGTTGAATTCTAGTATTACACTTGGTCATATTTTTTATAGTTAAAGCGAGCATCATCATAAACAATGTCCAGTTGTAGGTCATATTTTTCTATTAGTTTGTTCATGTTTTTCCGACAAGCTTTGGTGCCACAACTTTTAGTGTTATACTTTAATTTTTTAAACTAGGCTATTGTACTAGATAGTGATTGTGATTATTTATGCCAAGGCGTCGACCAAAATCAGGAATAAAAGTTCTCAAGGCCGCATCTTCCTCTCTACGTATGCAACTTCTTATCACTCTAATAGAGAAGGGTCCTCAATCTTACACTGACCTCATGAAGGTCCTAAAACTAAACCCAAGCAGAGATGCAGGAAGATTTGCTTACCATCTAAAATACCTCCTCAACGCCGACCTTATTGAACCCGATGTAGACAACAAAGAATATCGACTCACCGAACTCGGAAAAACAATGATTAACTTCACAGAAGACATTCAACAACAGTTTTTCCAAAGAAAAAAGATCCTCGTGAGAACTTCTCGGCTTGCAATGGAAGAATTTGACAGAAACAAGATTGTTGAAGCATTAGTGAAAGAGGCAAACGTTCCTGTTTTTCAAGCCCAAAAAATCGCTCGAGAAACAGAAAAACGACTCGGAGAATTTAAAACAAAATACCTGACCGCGCCTCTAATCCGAGAAATGGTCAACGCAATCCTAGTTGAAAAGGGATTAGAAGAATACCGTCACAAACTAACCCGACTTGGACTCCCAGTTTTCGATGTTTACCAGTTAATAGTGGCAACTGGAACCAAGTCCCAGAGTGTAGAGGCGATTCACAAATTTGCAGCTGACGCAGTAATGGAAGAATACACTCTCCTTAACGTTCTTCCACGGGATGTTGCTGATGCACATTTGTCTGGTGGTTTACATCTTAAGAACCTTGGTACTTGGGTTCTAAAACCAGACCAGTTTATGCATAATCTACGGTTTTTCCTTAAGCATGGGTTAAGTCGTGGAGGATCGAACATTCAGGAACCCTCTTATCTTCCGCCAAAAAGCCTCGAAGCTGCATTAATAACTGCATCTAACATCCTAAAAATTGCTTCTACAGAAGCTTCAGGAGAACAAGCCTTAGATTTTTTTAACATCTTTTTGGCCCCTTTCACTAAAAACATATCGGAGGAACGAATCAGGGAAGGGCTTCGACTCTTCATCTCTAACTTGAATCAATCAATATCCAATGGGAACTCAGTTGGGGCTTCCTTGGGTATTGAACTTGTTGTTCCAGACTTTCTGAGCGAGAAGGAAGCAATTGGACCTGGAGGAAAAAACGTTGGATGTTACGGAGATTTTGTTGAGGAAAGTCGTCGTTTTGCTTCACTCCTCTTTGAAGTTATGCTTCAGGATGACGTGAATAAACCTGTTTTCAATCCATGTTTAATAATAAAGTTACGCCCTGAGGTCCTTACAGATCCAAAATGTGCCCCTCTTCTTATTGAGGCACACAAACTCGCAGAAAACGGTCTTCCATACTTTGCTAACCTATGTTCTTCAGAGCAGGAAAACGCATCTTACACTTCAATGGGATTCAGATTAGCTTCTGACTGGAGAGGAGATTGGGAACTAGACACTATGCAGACAGGAAGCGTGGATAGCGTTATAATTAATCTGCCCAGAGTCATGTATGAAGCAGGAGGCAGAGAGAACAAATTCTTTCGAATCCTAGATGATCAATTGGAATTGGCATTAAAGGCTCTTGAAATAAAATATCGTACAATCAAACAGAGAGAACGTGAACATTTGCTCCCATTCCTTATGCAAAAAACTGATGGGGACCAATACTTTAGAAGCGAAAATGCTGTTCGCCTCGTTAGCTTTGTTGGTTTGAACGAAACCGTCCAATCTTTCTTTGAAAAACCCCTAAAACAGGAGGGTGAAACTCTCGATTTTGCAAAAAAAATTGTGTCATATCTCTCTAGTGATATTGAGAAATATTCAAAGAAACCTGAGACTCGAGCTTCTTTAGCTATGGTGCCCGCTGCTGAAGCTGCAAAAAGATTGGCAGAACTTGATGCAGAGACGTATGGGTGGGTAAAGGTTCGTGCTCAAGGCACCAGAGAAATGCCCTTCTATACTGATTTGGTAGCGTTGCCTTTAGGCGTTGACGTCTCATGGAAAGAACGACTAAAAGTGGAGGAACAATTTCACCATTTGACTCCTGGAGGTCACCTGTCTGTTATCCCACTTACTGATGAGTCACAAAAGCCTGATGATTTGTTGTCCATTACCAGAAATGTTGCAGGTAACTATAATGTTGGATTATATGTGTTCAATCGGAGCATTGCCTATTGTGCGAGTTGTCAGAAGATTTTTTATGGCAAACTAGAGCGGTGTCCTTCATGTGGTTCTGTTTATTTACTTCAATCTTTTAGTCGTTTATGATCAAAAATGTATTTTTTTTCTATATGTTATGGCTATTTTGGATGTTCGACCCCTATATATAATGAAAAATACATCTTGATCAATAGAGGTCTATTGTTTTGCCTTTTGATTTGGGTTGGAAGTATGTCTAAATGTTAATTTGTTTTGATGCTTATACAGAATTTTATACTATTAGGACTAAAAAATTAAATATAGTATAATTCACTAAATGTTTTTATCTCGCAAATAAAAGAGGTATTTTTCATGGGCTTAATAAAAGACTTTGGCAGCACTCCTGCGCATCCATCCGCCGATGGCGTAGTGGTATACACAACCAGTGGATGCACTAGATGTGATATGCTAAAAAAATGGTTAAAGAACAAAAACACAATTTTTGAAGAGAAAAATCTAGAGGACTCCAATGTAATGACCAATCTAGTAATGAGAAACTTTGTTGTGATGTCTGCGCCAGCCTTAGAAATTAACGGGGAAGTTTACACAGATAACCAAATATTCGAAAGTGATGGCCTGATCAAACCACATTTCTCAAAAGTATTCGAGGCCATCTGAAATGACTGAGATACTTCAAAAAAGTAGACCAATGGTTAGGGGAACCGACGGCTTCATTATACCCTGGAATAGAAGCCAAATAGTAGAACAGCTCCTTACCGAAACAAAACTGGCTGAACAATTCTATGAAATAAGAGCCATAAACCGACAAGAGGCTGAAGAGATAGCAAATGAGGTGGAACAGAAAGTCTTTGACTTGGATCTCAAGTTCATCAGTGGTCCACTTATCCGGGAACTAGTAAACAATGTTCTTCTCTCCAAATCTGCACAAAAGCCCGAGTTTGCCCTTTACAGAAACATTTTGACTCGAGTGGGCGCTCCCGTCTATAACGCGTACCTGATGGATGTTGGAAAGGGTTTTAAAGCAAAAGAAAACGCCAATCTTCAACCTAATCCCGAAACTGCTCACAAAAGAAAAGCAGATTGGGTTTCAGGAGAAGAATACCTTCTACTAATGCCTCCAAAGATTGCTGATGCTCACCTTTCAGGAGACCTTCATATACACGACCTAGAATATTTCGGAACTAGACCCTTCTGTCAAGATTGGGATCTTCGTTACTTCTTTTATTATGGTTTGATGCCTGACGGACTAGGCACCCGAACAAGCATCGCTGGTCCCGCTAAGCATCCGGAAGTTGCTATTCTACACACCGCTAAGATTTTAGCTTCTGCTCAGACAAACTTTGCTGGTGGCGAAGGGTTCTACAACTTTTTAGTTTTTCTTGCCCCCTATTTTAGAGGTGTGAGCTACGAGCGAGCCCGTCAGCTTATGCAAATGATGTTCTTTGAGTACACTCAGGCATACGTTGCTAGAGGCGGACAACTGGTCTTCAGTAACATTCAGGTGCAACCCGGAGTTCCTGACCTGTGGAAAAACGTTCCTATTGTAAAGAATGGACGTATTGGACCGGATGTGTACGGAAACTACGAAGATGAAGTCCGAATGATGTTCCGTGCCCTTTATGATGTAGCTGGTAAAGGCGATTACTGGGGAAAGCCCTTTAACTTTCCAAAGCTTGAAAATTCTTTAAGTCCTGAGTTCTTCAAGCCCGAATATGATGATGTGTGGCTTGATGTTCACAAGGTTGTAGCCAAGTTTGGGCTTCCCTACTTTGATAACTTGATGCCTGCTTACAGAGGCTACGGCAAAGGGGTCTCTTGTTACCAATGCTGTGCTTACTGTTTTGTTGAAACTCCTGAAGATAGCGAAGACTTCTACGATAAATTATACTTTAACGAAGGAAAACATTTCACGATGGGAAGCTGGCAGGTTACTAGCTTGAATCTTCCACGACTTGCCTACAAAGCCAACGGAAATGATGAGTTACTCTTTGAGGAAACTCGTAGACTGATGGATTCAGCTCTTGACGTTTTCAAAGCCAAAAAGAAGTGGATGAACCTTGCCTTGAAACACGATAGGATACCTTTCGCTACACAGCAACCTTTGGATCCAAGAACCAAAGAGAAGGGAACTACGGCAGTGGACTTTGATGCGTTAACATTCACAATTGGTCTTGTGGGTGGAAACGAGATGGCTCAATATCACACAGGCTATCAATTGCACGAAAACAATGAATCAGTAAAGATTCTTATCAAGCTGATTATAGAGATGCAGAAATACAAGAAAGAACTTGAAGCGAAGAGCGGCTACAAAATCGCATTAGCTCGGACTCCCGCAGAATCTACCGCCCAGAGATTCGCGATAGCTGATCTGCTAACAAATGGTTATCGAGAACCTGCAGAGAAACTCATTAAAGGAGATGTGGGGAAAGCCAAGGTTCTCCTTACTGACCGGAAGAAGGATGTTCCTATCTACTACAGTAACGGAACGCACGTTGATGTAGGCGCCAAGATTGGATTGTTTGACCGGATGAACATCGAGCAGAAGTTCTTCCCACTCTTGAACGGCGGAAACATGCTACACATTTGGCTGGGAGATGCTAATCCAGACCCTGAAGCCCTATACAAACTGACCAAACGAATCACCATGAAAAGTAACATCGGCTACTACGCCTACACCAAGGACCTGACCATATGTAGCAACTGCGGAAAAGTCACTTCACCAATGCGCGAACAATGCCCCCATTGTAACTCTAGCTCTGTAGAATGGTGGTCAAGAGTAACTGGATACTATCAGGCAGTTAGCGGATGGAACAGCGGCAAAAGACAGGAACTAATGAACAGATACAGAACTGGACTGTAAATCAGCAAATAGCTTAGGTATTATCTAAGGTATATATTCGGCGGTTTGGATATCCAAATCCATTGCGCCTCAAACCTTCTTTTTTCTAGATGATTCTCTTCCCACATATTCCTTTACCTATCTACACTCTTTTTACAAAACGAAAAACGGAATACAATAAACTATAAACTAAAAAACTCACCCACATCAGATTATGGTAAGTCTTCAATTGATAGCACATGAATAAAACCTGAATAGTGAATAAGAAAACGAGCTTTTTCTCAATTCCTTTGAACTACCACTTTAAACATGTTTTTTTCTGAGTGGTCTGTTATCATAACATCTGGAGAAGGCACCTTTTTTGAGAAAGGCAACTATATATCTGATTTTAGTACGTTTTTGTAAAGATTAATGTGCTTTCTTATATGCTCTTCATTAGAAAAGACTTGTTTAACCCGTTTTAGACCCAGTTCTACTAATTGTCTTCTTAATCTCAAATTTGTCATCACTTTAAGAATTTTCTCTCCCAAATCTTGATAATCTCCTTGTTTAAAGAGCACACCAGCATTCCCAATAACTTCAGGGCATGCCCCTGAATCAGAAGCTATTATCGGTAAACCAAAAGCCATAGCTTCGAGTAAGACTATTCCAAAAGGTTCATTTACTGAAGGAAGGACGAACAAGTCCGCGGCGCTATAACATATCCTTAAGATATCTTTTTTTATGAATCCGAAGAATCTAACTCGATTTTCAAGTTCAAGTCTTTTAGTTTTGCTACGAATCTCTTCATTAAGTTCTCCAGTTCCTACAATTATCAATTTAAGGTCTTCTCGTTTTTTTGAAGCGTGGTTGATCGATTTTATCAATGTTACTGGATCTTTAGGTGGAATGAGTTTACCCACAAAAAGTACAACAAAATCTGTTTCTTTAAATCCAATTTCTTCTTTTGCCCATTTTTTATCAAAAGGTTTGATTAATGATTGATCGATTCCATGATGAATAACTTCTGATTTTAAGCCAAAATTGGACATGAGTATCTCTTTTTCATAATTGGATACAACTACTATTGCGGATGCACGTTTACCAACAAAACGCATTAATTTTTTTTCAATTGAGTATTTAATCCTTTCAGTAATTCTCTGGTTTGACAAAGGCTGTGGAAAACCATGTAATGTTAGTACAAAAGGGGTATTAAACGCAAACTTTGAGAAAACAGCTAAAATTCCGACTCCTGCAAAATTTGCGTTAATCAAATGGGCCTTACTGCTAAAAAAACGGAATAATGCCAGGGGATTTAGAGCCAAATTTGCGATAGTTAGAAAATTAACATTCTGTCCAAAATCACTTTTTTGAAACTCAATAGAGCGTGCAATAAAATAAACGCTCACTGTAAACCGGTTTCTAGAGATCTCTTTGATCAAATTCTTTGTATATGTCAGCACCCCGCCGTAAGTATTGCTCAAAAATGCAACATCATATTGTTTTGAATTAGACATTGGTCTATCCCAATCGTTTAAGTTTATTTAATTATGAGGCACTCGAGCTTATCCCTTTTCTTCTAAGAGCTTATTGAGGCGGGTGATTAGAGAAGTCTTAACAAAACCAGTTAAAAACCTTCCAGAGATTAAAAAATGATTATTAATAACGAACCTACAAAGTGAACTGGTTTGACTAGAATGAGTACAAGAGAATTTAGGTTTGGTCGAAACGAAATCAATCACTTTCTTTCATTCATTAAAGATCAGCCTAAAGACCTCATTGGTATTTTAATTAGGCCCAAAGCAATTTTCAATTTTTTTCTGGTCGAATTTCAACATCGGTTTTTGAAAACACCATATGTCTCGGGATTTCCATACCACTTGACCATTGAAACTGGCAACTTTTGCCCTTTACGCTGTTCGTTATGTCCAACAGGTCAAGAAAAAGAAGGGCTACCCAAAGGTTTTCTTTCCTTTAAGAATTTTAAAAGAATCATTGACGAACTCGGAGACTACCTGCTAATCGTGGAGTTGTATAATTGGGGCGAACCATTTCTAAACAAAGAATTTTTTAAAATGGTTCGATACGCACGAGACCGTAACATTATAGTAACCACAAGTTCGAACTTGAACATTTTTGATGACATAGTTTGCAGGGAACTGATGCAGTCTGGATTAAACATATTGATGGTGTCGCTAGATGGGGCAAGTCAGGAAACTGTTGAAAGCTATCAACGAGGAAACAATTTTAAAATGGTAATTGGAAACATAAAAAAAATTGTAAAAGAAAAACGAACTCTAAATCTTCGAAAACCTCTCTTACAATGGAAGTTTTTTGTAACAAGATTCACTGAAAAGGAGATGCCTATGGCAAAGAGATTAGCTAACGAAATTGGTGTTGATCATATAGAATTTGCGAAACTTCTCTGTGATATGAGTCAGAGATTCTTTCTGAATTCTAAGTCTCAATTTGAAAATGTGAAAGAGTGGTTACCTCATGATGAGCGTTATTCCGCTTACTCTAATGCTTTGAAGCGAAGGAAAAAAGCACTCAGCAATGATTGTTCATCTTTATGGACAAGGTCTGTAATGAACTGGGATGGAAGCATCTTTCCATGTTGTAATGTATACGGGGGAAAATGGGGCTTTGGCAACGCACTCAAAGAAGGATTTTCTGCAATATGGAATAACGATGCTTACAGATCTTCAAGAGAAAGAGTTACTAGTGAGAAAACCACAAAGAAAAAAACAATCTGTCATATTTGCGCAAAAAACGGAGCCATGCAATAGGGAGCAAAGAAATCAATGGTAAACATGAACCCACTTAAACTAAATATACCCTTGTTGCGAACATTTAGGCTCTATTCAAAAATGAAATTGAAAATCCCATCACCTATGTTTGTCGCGTGGGATGTAACCTACAAGTGCAATCTAAATTGTTTCTTCTGCGATAGACAATTAATCTATCGTGATAAACTAGAAAAAGACCTAACTTTAAGCGAGGCAAAAACTGTCATTGATAACCTAGCTGACGCCGATGTTATGACCATTGGCCTCACAGGAGGAGAAGCCTTACTTAGAAATGACCTCGAAGACATAATAGAATACGCTGTGGACAAGGGATTAATTGTCACATTAAGTACGAATGGAACTTTAATGACAAAATCAAGAGCCAAGAAACTCGTTAATTTGTTACAATCCATATCGATATCTTTGGATGGTTTATCTGATACACATGATGAACTGCGGGGCAAAAAAGGAGCATATGATGGAGCGATTCGAGGCCTAAAAATTCTTGCAGAAACAAAGCCTCGTTCATGTGCTATTGGTGTAAATTTTGTTCTAAACAAACACAACTTTCAAGAGTTACAGCAAGTCTTTGAGACAATAAGAAACATTGGAGCCGACTACTTTTTTATCCAACCAGTAATTGGTGACAATTCTTGGGTAATCCCCAAGGATATTATTGATAGTTCGGTAAAGCAGATTTTAGAGATGAAATCGAATTATAGTCGTTATATTTCACAGTCCTATTATTTCCTAAGTCATATTGGGGATTACATCAATGGAACAATTCCAAAACTTTGTGATGCTGGATACTTGTATTTGGCTGTAAACAATGAAGGAAAACTGTTTTTGTGTCCAGGTCTTCTTCGTAATAACGAGAATTGCATAGGTTCTTTGCTTCAACATTCTATGATTGATTTGCTAAATAGCAAAAAAATAAAGACATTAAAAGAAACTGTAATTCCGAAATGTAATCCGTGTCTAATGAATTGTACAACAGAATTTTCCTTACTTGCCAAAGCACCTTTAAAAACTATCTTGAGTAAATATGGCAGTTTTAGGATATGATAATCGAAAACAGATAATCAGGGTTATATTGCAAAGAAGAAAAACTAAAGAACAACAAGATGCTGTGAGTTAAGTGGTTGAAACGAAAGCTTCAGTGAGTAGAGAGTGGTTTCCAGAAAAACACAAGGCACTCAAAAGAACCGCCCCGCTTTTGCTCATAGGTCTGTTGATTTTCATTGCCTACCTCTACTTCTTTGTTGACATAACAGAAATGCTCATAACTTTCCAGCAAATCGATATCTTCTACTATTTGCTGGCGCTCGTTGGAGTCCTGTTAAACTTGCTGGCATATTCTTTGACATGGCAACGCCTTCTGCGTCCCCTCTCGATCAATGTTCCCTTCAAAACGACTTTGCTAATTACTTGGGTTGGAAACTTTGTTGAGTTCTTTGTTCCATCTGAGTCAATCGGTGAAGATGTCTCCAAGAGTTACCTTATGACAAAAGAGACAGGTGAAAACACAGGAAAAGTTGTAGCATCTGTCCTGGGTCAGAGAATAATTTCTATGGTAGTGACCTTGATCATTTTGATTGTTTGCTCTCTTTCGCTGTTCATTTTACAATTCGAGATTCCATCGTCTGTCTCTTTTCTGATATTACTCGTATCCGTAGGTACCGCCATTCCGCTGATCTTCATTCTTCTTTTATGTGTAAAAAAGCAACTGAGTCACCGATTTATCGATATTTTGTTGCGTTTTGGTGTTTTCATTTCTCGAGGTCGCTTAAACCTTAACCGCCTACGATTTAAGGCAAAAAACGCTTTGCATTCTTTTCATCAATCAATAGAAATCTTAAGTAAGAATCCAAGAAGCTTAATTCAACCGCTGTTTTTTTCTCTAGTGAGCTATTTTCTTAGCGTACTTGTATCATATTTCGTTTTTATCTCTCTAGGCTACACAGTTAGTTTTGTTCTGCTAACAGTTGTGTATTCTCTTAGTCGTAGCCTTCAAAGCATCCCCACTATGCTACCCGGTGAAGTAGGCTTTTTCGAGGTTGTTATGACCCAACTTTATCGTGCCCTTTTAGGGTCACAATTTGAGACAATTAGTGTCACCGCAACCGTTCTATCGCGGATTCTATGGTTGGGACTCAAACTTTCGCTTGGATTCATGGCACTCCAGTGGATTCGGCGTAGAGGTTTACTGTAAGTGTTTAATGAAAAAACGATGTAGTAAAACTTACATCAATAACTGTATTCATATGCTTTATTCTTCTTGTTCAACTATTTGCATTGGTTGTCCGCAGCAGACAAGAATACCGTTGCCGGATGCGACAACTTCCACTACATTACCGCAGATTTTGCAGGCGTACATTTCTCCTTCTGTTGTCATCGTTTCACCTCCACTCTGCCCGATTCATTTAGATTAGAATTCTGTTGATGGAAACTCAATTCGCTTCAAATACTTCTTGGCATACTCTGGTTCATGTGCAAGCTCCTGGCTTCTTAGAAGCTGCCTCTCAAGCCGATCTAATGCTGTACGAAACGTTGCCTCAACTCCATAGCCTTCACTAGAACTAAAAAACGAGCCTCTTCTGGTTCTAAATTGTAGTCGACCATGAATCAGTTGTTGTCCCTTGTAATTTGTTCCATGAGTTTTCATATATACGAAAAGCGTTCCCGTTTCCAGCGTCTTTTGGTATTTGCGTGAGAAGATTTCAAAGTCGTTCATTATAACGCCACGTTGAATATCAGCTACTTCTACTCCCTTGACTGAAAACTGGACTGTTATCCGCTGTTTTGGCATCTCCATTTCGGCTAGCGGCTCAAGAAGGTCTCTTTTAGTCAGAATTCCTGCAGGTCTTCCTTTACTAATAACAATCAAAGAAGTTATGTCAAATTTTCGCATTTTCTCAACAGCATCTTTGAGTGTTGTTTCGGGTAAAACTGTAATAACTGGCTTTGTCATTATGCCTCTGATTGGAATACTTAGAACTGGAGCTTTCTCTCCGGACATATCACCTACTGTTTGGCTTTGTCTTGGCTGGAAGATACTTGTAATGATGTTCTGGATACTTACAATACCCACGAGGCTACCGTTTCTAACTACAGGTGCGTGAGAGATACCGTGTTCCCTAAAAAGGCTTAGGACTGCTCCAACAGACTCGTCTTCTTCAACAAGAAATGGCTTCTTGGTCATTAACTCGTTAACTTTAGTGTTCCCCCACTTCCCAATAACTGCCCCGTGGATAACTGCATCGTCAGTAACGATTCCCACCAATTTTTCTCCACTGAAAACTGGAAGCTGGCTAATTCTACTGGTTATCATCAGCTTAGCTACCTTGCTGAGACTATCCTCTAAAGTTACTGTGGGTGCTGATCGCATCAAACTCTCAACTTTAGTTGTGGCTGGGTCATACCGTGACCTAACTATCCATCTGTGAGCAATTACGCCCGCATAGTTTCCTTTGTTGTTTAAAACAACCAAAACTGGAGTCGACTCTTTTTTATGGATAGATAGACCTGCAGAAAGCGGGTCATCTTTGTTTATGCTCTTAAACTTGGTTGAAAATACATCTTTTACTTTGCTTGAAACCATACCTAATCCTCTATATAGTCCATTTCTACAAAAAGCGGATCAAACGTACATTACTATTTCTTGCATGGTCTTTAACGTTTTTGTCTACCATACAAGAGTCACTATATTTATTATGTACTACTTTTTTGCTCCCAGTATAAGTGCCAAGAGAGCTGTCCGCATTGCTATTCCGTTCCATACTTGCTGGAAGTATCTGGCGTGGCGGGTATTGTCAACTTCATGATCTATTTCATCGACCCTCGGCAAGGGGTGCATAATTATCATATCATCTTTCACGTCCTTTAATGTGGGAACATCAATCTTGTAGGTTCCACTGACCTTGGCGTATTCAGCTGGGTCAGGGAATCTTTCCTCCTGAATCCGAGTTACATAAAGCACATCTGTTTCAGGCAAAAAATCCTCAACTGCGGAGCCCTCAACAACCTCGATCTTCTTTTTTATAACATCAGTAACTTCCCGTCGCATACGAAGAAGCTCCGGCGAAACTAAAAATAGTTTCACTTTATAAAGAGACAACGCATATGCCAACGAATGAACAGTGCGCCCATACCTTAGGTCTCCCATCAACGTTATGTTAAGTCCATCAATCGTTCCTTTTTCTTTCAAGATTGTATACAGGTCCAACAACGCTTGGGTTGGATGTTCCTCGGCTCCGGAACCAGCATTTATCACTGGTACATTCGCGAATTCAGCTGCTAATCTAGCCGCTCCTTCTAGCGGATGCCGTAGCACCATAACATCAGCATAGTTTTCAACGACTCTGATGGTATCTGCCAAGTTTTCGCCTTTCTTTATCGCAGTTACTTTGGGTTCTGCAAAACCGATGGCTGTTCCTCCAAGCTTGTTCATTGCGGCTTCGAAGCTTAGGCGAGTTCTTGTACTGGGTTCAAAGAATAGAGTTGCCAAAATTTTGCCGTGGAGCATATCTGAACCCTTTTTGGCTGTCTGCTCCATAGATGCGGCGGTTTTAAGGATATAATCGATTTCTTCTCTAGTGAAATCTTTGATGGATACTATGTCGCGGTCCTTAAATTGCAAGCATTACACCAGACACACTTTAGCGTCTCGTAAATAAATGCTTAATCTATCCGATTATTGAGTCAACTGTCATATTGAGTACAACTTCTGCTATGTCCATCGAATATTCTGCTATCCTTCTAACACTCTCAATTACTAATCGGATGTTTGTTGCCTCTTCTATTTCCCCTTCTTTTAAAGAAAGTAGCGCCTTCTTCTCTAGAGAAACTATCTTGTTTGCTTTTGCAATAACGCTTTCTGCTAACTCATAATCACGTCTAAACAACGATTCTATCGAAGTTTCGAAAGAAGAAATTGCCACTTCATTCATTGCCTGAATTGTTTGGAGAAATTCTTCGTCTAAATGCTTTTTGAGAACTTGAACATATTTTGCTATATTGGTGGCATGGTCAGCTGTTCTTTCCACCATCTTAGTTATGAGCCTGTAACCAAGGCAATCTTTTGGTTTTTTTAATCCTATTTCTGTGATTATCCTTGGATTCTGAATAGCCATTATTAGCTGTCGTATTATGTATAAATGAAATCTGTTTACTTCATAGTCGGTTGCTCTGACATCACTTGCTAATTGGTAATTAAGGTTCTTCAGAGCGGTTATTGCATCCTTATGCATAGACGCTGTTATTATGGACATTCGTCGCAAAGCGCTTGGAACAGATAATTCGGAGTAACTTAATAAAACTTGTAACTTCAAATCTGTGGACGTGTCAATTACTATTTCGGTTCCAACAAGCATGTTTCGGGCAAAAGTTTTGATTGCGTTTCTTTGTGTTGATAAAATTTCTTTTTTGTCTTTTGCTCTTATGTGAATTATGTTATAGCCCAATAAATACGTAGCAACAATTTTTCTTAACAACGCTTCAGAGTTGTCTTCTGGATAGACTTTGATTATTGCATCTTCAGTTTTTTCTGTTTTTCCAATATCTGGAGGTAAAACTGTTAATAATCCGTTTTCTTCTTGGCGTATAAGTAATGAACTACCTTTTCCAAGTCCGTTTTGGGTGACCCACCATTTTGGCAACGAAAGCACGTAGGTTGACCCACCTGTGACTTGAAGCTTTCTTGTTTCACCCTGTTTCAACAAATTGTCCCTCATTATTTTTACACCCAAACTATATAGTATATATATTAATATATATACTTTGTTGATAACATATTTAATTATTCCGTATCTTCCTTCCACTGATAATGGTGTAAACTAATGAAAAAACTGGCATTACCGGCTCAATACCAGAATTTCTGCAAAATTATCCAACACCGTTACAACACTAGAGTCAACTTTTCAAAAACATTGGCGAAGAACATGAAATTCAAACAAGAATATCCTAATAACGTTTGTATAAACACTACAAACATTCTTTCTCAGATGGACCATCAAAACTTTTCTAGTATACGAACCCATATTGGGCGCAGTTTTTTTGAAAGCGAAGTTTTTATACCGTTATTTTGAATACTATTTCGAGGCTATTCAGGATGGATCGGAGAAACAAACGCCGCCTGAGGTTGTTCCCAAAACAAGGCTACATCATGCTTCTCATTGGAATCCTGCTTGGTTTCTTGGTTTTCTTGGCAGTCTCTGCAATCACATCTACAGGAGGAGGAAGTGGAGGACTTGGACAAGAAGGCTTACCCTCACATATCAATTTCACTTTCCTTTACACCAGCGAAAAACAAAGTTGGCTAGAGGAAGTTACTCCCACATTTAAAGAATGGTTCTTCGAACGTTTCAATATTACCGTTGAGGTAAACCTTGTAGTTACTGGAAGCCATGACAGCGTGAACCTCATCCTCCAAGAGAGCGCTCAACCAACCGCTTGGAGTCCAGCATCGAGCATCTGGATACCTTACCTAAATGATAAATGGACAAGTTTGAACAAGGGACAAGAAATTGCCCAAGACTCGACTCCCGTTGTTTTGTCTCCCGTTGTAATAGCGGGATGGTCTTCATTCTTTGCAGATAATGATGTAACTGGATTCGAGGACTTGAATCGGTTGGCGAATGATGGACTAGAATACAAGTATGGACATCCTGACCCCTTATTAAGTAACGGTGGTGCCATGGCTGCAGTTCTAGAGTTTGCTGAGGCACTCGGAAAGAAACCTGAAGAGTTCATTTTAGATGACTTTACAAACGAAGATGCTCTTGAGTTTGTTAGAAACATCGAATCGAAAACAGTAAACTACGGAAAGAGCACAGGTTTCTTTGGAAGATGGGCTGTAGAGAATGGTCCAACTGCAATCGATTGCTTTACCGTCTATGAAAGCGTGGTTATTAGTAATTCAAAAAAAGCTACCGAGAAATGGGGAGATTCATTGGTGGCCATTTATCCCGAATCTGGAACCCTGCTTTCTGATCATCCTTATGTAATTTTGAACGCACCTTGGGTAAGTGAATACCAAAAATTTGCTGCTTCCCAGTATCTATTCTATCTACTTCAGGAAATTAATCAAGACAAAGCCCAAGAATACGGCTTTAGACCCGCTAACCCAAATGTTCCGCTTGACACCGAGATCTTTAATGAGAAAAATGGGGTTGCTTTTGAAATAAAAGTACCAACCTATAGATCTTTGTCGGGAGAATCAATGGAGAATCTTTTTACTGTTTGGCCCTCTGTTAAAAATCCGGGAGTGTGACAATCTTAAGCGACGAAAAAGGGAAAAAAACGCTACTCTCCCGAATTGGAGTATCCGCAACCGTGGCAAGTCTAATTATTTTTGTTTTTTTGCCAAGCTTTTTTTTGATATCCTTCACGTTTACTCGATGGCCAGAAGTATACACCGAAGTTTTTGCTAATCCTCTAATAGGTAATACAAACTGGTTAGAGATCCTAAAGTATCTGGGTTTGTCTTTACGAATTGCTATTTCTGCCATTGTAATAGATCTTATCTTTGGAATTCCTCTTGCTTACATATTGGCTCGAAAGACGTTTTGGGGTAAAGGATTCCTTGAAGACCTTATTACTTTCACTTTAGTGATTCCCACTTCAGGATTCGGTTTTGCTACCCTGATCACTTGGACGTCAGCCTCTGGAATAGGGGCTCTTTTAACTGGAGGAAATGTGCAAATAAACTCGGTTATTCCTGTTCTCAATGTTCCCGTTTTGATGTTGATTATTCATGTTGCTCTAACATTTCCATATATTGTGAAAACTCTTAAGGCTAAACTTGAAGACATGTCGACCCTTTTTGAGCAAGCTTCAGGAACTTTGGGAGCTTCAACTCTAACAACTTTTAGAAAGATTTTGGTTCCGTTAACATTGCCTGCGATTTTTTCGGGAACCGTTCTTGCTTTTGCGAGGTCTCTAGGAGAAACCGGGGCCACATTAGTAGTTTCAGGTGTTTTTACAACTGCCCCAATTGCTGTAATTAGCTGGGTATCCCAGTTTAAGTTCGGCTCTGCGGCTTTCTTGGGTAGTTTATTAATAATTGTTGCTTCGGCGATAATTCTCCCTGTAGAGTTTATCTTGAACAAAAAGGGAGTTTCAACTTTTTCATTTTTTTCAACTCTCAATCTTGAAAAAAGGTTGCAAAAAATTGAGGATTTTGCTTCTAGAAAGTTATCACGTATTAGAGATTTTGTTGTTATTATTTTTCTGATTATCGTTGTTGTGATGCCAGTATTATTTGTCATAACTTCTGTTGCTTTTTCTTGGAATAGCGACCCAGACACTGGAAACGTTAAAGAGAGCGTAGTTTATCAGCTATTTGGCCCCTCAAACTATTTCTCATCTTTAATGGATGCTACCATGGTTTCATTTGCTTCGGCCGGAATCTCAACTTACATTGCAACATGCATTGCAATTCCAACAGTGTTCTTGATAATGCGATCCAGATTTGGACGTATCCTTAGAACCTTACTCAGAATTCCCCTAATTGTTCCTACTTCCGCACTTGGGTTATCGATACTTCTTTTGTGGGGTCCTGGTGGAATTAGGCTCGCAGACCCAGGAATCTGGCTAATAATCCTAACTCATATAGTGTTCTCTGTTCCCGTTATCGTTGAACCCATGCTTGCTACGTTTGAAGGCTCTGACATTCCTCTATACGAGGAAGCATCTATCACCCTCGGAGCCAATTCATATAACACTGTCGAGTCAATCTCTCTTCCGTTATTGAAGAGGGGAATCTTAACTGGGATTATTTTGTCCTTTACGCGTTCTTTGGGAGAAACCGGGGCGACTTTTCTTGTAATGGGAAGTGACATAACAATTCCACCGCTTGTAGTTAATATGGTTGAATCTCTAGCCTTTCCTGCAGCCCTATTTGCATCAACCTATCTCATTATCCTCGCGTTTGTTCTCCTTATGTTATTCAGGAAGGCGACTACCAGATGAGTCAAAGAAATAAAATAATAGAATTCATGATGAGGTAAATTGAAATGCCTGAAGTCAAGCTAGAAAATGTTGTTAAAACCTATGACAAAGGGAGAATAATCGCTGTTAATCATGTAAATTTAACTGTACAGAATAAAGAATACTTGACATTACTTGGACCAAGTGGATGCGGAAAAACAACCACTTTGCGTTTGATAGCTGGCTTACAGTTGCCTGATGAAGGTGAAGTATCCATCGGTGAACGTCAAGTATCGAATCTTCCTCCTGAATATAGAGATATTGGATACGTCTTTCAGGAGTACGCCCTTTTTCCTCACATGGATGTCTGGAACAATGTCACATATGGACCACGAGTAAAAGGATGGGATGAAAAGAAGAGTAACAAGATTGGTCGTGAAATGTTAGAGTTGGTTAGGCTCTTTGAACGGACTGACGCTTTTCCAGCTGAGTTGAGTGGAGGAATGAGGCAAAGGGTTGCCCTAGCTAGGGCATTATCTTCTGGTTCGAAACTTTTGCTTTTGGATGAGCCTTTAGGTGCATTAGACGCAAGAATCAGAACCGATTTGAGGTACGAAATTAGAAAACTTGTTAAAGACCTACAATTAACGGCTATTCATGTTACTCATGATCAAGCGGAAGCCATGGCTATCTCTGACAGAATCGCTGTGATGCGGAAAGGAAAAATATTGCAGGTCGGAACCCCTCAGGAACTATATCTCAAACCTCAGCACATATTTGTAGCAAATTTTGTTGGGGAATCAAATTTCTTGGAAGGTTACGTTGCAAACCGTGTTGATCACAAACTTACAGTGGACCTTCGTGGAGGAATTTCCGTTGAATCTTTGAACAAAGATCACAAAATAGGTGAAAAGGTAGTTGTAGGTATACGACCAGGAATTTTGTCCATCACGAAGGGAAAAATGGATGGAGTAAACTCGATATGTGGGAATATCGAAGGTTTCAGGTTTGAGGGAAACAACGTTCGATACGAAATTAGGCTCAAAAATGATGATATGATAGTGATTGTACATCCCGCATTAATGGCTGAATGGCTTAATGTGGGAGAGAAAGTCACTGTCGCTTTTCCAGTTGAAAAAAGTTTTGTTTTTTCATATCCTGAAAAGGGTTTGATGACGGAGTTGTCGCTAGAATGAGAATATGGAAAAGATTTAAGCAGTATCCTGATACTTTATTACTGACTGCTATTGTAGCATATTTCATTGTTTAAAGGTGAATATTTATGGAAAGATGGTTTGCTGAGAGAAGAAAATCCAAGTTATTAGAAATGGCTGACAGGCAGATGACGTTGGCAATTGATACAGTAATAGAGCTTGAAAAAGCTATTAACGCCGCATTAAAGGGTAAAAAGGAAAAAGCCATAACATCGTTCAATAAACTATCAACTATAGAGCATGAAATAGACGAACTTAGAAGAATAGTTTTTGAGGAGCTCACCCGAGGAAGCCTAAGATCAAAAGATCGGGAAGACATTATGCATCTGGTAAAGAGATTAGATCAGATGGCAGATCACGTAAAAGATGCGTCAAGAGCAGTTGTTTTGCTTTTAGAGGCAGAAGTCCCAAAAGAAATGTGGAAGCAATTCGCTGAAACCGCAAAGGATTTAGTTGTTTGTGCAACCACTTTACGAAAGGCCATCGAACATTTAGGAACGAACCCTATAAAGGCAATGGAGCTTGCGAAACAAATTGATGCGATAGAAGGTAAAGTTGATGAGAAGTATTTGACGTCCAAAGCGATGCTTCTGAAATATTCTAAGGAAACCGATGCCGCTACAATACTGTTGCTTAAGGATCTGATAGAAGAGATGGAGCATGTAGCTGATTCTTGCGATGATACGGCAGATTATGTCAGAATCTTAACGGTTTCGAGGGAGGCACCTTAACCTCCTTTTTTGCATTTCTAAACTAATAGTGCGCGTAATGTTGGTTTGTGATATTTTCAAACTCGTTTAAGCAATTCGTTGTGTGGTCTTTATTAATGGTTTTCTGGGTGCAAATTTTGTGATCGTAATTATTATTTGGATTATGATCTAGAGAAAATCTAAACAGCAGCTATAAATAAACTCTAAGAATAATACTACAATGTACATGATCCTGTGGGGTGGGTTAACTTGTCTGAAACAACTTTGCGTGTATCAAAAATCAAGGACGGTACAGTGATAGATCACATTATTGCTGGACATGCCTTGGAAGTACTAAAGATTTTGGCAATCACTGACAACGTAAAGGGTATCGTGACTGTTGGTATGAATGTACCCAGCAAAACGTTGGGACTAAAGGACATGGTGAAGATTGAAGGACGAGAACTGGAATCTGAAGAAGTGGATAAGATAGCTTTGTTGGCTCCCCAGGCAAGCATAAACATCATCAGGAACTACAAGGTTGTAGATAAGCAGCTAGTTAGGTTACCAGAAGTGATACGGGAAACAGTCAAGTGTGCAAATCCTGCTTGCATTTCTAATAGCAATGAACCTGTGAAATCTACGTTTTATGTGGACAATGAAGAACTCCTTCGCTTAAGATGTCATTACTGTGGTTACATCATAGAAAAACAAGACATTTTCAAGCAGTTCTAAACTCGAAAGAACTGTCAAAGCTTAGACCCTTTCATTATGAGTGAATTTCTGATTCATAACCATTATCAATCGGAAGCTGTCGAGTTTCTTTTGTGGTTTGATGGCGATTTCAACTAAAGAGGAGCTACAGTTTCTGCTTCATAGGGGAATAGAGATCGAGAAGAAGTTTGAATCGTTTTCTGCTTGGAAAGGGTTTGTTACATTAGGTTCGGCTAATAGAAAGGTGTTTCTGACTTTGGCTGGTGACTCACATAAGCACAGGCTTGATCTCGAAAAAATGTTGGAAATCCTTGGTCTTGAAGCCCCCACAGATGAGATTCCAAACGTAAAGTTTGATTTCGAAAGGAATGTTTGATGCCGAGATACTTCAAAAAATTGTTGAACAGGACAAGATAGTCGCGGATTTATATCGTGAACTAGTAGAGAAAACTGATCCGAAGCTTGTTGTAGTTTTGTTAGGTGAGAAAAATGTTGAGTTTTATTACCAGACGTTGAATCGTTTTATTACTGATGAAAACCGGCATGTTGGAATGGTACAGGTTCTTTCGGGTCGAATAACGAGAATTCTGTGATTTTCTTTTTTGTAATGTTATTTAATGTGTCCGTATATTTTGAGACACACATGTTTATTACTTAATAGTAACATTTATATAAAATACCAGATTGTTACTTCTAGGTAATAAAGGATGAGGTTACATGACACTAGAATTGTAACTATTATATGACGGAAAAATAATCCTAGAAATACCCCTACCTCCAATGGACTGGCCAAAAGACCAACTTGAAACAGAATTCAAAGCATTCGAGGAAGACTTTGAGAAATTCTCAAACATCTTTGGTGCCCTAGCCAACCAAACCCGCCTTAAAATGATGAGACGACTAGTCTAAGAAGAAGACAACACAATGAACTTCGCAGACTTCATGCGCGACCTAGATTTAAACCCAAAAACCGTCTGGGAGAACTCGAGAAAACTCAGCGACGAAGGATTTCTATCAAAAACCGCAAGAGGAACATATAGCTGCTCAGAATTCGGACAATCAGCATTCATGACATTAATCCTCGCCCTACGCCGATTACTAGAGTCATTAGAAGAAATTGAAAATTATTAGGAGGTGAGAGACACTGTCAGAAGAAGACCGATGGTCAAGATGGTTTAATAAGAAGTCACCTTTCTCTGAAGACGACTTTTCTATATTTAATAGAACTTTCAAAGAAATGGAAGAAACAATAGCCAAAGAGTTTGAGAAATTATCCAAGAACGCACCTGAAGACCTACAACGAGAACAGACCTTACCGGATGGAACGAAAGTGAAAAACTGGGGGCCATTCGTTTATGGATATAGTGTAACAGTAGGTCCAGATGGAAAACCAAAAGTAAAAGAGTTTGGCAATTTCAAGGCAGAAACACGACTTGGAAAACCACACTTGGCTGTGAAAGATAAACGTGAACCCCTAGCAGACGTTATGGATGCTGATAGCCAAGTCAGAGTGATTGTTGAGCTGCCAGGGATCGAGAAAGAAGACATCAAACTTTCTGGAACAGAAGACAAGTTAACTATTTCTGTTGACACTCCTCAGCGAAAATACTTCAAAGAACTAGAACTTCCCGCCAAGGTAGATTCGAAAAAGGCCACATCAAAATACAAGAACGGCGTCTTAGACGTCACTATTCCAAAAAAGAAACAAGAAGAAACCAAAAGCGAAAACATACATATAGAATAAACACGCCTTATCAAAGCTTGCTCATTTTTTCCTTCTTTTAATAAAACTGGAAAGAATAGACAGATTTGCATTTTCTTTCAGAAACTAATATAATCGAATGGAAACGATGAAATAGACCGTAGATGCCTTCAAATCCTAAAATCTTGGTGATGCATCTGCCAAAATCACTTTTTTTCAAACGAAAATTTTAATCCCAAACATAAATCATGTCTCAAGATTTAATGCCTAGTGTAAATTTTCTAATTCATTATCGATTGCTGTATTCCAAAGAAAAATTTCTTCGTAACACTCATAATCAAATCTTGAATCGTCATAAACTATATCCAATTCAAGATCATATTTTTCTAATAACAAATTCAATTTCTCCCAAATAATTGGTGCAAACTCATCAGCAGGCCAAAGTCCCCAAATTAGATCGTCTTGAGACCTCAATCCCCAACCGTAATCTTTAGGAAGAACAAAAGCAACTTTTCCATTTCTTTTTCCATAATCTTGTGGATGATTTGATGCATAATCCCAAAATTGCTCCATGGCTGTAAAATGTTCCTCAGTCAAAACCCCAAACTGGTTATTTTCTGGAAAACGGGGAAAATTAAAAACAACAACATATTTTGCACCTGTCTCAAAAGATAGGAACATATCATCTAACATTTCGGGACCAGTCTTAATTGAGACCGGATCTTCTCGTTGACTTTTCCATGTTATTATTGTTCCCCAATCTTTGTTTTGGGCTTTTGCTGCACCTCTACAAAGGCCAATGTGCTTAGACGAACTATGGTTCCATCCTAGTTCTGCAAAAATTGTGTCATATCCTGCTAAATAGTCAAACCAGTAAAGGGCATAATCGGAAACAAATTTTGTAATGTTCAGATTTTGGAGAAAATGAAAACTTAAACCCATTGGCAATTCGGTCACAAATACTTTTGATGCCTCACTATATGTTGAAACGTTTTCGAAAAGATATTTTCTATCATGAAATTCATCAAATTCACCCGTGTCAATTTGTTTACCTCCGGGCTCTTCGTAAATATATATACCTGCAAATTTGTCTCCCCATCTATCTTTTGCTGCAAAAACCCATTGGTGGTGCCAAGGGTATCCATGTGATGATAGGTCTATAAAATCAAAAAAAACTATGAAAGTTAATCCAGCTTCAGATGCGTAGTCACAAATTTCGGTGAGTGCGGTTTCATTTGTGCTTACATCCCAATTGTTTATTATAAAAAAGTTAGTGTAATCTTTCACTTTGTCTATCAAAAGTTTTGCTTCACTAACAGTACTTAATCCATAAGAAACACCGAAATAGAATTCTTCAGGAGGTTTCTTTTCAATATTGAGAACATAAATTATTGGAACAAGAAGGAATGTGATCAGTAGGATTATCACAAACAACTGCCAAAAGCGAAAACATACATATAGAATAAACACGCCTTATCAAAGC
>JBHORG010000059.1:0-4408 GCA_042565955.1 Thermoproteota archaeon | reverse complement strand
TAACTGGTAAAATTAAACGCGTAGTTAATGTATGATGGATGGACGTCGAGTGTTAGTCTGTACTGTTCCAGTAAATTATTTTTGGATATATTTCTTCTAGAGGATTGTTTGGGTCATCATAAATTATATCGAGAGATAATCCGTATTGATCGAGTAGGTTTTGGGATAGGTTCCAGATTTGTTCTGATTTTTCATCTGGTCCCCAGTATCCCCATATTCTGTCGTCTAATTGGCGCATGCCCCATGCGTAATTTTCAGGAAGAACTAGACTAGCTTGTGCTGTTGAATTTCCGTACTCTTCTGGGTTCTGTTTCATGAAGTTATAAAATTGTTGCATGGCCTCGAAGTGTTCGTCTGTTAATATACCATAAGGGTTGCCTGGCGGGTCTGTTGGGTAGTTAAAGATGATTATGTAGTCTGCTCCTGCTTTGTACGATGTGAGCATGTCGCTTAACATTTCGGGTCCAGTCTTGTAGTCTCCAGTTTTTTTGGTTTCTTCGTTTAGGTCATTCCATACTATGATTGTGCCCCATTCTTTCTGTTGTAGGGTTGCAGCACCTCTGCATAAGGCTATATGTTTTTCTGTACTTTGATTCCAGCCTAATTCAACAAAAACTGTGTCGTAGCCTGCAATGTAATCAAACCAGTATAGTGCATAATCAGATGTGAAAGCGGTTATTGACATGTTGTTTAGTATGCTAAGTTGTAGGTGGTTTTGGACGTATTCGATATACCTGTCTTTGGCTGTTTCATAATCTCGGTTTAGTGTTTGATTTTCGTCTTCTTCGATGTACTCTTTTATTGTTTCGTAGAATTCTGGGTCGACTTCTTTTATGTGATGAAAATTGAATTGCCAGTTATGGTCAAGTTGGATTCCGCCAGGTTCATCGAAAAAGTATACACCTATGAATTTGTTGCCCCAACGGTTTTTTGCGTATGTTAGCCATGGAATCTGCCAGGGGGCTGCAGGGTCAAACCAACCAAAAAATACTATGAAATCCAATCCAGCGTCAGTGGCGTAATCACAGATTATGTTTGTGGCTGTTTCGTTTTTGCTTATTGGACCGGATTGTATTATTAAGAGGTTAGTGTAGCCTTTGATTTTTTCAATTAGTAGTTTTGCTTGGTGGGTTGTGTTGCCAGTGAAAGAAACTCCGAAATAGGGTTTTTTGACTTTTGGCTTATTTTCTGTGGGATTAGGGAAATAGATTACAACAGTTATCATTGAAATAATGAGTATGGAAATGAGGAAAAACAATTTTAGATTGGAGAATAACCAATGTTTTGAACTCAATTTGAACATCCATTTACTTGTTTTATGTAAGTAAGGAATTCGACCTAAATCAATACAACGTTTTTTTCGTACAAAAGTTGCACCGATAAAACCAATATCATTTAAGATGTTACATAAAAATCCGGAGGTTAGAGAATTTACTCAGCGTGGTGTTTTTTTGCTGGTAATAGTCTCTTTTTTTGAAACAGATTATGCGGGTATTTCTGTAAAAAGTATTTTTTTGGTATTTGCTTTGCAGTTGGGGTATTCTAGTTTTCTAGCATCATAGATTGTTTAGCAGTATTGACATTCTATCAGTATCATTTCATTGAAATGTTTAACGATAATTTCCATTTTCTTTTAGTTTTAGTGGGAAATAGCAGGTTTTATTGTCTTGGTATCTTATACAATTTTTAGTCACTCAATACGCACATAATTGTTTTACAAAAGTACCTGATTCTGTGATCCAGTAATGTTTATATCCCTAGAAACTTTGGTTGCTTTTAGGAATAGAAGCTAAAATAAGAGGGGATTTTAATGGCATATTTAACCAAAACTGGAAGTGGACAACCAGTACTAATTTTAAAGGAAGGAACTTCGCGGAGCAGAGGAAAAGAAGCACAGAGTAACAATATAATGGCGGCGAAAATTATTGCTGAATCCATAAGATCAACACTTGGACCACGTGGAATGGATAAAATGATTGTTGATAGCATGGGTGATATTATCATAACAAATGATGGGGCAACAATACTTGATGATATAGATGTCCAACATCCCGCGGCAAAGATGATTGTTGAAGTTGCCAAAACCCAAGACGATATGGTGGGAGATGGAACAACAACTGCGGTTGTTTTGGCAGGAGAACTTCTAAAAGAGGCTGAAAATCTTCTACAACAGAAGATACATCCAACATTGATTGTGGCCGGTTATGTAAAGGCTGCTCAAAAGGCATTAGAAATATTGAATAAGATTAGCCAAAATGTGGACTTGAACGAAAAAGAGGTTCTAAAGAAGGCCGCTAGGACTGCGATGG
Organism: Thermoproteota archaeon; assembly: GCA_042565955.1. Lineage (GTDB taxonomy): Archaea > Thermoproteota > Bathyarchaeia > Bathyarchaeales > Bathyarchaeaceae > Bathyarchaeum. Next base: position 2,099 of record JBHORG010000059.1, on the reverse strand, counting down.
GAAGCAAAGCTGTTGGGGCAGCACGAGAACATTTTGCTAACATTGCAATTGATGCAATCAAACAAATAGCCGAAAAACGTGGAGAGAAATGGGTGGCTGACATCGACAATGTCCAAATCATAAAGATGGAGGGAAAGAGCCTTCAAGACACAATGCTTGTGAGCGGTATAATATTGGATAAAGAAGTTGTCCATTCTGCAATGCCAAGAAAGGTGAACCATGCAAAAATAGCCCTTTTGGATACAGCGTTAGAGGTTAAGAAAACTGAGATAACTGCTCAGATTAGAATCAATGACCCTACTCAAATTTCGAAGTTTTTAGATAAGGAAACTAGTATGCTAAAAAAGATGGTTGAGAAAATCAGTAAATCAAAGGCTAATGTTTTAATTTGTCAGAAGGGTATAGACGATATGGCTCAATATTTTCTTGCAAAGGAAGGAATATTAGCTATTAGACGCGCAAAAGAGTCTGACATGAAAAAACTCTCAAGAGCAACCTCTGGAAAAGTAATAACAAACTTGGATGATATTAGACCGGAAGATTTGGGTTATGCTAAGCTTGTGGAAGAACGCAAAATTGGCGATGACAAGATGCTTTTTGTTGAGGGCTGCAAAAATCCCAAATCTGTTTCAATCCTGATACGTGCAGGTTTAGAACGAATGGGAGACGAGGCTGAACGGATTATGCATGATGTTTTGTCAGTTATCATTGATTTATACAAGAAAAATAAGGTTGTTGCTGGTGGTGGCGCCACAGAAACTGAGATAGCTAAACAACTACGAGAGTATGCCGTCCAGATTGGAGGTAGAGAACAACTGGCAGTTGAGGCTTTTGCAAAATCCTTGGAAATAATTCCTCGAACATTGGCTGAGAATGCGGGTTTGGAACAAATTGACATCTTGGTTAACCTGAGATCCGCCCACGAGAAACCTGAAGGGGCTTTTATGGGCGTTGATGTGTTCAAGGGTAAAGTTGTAGATATGTTCAAAAAAGGTGTTATTGACCCATTGAGTGTTAAGGAACAAGCAATAAAATCAGCTTCAGAGGCGGCAACTATGATTTTGAGGATTGATGATGTAATATCTGGTGGAAAGACCGCGGCTCCTCCTGGTGGAGCAGGCGGAATGCCCCCAGGATACTAAGACATCAGCGCGTATAAATTGGTTGACACTGGTATATGCGAATAGAAATAATGGACAAAATAGAATGCACACAAGTCGCTTACAATGTAACTCTAGAGTAGATCAAATACATCATTTTCTGTATTCGCTTAGAATTCTTAAGAACTCTTCTGCTTTGGTGGATGATTTTTGTACATCTAGCGTTATTTTTTTCGTTTTTCTTTTTTGTACAGCTGTTTTTCTTCTTTTAGTTGCTTTAATCGACAGTTCCTTTCTTAAAGTCTTAAATGATGTTAATTTCTCTAAGGCCGTAAGCCATGCTGCTGATTCAATATTATCGTGAAATATCCAGTCCCTACTCACGCATATAGCTTCTTTCGGACAAACTTTTTGACATGCTGAACAGAAGATACAAAAATTTGGATAAACAACAGGTTTTCCGTTTTCCAATCGAATAGCCCGTGTTGGACATATATCCGTACAAACTACGCAATCTTCAGGACATAGAGCTTTATTCAAATCAACCTTCCCTTGAAAAGGGGTTTTTACATGCAATACACCAAAAGGGCAAACGAATTCACATCGATTGCAGTAAATACATTTGCTCTTATCAATCTCTATTTCACAAATTTCAGATTTTTTTCCATTTTCTGAGATTTTGCTTGTAACTTTAATGGCTTCTGTGGGACACTCTTTTTGGCAGATCAGTTCGCATGTTGAATCACATTTCTCCGGGCCTATATTGATTTCTTTAATTAACTTTGGAAAAGCATCATTTTTCACAATTGTAGAAATTGAATCCCCGTCAATTTTCATAATTAATGCATTCAGAGGACATATAGCTGCACATTCTCCACATAGATTACATGACTTTTGATCAAAATCAATTGACGGCTTTTTTACCAAATGTCCTTCAACAATCACTTCAGGAAAGTGTACTGCATGTGGTTTGTGTGAAAGGGTGTGTCCATATAATGC
>JBHORG010000058.1:0-4621 GCA_042565955.1 Thermoproteota archaeon | reverse complement strand
TGTTTTAAACTTGAAATTACACCAGCTACGGGAAACTCGTCAGATAAATTGTAAGGTGGAATAATAAATGATGGAACGCGGTAAATAGATTTTTCAGTAGTTAGTTTTTCTAACACTTCATCTATTGATTTTATTACTTTATTTCGTAGTGATTTATCTTTAATGTTATCTATAGCTTTTTCACGTTGGTAAAGAATAGATTTTTGAAAATGCAATACTGCTTTGTTTAGCTCAGTCAATCCGTTCAGATATTTTTCATATTCTGTTGCTTCTTTTACTTTCTTTGGAATTGACTTAACGTACTTTTGAAAGTCATCTTTTATTTTTCTGTATTGTTCTTCAATTTCTGTCACAGTATTTTGAACACTTGACATAAATTATCATTGAACCGTTTGGCATTTATTTGTTTGTAATTCGCAAACACTACAATTACATTAAAGGTGGTTTACGGGGGAGCCAAACGCGCGCGCTTACTTATTCTCAGTTTTCAACTTCCTAACAAACTTAACCTCATTCATACAATCATCACAAACAAAACAACCATGCCCTTTGTAGACATGACAACAAGCACACTCTAGCCACATAATAGGTCTAGATTGTAACTCTTTCAACGTTTTAGCCATGATAATAAATCACGCCCAACAATGCCTTTACAAATATGACCAGCAATCACAACTTCAGACTTGGATGGAGTATTCGCATAACTTCCAGAGTTACTACTACTATGCCTACGCCAATTCGGAGCCTCAATCCAGCGAACGTGCCCATGATTATCCAAGAAATTCTCAAAACTATCCCGACAGTATTCAGGGTCGTCCTTGTGCTTAATCGAACAAGCACCGCCAACATACTTGATGTCTTGTAGCTCATGCTGACAGATTGGACACAATTCCTTACGTTTCTCAGGTGTAACCTTCATTTTACGGTAACTGCAAACTCCGAACCAAGTAGCGATGTGAAATCGTTTCTTTGTTTTATTGTAACTACTGTGATTTAGTTGATACCAAGCAGTTCCAAAAGCAGTTTTGCGTGCACCCAAGACCTTGACAACCCAGCCGTCCTTCTTGTAGCCTTTCCAATAGTTTCGGTCATCAAAACCGCCACAACCCTTCAAACAATTACCCTTACGCTTACAAGTTCGACATTGACCATAACCACCAAGAATAAAACCCAACACATGAAAATGGGGACTCCAATACCATTGACGAGCAAGGTCAAAACGAAAACCATGAAAAATTAGACATCCACCTATTACACCACGCTTACGAAGAACCCTAACAGCCTTCTGACGAAGATAAACAAAGGATAAACCATAATCCTTGCTGGGAACACAACAAACAATATGCTCTACCTGACCAAACCGCTTAGAAGCCTCTTCACAGCGAGCATCAATATTACCCGCTTGTCGAACTGCCCAACCACTTTTGTAGCATACTGGACAAGAAGGCTTATGACACCAATGATGGATACGCCGAACGAAAACCTTACCCGAATAATTTTCTCCATCTAATGTATTAATCGCATGTAAATCGGTGCGCACGCAACCCCGAAAGTGAAAGAATGTTCCACATTGCATACTTGTCCGTTTTCCATGACCAACCAACTTAAAATTACCATATTCTCCATAGCCATTCAATGTATCCAAAGCAGGAACAGATTCGCCTTCACCTTTCAGAATAGATTCTTTATTGGGTTGTTCATCGGTAAACATATCTTCAGCGGAGCCGTTCGGCTCCGCAACGCCATACCCACCTACACCATCCAGACCACTCGTTTTTTTTAATGTTAATTTCATTGTTACCACAATGAATAAGTAGCTACTACGCCGTATTCTCACTGGTGTAGCTACTGTGTCGAACCGAAAAGACCATGAAAACATGATAAAATTGGATAGATGTTACAAGATAGTGCTACAAAGTAGTTCAAAGGGAGGCATACGAGTAGATGAACTTAAAGAAAAATTAGGGGTTCATAGAACCACTGCTTATAATTACCTTAATTCTCTTGACTTAATGGGAAAAGTTTACAGTGACCAAGGATTATGGAAGGCAAAAACGGGAGAGCAAACAATCAAGCCGTTAGAAAAAGAAATCGAGATTGTGCTTCCATTACCCGAGGATGAATGGCGACGAGTGGCGCTTCTTGAACATTTTGCTATTGATTGGGAAAATTGTTCTCCTAAGGCTAAAGAAAACCCATTCAGAATTACGCTTGAAAAATTTAATGAAACAAGAACTATAAAAATTAAAGGCAAAAATGTTGATGACCTCGACTTAGAAAAAATGGCGGTCTTGGCTCAGAAAGCTATTGAGAAAAGTTCAAGTTTTAATTTGAAAAGTATTCTAAGAAAATTCAAGTTGTGAGCTATCAGTCAATAGTGGTAAGAAGTTACCTCTCGCTAGGGATGAATGTCGCCTCATCACGGTTTCACCCACATTTTTTTTAACTGACAGATAATTCAGTGTGGTCACTAGGTTGTGACCGCTAGGGGGTAAAGAGCTAGGCAAGCCTAGCCTTTTCAGGTAATTCACAATTTTTGTATTTTTAGAGGATTGCCTCAAGATGAACCACCCCCAACAGGTAATACAGAGAATAACGAAGTTTCAAAACTTTAGATAGCATCCCAAATTCGCTCGGCACGGCTCACCTCTCGCTCGCTAATTTAAACAAAGAAGTAATGTACAAGAGCGTTAATGACAAAAGAATAATCATGATTTTTACTGGAATAATCTTCTTAATTTTTGGAATTTATCTTTGGCAAATCAAACAGGAAAAAAAAGGGGGGGGTTAGAGAAATTAACCTTTGACCTGTTCAATTTCTCTATAGAAGGATTTCAACTTAAACTCGTAATTTTCCGGCGCGGTTGCGAATTCTATCTTTGCATCTTGTTCAGCAATGGGCTCGACTTGTATCAATTGATCTGGAACTTCCTTAAAAGTCGCTAAAATTCTCCCTTTGGAATCTCTTAATACTTTTATTCTCATTCGCTCACCTCAATCCATTCTTTCAGCAGCAAATCGATATGCCATAGCACCTGAACCTATTACCTGTACTGTAACATGATACCGTGTAGGACTTCGAAAAACTGTTTTACTAGTTATTTTCAATCCCGAGCTTCCTGAAGTAGGTTTTACAACAATGCAATCATGTGTCGAAATCAAATTACCGCCAGAAATACTCCAAGTTAATGTTGAATTTCCATTTTGTGTAACTACACCAGTAGTCCATGCCAAAATTCGATCTCCCCATTTCATATAATAAATTTTCAAATAAATAAACATTTTGTTCGAAATATGAATAAAATTAAATATTTTTTGCACGATTATACATGAGTTAGATTAATACTAATGCTAAAAGTTTTTTTATTTATTAAAAGTGTTCACTATAAAAATAATGAAAAGTCTTAATTCACAGTTGGATAATAACTGAAAACTATGATAGAAAAAATTACTAAGGACAAAGGCGGGTTCAAATCCCGCCCGAGGCTCCATTGAATTTTCAGTTACAACAGAACATTCAGAATTGTTGATTTACAGTTATTATGGATTTCGGATCGATTTTTTCATCCTTCAAAGATGTTTCAATTTTATCCCAATTGTAACACAATTTTAATATGGCTAATGGTTAAACTTGATTCAAACTTTGACTGTGATAAATTTGGTCAATGGAGAATCAGGTAGAGAGCAAGTGTGTATGCAAATTCAAGTGTTTCTATATAATAATTCGGCAACTTTTAGACAAATCCTTGAAGGTTGTGATGTAACTAAAGTAACAGTTAACAAATATTTGACTGAGCTTGTTGATGAAGGGAAGGTAATTTGGAAACCGAAAAGAAAACACGGGAAAAACAAATACGCACTTTCTAATAAAGCGAAAGACGAGATAATGCTTTTACTGGAAAAACAAAAAATTAAGGCCCAAATAGATCAAATGACACCTAAAAAATTTCAGGAATTCAAAAATCTACTCGATTTTCTGATAAAAAGTAAGGACGGAGAAGAATTTTTGTTACCGGTTCCAGATACCGAATATCCTAAAAAAATAAGAAAATTTAAAAATCTAGGGACAAAGATTTCGGTTCAAGATTAATTGTCTCAAAAAGATTTCTTAATTTTATCTGCTTCGATGGAAAATAGAGTAGATTTGTTTAGTTGGATGTTATTAATATCAAAAAGAAGAACATTTCTTCGTTGGGAGGACGACAATTAAGTCAATATTGCCCAGAGGTTATAAGTTATCTATTAAGGTGTTTAAGTGACTGAAGTCTCTGTTGATGATGTGCGCACAGGAAACATGTCATGTATCGGAAAAAGGTATGGATACAACTGTTCTACATGTTTAATGAAAAGCTGGTGTGACGGCATTCCTCTCAGAGAGTAAAGTACAATAAAAACTAAATATTCAATTAATTTTTTGAGATTAGCCTCCTCGTTGATTTTTCGTAGCCTTTTAGGATTATTTTATTGCAAAACTCTTCTCTTCTTTTTTTCCATCAAGATTTAGCATTTTAAAACGATTCTTATGTTTCATTTACGATATATTGGATAAATCTTGTCTGAATTATGAAAAGTCTTAATTTTGTAGATGTTACTAGTAGACTTGGTGTTGTAAAGATGCCAA
>JBHORG010000057.1:0-4720 GCA_042565955.1 Thermoproteota archaeon | reverse complement strand
ATTGAGAAAATAGAAATGATGCTCATTTCATATCTTATTTCTCTTTTCGAGATAGATTTTTTAAAAAATTTTTGCTAATAACTTAGATTAGAATGATATATCTTGACAAATCCAATTTAAAATTATTCTTCATTTTTTTTGATATATTTCAATGATATATTCGAGGATGTTCTGTCGTTATTAGTACAAAGTATTAAGTTACTTTTTGATTCCTTGATAACATACTTTGAGGAATTTAAATGAGTGAACCAACATTTGAAATTTATCAAGATGCTCAGGGAAAATTCAAATTTCGACTTAGAGCCATCAATAATGAAATTGTTGCAATCGGAGAAGGATATAAAACAAAATCCATGTGTATTAACGGTATTAATTCAGTAAAAGAACATCATACTGCTGCAATCAAGGATCTTACTATCGGAGAAACGACTCTAGTTCTAGATATGCCTCCCCGTAAGCTAAAAAAAGGTTCAAGCATTGCATTTTCAGGTAGATTATATGGTAATGATCGTGGTCAGGGAGCAGTTAAGGCGAAAATTAACATTTACGAAAGTGATGGAGCACTTCTTAAAGAAACCCACTTAGCTTCCGGAAATACAAATTTGAATGGTGATTTTAACATAAAATGGATCGCCAAAAAAATGGATTGGTGGGATAATAGCGTAGAAATATACGCAAATTTTGAAGGGACCTCCTCTTTAAAGCCATCCATAAGTGAAAAGCATTCAATTTCTATATGCTAATTCCAAAAAATTTCGCTGAAATAGCTTTGGATAATCATGAAAATAATGGAAACTTGAATTGATTGATATAGACAACGAAAACCGCATAATCATTTGTACGCCTAAAAAAAATGGCAGCCCTAGACAGTTCAAAACATCAGTAGCCCTCATAGAAATGCATAACACTTTACCAAAGACCGGAAACAAAGTTTTTGAAAACACAAGCTTGATAACTCATAGAAACAACTCTACACACCAAAGGAGAAGAATATCCCAAAAACTCCAGAATCCACAAATTCTCAAAATCACTTTCACACGCTAAGACATTGGAAGGCAACAACAGAATATCATAAAACCAAAGACATTCTACATGTTAAAGGGATGCTTGGGCATAGAAGGATCAGGTCCACTATAGTGTATATTCATCTTATTCACTTTGAAAACTTAGACTATGACCTAAAAACAGCAAAAACGTTAAAAGAAGCATGTGAATTGGCTAAAGTAGGTTTCGGCTACTTCACCACTATGGAAGCTATTCAAATCTTCAGGAAACCTAAATGAAAAAGTATACGAAATTCAATAGAAGTGTTTAGAATGAGTGTTTCACGTATACCCATCAGACTCATAATTGAGGGCATCGGTAAAGCAGAGGGGGAACTTGTTCGCATTCGTTCACCTAGAACAACTGATGCTATAATCAGAGAACTCCCGATAGAGGGAATGTCAGCAGTATGGCAAGAGGAAGTTTATTTTGATATCTCCGTAAAAATGGGTAACGAAAAATCTTCCTCCAAAGTTAACAAGGGAGACCTAGCTTTCTGGCCAATGGGAAGCGCATTTTGTATATTCTGGGGTGAAACGCAACCATACAGCCCCGTTAATATAATTGGCAAAGTAACCAAGAATCTTGAAATATTTGAAAAAGTCAAAAGTGGAACCAAAATCCTTATAGAAAAAAGATAACAATTTCTTCGTTGAATACCAACGGATTTCGAGTGTTTTCCCACTACAATAGAATTAACTTTAATTTGTTATATTGAAATTAAAATAAGTTTCAATTTTTATTGAAATATTTAGCGTGATAAAAGTGTATTTCTTAGACTAATTAATGACTAACTTTCAGATGGTTCAATAAAGTTTTATCTATCGAATTTTCAGAATCTACTGTGCCAACGTTCAATATCCTTAAATTGTATTAATTTTGAGATTACTGGGGAAATAAATGCAGACAATAAAGGTTCAAGGGCAGAACAATAAACACAGAGTTTTGTTGTATGCTATTAGCACCTGCCCATGGTGCAATAAAGAGAAACAACTTCTGAGAGATAGCAACATTGAATTCGAGTATATCGATGTTGACTTATGCAACGATGAAGATTACGAAATGATCAGTAAAGATATTGCTAATCTTGGAGCACGCTTTAGCTTTCCGACAATAATTATAGATAACAGAATCGTAATCACTGGTTATAAAGAAAACAAAATTAGAGAATCTTTAGAAATTTGATACTCAGCACCCTTTTTTTATTGCTAATAACGAAATGTTTTCCTAAAAATGAAATGAGTGTATTCTTGGGTCAACAAATAATCCTAATTTTGTGTTTTCAGAGAGGGGGTTCCTTCAGTATATACTTATTCTCTCTAAAAGAGATATACAAATGGTTCAATTATGTTAATTTGGCTTTTTCAATTCGGAAAGGTATTCATCGACTAGTTCTCTCATCTTCTTTCGTATTTCTTCACATTGTTTTGCATAATTTGGAGTAATGACTTCAATTTTTTTCCCGTTACTACATGCAACAAAAAGTTCATCATGATGATCAATCATTGTCTCAGTTATTTCTGAAACCCTTTTACGGTATTTTTCTTCATGACCTATTAAATGGATCATGGTTTCTAAATTATCGGGACAATTTTTGTTGAAATACTCAACTACATAAGAAACCATAGTTCTTATTTGTATATCATCCAACTACCTTTCTTCCCCCAGCTAATTATATAAGCGTTAAATTTATACTATGCGTAAAAAAAATAGAAAATGTTTACTCTTTTTTTGGGGTTAAATTTTAGCCCCCAAACCTAAACTTACTCCTATACTCGTCTACGTTTATTCTCCTTCCTGTTTTCTCTTATTCTAATTCGCTTCCTCTTACCTACATCCCCCCTCACGTGTGAAACACGCACACACATCCACGCGCACGCCAATTATTCAGTAGTTAGAAGTTACAATTATTACTAAATCTGGAAGATCACAATTTTTTTCATATTACCTTCTTTGAAACAACCGCTAAAATGCATCATAACATTGTGAGCTTAAGAAGAGATGGTAAACACAATGCAAATAGAGTTGGACTCTAAGCTCCTAAATCTTGTCACTTCACTGGAAACAAACGTAACCAAGGCCGTTCACGAAGGATTGACCCTTTGGTTAAAAGAAAGATTAATCGTTTGCCCAATAACGAATCAATTCTGTATTAACCCTAATTGTCCATGCAACGATTGCAAATTAGGTAAAATATAGCTCTTGAACGAGTGAATTCACCGTTTCGTTCCATTTTAATAGAAAATAATTGGCAAAAAATGAATTCTTGAATATTATTGGTAGAACAATAACTTTTTAATCAAAGTTATTGAAACACATTTGATTTACATGTATGTCTTTAAGGACTATGAATGTAAACCAGTAGAAAAACTAATTATGACCTTAGCCCCTACCGGAATGATTCCTACAAAAGAAGACACTCCTTATGTTCCAATAAATCCAGAGGAAATCGCCAATGATACATATGAAGCATACAAATTAGGTGCAAGTATAGTTCATGTACATGCAAGAGACGAACATGGAAAACCAACATTCAAGAAAGAAATCTTTAAGAAAATATTTGATGCAATAAAACGTAAATGCCCAGATATAATAATATGTGCAACAACAAGCGGAAGAGTTGATCCTCAAGTAGAACATCGTACAGAAGTATTGGATCTTATTCCGGACATTGCCAGCTTGACATTAGGATCATTAAATTTCCCACAACATCCAAGCGTTAATCCATTTTCAACAATTAAAGCAATGGCAACAAAAATGAAAGAAAGAGGAATTCTCCCTGAACTGGAAATTTTTGAACCAGGATTCATCAATATGGCAAAATATTTAGCAAGAAAGGGGTATTTGAAAAAGCCCCTCCATTTCAGTCTATTACTAGGTTCTTTAGGAAGCATTCCTGCGGATATTCATGATCTTTCTTACTTAGTACAGTCTTTACCAACATGTTCAAATTGGTTTGCAACTGGAATTGGTCGATTCCAAACTCAAATAAACATAGCAGCAATTCTTATGGGAGGCCACGTCAGAGTTGGAATTGAAGACAGCATATATTATAATTATCCAAACCAAGAATTGGCAACCAATAAGAAACTAGTTATGAGAATAGTGAAAATCGTAAAAGAATTAAACAGAGAAATTGCAACCCCAAAAGAAACGCGAGAAATGCTAGGCATCACAAAATAATGAAGGACAATTAATGATTAAGATTACGGAAGTAAATCAATCAGACAAAATTAATGAATTGATAGAGCTATATGCTGAATCCTTCGGTAAGAAAAAATCAGAAAATGAATGGGAATGGACACACATACAAAATCCCCAGTTTTCAAATGAAACAGAAGTAATCGTTGCTCTAGACAAGAACGAAATTGTTGGAGCTCGACCTTTTATGTATACCGAAATGTGGATCAATAATAAAAAAGTAAAGGCTGCTCAACATTGTGACACAATGGTACATCCGAAATATCAAAGAAAGGGAATATTCTCCAAGATGGGAAAATACTCAATTAAATATCTCGAAAGAAAAGGATTTGAGTTATCCTATGGGTTTCCAAACGAACTTTCAAGAAAAGGTTTTCTCAAGCAAGGTTATAAAAAATTAGTTGAGACCGAGACACTATTCAAAATACTAAATCCGCAAATTGTTTCATCAAAAATAAAAAATAGATTTCTAGCA
>JBHORG010000056.1:0-5119 GCA_042565955.1 Thermoproteota archaeon | reverse complement strand
GTATAATAGTTTATTTTATAACGACTAGTATCGAGTTGATTGTAGGTTTCTAAATTAACCTGAAGATATCTTTAAGGCAATTGACCTAAAAATATTAGACAAAAATAAATAGGGAAAAACCTAGATTATCTAGGTTTATTTATTGTTGGATGTTTTCTTTTTCTTTCTTTTTAGGGAGAAACCAAGTAGTAATGTTGCAGTTAGAGCTGTGATGCCTAAGCCAATTCCAGAAATTACACCTAATGATGTTGAATTTTCGGTTTCTGTTTCTATAATTATTTCAGAAACTGTTGAGGATGATTCATCATCATTGTCAGTGACTGTTAATGTTACTGCGTAGGTTCCTTCTTGAATGTATGTGTGATCTGATGTTACACCTGTAGTTATAGTTCCGTCTCCAAAGTCCCATAAATAAGTGACAATTGTTCCATCAGAATCATAACTATCAGAAGCATCAAAGCTGATAATTTGTTCAATAGTGGTCTTTTGTGTTGATTTGACTATAAGAGCTACAGGTGCGTTGTTAAATTGGTCTTCGGTTTTTGTCACTGTGATTGATGTTGTTGCTTGATAAGTTGCACCATCATTATCTCTTATTGTAAGAGTGACAGTGTGGACACCTGCGTTTTGGAATATGTGATCTACTTCAATTCCGGTTGCTGTGTTTCCGTCTCCGAAGTCCCATGAATAACTTACTACTGTACCGTCAGGGTCGGTACTTTCTGAGCCATCAAAGTGGATATTTTCACCACTGGATATTGTTTTTGATGATTCAGTGATTGAGGCTACTGGATTTTGGTTTGGAATAAGAATAGGTTGAGTTGTTACTACTATAATGTTGGTGATTGTGTCAGTTATTTGTTCATTGTCTGTGACTGTTAATGTTACTGTGTAGGTTCCTTCTTTGGTGTATGCGTGATCTGCTGTAATTCCTGTTGCCCTAGTTCCGTCTCCAAAGTCCCATGAATAACTGACAATTGTTCCATCAGAATCATAACTATCCGAGGCATCAAACGCGAGGGGTTCGTCGATATTAACAATTTCAGCTGAAGAATTAAAAGAGGCTACAGGTGGTTTATTCAATACATTTACGACAAGCAGTGAATGCTTATGATTGTGTATCGCGCCGTCATTATCGCTTACAGTCAAAGTTATGCTATAGAAACCAGGTTCAGTGTAGGTGTGTGTAACTACAATACCTGTTTCAGCGGTTCCGTCTCCAAAACTCCATGTGTATGAAATAATTGAACCGTCTAAGTCGTAACTTGGACTTGCATCAAAAGATATTGATTCTTTATCACTTATGATTGATGCTGATTCGGTTAAAGCTGCTACTGGAGGTCTGTTTTTCACTACTTGGATTGCTACTTTGTTGCCAACAAGGTCCTCATTGTCGATGACCTTAATGTTTATTGTGTATTCTCCGTCTTCAGTGTATGAGTGGTTGACAATAGCTCCAGTTGCAGTAATTCCATCTCCAAAGTCCCATGAGTAACTTACTATTGAACCGTTTGGGTCATAGCTCCCTGAAGCATCAAATTCTACAACTTCACCTGTATCCGCCACGGGTGGTGAGTAACTAAGCACTACAATTGGTGAACTACCTTCAATAAAAATTGTATATGAATCAATTTGTGAAACATCGGAGTAACCCTTTGTATCAGAGGCATAGACTTTGTAGTTTACTATAGTGTTGTATGGTTGAACTGGAATTTCAGCAACGTAACCACTGCTCTTTAAGTTCATGGTTACGTTAGTCCAACTAGACCAAGAAATTTGATAACTTAGTATAACTGATTCAATTTCATTGCTTCCTTTTGTAACTTGAGCTGTAATCGTTACGGATTGATTGTTGCTTGGGGTTTCAGGAGATTTTTCAACGTTTACGATTTCAGGAGGAAAAATTTTCACAAGAGAAAAGACCATATCGTTAAAATCTCTATCATGTCCTCCAAATGTGTCCTCGAAACCTATAAGAAACATCCCAGGTGAATCTAAATTCTCGAATATCCAAGTGTGTTCTTCAGGATAATCAGGATTTCGCCAGTGTTCTGAAAAGTACCTGTAAGGAGAAAGCATGGATAATCCAAATTGGCTATCAATCACGAACATTTTAGATACAGGTGGGACTACATATCCTCCCACGGATCCGGTTGCTCCTTCTGGTCCTGAGAAAATCGTCTGGTAATCACTTGTTTCAATAGGATAATAATTAAGCAAGTTAATAGAATTATATTCTCCAAACTCAGCGAGTAATGTAGCATTGTAAATCCCGGATGGAAATGTTTCAATATCCGAAAGGGTAATATTTGTATAACCCAATTCATTGAGAATTGATGTTAAATAAGGTTCAGCGGCAAACGCTGGTGTTGAAAAAAGCGTGACAGGCGCTGAAATTAGTAGAAGAGAAATCAACAATAAAGTAACTATACACTTACTTGTCTGATTTTTCAGTCCTTTTTTTGTTATGCTGGAAATCTTTAATGTAAAAATTCATAGGGTTTTTGCTCCTTCTGTTTTTTATCCTAATTTGTATCTGTTGTCTTAGTATAAAGACGATATTTCCAAGACTAGAATATTCCTAAAAAAATATGTCCACTGTTTTAGGGTTACCACTTATGTTATAGTTATAACAATTTTTTTTGTATGTAACGTTTTTTACTTTTGACTCAAAGTATATTATCATACGCAACAAAATCTTAGTTTATCTATATATCTTAAGCGAAAACTTGTTTGTCCAGTCTCAAGACTTAACATGTGAGTTTTTGCTTTCTCTCGGCTTAGCCAAAAAGAATTTTGAAAATAACAAAATCTTCAAAAGAATCGAGAGAAGGAATATATTAATCGCAAAAAGGTTATTTTTAGCATTCATTTAATTCGATTTTTAAATAGATCATATCCGATGTATGTTGCAAGTATAAGACCTGCAATTCCAATTATACCCAAGACAGCTACTGCCCAGATCTGTGAATTTATTCCATTCTCAGTTGATATTGTAAAAGTAATGAAGTTTGACTGGTTAAGGTTTCCACTCAAATCCTCGGCATAAATTATTAGGGTGTGTTCTCCGCTTGTTATTTCATTTAAGACTATTGAATCAAGAATTGTCATATTTTCTTGACCATCTAGACTATACCCGATCCAAGATACTGGTTCATCTATTGTGAAGTTAAGGAGAACGTCTGATGCATCATAGGTTGTGTTTTCTGGTGAGTTGATGATAATTATTGGCGGCGTGGTATCAATGGGAGGAATTGAAATAACAAATTGGATGACCTCAGAACCACCAGTGTTACCTACAGAATCAGTTGCGAAAACAACTATACTATGTGAACCTTCAGACAAATCAGACAAAACTGTGTCCTCAGTAATTGTGACATTGTCTTGGGTATCTAAACTATAACCAATCCATGAAGTTTGTTCATCAATAGTAAAATCAAGAGCAATAGATGAACTTGAATAAGTTTCACTCTCCGGTGAGATAATAATAACTGTGGGAGGTGTTGAGTCAACTGGTGGAATTGAAACTGAGAATTGGACACTATCCGAGACACCAGTGTTTCCAGCAAGATCAGTGGCAAAAACAATTATGCTATGGGAGCCTTCAGACAAAGCAGAAATCATTAAATCTGCTGTAATTGTGATGTTGTTTTGGTCATCTAGAGCATATCCTATCCAAGATACTTCTTCATTTAATGTAAAATCTAGGAAAACATTGGTGTTTGAATAGGTTGTTTCTTCCGGTGAAGATAATGTGATGATTGGTGGAGTTGTGTCTATTTCAAAAGTAGTCGTGATTGATGCACCTGTGTTTCCAGCGCTATCTGTGGCAAAAATTTTGATAGCATGTTCTCCTTCTGTTAAACCAGATAGAATAGTGTTTCCTATAATTGTAATATTAGCTTCACCATCTAGACTATATGCTCTCCAAGAGATCGGTTCATTAATTGTAAACGTTAATGCAATCTCAGATAGGGAATAAGTGGTTCCTTGTGGTGAAGTAATAATTATTATTGGAGGTATGGTGTCTACTGAAGGAATTTGTACAACAAAAGAAATTATACTAGAAGCACCCATATTCCCAACCGTATCATTTGCATAGACTACTAGATCATGTGAACCTTCAGATAATCCTGATAATGCAGTGGTTCCAGAAATTGTTATGTTATTTTGACCATCAAGGCTATACCATATCCATGACGTTCCCTCATTAATAGAAAAGGACAACAGAACATCTGGGGACGGATAGGTTGAACTTGTAGGTGACAATATTACGATTGTTGGGGGAGTGGTATCAACCGAAAAGAATATACTAAAAGCACCTATATTCCCTGAAGTATCATTCGCATAAACAACAATATTATGAGGACCCTCAGACAAACCAGATAGCGACATAGAAAAATCTGTTAGAATCGAATTTTCAACAACTGTTACATTACCAGCACTATCTAAGTTGTATCTAATCCAAGAAGTATCCTCATTAACAGAGAAATTAAGATCCACATTATTTATATTATACGTAATATTTTCAGGTGAAGATATTACAATTATAGGAGGACTTTCGTCAATCTGGAAAGAAAAATTGACCATAATTGAAGAGGCCATATTACCAGAAGTATCATTTGCATAAACTGTAATGTTATGTGCTCCTTTAGATAATCTCGGTAATGTAACATTTCCAAGAATTGTTTCATTAGATGCACCATCTAGACTATATCCCATCCAAGAAACTTCTTCATCAAGAAAGAATATTAAAATAACGTTTTTGGTTTGGTAAGTTACACTTTCCCCAGGGGATATTATTGTTATTGTTGGGGGAGTATTATCTACAAATATTGCAGTTAAACTATGATTTGCATCCATAGTAACTTGGTAAGGATTAACAGAACCTACATCTACAGAATCAAGCAACCAATAATCCAACACCCAGCCAGAATCAGGACTAGCCGTCACATTAACAAGAGTACCATCAGCATAATTATGAACTCCAGCAGCAGGAACAGTACTCCCAGAACCAGTCACAGCAACAGTCAAATAAAAATCAGAAGGAATTTCTGCAAATACTGCAGTTAAACTATGATTTGCATCCATAGTAACTTGGTAAGGATTAACAGAACCT
>JBHORG010000055.1:0-5187 GCA_042565955.1 Thermoproteota archaeon | reverse complement strand
ATAATGCTAGTTCCAGTAATCTACAACCTCGCAAAGAAAATGACAAAAGAAACATAAAAAAAAACCTCCATAATCAACTCTCCCCTCTTTTTCTTTTTTAAATATCTTCTTTTGCTAATTAGTTGGTCGTTTCATGGAGTTAAAAATTGATTGTTGAGGCTTAAAATTTACCCCAAACAAATTAAATGACATCTATATCCATTTTGTCACTGGTTCTTTTTTGATCGGGCAAATCCTATCCAAAGCACGATTAATAGCCACACTAGTGTTACTTTTTGGGTAGCCAAGCAAGATTGGACCATTTATTTGTTCGTTCTCCTTTAGTTCTAAGGCTTTTACGATTTCATCTTTTCCTTTAACAAATGCGCCAAATCCAGTATAACAGCTTCCAAGACCAAAAGAAGTTGCAGCAATCATCATGTTCTCGCATGCAAGCGCACAACTTACAACACCACCAGTCGCAGGACCTATAATAAAAATGATTACAGGTGCATTATAATAAATTACATCTTTAGGCTCATCCATCGCATCGTAAAGACAAGTAGCCATTTCATAGAGTTCAGGAGCATTTTCTTTCATACCGTCAATGGTATTTTTCCAGAATGGAAAAGCTGTTTGAAACAGTTT
Source organism: Thermoproteota archaeon (assembly GCA_042565955.1). Classification (GTDB taxonomy): domain Archaea; phylum Thermoproteota; class Bathyarchaeia; order Bathyarchaeales; family Bathyarchaeaceae; genus Bathyarchaeum. Next base: position 4,560 of record JBHORG010000055.1, on the reverse strand, counting down.
TTGCTTAAACTCTGGATCTTCAACAACAACAAATCGCCAAGGCTGAGACCGCGTCATAGACGTGAAAGGTGCCTGATTGCCAGCCTCGATTATCTTATTGAGAATATCTTTAGGAATTGGTTTTTGTTCATATGATCTAATCGATCGTCTATTTTTTATGGCTTCAATTACGTGATTCATAATTAACTTCACTTTCCAGAGACAGCGAAATTATTACATAAAAATGTTTAGTGTATTTTCTTCTAGGAACTAGATAACTTTTGAGAGGCTAAAATTTTAGCCCAAAACCTACAAATGTTAACTCATTAACTCTTTCTTTTCATTTTTCTCTTTCCTCTTTTTTCTTTGTTTCAAAGCAGCTATAACTCCGTTTAATGCCATTTTTTTATTCACATCCCATTCAAACATAAATCTAGGATTAGATAACATTCCAAATCAATTGAAATAATCCAGAGAAGGTGTGTCCTATTGATGCCCAAAATAGTGATTTTGTTTTGAAAGCTCCCCATCCGAAGGATAAACCAAGCATCAAAGCTCCAGAGACTAGGACTATAGGTTGGAAATTTTGTGAAAGTGATCCTGGAGCAAAATGCCAGATTGAAAACCATATAGCAGGCCAAGCAAAACCAAACAGTTTGTTGTCAGGAAACAATATTGGATAAACTCCTCGCCAAAGAATTTCTTCAAAAAGCCCGTTTCCTACTGACATTCCCAACCAAATAATCAAACCAATAGTATCACGTTCGGTATTGCTCATGAATAATCCGCCAATCAAAGTCATGAAAACTGGAAAAAGATAAACTAAAAGATACTTTGGATTAATTTTGAATATCTTATATCTTTCAATGATTCGATTCGAGCCAACCAACCACAATGGAATTGTCACACAAAAAATTGGCCAATATATTGCAAATCCCGCATACCACCCCAAGCTGTTTCCCAATATTCTTGAGAACCCTTGATACACTGCAAACATGACTAAAAAAAGAACAGGAGAGAGTACGATTGCTATTTTCTGTGTTTTTCCAAATTGTTTTGCATAGTTCACTATCGCTTTTTTCATTTAGTACCCGCCTGCAATGAATGCAAAACCTGCGAGCCCCATAAAATCGGTTAGTATGTGTGCTATGGTTGTCCAGCGAATTGAATTGGTCTTTTTAGCTACCCAACCAAAGGTTAATCCCATAAAGATAGACATTGTAGCGAAGGCTATAGCGCCTCCGGGCATTTGGCTGGGAAAGATTACTTGTGGTGAGAGATGCCAATATCCAAACCAAATTGAGGGATAAAGGTAACTCCACAACCAACTATTTGGAAAAGTTGTAATGAAAGTGCCACGCCAAAGCACTTCTTCTAGGCTACCATTTGTTATTGCAAATAAGGCCGAAACCAAAAGGATTAGCCAATTTGATTTAGGAACATTGTAAAGAACGGTGCTACAATAGGTCCAGCTAAAAATAATGCACCTACCCAGCTAGGTTTTCCAAATCGCTGTTTAGATTCTCCAAATATCTTTCTTAGATTCTTTGATCCAAGAATCAAAAAAGGTAATAGGCTACACCATATGATCCAGTAAAATAGAAATCCTCCTAGATAGCCACCTACAGATCCGAGCAATTCTGCTAGTAATCCATAGATGATATAAGTAGTTCCAAGTAAAACAGGAGGTGCAATCAACATAACGGTCTGAATTTTGGTAAAACTAAATCTACCTGTTTTTGACAATTTGGTTCCCCCTAGAATTTTAAAAAGTTAAACTTTCGAGCAATTAAGTAGGTTATTGCTGCTGCTGTGATTGATATTGTTGTGCCAAATGGAGTAAACGAACAGTGAGCTTTGTAACCTAGATGACAAACTTTGCTGGCAGATGAATCCGGTAACACTGTCATTACAGCAGATGACATCCAAGCAATAATCATGATTGCGAAGATTGCTGAAACAAAGAGAGTTGTGAGGTTGGGCTTTACTTTCCTGTTTTTTTGTTTTTGAATATTGTCCATTTTATCTATTCAACTCTTTCTGATATTGAATTTTGATTACATGGTATAGTTGTTCAAGAAGTGGGATGATTACTTCAACTTCTTTTTGAGAGATTGCGTCTGCAAAAAATTTGTATCGATTCATCATCAACGGGTAAGCCTTAGCAAAGACATTTCTTCCTTCGTTTGAAAGGACGAGTCTGTTTACTCGTCTATCTGTTGGATCCTTCAAACGTTTTAGATAGCCTTTTTTTTCTAGAGAATCACAAATAACCATCACTGTAGTGGTGTCGGTGTCCAATCTTTGGGACAATTCTTTTTGTGTAATATTGTCTTGGAATGAGAGGTTTAGTAATGCTCCAAATTGTGGAAATGTGATCTTCAAAGGTTTTATTGATTCTTCAGACAGTCTTCGACTCTTAAGATAAATTCCGGATAATAGAGCGTAAAGTTTCCAATGAGGTTCTTCTGGTTTCATACCTCAAACCACCTAATCATACACATAATTATTATAACTATGATGATCATAACTATTATTTATTGTTTGTGATGAAAAAAGAGGCCTAATCAATAATTAGAAAGCTCAAAAATAGGGTAAAGAAATTCTTGCCAATCCTGTAGCTAGTGCTGCTTTCCAGGGTAATGTTTGTCTTGTTCAGGCTCCGGGGAATAGTGTTTTTCTTGATGAATTTGAAAAGTTCCCAGATGGGGGACACGATGATATCGTAGATTCTACGAGTGGGGCTTTTCTTAAGCTAGCAGAGTATCCGCCAGTAGGTGGTGATTGTGCCCCAAGTATTTTTGGTAACAGATGGTAAAATTCTGGGGAAAAAGGATGAAAAAATAGGTCTCAGACAAATAGTAGAGTCTGAAAGACGGGTAATGTATTTCGAAAATGCAAAGTAGATTATTTTGATTCTCCTAGACAAGCATCACAGAGTCTTTCTTGAAAAGTTGTGATATAGGTTCTTTTTTTCTAGGGTTAAATTTTATCCCCAAACCCAAATGATTTTGTATATGAGGTTTGTTGAAGAATCAATTGTTCCAAAGTCTTAAAAACTAATTAAATCTATAGAGTTCAGGGGTTAGATAAGAATGGATCTTGTAGCACTACTGATACAGATTATCGTAAGCACAATAATTCTCGCTCCTGTGCTTTGGTTGGCTGGAAGAGCTCTTGTCGGCGGGGACAAAGCAAAGTTTTTTGATGCTGTTTGGATAGTTGTCTTGGGTACAATTATAGGCGCTGTGGTTAACGCGTTTATTGGTAGTTTGATTGCTGCCATTATTATGTTCATTGTATGGCTTGCCTTGATCAAACACTTCTTTGACTGCGGATGGTTGAAAGCTTTCGTAATCGCCATAATTGCAGTGATAATATTCGTCATAATCGTGGCAATTCTCGCTGTAATAGGCTTTGGATTACTGGTGTTCGTCCTATAGGGCTACTAAATAAAAAGCCCTATTCCCCCATTTTTAGGGAATTTTGTCATAGATTTACATTCGCCGATTCTTGGGTTAAATTTTATCCCCCAAACCCAAACATGCATTCTTATTCTATTCTCTTCGGTTGTTTGTTTCTTGTTCTGTTGTTGGTAAATAAGGGAAAGCGTGTGCGCACCAAACTTCTTATAACATTGCTTTCTTGCTATTCCTTTCTATGAACAATAAAGCCTAAGCCTAAAACGATAAATATTATTGTCCACCAGTCAATTAGGCTTAACCAGTTCATGTATTGTTCATTTACTAATGCGACTGCCCAGTAAATTGTGACATATAAACCCGATGCAATAAAAGCTACTCCTAGCACTTTTGCGTTATAGTTTGTGCTTGTTTTCTTGTAAAGCGGCATAAAGACTGCAATTAATAGCATACCAGCGATTAGCAGCGTCAAAGCTGAATTGAGGGAGCCGACCATATAAATGACGCTGGAAAAGTCGATGCCTATTGCGTAGACCGACAGCATAAAATGTTTAATCCAGAGCCCAAAAATGAAACCTATAACCGCAAGAGCGCTCCATTTTGCGATTTCAGAATGATCAATACTGTCACTTCTAAGCTTGCTATAAAACATTAGGAATAGTGGGGTAACAAAGAGTAATTGGGCAGCGTAAGATGTTGCGGCTCCATAATATGTTAAAATGGCTGCGGAGCTTACGTCTATAGAAGTTAGTGCTTTTACAATTAGATAAGTAATGAATGGTATATTGAATATGTAGTAGATGCCTTCTAAGAGTACTGCTTTCTTTAAAAGTGACCAAGAAACAAGTTTTTTCTTGATTAATGTGTATGTGAATGCTAAAAAGAAGCAGGCACCGATAAAGCGAAGAATCACGCCTACTTCGCCGGTTAATTCTGATGTAAGATGGAAGAGGGGCATTAAAGATCCTGTGCTTTGGTATCGTCCTATGTCGTTGTTGGCTATTCGATAATCTGCTGGAAACGAGTTTATGAGAATAATTAGCATGAAAATGAAGAAGGTTACTGCAACACTAAAAATGGCTAGTTTAGGTTTAGCAAGCCGACCCATCTCTTTTCCTCACAGAGATTGTATTACAAGTGTTTATTTTAAAAATTTTTT
>JBHORG010000054.1:0-5233 GCA_042565955.1 Thermoproteota archaeon | reverse complement strand
GGTTCTGCCCATGCACGGGTTTACAACAAACTAAAAAATTGCGAATTAGTTGCAATTTGTGATAATAATCCTGAAAAAAGACATCTAGCTAAGGCATATAATTGCAAATTTTATACTGATTCTAAAAAGTTTCTCAAAGAAAATTTTGATGCAGTAAGTGTTTGTACACCAACTTCCATGCACAAAAACATTGTTTTAGCTGCATTAGAAGAAAAAAAGCATGTTTTGGTTGAGAAACCATTTGCTGATTCTTGGAAAAATGGGAAAGAAATGGAAAAAAAAGCAGTTGAAATAAACAAGTTACTAGCTGTAGGCTACATTGAACGATTTAATTCTGCTGTTAGAAAGTTGAAACAACTTGTTGATTTTTCTCAGATTTTTTCTACGGTTTCTACTAGATTTGGTCCATTTCCACCGAGGACTAAGTACAGCGGTGTGTTTTTGGATTTAGCGTCCCACGAACTTGACATATTGAATTATCTTATAGGGGTCCCACCAGAAGTTCTATATGCTTACTTCTCTTACAAAACAGAAACCAACTTTGAAGATTATGTATATATCTCCTTACAATATGGTCATATTCACAGTCACATTGAGGCAAGTTGGTTCCCGAACTATAAACTACGTCTCATTCAACTTTACGGAAACGAAAGATACTACGTTTTGAACTATGCTCAGCAAAAACTTCATTCATATCGGGCTCCTCCAAAAGCAAAAATTGAGGATGGAAAATGGAAAGATATCCTGTGGCTATCTAGACATGTTGAAGCAGAGGTACCTGTTTCAGCAAGCGAACCATTAATGAAGGAATTGCAGTGCTTTATTGATTCAGTCAAAAGGAATGAGCTTTTAGATCCACTTTGTAATACCAAAGATGCACTTCAAGTATTAGACATCAAAGATAGCGCATTCAGCAAAGCTAGAATAAAGAATAATCGTGACCATGTTTAAGGATTTGTGAGCAATAAAACGGTTTTCAATCTTTACCTTTAGTTGCTTAGTGTCATTTTTTACTTTTCCCATCCATTCGTAAAAGGCGAAATTTTCCTTAACTTTTCAACAGATTTTGGTAATACTTCCAGAACGTAATCCACATCTATTTCAGTAGTATATTTCCCTAAAGAAAGTCGTAACGACCCGTGAGCTTCTTGAGGTTTTAATCCAATGGCAAGCAAAACATGGCTTGCTTCCAGTGAATCAGAGGAGCATGCTGAACCTGTGGATGCAGATACCCCTTGTGAGTCTAGTTGCATTAACAAGGATTCTCCCTCAATATATGCAAACCAGAAACTAGCATTGTTATGTAATCTTTCTATTGAATGGCCATTGAGATGTGAATTTTCAATTATTAATAGACTCTTTATTAGTTTATCTCTGAGATACGTCTGTTTTTTTGCGTCAGACTCCATCTCTTTTTCTTGAATTCTCACTGCCTCGGCGAAACCAACAACTCCAGCAACATTTACGGTTGATGCTCTTCGGTTTAATTCATGTTCTCCTCCATGAATGAGTTGTTCGATTTTAATACCTTTTTTTATGTATAACCCACCAACACCTTTTGGTCCGTACATTTTGTGGGCACTCATGGATAATAGATCAATATTCATTTCTTTGACATCGATAGGAATTTTACCAAAAGTCTGGGCTGCGTCTGAGTGAAAGTATACATTTTTTTCTTTACAGATTTTTCCTATTTTTTGAATGTTTTGTATTGTACCTATTTCGTTGTTAGCATGCATTATCGAAACTAAGATAGTTTCTTTTTTTATTATGTTTTCTAATTGATTTACATTGATCTGACCAAATTGATCTACAGGGAGACGTGTAATTTTGTATCCTTGTTTTTCTAGCCATCGGGCAGGTTCTAATATACTATGGTGTTCGATTGCGGATATTATAATATGCTTTCCTTTCTTTTTATTGGCGTAAGTTAAACCCTTTAAAACTGTATTGTTTGCTTCGGAGGCGCTACCCATGAATACAAGTTCGTTGGGCTCAGCGTTTATTGTCTGCGCAATTGTTTTTCTGGATTTTTCAAGGGCTTCTTTTGCTTCTCTACCTTGCTTATGTAGAGACATTGTATTTCCATATTTTTGGTTGAAGTATGGTTGCATGGTTCTAAGGACTCTGGGGTCAACGGGTGTGGTTGCGGCATAGTCCATATAAACTTCCATTTTGTACATCACTCAGCAACATAACGCCGTTATATATATTTAAATCTAACTTCATGGCAAATCATAACCAATTTTAATATCAAATTGAATTGTATCTGGTTATAATTCTGTCAGATTATAATCTGGCTATGGGCAGATATATAGTGGTAACTAAAGCTTTTTTAGATTTTACGCTCAACATTAAATTCTGTTTGGTTATAAATGTACTTTGGTTGTTTGTTTTGCGGTTCATAGTCGATTGTATGCTCGGTAAATTAACTCGTTGGCTTCGGATACTGGGACATGATGTTAGTTATTACAGAATTGCTGATGACAGAAAACTAATTGATTTGGCAGAATCTGAAAAACGAATTCTACTTACTTGCGATATTGAATTATATCAGCAAGCTATAACTCAAGGATTTGAAGCTGATATTATTGAGGCACCAGATATTGATGGAAAACTTGCTGCTTTAGCTAAAAGATTTGACTTCAAACTAGAGGTTGATTTGAATATTTCTCGTTGCCCAAAATGTAACGTAAACCTTGTGGCTGTTTCCAAAGAGGAAATCATTGATGTAATACCCAAAGCAACATCTACGAATTACAGTGATTTCTGGAGGTGTTTAGGATGTGGACAGAAATATTGGCAAGGTGCCCACTGGAAACGGATTCGATTAACTCTAAATAGTGCTAAACGTAGGCTTCTATTACTTTGAGTATTTTTTCAATTTTTTCTACATAATGCTTATTTGATTCTTAATGGCATTCTCAACACTGATCGAAGAGCTTGACCAATGTGGAGGTGGAAACGCTTGTTTGAGGAAGAAGATTGGGAAGAAGATAAAGATGATAAGGAAGAAGATGAAGACGAAGAATGGTGAAACAGTATTACATTATTATCATGTTTTCAAAGTTTTTTTATTTATTAATACCTAGAAATGGATATAAACAAGGATTTCACTCTTATTTTCCCGAAAAAGGTTGTTTTTAAAATTGTATATTAGTAATAAAACAATATGCTGGGAATCTAAAGTTAACGTGGTTTGTTAACGCTGGATTAGGATACATTTATGATAATTATGACCCGAAGATTAAAAAGAAAAAAAAGGGATAAAAAAAACCCTTATAGCAGAAATTTTTAGGCTTGTATTAGCCACTTAAGTGGGATGTCTTGGTATTCTTCGTTTGGGAGCATTCGTCGTATCGTGAGCGGAAGTATCCCTGATTCCAACTCCAAAAGCGCAATGTCGATAGGGCCAGCACGAGCTGCTGGAGGTTCCACAAGAAGCGGAGCACCCATCGCAATTTGTAAAGATCTAGCTCCTACTATACGAGCCCGCTCAAAACGGGTCAATTTAGTAGGTCCAATCGTTACTTTGTTATTATTTGGCGTTGATCTAGAACGCTCCTGTACTTTGAGCCATTCACATGCCGCCCATGCCGCCCATGCCGCCCATGCCGCCCATGCCGCCCATGCCGCCCATGCCGCCACCACCTGGAGGCATTGGGGGTGTTTTCATTTTTCCTGATGCTATCACATCGTCGATCTTTAGGATCAAAGTTGCAGCTTCAGAACAAGATTTTATAATCTGTTTCTTAACGACTATAGGTTCAAGGACGCCAGCTTTCTCCATATCTCCAGCTTTACCTGTATCAGCGTTAACACCTGCCCACACTATTCCTTTTTCGTGTTGTGCTCGCAGATCTGAGATGATGTCAATTGGGTCGAGTCCCGCGTTTTCTGCTAATGTGGTTGGTATTACTTCAAGAGCTTCAGCAAACTGCATCACCGCAAGTTGTTCTCTTCCTGGAAGCGTCTCGGCGTACTCTCTGAGTACTTTTGCCATCTCCATTTCTGGTGCACCGCCTCCAGCTAACAGTTTAGGTTCTTCAACAACGTCTGCTACAACACAAAGTGCATCGTGCATTGAACGTTCTGCCTCATCAACTATTCTTTCGGTTCCTCCGCGTATTAGAATTGTTACTGCCAAAGGAGTTTTGCACCCTTCTATGAATGTCATTTTATCGTCGCCGATTTTTCGTTCTTCCACAAGTTTGGCATAACCAATGTCCTTCTTTGTTATATCATCTAGGTTTGTTACAACATTTGCACCTGTTGCTTTTGCCAGTGCTTCCATATCAGATTTCTTTACTCGCCTAATCGCTAGGATTCCTTGCCGGGCAAGGAAGTGCTGAGCCAAATCATCAATTCCTTTCTGGCATAAGACAACGGTAGCACCTTTAGCGATAAGTTTGTCGACCATGCCTTTAATCATGTTCTCTTCCTGTTTGAGAAAAGCATCCATCTGCTCTGGGCTCTCTATGTTAATTTTTGCGTCAAACTCGGTTTTCTCTATCTCAAGGGCAACGTCAATCAAAATGATCTTAGCATCTTCTATCCTCTTGGGCATTCCAGAATGAACTGCCTCTTTATCAAGTACAATTCCGTTTATGAGTTTAGTATCAGTAAGAGACTCTCCAGGCTTTTTTTCAACCTTAATGTTGTCAATGTCTACTTTGTATCCGGTTTTAGTCTTTACTGCAACTTGGAGAACTGCATTAGTTGCAATATCTCCGAGATAGTCCTTGCTTCCTGAAACCAGTTTGCTAGCCATTGAAGTCATGGCAGCTTTCTTTATGGATTTTTTATCAGTTGAAGTAATTTTTATCGCAATGTTCTCTAAAGTTTCAAGAGCTTTTTCAGCAGCTTTCCGATATCCATCAATAATTACTGTTGGATGAACATTCTTATTAATGAGTATTTCAGCTTTTGCAAGTAGTTCTCCTGCTATGATTACAGAAGTAGTTGTGCCATCTCCCACTTCATCATCTTGAGTTTTGGCAACTTCTACCATCATCTTTGCGGCAGGATGCTGAATATCCATTTCGTCCAAAACTGTGCGTCCATCACTAGTTATCGTTACGTCTCCGAAACTATCTACCAGCATTTTGTCCATGCCTCTTGGTCCAAGAGCACTTTTTACTGATTCTGCTACTATTTGTGCAGCCATTATGTTGGCGTGCTGGGCTTCTTGCCCTCTTGACCGGGATGCTCCTTCACGGAGTATAAGTACCGG
>JBHORG010000053.1:0-5280 GCA_042565955.1 Thermoproteota archaeon | reverse complement strand
TTTTCTTTTTTGATTCAGTTATTAATTTCTCTAATTCAACGTATTCAATTTGGTCGTTATTAGGTGGATTAAACTTTGGAAATTTTGAGGGAGCCATGCAGTGTTGTTTTTCTATAATTTCATCATACGTTGTTGTTTTTGAATGTGTAACATACCTCATTTTATATCCCCATCACCGACCAATAAAGAGATCATAGAGAGCTTTTTCCTGTGTTTTTGCCTTCCTAGATGTTCAGTTTTTACTACAAAATCCTTCAAACTTAGACTTTTGTAACATTCTATCAGAAAATTATCAACTAGATATCGGTAGATTTCTATGAAATCGCAAACTAGATTTGTTTTCCATACTGTAATGAATGAAGGAATCCGAGGTAGGATTCTAGTTTGGCTTTGATAAATGCCCTGTGAACCTTCCACGACAAGATTTCGTATGCTAGGTTGAAGATGTTGTTTGTTCCATCATAAGCCTTGAAATTCTTTCTAGATTCAACTATTAGACATTTTACATGTTTTCTATTTCTTTGCGAGTTGTCTTTCAAATCAGCATATTCTTAATATTGTTGATATCTGTAGCACTTACTTCATGTGGTGTGTCTTAGAAGGTGTAATTAGTCATGAAAATCATTAAATATCATAAGGTCTTACTTACTTCTATTGAGATAACTGAAGACGAAAACAGAGTTAACCTAAAATAACGTAATGTAGTATCTAAAACAAACTGAGGAATCGATTTGCCAACAATCCTTATAATTAATGACGACGGAATCAACTCGATTGGTTTATCAGTTCTCACAAAACAACTCAAGAAATTGGGAGATGTAATTGTTGTCACTCCTGGAGGCGAAAGGAGTGGAGTCGGAAAATCCATCAGTATTGGTCAAGTAAATATTTCTGAGACCAGTTTTAGTGACGGGACAAAAGCATACGCCACATCTGGCACTCCTGCGGACTCTTTCTTGATAGCGGTGAATAAAATCTTAGAAAAGGTTCCAGATTTACTTGTTTCTGGAATAAATATTGGGCCAAACCTTGGAATAGACGATGTGCTAACTTCAGGTACAGTTGGAGCTACCTTTGAAGCCGCCATCCATAATGTACCAGCAATTGCAGTTTCCTATTGTCTATCAGAAATAACTGATGCATCCCCTGCAAAAAACAAGGTTTCGATGAAGGACTTGGAACTGGCTGCTACTTTTGGGTATAAAGCCGCTAAACATATTTTGAGGGAGGGGATGCCGCCAGACGTGGATATCATTTCAATAAATGTACCAGAAGGTGCCGATTGTAAGAACTTAAAACTAACGCACCTATGTTATGATGGTTACGGTGATATACATACACACGTAAAAGGTGGATATCGGATCAAAAGCTGGGCGTTAAGGCACTATCCTGATGGTGATCTAGGAACGGATATACATGCAATTAAGAATGGAAATTGCATATCTGTTACACCCATAAAATTAAAATTTCTTCACAACACACAAGCGATGAAAGGATTTATGCAGGGCCTATCAGACTAACCACCATTTGCTTATGCTCGGGAAATAAAATTCACAAATTTTTTTTAAGTTTTCTATCAGGTTGGCTGAGTGTGAAATCAATTGTTATCTAGAAAGATTCATTTATCAAACGTTTTTTTCATGTTTCATCAGAAATACATAAATCCTTAAACCAATTCATAAGATTCCCATAGTGAAACTGATGATCTGGATTTACACTGTAAAAGGAAAAGAATTCGTTGCAACAGACGCGACTTCCTTAACACAGATAATGGAGTTTGCAAAGAACCAGTGGGTTTGGGTTGATATTTTTGATCCCAATGAAAAAGAACTAGAAATATTATCGGAAATACTTGGTAATGAGCCAAATCTCGTTGAAAAATTCAAAAAATTGATTGAAAATCCTTTAGATGCACGTCTAATAGCTTGTGACGTCTGTAATTACGAAAAGGTTAACGAATATACCCTAGTTACTATTCCCTCCATCGATTTTGAGGAACAATTGGTAGTTTATCCAATTGTTTTGGGAACAAAGAAGAAAATGATTATCACTTGGGGAGGGGAAGGCCAAAGCCATTCCAAGATGATTAAAAAAACAATAAAAAGATTAAGAGAAGGAGTTGAAGAGGAGCAAGCCCTCAATTCATCATTGGTCATTAGCGTGTTGTTTCATGAGATAGCCATCAAAAACTCTAATGTGTTATTGCGAATAAGGGAAAGAATTGACAAGTTGGAAGAGCAAGCTTTAAAGAATGAAGGGAAAAACATTATTCATTCTATTTTTTCACTAAAAAAGACGCTATCTGCTTTATACCGGCTCATGATCGAAGAAAAAGATTTCATGTTCGATATAAACAAATCAGTAATTCCACTCATCAAGCTTAATGAAAAATCCAAACCAATCATAGATGAGGCAATAGACATTATCGATCGTGAAATTGACTTCATAGATTCCTATACTAGAGCTCTCGACAGTATTTTAACCCTAAAGGATTTGGCTTCGATTCATAAAGTTGAAACCTCTATTAATTATCTGACAATTGTCTTGGTAATCGGTACAGCAATTTTAGTGGCTTTGGAACTCTTGGCAGCATTGGGAATCCATTGAAAATATTAAAACACTATTAACTTTTTTCTTGATAATCCCTTCAATAGCAAACGAAAACACATTTTTGATGATTTGTTTTAGTACTTCAACTTTTAATCTTGAAGAAACCTCCACCAAACCAGAACATATTGTTAAAGTATTTTTATATTGTTCTTGATATTGTTCCTGAAAACAAGAGTGATTCTTAAACAAAATATAGAAATGCTTTAGTTAATTACCACAATATTTTCTTAGAAAATACTGATTATTGCCCAATTTTATGTATCTTAGAAATTCTAGCATAGGTATTTGAACCAAAAAGAATAACTTGTATATGTTTTCAAACGTTTCACATATTTCTGCCTAAAATGGGATTAAAGTGCAAAACCTTATATTTTCAACAATAGCATATTTCCGTCGTTGATGAGTTCTGGTTTTCCAACCCTAATATATCTTAAAATTTTTTTGGTGTTCGATGAAAAGCATTGATTACGTACACAATCAATTTTGTGAAACAGGTTATTCAATAACATTCTCCTAGAATGTGATACTTTTCAACTTTCCATAAAAACCATTTTCTTTTCTGTTAAAGCCAACCGGAACTCAAATAACAAGAAAAATGAAAACACAGCGAAGTAACAAGTATAACTCTATTTACCTAGATTTTCATATTGACAATACTCCAATTGTTATTTTCTACTTTTAATTCCGTTTCTAATTGCATTATCTGATCAGGCGTATTAAATCACTAATCGCTATTGCATACCTTTTTCTTCAATGATTTCGTCCTTCTGGCAAAAGTAAATAAAGGGAATCTACGATATTTACGCCAACAAACAAATAGAATTATTCCTGATGGTGTTTCATATGAAGAATACGCACACGCACAAAAGATTGGTACCCAAGATTATGGTTTCTTTTTTCATCGTTTTTACAGTGTTGTTTTGTTTAATGCAACTTTCTCTAGTTTATGGCCAAGAAGGTATGTCCAGCATAACGGGAAATGTCTCTGATGAGGGAGTGGATACTGATAACGATGGGTATTTTGATTATCTTAATTTGGAAATAGAAGTAAACATTACCCGTGCAGCAGAGTATAAATTGGATGCTGGTGGACTTTATGATATATCATCATCTGATTTTGTCAGCATCTTAAACGAAAAAACCATGTATCTTGATGAGGGTATTCATGTAATCGACATTCCCTTAAACGGCACAGAAATCTATGCATCAGAAGTTAATCCAACAAATGTTGCAGGTATTTATCTTTACAACGAAACTGGTGACACTATTGATTCCTTAGTTGATTATGGCTTGTCTAGTGCCTATTCATTTTCTGAATTCCAACGCCCGACCCCCATAATGGAATTTACTACGATAGAAAGAGGTATAATCTTAGATCAGGCTGGAAGTATTCAAGTAATTAACACCTATTTCCTAACCAACTTAGGATTTGAAGCAAGCGAGATTAACGTTGGTTTTCCTGAAGGTGCCTCTAACTTTGAAGTACGTGATGAGATGGGTACACTTGGGACATCAACAGAAAATAGCGTAATGACTGTGACTTTCAGAGAAAAAGTGCCAACAAACGAAACCGAGACATTATACATTATTTATCGTATGCCATGGGAGGAGCTTGTTAGTCAACAGAATGGTGTTGACTATACTTTCCAATTCACATTATTTGAGGAATTCGATACACCGATAGGAGAATTATCTGTCTCTATTACTCTGCCCCAAGGTGCTGATTTCCAATCCGCTAATCCAGAATCCGATAGCACCACAAAAAGTGATATGCGAGAAACCCTGAATTATGTTTTCTCTGATCTGACACCTTCACAAGACCTAATCTTCAGTATCAATTATCGTTATTTTGTGTTCTGGGCTTCATTCTATCCTACTATGTGGATAGGAATCGTAGCTATTGTTGCGTTTGTAGTGTTGTTTTTCATGGGCACACCTAAAACTATTACCGCTCCAACTATTCAGGTTCAACCAAAAGCCCTCAAAAGATTCGTTGATACATACGAAGAAAAGGCTACGATTCGCTCTGAACTTGAAGCCCTAGAAGAGCGCTTGCGAAAAGGAAGAATTCCAAGACGAAGATATAAAGTTAGAAAGAAAATGTTAGATGGTCGATTATCTACAGTTTCTAGAAATCTTTCCTCTATTAGCGAGACGATAAGATCTGCTGGCTCTAAGTATGCAAACATGATGCGGCAAATCGAAGTAGCTGAAACAAAGCTTGAAGGTGCAGAAAGAGACAAGCAACGAATCAAAACAAGATACCGTCGAGGAGAAGTATCTAAGGGTGCGTACGGAAAGCTTCTGGAAGAATATCAGAACAGAATTGAAGATGCTGAAGCAACAATCGACGGAGTTCTTTTACGGCTCCGTGATTAATCCTTTTTTAGGAAACGTTTTTATTTAGTTGCTTCATTTTGATTAAAATCTAAAAAGTGGAGTTGATTATCAAATGGATGCGAAACCTGTGTTGACACTTGTCCTGTCGGGGTATACGAAATGAAAGACGGAAAGTCTGTTGTCGTAGAGCTTGAAGACTGTCTCGTTTGTAGAGCATGCGAGATGCAGTGTCCAGAAGGCGCAATCGAAGTCATCGAGTAAACAAATTACTCGATACCTATTCTGAGGGAAACAATGAATTTCCCATTCTTTCTTTATATCTTAGAAGAA
>JBHORG010000052.1:0-5298 GCA_042565955.1 Thermoproteota archaeon | reverse complement strand
AAGGTCAATGACTCTAGGAACGTAGTTGTTGAGGTAACTTCCTTTATCACATATCGTGTATGCTCTCTTTTCATTTGCCAATGCTAGTGTTGCCGTCATACCTGCGCCTCTTTCTAGGTACCAGTCTGTTTCTCTTAGTTCTGATGTATCTTCTCCTCCACTAGTCCACAGTCTTTTTTCCATTGCATGTGTACCCGAATCGTCGCCTCGTGAAATTTGATGAAGCAATGAAATTCATTAACTTCCTTGTGTCAGACAAAACCCAAAAGCTTTTCGCTGAGTTCGGACTTGACGATTACGGATTAATATTATTTAATCCCGCAGTTGAAGTTTTAGAAGAAAACACAAACCCCAAAGTAGCAGAATGGATTAAAGAATCCGCTTTCATCGATGGAACGGAATGCCCAACAAACAAACGTTACAACGTTAACGACCTAACTTTCTTAAATGCTTTGATTGTTCCAATATTATAATGAGCGAACCTTAAGTGACAACAACCTCAATAGTAGATGGAATAATCAAAGCATTCCAACTCATTTTTTCTCTTGATCCTGTAGTTTACAGAATTGTTTTTCGTTCATTGATGGTATCAGGATTTGCAGTAGTTTTAGCTGCAGTTTGGAGTATACCCATTGCAGCAGTATTGGGATTGAAAACTTTTCGGGGTAGAAAGTTGCTTCGAGGCTCATTTACCGCATTTATTGGATTTCCTACAGTTGTGCTTGGCCTGATTTTATATTTGTTATTTTCACGGTCTGGACCTTTGGGATTTTTGGAGCTACTATATACCAATAATATTATTATCATTGGACAATCACTGCTGATAACACCTATACTTGTTAGCTTCATAACAAGTGCCATTGAATCAATTGATATAGATCTTAGAGATTTAGCACGAACTTTGGGGTCAAATGAAATTCAAGCATCGATATCTATTCTTAAAGAAGCTTCTGGTGGCGTGATTCTTGCAATTATGGCTGGTTTCAATAGAGCGTTTGCAGAGTTAGGCGTTGCAATGATGGTGGGAGGTAACATTTACGGATATACTCGTGTTTTAACTACAGCTATAGCTTTGGAAGCAAATAGAGCGGATATAGAGGTCAGCATCGCATTAGGTGTTATACTTTTGGGCATAGTCTACATACTGAATATCAGTATTAGCTATTTGAGGAGGCGCTAAAGTGGTGACTATAATAGAATTACGAAATGTCTGGAAATGTTTCGATACTTTAACCGCACTTCAAAATGTCGATTTACATATTGCACGGGGAAAAGTAACAACTCTACTGGGTCCAAGTGGCTCAGGAAAAACAACACTTCTCCGAATCATTGCAGGTTTAGACACTCCTACGCGAGGAACTGTTTATTATGAAAACACTCAAATTACACGTGGTAAAAAAAGTTTTCTTCGACAAAAAGCTACCTTAGTTTTTCAAAGATCACTATTCTTTGACACAACGGTCTACAATAACATAGCATTTGGATTAAAACTGATGGATGACATTTCAGAAGAGGAAATTAATAATAAAATTAGTGAAGCATTGACTCTCGTGAGGCTTGAAGGATTTGAAAAACGTCGGGCAAAAAAACTTTCTGGTGGAGAACAACAAAGAGTTTCGCTTGCACGTGCGCTAACATTAGATAGAGAACTTTTACTTTTAGATGAACCGACAGTTAATCTTGACCCAAAAAATATTTCAATAATCGAGGAAACAATTCAACGCATAAACCAAACAAAAAACACAACAATAGTTTTAGCAACGCATAACATGTTTCAAGCAGAGGCTCTCAGTCAAAATGTAGCGTTGATTATTGGTGGAACAGTAAAACAGGTTGGAACACAACAACAAATCTTTCGAGAATCAAACAAATATTTAACAAGTTTTTCACGTCTTGAAAATGTTTTCTCAGGAACAGCCAAAGACAGCAAAGAAGGTAATTCAATTGTAAGGGTAAATGATAACTTAACAATTGAAGCATCATTCACTAAAACCGGAAGTGTTACAATTTATATAAGACCCGAAGATATTCTAGTTTCAAGTGATCGAATAAAATCAAGTGCAAGAAACGTGTTCAAAGGAAAAATCATCAAAATAATCGATTTAGGTGCCACAGTAAGATTAACTGTTGACGCTGGAAAAAAGTTTTTGGTTCAAATCACAAAAAGATCATTAATAGAAATGGAACTAAACGTCGGTTCGGACATCTTTCTTACTTTTAAAGCCTCATCAGTTCATATAATTTGATGTTCTTTTCGCCACACAACGCTGTTCAATAACTCCGATAAACCTGAGAAACTAGCATCAACGAACAAGCTAGTAAAAGAAAAATAAACAAAAAACAATTTTATTAGGTGCATAAAATCTTTCAGAACAAGAAGAAGGACTGAATAAACAATGATCAAAGACGTAGTCTTCGACCTTGATGGAACACTCATTACATTTAACCTAAACATTAAATCATGTAGATCGGAAGTAATAAAATACCTAACACAACAGGACTTTCCTAGGTCTTTATTTTCATTAAAAGAAACTGCATTTGATATGTTAGTAAAAGTAAAACAACACATTATAGCCGAAGGAATTGATATACAAAAATTCACCAAAATAAAAAAATGGGTATTTTCTATTGTTGAAAGCTTCGAGTTGGAAGCTGCCAAAACAACTAAAATGTTTCCAGGGATACCCGAAACCCTCAAAGAATTAAGAAAAATGGATTTAAAAATTGCTTTATGTACAATAAATGGAAAAAAGGCTACTAGACATATTCTTAAACGCTTTCAAATTAACCAGCTATTTGATGCATTAATTACACGTGACATTGTTCCAGAAGTAAAACCTAATCCGGTTCATCTGCAAACTACCTTGGAAGCTTTGAATGTAGAGCATAAAGAAGCTGTAATAATAATTGGAGATAGCACTAAAGACATGGTATGTGCTCGTAAACTTGGTATTCTTGCTGTGGGTGTGACAACAGGTCTTTCTTCAAAAGAATCGTTAATCAATAGTGGTGCTCACTATATAGTGTCATCGGCTAACGAAATACTTCCAATAATCCAGCGGCTGAACCAGAAATATTAATGAATTTGGAGTTTTTTTGTAAAAACTGTTCTGACTCTAAAATAGGAGTATTATTGCTCTATATTTTAATTTCAAAATTATTATTCTAGATACAATAACAAAGAGAGGTTACAACGGTTTGAAGAAATATCTGGTCCAAGTAGGCCATTCGGATGATGTTTGGGAATCGAAATCAATTTTTAGATCCAAGCCAACTTTGATTTCTTCAGGATTCACATTACGAATTATTCCGGGTAAACGAAGCCCGTTCTTAAACTCCACAATACCTACAGTGTATGGTGCAATAGATTGAAACTGCTCTGGTGCAACATGAATAATTGTGTAGCTAATCAGCTTTCCGGTGTCGTCCATTTGAATCCACTTTAGGTTTATAGATAGACACTTGGTACACATTGGTTTTGGCGGCAAGATTACTGTTCCACATTCATTACATTTTGCAGCCATTAGGGCATTTTCGTTTATGAATTTGTAGAAACTTGATACTGTAAAAGGACGGTTCTCAAACATTATTAATCTCTCCTGTAAATGTGTACGTTAGCAGTTGCTCCGGAGCCTCCAACATTATGACTTAAACCTATCTCAGCTCCGTTGATTTGCCTCTTATCAGCCTGTCCCGTTAATTGTAAATAAATTTCGTATGCTTGAGCTGTTCCAGTTGCCCCAACAGGATGCCCTTTAGATTTTAATCCCCCACTCGGATTTACAGGTATCTTTCCTCCAATTTCAGTTGTTCCTTCATCTATCATATTTCCACCCTTTCCAGAATCACAGAGACCAAGGTCCTCGTAAGCAAGTATCTCAGCAATTGTAAAACAGTCATGAACCTCTGCAACATCCAAATCTTTTGGCTCCAATCCAGCCATCTTGTAAGCGTATTGTCCTGCAAGTCTTGCAGCTTTAAGAGATGTGAGTTCTTCTCTTTCGTACAAACCAATACTATCACTGGCTTGTCCAGAACCAACAATATGAACAGGGGTGTCTGTGAATTTTTTGGCAATGTCTGGATGTGTCAAAATTACACAGCTGGCTCCGTCACTTATCAATGAACAATCATAAAGTGTTAGGGGCCATGCAACAAGCTTTGACGACATAGCTTTTTCTATGGTTATTTCTTTTTGCATGTGAGCCATGGGATTCAGAGTTCCATTGTGATGATTCTTCACCGCCACTTTGGCTAAATGCTCTTCGGTTGTACCGTACTTGTGCATGTGAGCAGTTGCTATAAGTGCGTAGAGCCCAGGGAAAGTTATTCCGTTCCATTGCTCGAAAGGGAAGTCTGATGCCATAGCCAAATATTCAGTTACTTCGGCTGTTGTTCGATGAGTCATTTTTTCCACCCCACCAACAACTACAATTTTGTGTAGACCAGAAAGTATGGCTAGGATTCCAATCCTTAGGGCTGATCCAGATGAGGCACAAGCAGATTCGATTCTTATTGCAGGTTTTGGTAGTAAACCAACCCAATCTGCGATTGTGGGTCCGGTGTGTCCTTGATGTTCATATGATTCGCCCATGTGACCCACGAATAATGCATCGATGTCTTTTATTGGATCTAAGTTGGGACATCTATCGAAAGATTCATTGATAGCCTCCGAAAAAAGTTCGCGGCACATTAATCCTTCTCGTCGTCCAAACTTGGATAATCCTGCCGATACGATTGAAACTAAGGGTTTATTCGCCAATCACAGGACCTCTTCTAAAATGGTTGCATAGCCGTTAGTAAAGGTTATCTAAACATTTTTTAATGTTACCTAAACGTTTTCGATCTTTACTCCGGTTTCTTAAAATACCAATCATCACCGTCTTTTTCAACTAAAACCCAGCCATCATTGATTAAACCACAACGTTCTTCTTTAGTTGAAGCAATTTTTGTTACAAACTTAACCTTATGTTGATGCCTATAGATTTGGTTGTAAAGCCTAACGTATCTGTATGTTGTGTTGATGTTTCTATGTCCGAGAATCCCCATAACATGAAGTATGTCCCTGGTTTTGTGGTATTCTCTTAGGGCTTTACAGTGTCTGAATGTGTGCAAGTGAATTTTTAGGAATCTAGGGTTGTTGTGTTTTTCAACCAAAGTTTTCATTCTATTGTGAAATGCTGCAGTTCTTTTTCTAGTGTTGACAAAAACAGTTTTCCTGAATTTAGACAAGCTAAACAACAGATTCATTAGGTTATCTGAAATACCAATCTTCACTGTCTTTACCAACTAATTGCC
>JBHORG010000051.1:0-5333 GCA_042565955.1 Thermoproteota archaeon | reverse complement strand
GTGCACCTTCAACTAACGTGTTGATTTCGTGAGTGGCGGCAGATACATCAAAGCTTGTCATTACGGTCTTCAACATTTTTTCCCTCAGGAGACAAGGAACAAGCTTTCCAACTTAATTGGAAAGAAACTCCTTTCCACGTCATTTCTGTGTTATGTCACTGCATAAAAAGGGTGCCGTTCTAAACCAATTAAATATAATTGCAATAAAATATGAAACAAAATGTCACACCAGTTCCTATTGAGATTAGAAGGAAAAGTGAGACTTTTTCTTTTTATGGCAAGTGATTTTACTCAGGCTATGCTCAAATAAAAGAGAAATAAGAAAACCAAGGAAGAAATTGGAAACAAAGAAAGTCAGTGTCTGACTGAAAGTAGATCAAGTTGGGTGCTCATTGGAGATCTAGAAAGATTTCTTCCACAGGATGGACATCGGCATTCATTCCTCGCTCGAATGTAGTATGGAGAAATGACTTCGCGTCCAGTGAATAGTGTTTTGCCACATCCATGACAGGATATAGATACTGCCATGTTATGCCACCAGAACGAATTCTGTTTCTAGAAGATTCTGGATTTCCTCGTATCTTTCCTCGTTGGCAAGGTTTTGAATGTAACTTAGTCTTCTTTTTACCTGTTCTTTATACGTAATTTTATTCAAGGGTTTTACCTCCTAATTGCATCTCGATTTGTTAAAAAATAAAATAAGCTTGGCGTTGAAACGACATGTAGAAACGTGGAGAGAGGGGAGTGAAAATAAACAGAGAAAGGTGGGGTCCTTGAAAGTTTAAGGTGGATTTGATTTCGCTACGGGCATGAATGGTCAAAAACTATTTAGGAAACGAAACTAACAGATGCAATATTACCATCATTGACATCTATAAACGATTGACAAGGGATGAAATTGAAGACATTAAATGTTATTTATCTGCTCAGAATCGGCTTTGGTATCCTTGCCGCCTTAGTAGCCGCTTTAGTGGTGGACCTTAAAGGTCCAGGCGATCCGCTCATAAACGGCATAACTATCGGTTTAGCGATATATATGGTCACATATTATCTTCTTAAATGGCAGTTTGCGAATAAGGTAGAAAAGCCAACAAAAATTCTTACGATGGGAATAGGCATCTACTTTCTTACGTTCATTATGTGTTGGGTGTTGTTTATCACTCCTTTACTTGCGACTCCAATCGCTACGTTTACGATAGACACACAAGACCCAATAGTTGGAGAACCCATAATCTTTGATGCATCTCTTAGCGAAGATCCTGATGGAGACAACCTTACCTATGCTTGGAATTTCGGAGACGAAACCACCAGTAAAGAAGAAAAACCTACTCACACCTATATCTCCGCCGGAGATTACATTGTTACACTTTCAGTAGTAGATGAGCACGGAATAAGCAGCAGCACCTCGATAACATTGGAAGTAGTTGCCCAGTCTTAAGGAACTAAAAGTATCGAGCCTCTTTCAGGCCATAAAAGAAGATAACCGTTTTGTTGTTTTTTTGCTTTTTCTGAAAAGACAACAAACAAAGAACCTTAAGGTAGATCTATGAATGGTTGCTTGCTGTATGATTGATACAACATCCGAAGTCCCAATTCTAAGTATATTTTTTCGATTTTTTCTCATTTATATTTTCTATGTATTCTAGGGAAAAGACTTATGAAAAAACTAATTGATTCTCCATTGAATAGGTCTTTTTTACGAAAAACACATTTAATACTTTGAGTGTAGGGTTCTGACTGGCAAAATATTAAATGGTTCAGTTTATACATTAAGTAGGGGGAACCAAAATATTGCTTAATCCGAGCAATATTCAAACATATAGAAGTTTAGGTCTTACAACTAATCAAGCGAAAGTGTACCTTGCAATGCAATGTAGAGATAGAGAATTCTCTACCGTATATGAAATTAGAATGATTTCGGAAGTTCCAAGACAAGAAATTTACAAAGTCTTATCTTCACTTGAAGAGAAGGGACTTGTTGAAAAAACATTAAAAAGACCTATACGGTTTAGAGCATTAAAAATGCAAGAAGCAGTTTCTTTTCTTTTAAAAAATAAAACCCAAGAATTAAAAGAAATAAAAAAGAATATTGAAGAAATGCTGAAGAATTTCAAGCCTACCATTCACAATAAGAATAATAATGAAGTAAAGCCTACCTTTCTCTTAATTTCAAAAAAAGAAGCGTCAATATCCAAAGTGCAAAAGGAAATCGATAACGCCAAAACTTGTATTGATTTTATTGTTTCATGGAAAGTATTTCACCGTTCAATCCATGCTCTTAAAAAAAATACACAAAAGGCTTTGAAAAGAAATGTAAAAATTAGGCTTGTTCTAGAAAAGCCTAAAAACATGCACGAATTTTCAGAAGAATTACAGGTTTTCCAACAATTTCCACAATATCAACTCAGGTTCATTCTAAATTCACCTCAAGCCCTCATGGGGATTTACGATAAGAAACAGATGATGATTCAAACTTCTTCAACAGTGGATTTGGCAGAAAAGCCCTTTTTATGGACAGACAATCCATGTCTTCTGTCAGCATTAACTGACTATTTCGATTTAATGTGGATAATAGCCTTAGAAAAAGATGATGCTGAACATATTAAGTAGAATATTAAAGTTAGATATATCGAGTTTCGGAATGTATCTGTTAAGGCAGAATATTATTTATCTTGAATATGAATACTCTGTTCAGTGGATTTGGCAGGGAATAATATGAGTTATTCAATTGAAATAGAGCTTCCTCGATCTGGTACTTGGTTCAAGTACTTCACCACAGTAGAGTCCATAGAAGAAGCCGAGAGCATCAAACAAGCAGCAGAAGGAAATATCAAAACCAGAATACTGAAGAACTAGAGCAAATAATATAGAGGTGGTGCTCCTGTTTATCCATGTTTTTAGGTGCAACTACTTTTAGATAATATTGTCAGAGGTAGTTTTTTTGACATGTAATCTTTTTGTTTTGTAAAAGAGTTCAAGTTTTTGTTACCACCGCAATGGTTGATTTGATCATACGTAAATAATAATAGCAACTTTTGTTGACTCTTTTATTTATCAGGATGAGAAAAAGTGACTATTTCACTTGAAAATTTACAGAAAGATGTTCGTTTGCAAAAAGAATCAGATAAGCAAATGTCAAATGTGTGGCTTTTGGTTTACCTTTTGCCAATAGGTGTTGGAATCATATTTTCTGTATACTTTTTAGTTTCGTTTATCGACATTGTTGATACAATTTACCCAGCCTCATCATCAATCAATTTCTCGAATGACAGATTTGGTACACAAATTATGAATGCATGGATTACAATTGGATTAACAGGGGTAGTCAACTTCGCAGTAGGAATTGTTCTTACATATAAACTCGTAAATAGACGCCATACACATTTCAAGAGACAGAAGTTTCTATCTGAAGACCTCATAGCCTCGATCAAATCTATTGGAAAAATGAAAGATATTAATGTGGAAACCAGTTTATCGTCTATCGAAAGAACACTAAGGGAAGCAAACACTGAAGAAACCGAGAAAAGCGGAATACTATGGGCGATTCTGACAGCGTTTATTCCATTTGTGCAGTTGTATGTCTATTATTTTCTTATGAACGATTTCTACAGTCATGAACAAAAGGAGGATGGACTCTGGGAAGAAATCAGTATGGCATTGAACAAGTTGAGCATTAATTTTTCCGTACTACAAAGAATTGAATATATACCAAACAGAAGTTTTGTTTTGTATCTAATTTTGACAATAATAACTGGGGGTTTATTCGTAGTATACTGGCTATATATTCTTTTAACCGATCCCAATGAGCACTTCAAGTATCACATTCAAGCAGAAAATCAACTAATAAGCACTCTTGAACCTGTTTTGACACAGAACAGTTCCAAAATTGAATCCTGTTAGGTATCTAAACCAAAAGATATACGCAAGAACATGTTGCCTATAATCCCAAGAGAAAGGGAGTAACATAGGTCTCTATGGCAGCCGCAATTAAAAATAGAATTAATGATGCTACAGCTAGAACTAATGTGTCTCTTAAGCCCATTTTAATCTTGGCTTTTTCCAGCGTTTTACCCCTAAATTTGGTAACTATCGCCTCAGTGATTGTTGTCTGCCACAAAATGATGCAAGATAACTGAAGTAAAAAAGCGGGAATCTCGATTATGCCATGGGGCACCAACCCTATTATTGGATAAGCTATACCTTTGTTTATTCCCACGGTCACAGCTATCATTCCAATTACTCCACTATTAACCAGAATCTCAAGCCCCAACAATACGGGTCCTAAAAAAGGAATCCAAACAAGCATTCTGATAGGATTCCAAAAATGACCGCTATTATTTAGAAAAATGTAAGAAAAGAAATCACCAGTATACGGAGAAGGAATATCATCACCAATATTCAACGTTGTCTCAATAAGTTCACTTAGCCGGTCTG
The DNA here is from genome assembly GCA_042565955.1 of Thermoproteota archaeon. Lineage (GTDB taxonomy): Archaea > Thermoproteota > Bathyarchaeia > Bathyarchaeales > Bathyarchaeaceae > Bathyarchaeum. The sequence goes on along the minus strand of JBHORG010000051.1, from coordinate 899 downwards.
AGAGTTCTGGAGCAAAAGAAAAAACTAGAATCGCTGCAATCACTGAAATCGATATAAAGATAATGAAAGCTAACGTTGTTGTCTTAATTATCAAACTATTTCGTTGAATGGAAGATTTAAAGGTCATCAGCACATTAATCAACAGTGACTTGAATGGCAGAAACAACAGCCTCCAAATGTTTGATAGCTATTTCAGGATTAAATATGTTGTCAAACCTAAAGTGCGGTTTCATTTTTCAATAAATATGCTTTAAAGTCGTGAAAACCTCATACAAACACAAATCTTTCATCAGGAGTTGCAGAAAGAACACAGATGACAAATCAACTAATCGAAAAACAGAAAGAGAAAATACTAAAGCTATGCAACGGTATTGCAGGTTCTCGAAAAATCACAGCTGCTTGCATTTACGGTCCATGGGTATGTGGATACGCTGACAAAAAAACCGATGTAAATGTTTTATTGATTCTTGATAATTTCACACTCCGCCTAAACACCCACTTTGAAATTGTGGATGACATTAATGTTGCAATCTTGATAGTTAACAGTTTGGACTTTGAGAGAGACGTAAAAAGAGGGCGGCTGGGAGAGTTCTTCGCAGAAAAACTTACTTTGCCTTACAACTCGCTAAAAAACAAAGAATACCTACAACAAAATGAAGTAAAAATAAAAAAGAGAAACATTTCAGAACTTCTCGAGAACCTGATTCTAGAATTCCCTGAATCATCCCAAGAGTTTCTTATCAATAAAGAATATTTCATGTATGAAAATATGATGAGAAGGGCAAAAGTGTTTCCTCCCATCATATACAGTTTTCTTAATATAACCAAAAGAATCCTCAGAAACAAAAATATGGAATCCATTATGGATGGATACCTAAAATCTTTCAAAGAACTAGAAC
>JBHORG010000050.1:0-5396 GCA_042565955.1 Thermoproteota archaeon | reverse complement strand
CGTGTGAAATTTCTTTTTCAAAGGCTTGTTGGGCCTTTTTATAGATAAATCCTAAGGTTGGATCATAAATTGGGATTATTTCGGCTTGGTTACCATTTTCAAGAAGTCTTCTAAGTAGATTTTGTGAAGACTGTTTAAGGTACGCTTTTTTTCTTTCTTCCTGGAGTTGTTCGTCAGTTTCTTTGGTCATAAGTGAATGTTCTTTGCTTTTGTTATAGCGTCTTTTAACAGATGATTGCCTCGGTTCTTCGTTTTTCTTGAACACTTTGCTTTCCTTCGTTTAAATTATTATTCTTTATCCTATTTAACTAACATTCCGTTATTGTAAGAATATATAAAAAGCTAATCCTGAGGTTATTGCAAGTACCGCTGCATGTTTTAAACCTCCTAAAAATGAATTTTCATGTATTCTTCCTGCGAGAATACCGCCAAAGAGGGCTTCAAGTAGGGCTGTGTGCAAGAATACTCTTCTCGCTATTGTGTTAGAAAGTATTGGGGTTATTAGTCCAGCAGATCCTCCCTCTGCTAAATCACTCATGGGTGCAAATATCATGTTTGTAATAAGGATGATTATGAAAAGGAATATGATTACTGAGAAATAGAATATTGCCACATATGGTAGTGTTTGCATTCTTCTTTTGTTGTCCCATGCATTAACGTTATCTACGTATTTTGCGGTGGAGTTGAAGATGTCTGAAAGGTCTCCTCCATGTCTTCCAGCTTCCAGGATAAGGATAGAAGATTTTTTGATTAGGGGCAAATCTATTCTTTTGCTAAATGCAATAAGCGCATCATTAAAATTCATACCCCAACTCATTTGGGATACCATCAATTTGAGTTCAGCAGTTAAAGGACCGTAGTCTCTTTTTGCAGCATGTTCCAGTGCTGTATATAGAGGCATTCCTGTCCGAAACGATGTGGATAGATCTCTAAGGAATTCGGGGGTTGCTTTTACTATTTTGTCTTTCCATCGGTTATGAATTATACTTGCAATACCTGGTGGTAAAACAGCGACTGTAAATGCAATTACCAGAATGTAGTCCAAGTCTGGGGATGTAAGGTAGAAAGGTAATGCTGCAAAGATTAGAGCTACTCCTGCTATGGTTGAGACGATGGCAATGTTTTTGAGTGTTTTTCTTATTATTTTCATTTCAGAATCACTTCTCAAAAGTTGAAACTAATACTATGATTATTGCGGCCATTATGGGTATCCCCACATAAGTTAGAAGGTAGAGGATCAAAGCAGGATCCATTCCAACTCCTCCACTGCCTATCATGCCTAGAGTTGCAAGTAACACAACGAAAAGCAGGGGCATAGCAACTAGTACTAAGATATAGATTTCAGCTATAGCTGATAGAGATTCTAACATAACATCTAGTTTAGTCATTCGTTCTCTTGTTATATTCTCAGAAGAAATTCTAAGATATTCAGTGGGATTACCTCCAGTCCGAACCGTTGCGACATATCCTTTGAGTATTTCACGTAATTTCTCATTTGGAGTATACTCAACATTTTCAAGGATTGAATTCATAAGATCTTTTCCAAAAACTTCTACGTCTCTTACAATGTTACTGAATTCCTGTTTAACTTCTGAAAGGGTATCGATTCTCGCTACCGAGCGGAAAATTACATTGGGTGGAACATTCGAACTTGAGAGAAGTGTTAAAAAGCTAGAGATATATGGCAGATTGTTTTCGATTGGGATCTTTCGGTTGCTTGCCATTATTCCAGGATAAACATAGAACAATATCAGAGTTACAATAAAAGCTAGACCCGCAAACATAAGGCTAAGCAATATATTAGCTACGGATAAAAAATCAAATCCAAGAATAAAGGGGAGCACAATTGGCGTTACAATTATTGTAACAATAAAGGCAATAATTGATGCTAGAACCATGAAGGAAATGTATGCTTTGAAGGCTACTTTTATTCCACTCTTCTTGAGCTGAACATGAACATCCTGAAAGTGAGGAAATAGCCTATCAATTCTCTTGCTGAAATGTTTGTAGGCAAAGCTCCAGGGCTCGATCTTCAATTTATTAACTCACCTTTGCTTTTCTGTAGATTTTTTCGGGTTCAGCGAAATAATCTAAGACTAATTTAGAAACGTCTTCATAGGAGCGAATATGATGCATTACCATGTAGTCGAGAATGACCTTTCGTTTCTCCAGTTCTTGGTCAATGTCTTTCATGGTGTAGCCCCATTGAGTTGCTATTTGTTTAAGTAAGGGGCTTTTTCCTACTCTGTTATAAACATCTTTTTCAGCATCCCATCTGAAAATCTCTTTGAGTTTGAAGTCCTTTTTTTTCCGGTCCCAACCAACCATTTCGGAAACGCTTATTGTCCTTCTTAAGGAGACGTTATTGACAACTAGTCTTCGTACAATAGATATTGCGTTTAGGTTTTCTACTTGGGTGTGGGGAATGTTCATGGGTCTTGTTGTGAGTCTATGTAGTACACCTTGGACATGTTCAGCGTGAATGGTTGTTAAGCCAAGGTGGCCTGTAGCCATTGCTTGGAATAGGGCGTATGCTTCTTCACCTCGAATTTCACCTACGATTATGAAGTCTGGTCTTTGTCTTAATGAAGCACGCAGGAGATCGAACATGCCGATTGATCCGATTCCACCTGCTCCTGTTGCGCCAGTGTTGGTACCTAATCCTTGGCGGGTTACCATCATTTCCCAGTTCTGATGAGGCAATCTAATCTCTTGGGTGTCTTCAATACTTACGACTTTTAGTGTTGGTCTGATGAAAAGACTGATGGCGTTTAGCATAGAAGTTTTTCCTCCTCCTATGTCGCCTCCTATCATTACTGAGTGTCTATTCTCGATTAGGAACCAGAAGTAAGCTGCCATTTCAGTTGAAAGTGCCTTGTAGACTATTAGATCAGTGATAGTTAGTGGGGTCTTTTTGAATTTTCTTATGGTAAAAGTGCTACCCTTTGGTGTTACCTCTGTGCCATATGTTACTTGTGCTCTGCTCCCATCTGGAAGAGTTCCATCAAGTAAAGGTTGAGCAATCGAGATGTGTCTACCGCACAAGTATGCGAGTTTAAAAACGAAGTTCTCTAGTTCCTGTGCGGTTTGGAAAATTATGTTTGATGGAATAGATTCGTATTTTCGGTGCCAAACGAACACTGGGATGCCCGTACCATCGCATGAGATGTCTTCGATATTCTCATCTCGCATCAGTCCATCTATTTTACCATAATTCAGGAAATCTCGAGTGAGGAAGTATTGATATTTGTATAAGGAATTGATTTCAACTTCTATTTTATATTTCTTAATTGCTTCCTCAACTTTTGTTTTTAGAAATTCTTCTGATTCTTTCTTGTCTTTAAACTCTTTTGAGTTGACGAAGAGTTCGTCCCATAAAATATCTTTTATCTCATTTATTCTTGTTTCATCTTCCAAGGTAAGGGTGGGTTCCAAAACCGTGTATTTAAGTTCATTTTTTTTATCCTCTACGATGGCGGCGTAAGAGTGAGGATCTAGCAGAGGATAATATTCCACAAAAGTCTCTGGTATCTCTAGAGGTTCAACTAATATATCTTCTACAGGATCTATTGATGTATCGGGTTGGGATTGAACCGGTAATTGTATTTTTTCATCATTTAGCTTTTGTTTTCCCCAGACCTTCCAGAACTTCTTCAATTATACATCTCCAATATTACTTTTCTGAGAATTAATATAAACCGTGTAAATCTGAAACCGTTTACTCTTACATGATAGATATTTGTAATTCCTGAATCCGAAATATTGAATGAAACGATAATATTTCTAACTCCTTGCCTTGACTTCTCCCACTAGTCATATAACTATTAGTAAAATCAACTAATTGTAACTAATCTCCTATTCTCCTTTTATGATTAATGGAAAAGAATCTAGGAGTTATTCGTAGACCAGTTTACAATAACAAGAATGTGGTTTTTAATTATTTCATATAATTATTCAAGCGTTGATCAATCTCTTATACAATCTGTAATCCGTATCTCAATGTTGAAGTCATCATCGATTTTATATTAAGTGAATTTACATTTACACTTGGGATATATAATATTGTTTAATCTATTACCAACACAGCTTCAAAAGGTATTGTCTGTCCGAAGGGTGTAATAGTGCCGTCTAATTCCTCAAATGAACCTGCAAAGGTGAGAAAATTGAGGCAAGGTGTCTCAGAATTGAAACTAATATCTGTTATCCTACTATCGCTGCTGCTGTAGGGTGAACTCCAAGTGTAATATATAAAATAATACTCACCTGGATCTAAGGTCATATCGGTTTTTTCAGGATCAACATACCAATTTAAGACCCAGTTTTGTTGTCCTGTATTTCCAACTATAGAGAAGTCCGAATCTTCCGTTATGGTAATTGTGCGGTTATCAACGTTAGTTAAGAGTATACGCCATGTGACATCCCTAGTTTTTTCCGGGATATCCCATCCACTATTCCAGGGACCATCCTCGCTTTTCCAATGAAACATATCAAAAATAAGCATTAATGGACCAAAATAGAACTTGTTTGGCGAATAAATTGGACCGCTTGTTTCTTCCCAGAGATTCATTCCTAGTTCTGATGACCTTGTCCCTCTTTCAGAGGTTACGGTCCAGTGCACATTTAAAGCTTCATCGATAGGAATAGGAGGATTTAATGTTATGTTTAGGGCTTCTTTTGGATCAATGTATGCATCACCTTGAAGTAAGGAGGGATCAACTATGAATTCTCTACCTATGTATAGGGCTCTTATTCTCAGGGTGATTGCGCCAGTATTTTTCACTTGAAGGTAAGTGAAGTTTAAGTCGTTTGTGTCTGATACTAGTCTAGTCATTTGGAAATATTCTTGTCTTCGATCTTGTTCGATTTTCAGGTAGTCAGTTATACTTGACCTAGAAATAACTTGACCAGCGAATAGAGTTGAAATGAGTAGAATTCCTATTAATGAAAGGTAAATGGCTATGAAAATAGATGAGACTCCTTTCTTGTCTCTTGAAAGTTTTTTCAATATTTTCATATCATGCACTCCTTCTTTTACACTATTTCTACCGCTATTAATCGGATCAGGGTCCCCCATTCTGCAATTACCGTTGTGGTTCCTATACTTGTTGGAGTGAAAGTAACATTTGCGTGTCCAGTAGCGTTAGTGATTACTGTAGTAGAGTCGAGGTATCCTAGATCTGGCCTTTGATTCGTGAAAGTTACTGTTTCGCCTCCAAGTGGACTTCCGTTTAGGGTCACATATGCAGTTATCTGGGAGATCACAATCGGATTTGCTGTTATTGTCAATGGATCTGCATCTAGAGACATCTCTCCAGAACTGATGTCTACAGATACAGGTAGTGGAGGTAGGATTCCCCATTCGGCAGTTATTGTTGCAGTTCCAATGTCTGTTCCTG
>JBHORG010000004.1:0-105471 GCA_042565955.1 Thermoproteota archaeon | reverse complement strand
GACTGATGCAGTATTGTGGATAAATATATAACAGTTGCTAGAAGAATGCACAAATGTTTTAACTTTTTTAATAATTAATGAACACTTTTTTGTGGTGCTTGAAGAAACAGTAGCTAATTATTGTCCTGTACCTCAACAAGAATTTCCAGAAAGACAAAGGATATTGTTCTCCAAAAAACTTCAAAAGTTAGCATCAGCATGCTTAACTGCTCTTCAGTGGAGATTTTTGGAGCAATAATTATCTTGCAGTATGATGCTTCAGGATGACGAATGAAATATCGTTTATGGTATTCTTCAGCTTTGTAGAAGTTGTTGAACGGTTCAACTTGTGTTGCTATGAGGTTATCCCAGACTTTTGAAAGGTCAAGTTCTTTAATAATCTGTTTTGCAGTTTCCTTCTGCTTCCCATTATGATAGAAAATAGCTGATCGATACTGTTTGCCAATATCTGCTCCTTGACGATCTACTGTTGTTGGGTCATGAGCAATGAAAAAAATCTCCAAAATCTCTTTGAATGATATCCTGTCTGGATCAAATGTGACTTGAACAACTTCTACATGTCCTGTGGTTCCTGTACAAACCAGTTCATAAGTTGGCGACTCCGTTTCTCCGCCAGCATACCCTGATTCAACGTTTATAACTCCCTGTATCTCCTCGAAGGCTGCTTCTATACACCAGAAGCACCCACCACCAAGCGTAGCTACTTCCAGATCTGTGTAGTGAATTGGTCTCAGCTTTTCATCCTTCATGTTTGTATATTCTGTAGTGTTTTATGTTCGCTTAAGTTTTCTCTAAACATGATCCATATATGCCCAAAACCAGCATTTTGGGATGTTAGAACCCGTAACATGTATACCACTAAACGGTAAATGGTGTTTTGTTAAAACTCAAAGCATATAAGAGTTAATTACCTGAAGAAACTCAAACGAGTGAACAACATTGAAACTTCTAGTTAGTGTCGTAGACAAAGTAGAAGCATTGGATGGCATCAGAGGAGGAGCCGATATACTTGACGTTAAAAACCCAAAAGAGGGTTCTCTGGGAGCAAATTTTCCTCGTGTAATACAGGAGGTTAAATCGGTTGTGCCAAAAAATCTGGAAGTAAGTGCAACAATCGGTGATTTACCGAATCTACCTGGAACTGCTTCTCTTGCAGCCTTGGGCGCCGCCGTTTCCGGAGTGGACTATGTTAAAGTTGGGCTTTTTGGTGTGAAAACCTCTAAAGATGCAACAACGATGATGACTGAAGTGGTTAAGGCTGTAAAAGCGTATGACAGTTGCTTGAAGACGATTACTTCTGGTTACGCCGACTTCAGAGACGTTGGTTCTGTAAGCCCGCTGGAACTTCCCATGGTCGCCTATAAAGCGGAAGCTGATGGCGTGTTGGTTGATGTAAAAACTAAGAATGGAACGGATAATTTGTTCAGTTTTCTGACCGATGAACAATTAAGAGATTTTGTTACTCAAGCTCATGACTGTAATCTGTTGGCTGCTCTTGCCGGCTCTTTAGATATCACAGATATTCCAATGCTTTATAGTTTAGGAGCCGATATCATTGGAGTTAGAGGAGCAGTTTGCACCCAAAAAGACCGGCTAACTGGTAAACTTGAAGAAGAGAAAGTTATGGCATTTGCTTATGAATTGAGTAAACTGTGATTTTATCTGTTAGGTTGTAACGTGTGTGCAAAGGGTTTGTTTGTTTTCTAGAATGTATTTGATTCTCTCTGCGTGTTTGCCGTTAACGACAAAACAATCTAACTTTGTTTCTAGAAGCATTTTTGGCAGTGTTTTGTCTACGCATGTTCTTTTATTCCAGCCTAACAGCTCTTTGACAGATATGTCTTTGATGCACTTGGCATCTATGTTTTGATTAGGGTCATCGGAGAAGATTCCATCCACGTCGGTGATTAGAACAAGTTTCTTGGCATCTAATATGCTGGCAATATATGCAGTTATGCTGTCCGAGGTTACATCCCATGAGTGCTCTAGTGGGTCTTTGAGAAATATGAGTTTTGAGGGCAAAAAAACTCCAATCGTACCCTTTACAGAGTTGCTGATTTCTTCTATATCATGGGAAACATAAGAAGCTGGGATGATTTCAGAAAGAAACAGTCCATATTGATCCATTGCTAATATCGCCAATTTATGGGCAACAGTGTTTGAGAGTTCATAAGTTTTGTCAAGTCTTCTTACTATATCGGCGAATTCCCCTCCACCGGGCACAACTACTATTCTGTGCGTTTTTGCTAAATCGCTTAACTCTTCACTTAATCTAAATAAACTAACGGGATCCTCTACTAGGCTTCCACCAATCTTCAGGACCGCTTCCATCTTATAGTTTTTCCCTCCAAACATCCTGCAACCATAAAAGCCAAGCCAACCGAGGGAGAAGCAACAGCCGAGTTAGAACCCAGTAGTTCCTTCATTTCGATGATGATATCGAATCCAGCCTTTTCTGCAGCTTTTCTTGCCAGAAAATTTCTTCCAAGTCCTGTAACAACTACTTTAATCTTTTCTCGGACTAGAGATTTGATTCTTTCGTGAACCTGCTTCAAGCCTCCAGCGATCTGTTCAACTTGCTTGTTGTAAACAAATTTTGCCATCTCCATTATCTCCTTTTCGGTTAGCATGTTTGTGTCAGCGCAAACAACTCGAGCTAACCTAGATGCTGCTTCCCTTCTTGTTTTTCCCCGACCATCACAAGTTTCAACAGTATACTCTTCTTTTATGTTGCCTAGAAGTAGATGTACGTCAGCTGACTGCGAGAACAGTTCCGAAGAAATCCTTGTCATAGTGTCCCGAACTGGGATGCGGTTAACGATTGTGGCAATATTTGTTCGCAAAGACCCAGAATAGATAAGTTCGCCATTCTGGAGTTTTTGTAAGTCAGTTTTGCCCTTGGCGGCTAGTTTTCCTTTAATCACGGGGATAATACTTGTTGTGGTGCTTCCCACATCGATGATAATACAGTTTTTGATCATCTGCATTATTATCCAACCTGTTGCTGTCCAGTTTGCTGAGGCTACACTAAGTGGCTCCTTTCGGGATTCTTCAACTGATAACAAGTTAGCTTTAACGTCAAGAACAAAAATGGGGGTATCACCAAAAACTTGGCATACACAATCTAAAACATGATATATTCCTTCTTTTTTTGTAATATATGCGTCTGACAGCTCGGCAGTTATCGTAATTCCAACTCCATCCAGCGCATTTGAGTTAGTTAATTTCTCTTTTAGTTTCTCTAGAACCTGGGGAAGCTGATTTTTTCCACGTTTCCATATGGGAAAATACTCTAGTTCTGTTCTAAATTCATTGAATGTTCCATCTTGAGTTTTTAGGAAAGTTGCCTTAACGTTAGCACCTCCTATGTCTAAGCCAAAAACGTTCACCAATTCAATCACCACCGTAGAAAGATAGAAGACGTTTTTTCGTGTGATAAAAGCCTGATTGAGCACCCTTCGGGCTGGTTGAAGATGAGGCAATCAGAGAATAAGCTGTATTTTCTTCAACAGGAAATGGGGGCGATACAACATCTTTTAGCTTGTATATTTCGGAGACAATCTCGGGATATGATGGAACTTCTACTTTGGAGAAGAACGTGTAACCTCGGTGCTGAACATTTGTTGGCAGCTTTCGATTTATTACGGCATTTGTTATTGCGTCTGATATGTTGAAGTTTGCTTCTCTCCGCAAACCAATATAAGATGTCGTAAGCCGCGGATTAACCTCAATCACGACAGGTTCCTCCTCTGTTAATATCATGTCCACACCAACATAACCCTTCATTCCGATTGAGGCTTCGACAGCCCTTTCTGCAGCTTTTAGCGCTTCCACCTCTAAGTTATGATTAAAGGGAACAACTCCCCCATCGTATGTGGATTCCCCCTCGGGTGGCGATAACGTAACCCGCTGCTTATTTAGTGAAACCGCCAAGGCCTTATCTCCCGTTGAAATCACGCATGCGCTAGTAGCCTCTCCAGTAATCATTTTTTGAACAACAAACTGTTTGCTCGTTGATTCTTGTGCTATTTTCTTGACCGCTCCAGCTATGTTGTATTTATTTCTAACGAGACTTAAACCGTTGCAGCTAAAGCCATCTATGGGCTTAAAAATTAGAGGGTACCCCATTTCTTCTGCTAAACGCTCGATGTTTCCTACTTTTTGTTGAATATCGGGCAGAATAGTTTCTGGAACCTTCAACCCAATTTTCTTAAATGTTTCGTGTGCTCTTATCTTGTTTGAAAAATGTTTTATTGTGGCAATTTCGCAGTTAAGCGATTTTCCTCCGGAAGTTTCAATTGTTTCCAGTAGTTTTTCCAGCACTTGACCTGACTCTGGAGCGATGACGTAAACTGCGTCAACCAAACTTGAAAACTCCTTCAGTTTCTTATACAAATCGTATGGAGACGATACATTGACTATCTTATCTGCTTCGTTAGCCGGACTAAATGGCAATAGTCTTGAATCCATAAATGTTGTAACTCTATGTCCAGCGGCTTTGCAGTCAGAGATTAGGCTTCGTATCATACCATAAGCTTCGCTGAGTATACTGCTTGAAAGTTTCTGGTCAGCATATCTGCCACCGGAAAAACACTCAAACAACAAAAGATTCAAACTTCACCCTCTTTGTATCTCCTTTGTTATATGGTGAACCCTAATGAAAATTATTCCCGTTATTGACGTTCTAAATGGTATTGCAGTTCATGGCATACGCGGTGAAAGAAATCGGTACCAGCCACTAAAAAGCCTTCTATACAAATCTACAGATCCCTTAGAAATTGCATCTACATTCGAGTCATTGGGTTTTAGTAACATGTACTTGGCAGACTTGGATGCAATACTAGGAAAAACAGCCAACTTTGGCATATATCAGCAGATAATGGTAAACACCGGTCTTGATTTGATGGTTGATGCGGGAATATCAGATATCACCAAAGCCAAAAAAGTGCTAAGGACAGAAGTGACAAAGATTGTTATAGGTTCCGAAACTCTGAACGATTTAAATTTTGTTCACCAAGCTGTTGGTGCTTTTGGCAAAGACAAAATTGTGATAAGTATAGACCAAAAAAAAGGAAAACTGTTGAGCGCATCAGAGGTTATCGATTCGATGGATGTAATTTCATTTGCCCAACAACTTGGCAGTATGGGTATTCGAAAAATTATTCTATTGGATTTAGATCGGGTGGGAACCGAGTCCGGTATTAATTTGAGTCTCATTAGAAAAATTCTTGAGAAAACTGGAGTTGACTTACTGGTTGGTGGAGGAATAAGGAATCTACAAGAACTCGAAAGCCTAAATAACCTTGGAGTTTCTGGTGCATTAGTTGCCACCGTGTTACATAACGGAAAGGTTACTGTTGATTCGATTAAAGCCGCAGGTTTCATGTAACTGATAAGTTAGGAACAAATTGAGTGGATACGTAAAGAACTTCTATTCTTCTCTTTTGGTTGGATCGTGAATTTTGCAGATCGTCAAGAACAAGCATGGAACAAAAAGAACTGCTGAAACCAGAAAAGGAAAGGAAGGAGACTCATAGTAGTAAATATAAACGCCAGCGATGTTGCCTAGCCCATTCAGGATTATGAAAAAGAAGTTTGTGGGCCCTTCAGTTTTTCTTTTCAGTATTTCTCCTATATCGTTGAGGGATTTTTTGATAATAAATGTCAATTCGTCAAGCTTTTTTTTGTCTATTGTTGTTAGAACTGCCGTTGCGGGTCCAGCAGACTTGTTTATGTCTAGTTTTTGTTTTCCTTGAATTTTTAGTTGCCTTCCAATGCTGTATGCGAGCATTTGGGCTTTGATATGCTTTAAATGACTTTTATGAGTTAATTAATAAGCCAATACGGGTAATCGGTTCGTTTTATCAGTAATCGCTAGAAATTGTATCTTCTTATGGTTTTGTCAATTGTTATCAGTTTCATTGCCTAGTATTTAAATTGTAGACGAGTCTAAATTGTGAATATTTTACCATTTTTATGGCAATATTTACTTTTTTTATTTGGCAAATTACTTGAATTATTAACCTTACCCTTGACGAAGAAATGGTGCATTATCAATAAACATAATATTGTAATATATCTGAGCGACTTAGCAACCTTTTTAGGCAAAACTGTTGTAACTAGCAGTCTACTCATGTAAACTGAGGAGAATGATTTTTGGATATTAAAACAACGAAATTCGTCCCTCTTTACGTGCGAAATAGTCTAGTGTTAGAGGTTTAACCCATATGCGAAGATCAAAAATGGAAATGTATATCGACATCCTTAAGGTTATGGCTCAAAATGGACCACTGAAACTAACTCACATCATGTACAAAGCTAATGTAAACTGCAGAGTCCTAAAAAAGAACTTGGATTTTCTAATACAGCAAAATCTAATCGAGGAACAGATTACTGTTAAAAGACGAAACAAAACCAAAATTAGTTACGCTGTTACAGACAAAGGAAGAACCGTAATTAAATACTTCAACGAAGTCAACAAAGCACTTCACATAACAACCGAACGGAACATCCCAGCATTGATTTGCTAAAAAACCCAATTTTGTTAAAGCAACCGTACCCAAAAACAATCGGCAGGGTCACTAGACACTGTGAACGTTTCCGGGAAATACTATTAATTTATTTTCATTAATACCTAAAAAACCACAATAACTCTTTTTTCCATATAAAAAGTGTAGATTATCCTGATCAAATAAGATAAAATCAAAAAGAAAAAGAGGATTTTCGTTTTTTCACTCGGTTTTGTTTTCGTCACTTTCGGGAACTTTAGTTTGTCTTAACAATACTCCAGCCGTGATCTTAATTGCAGCTGCAACGATGAACATGTATGAGCCAACTCCCAAGCCCCAGTCTATTGTTACGGATCCTTGTCCGTAGATTGTATCTGTATATCCCCCCGAGAATGGTGAGGATGACATTGCTGATACCATGTCTGTTACTTGCTGTGGGAGTGGGTGTCCTCCTGAGAGGGCGCCTGCGAACGCGTTGATTACTCCCGATACTCCTCTTTTTTTTACTATGAGAGCGCGTTTTTTTGATTTATTATCTTTTCGTGAAAACCAAAAAAGCTCGATTAGTTCCAACTAATGAGGAAACTTCCGTAAATTTTCACTCTGTAGAACAAGAAAACTGTTACCAGAATCTGCGTTTTAGAGATTTCTTTTCTGCTTCTGCGATTAATTCGAAGAAATGGTCCGAAATCCCATTCTCTTTCTTTAAGACTTCTTCTGCGTCAGAGATTTGGAGGTTTCGTCCAGAAAGTGCCACAGCACCGATTTTGCCATATTTTGAAACAAGTCTAGCTGTCCTAATTGCTTGATTGTTAATTTGTTGTTCCCTTTTGGATAACTTTTCTCCTTTCTTGTCAATCAAGGACTGCACTCCAGATTCTTCTAGTCTAAGTACCCCCAACTCTGGGGAGCCACATTGTGGACAGATAGGATGGTTTGGCAAATCACTCAATCTAATCATTTCCAAATAATCCCAGCATTTACTGCAAATAAAGGTTCGGATCTCCGTAAGCAGGCGTGCTCTAGTTGACTGCACCAAAATAAGCTTCATATGTTCATGAGGAATCAAATCGGTCTTCATGTTGACTTTCTCTATTCCAATCCGTGCAATTGGAGTCGCATCCCCAATATTCTCCACTTTCTGCATATATATGGCGCCACCCCGAACAGCAGCCAGCACACTAATCGCACGATCCAAATCCAAGTCCTTCCTGAAAATCTCTTTTAGGGCCTCGTCGTAAATGGCTGTGTCTTTGAAACTTTCCATCAACTTTCGGAGACTCACTTTGCTCAAGTCAGCCCACCTCTGTATTGCACCAAATCGTCTGGCAACGTGGAATATACGTCTTTTGAAGAGACCAGTTTTGACAGTAGAACGTATCATAATGTCTCGAATTTCTTTTTCACCCATCACTTCCATTGAATTGAACAATGCCATTATACGGTCGGCGTTAATTGCACCCATCGTGTTAACGAAAATACGGTAGGGGTCATGCTGAACCACAACACTATATCCAGTCTGATCCGACAAAATGTGACCCATCAACTGAGCTAAAGCTCTGTTGGCCAACGAGCCCAAATTAGATTGCAGAATCACGAAGTCTTCCCAATCCTCAATTATAATCCGCTTATCTGTAGGAACTGGATACCCCTTCTTGATTTGCTCAACAGTTTCACGAATAGCCCGCAAAACAGTATCAGAATCAGCAGGATATGTAGAGGCCAATTTCTCGGCGATTTCGGTGGCTTTTCTTCCGTTTTTATTCTGGTTTTCTACAAAGCGTCTGACTTGTCCGACCTCTTGAGCTACATCAAAAGGAACAGGTATCTCTTCTCCGACCCAGCTTGGAATAGCTCCAGTTGGGTCCTCTGTCTGCTTCACATGGATTTGGTTTCCAGAAACGCTAAGAATCTGCCAAGGCCTACCTTGAATAATAAACTTGACACTAGGTTTTCCATGCTCGGCAACGAAGGCTTCATCCAGGACACCCACAGCAGAGTCTTGTTCATCGTCAATAACAAGAAACTTCTTTTCAGTAGGAATCATAGATAGGTTGTTGAAATAGTACTCATACAACGCCTTGATTTTGCTAGGCTTGAAGACCAACTTGTCCTTTTCGGAAACCCATGCAAACCGAGGAAAACGGCGATGCATATAATCCAAAACATTCTTGATATCATTCAGGGTGAGATCAACATATGGAAAAGCGTTTGTACATAAATCTCGAATTTCGTTAAAGCTCCACTGATTCTTTCTCATCAACAAACCAGCAATCTGATGAGCAAGAACATCGAAAGGCTTTGAAGGAACCTCCAGAGGTTCTAATTTTTCGTTTATGGTTCGACGAGCTATAACCATAGCCTCAAGTGTATCATCAGAATCCATGGTTATGATAAGGCCCTTTGGGGTACGTCCAATCCTGTGTCCGCTTCTGCCAATACGCTGAATCAGTCGCGTAACTTGACGGGGACTCATATACTGAATCACCATATCAATCCGACCAATATCTATACCCAGTTCCAGAGAGGATGTAGCAACAAGACCCTTCAACTGGCCATCTTTCAGTCCCCGCTCCGCGGCCAGTCTACTTGGTTTAGCCAAGGAGCCATGATGAATAGAGATAGGAAAGTTTACATCCCAAACCTTGAATCGACTCGCTAAAACCTCTGATATTGAGCGGGTGTTTGTGAAAAGAAGAACAGATCTATGCTCTTCAAAGAATCGACGAATAACTTGAAGACGAGCAGCAACCTCAGGATGGGTATATAAAGACGAAGCCAACTCATAGTCTTCCTGAGTGGGCTGTGGAAAAAGTATATTCAAGTTGAGTTGCCGCTCAAGATTAACCTGTAATATTTCGACTTCACGCTTAGAACCGACAAGAAACTGGGCAACCTTCATTGGACTTCCAATAGTGGCAGATAAACCGATACGCTGAAAATCGTGGCCAGTCACCCAACGTAGTCGCTCAAGAGCCAAGGACAACTGGCTTCCGCGTTTGCTGTCTGCAAGTTCATGAACCTCGTCTACTATCACCCAACGTACCGCACTTAGGTGTTGTCGCATTAGTCGTCCTGGCAAGATAGCCTGCAACGTTTCAGGTGTTGTAATTAACATGTCTGGTGGGCTTCTAGACTGCCTAGTTCTCTCTTTGGTATCGGTATCGCCGTGCCTAACTGCCAATTTAACGTCAAGGTTGTTGCACCACCACTCCAACCGCTCAAGAATGTCCCGGTTTAAGGCTTTGAGGGGAGTCACATACAAGATCTTGATTCCACGTCTTCTTTCAGGAGTTCTAAGAAGCATATCAAGAACAGGAAGAACCGCTGATTCGGTCTTTCCAGTGGCTGTAGGAGATATGAGTAGAACATTTTTTCCCTCAAGAATCGTTGGGATAGCCTTTTCTTGCGTTTCAGTAGGTTTTTTGAAGCCTTTGGCCTCTACCAACCTGCGGATAGGTTTTACGAATCCCTCAAAAACGTTTCTGGATATCTCTGACAAAGTCAACATGCCCCAAAGCTTTAGAGGTAAAGCAAAAGCGTTGTAAAAAGCATTTTGGACTCATATGGAGGTGTTTCAAATTAAAAATTTTACACTTCAGTAGGTTATCACATTCATCATAGGTTACAATGGAAGGCAAATCTTTTATTCATCATACTCAAAATAGGAATACGACATTATGGAGGAAGATGGATGGTTAAATGTAAACACTGTGGAGCAGAAGTTGCCGATCCCAGAAAAAGCTGGAAGATGGCCGGTCGCCCAAATAAAGCAGGAAAGAGAACAGAACTAAAAATAGGACTTTTCGATTGCCCCAGTTGCGGCAAATCATTCAAGGTCGTCTTAGACAAACAAAAGATCTGATATCCGGACCTAACCGAGGCCCATGTTTCATCACGTACAATCAAAAATGTCAGTTGACAATTACCTAAAGGTAGGGAAATCTGAACTTTAGTAAACTCTTAGGTCACATTATCCCTCTTTTTCTATTTTTTTTGCGTTAGGTTTTTATGTTTTGGAAGGAAGAAGAAACCTAAAAAAAATTCTAAGTTTACTGGAGCCAAGACATATAATGAATTTACCTGAGATACTCAAGCGTGATTATGTACAGACTTTGATGATGATACTTGTTGCTATACTTGCAGTCTTAATTTTCTGGTATGGCTTAAGTTTCATCTATGGAACTGGAAATCCGATCCTAGCTGTTGCTTCGAAAAGCATGGAACCGGTACTATACAAAGGCGATCTTATTCTAATTGAAGGAATGAAGAACGCTGCTTCAATTCAGGTTGGGACTAAAGACTCTGATTATCCTGGAGATATAATCGTCTTCCACGAACCAAATGATCCAGACGATCTGATTGTGCATAGAGCAGTTCAGAAAATAGAAAATGGAGATGGAACTTACAGTTTTAAAACTTGGGGCGATAACAACGTCGCAAGGGACTGGTGGGAAGTAGATGAGAGCTCTATCGTTGGAAAGTATCTCGATTTTAAAATTCCGTGGATAGGCAACATTGCCCTGTTTTTTGTGCCCCTTGAGGTGAAAATAGCTTTCGTTGCGTTATGGATAACGGTTCTTGTAATCATGGAAGTTTCTCCCTCGCTTAGAAAGAAAACGAAAAATAACGAAAACTGAAGCAATCCTTTATAAATAACTCCAACAAATTCAAGGTGTTTTCTTAGGAGGGCTTTGAGATACCCGAAGTTGTAGCATCTATTCGCATAGAAAATGTTGTAACATCCGTATCAATAAATCAAAAGCTTGACTTAAACGCTATTGTAAAAGGGTATCCCGGAGTTGAGTATCGTCCGGAACAGTTTCCAGGATTGGTCTTCAGGTTAAAGAGACCAAAAACGGCTACGCTAATATTCAATTCTGGAAAGATGGTTTGCACCGGAGCAAAATCAGCGAAAGAATCGAAAAGAGCAGTAATTAAGGTTGTCAGGGAACTAAAGAAGAGTGGAATAATTATTATTGGAAAACCCGAAATGAAAATTCAGAACATTGTAGCTTCAGCAAACTTGGGTGGCTTGATAGACCTTGAACGATCTGCATATTCTCTGGGTAGAACAATGTATGAACCTGAACAGTTTCCAGGTTTAATCTACAGAATGGATATACCAAAAGTTGTAATACTTCTCTTTGCAAGTGGAAAACTGGTTTGCACAGGCGCAAAACAGGAAGAAGCTGTTTACGAAGCAGTAACAAAACTTCACGAAACCCTCGAACTAGAAGACCTCATATACTACGAGAATTGAAAACACAAAAGAAACTCATTGAGAATTGGTTTAACAATAGTTCAATTATTAAACAAGTAGATTAAGATTGGAAATATATTTTATCATTTTTTTCACATTTTAGACAGTGAAAATGACGTAGATTACAGATAATCCCATTCTAAGAGTTTTACTTATCAGTTAGGTAGTTTGTATCTGCGTCTTAAACAATGATAAAAATGGGTATTTTCAAAAGACTGCCTTAGCATCTTCAACAGCCCCACTAGTGTAGCCATTACGAAGGATTAAGCATATTCCTTTTTCGTGAACAATAAAAGCAGAATAAATATTCAATAATAGAACAAATACTCAACAAAACAGAAAAACGAAACTGAAAATTATTTTCACGTCATTTCTTTTTTAGCTCGTTTCATTATGGTTTCCAGTTGCTGGTCGGTTATTGTGACCATATTATGTAATTTGCGTGCTAGTTCAGTTGTTGTGAGCAAATAATGAAGGTTAATACCGTCTTTGGCCAATTTTTGTTTTCCGTTCTCTTCGCGGTCCATCAAAACAACGGCGTCAGTTACCACACCACCCTCAGTTCTAACTACTTCAGCGGATTTCAAAATAGATCCTCCTTTAGTTATGAGGTCATCTATCAATAATACGCGGTTCCCAGGCAACAGAATACCTTCCACTCGTTTTCCTCTCCCGTGCTGTCGTTCCGCGGTGCGAACGTACACAAAGGGTTTTTTGAGGAGATACGCAACAATGGAAGCAATAGATATACCTGCGGTAGGAATACCTGCAATTCGATCAAAACAGTCGACCCCGATGTCGTTTCTTATTAGCTCGATGTAGAGATCAATTATTCGTCGAAATGCGTCAGGGAAGCTTGGAACAATCCTCAAATCCAAGTAGTAGGGACTCATCTCTCCGCTTGTGAGTTTGAAAGAACCAAATTTCAAAGCCCCAATCCTGCTAAGAATTTTGGCCAGTTCAGTCTTCATTTCTACCTTTTCCAAGTACTTACCTCCTTTCTATTGATGAATATGTTTAGACAGTTTTAAAGACGTTACGTTATGTTTAGCCGTTACTTTTAAAAGAAGCACAAAAGAAAACCTTCTAGCCACTCAGAAGTGACTTTTATGGTTGATGCTTGGATTCCGTACGGGAAAACTGAAGTTTGTGCAAGAATACCCACACGAAATTTTTTGGGCTATATAGAGCCCAAAGAAAAGAAGGGAGTTAAAGATCCGAAAGCTGAGATTGAAAGAGCCCTAAGTCAACCGATTGGATCTCAACGGTTGAGCGAAGTTGCAAAAGCAGGGGACAAAGTAGCCATAGTTGTTAATGATGCAACCCGGGCAACTCCAAGTTACTTAATGATTCTTCCATTACTTGATCAACTAAACAAAGCAGGAGTAAAAGATGAAGATGTTACAATAATCTTTGGATGCGGCTCACATCGCTCCGTTACGCTAGAAGAGAAAGAAGAGCTCCTAGGAAAAGAGGCAATAGAAAGAGTGAAAACAATAAGTCATGACCACAGGGCAGAAAATCAAATTTTTCTTGGAGAAACTTCTTATGGAACAAAAGTTAGCGTGAACAAGATATTCGCCGAAGCAAATGTGAAAATATTAGCGGGAGACATAAACCTGCATTATTACGCGGGATATGGTGGCGGAAGAAAGGGGGTACTTCCTGCAGTTTCAAGCGCAGAAACCATTCAACAAAATCATGCATTACTTTTGCATTCTAAAGCCACAACAGGTGTTCTGGACGGAAATCCCGTGCATGAAGATATGATGGAAGCCGCTAAGCTCGCCAAAGTAGATTTCATCTTGAATATTGTAACAAATAGTAAAAAAGAGCTCGTTCAAGCTTTTGCAGGAGACCTAGAGCAAGCTTTCCTTGAGGGGACAAAACTCGTAGACGAAATGTACAAAATTCATATCGAACAGAGAGCAAACATTGTAATTGTTAGCTCTGGAGGACATCCTCATGACATTAACCTTTATCAAGCGACCAAAGGACTGCACAATGCTTTAGAAGCCGTGAAAAGAAGAGGAGTTATTGTTCTTGTTGCAGAGTGCCCTGAAGGTCATGGTAATGAGGTGTTCAACGAGTGGATGGAAAAGTTCACAGACTTGAGGCGAGTAGAAAAAGAAGTAAAAAAACGCTTCGTTCTCGGAGGACACAAAGCATACTACTTGATCAAAGCTTTACAGAAAGTTACAATTATCTTGGTCTCAGTTATGCCTAATTCCTACGCAGTAAACACGTTCAAGATGAGAACAGCAAACGCTCTTAATGATGCTCTCCGAGACGCCTTCGAGGTGGCAGGTAATAATGCTAAAGTTTATGTTATGCCCCATGGAGGTAACACCGTACCAGAATTCAAAACTCCGGACCAGAACAACATAGAATAGAATTTATAGGTCTTTGAATTTCGCGGTTATTTTTGATATTTCCTCAAATTTTGTTAGAACCTTCTCGACGTTTTCGCCCATTCTGTAGATGTCCTTATCGAGTCTTCCATTTGGATTCAGTTCTATTAACACATTAGGTTGATTGAAATCTGGATTTTGATGAGCATAAGGCCATAATCTGAAGGAGCCTCCTGTAATTTCATCGATCAAATAGACGATTCCTTCGATGATTCCATATTCAAGCTTCATGTCAACCAACTGGATATCAAACTGTGCAAAAGCTCTTTCTAGGTGAAGAAAGATTTCAGTATTTAGTCTACGCATTTCAGCATATTCGGTACCCTTTTTTTCTTTGATAATATAGTCGATGTACATGTCATTCAACATAGGATCATGTAGAGGATCATCCTTGTAATGGAATTGAGTGATAACTGGATCAAATCTTGTTCCCTCTGATATGGTTCCCCACTTCAATATCGAACCTGCTGCGATTCTTCGAGACACCACTTCAAGGTTTATTTTTCGGTCAAGTTTCTTGACGATTGTGACTTTTTCCTTTGGGCTAGAAATGTAGTGGGTCCGAGCACCTTTACGATTTAACAGTTCGAAGATGTCCCTGTTGGTTTTCCAGTCGATTAGAGCTTTGCCTTTGATAATGTCATGTTTTACGCCGTCTCCTGCTGTTATGTCATCTTTGAAGACCATGAACGCGGTTTTTGGGTCTTTCGGATTTTCATAGATTATCTTGGTTTTACCTTCTGCAACCTTTTTCAGGGAATAAAAATCATCAGTCATGGAGTTTAGTCTCAAGTTTCATGTATAGGAAATTAGATTATTTTAAGGTGTCTAATCCTGAGTAAAATAATTATGGTGCTCTGGCTTTAGATAAATATGATATAAATACGAAATTAGTCTACTTTGCGTAGACAAGAAGATTAGGTTAGGTGTAATATTTCTTCTAAAGTATCCCAGTAACCGTAGTCATTCTACCTCATTAAAATCTTGGGAACTACTCCATTGTAAATTATCTCGTTTTTTACCGCTATTACGTCATATTATATTTCTGGTTTATATAAGATGTCAGTGAACGTGAAATATCGCAGTGAGGGATTGCCCGTTTACAGTATCCAGTCTATTGAGTCCATATTCGAAAAGGACTTCCAGTCATGCTCGTTGTTCCTCAGTATTGTATACAATGTAAACATTTTTTAAGATGTACAAATAAACTCGGATGAACCAGCATAATTAAAAGAAAGATTTGGATTCAATCGTCTGAACGTTTGAGATTTTGGTGGATTTTGTAACAGAAAATGGAGAAATCCGTTATCATATTTGGAAAGATTAGTTTTTGTTAATAGTTATCAGTTGTTATCGTTTAGACGTAGCAACCGTAGTTTATGCAGCTACCCATGATTCCTCGGCACCACATGGACAGGGGTCTTTTTGGTTTCTCTGTGTTTGTTTGTGGTTTTGTTATTATCTTAGCCAACGTTTGGCTACTGCGAGGATGTTTCTGCATTCCATTTCACGGAATTAGTATAGTCTAACGGGGCGAATAATTCTTTGAGGAGAAAAAAGTAAGGGGTTAGAATTTTTGGTTACATTATTTGTAACTTAAATTTATATATTATAAAGGCAAAATATGATAAGTACTAGTTAGTTACAGTAAATGTTACCATTATTCTTCATAAATGAAGCAATATGTAACAAAGCCAAAAAAGGGGAATAATATGAGATGACTACAAAAGACAGGCAAGATGGTATTCCGCTACCGTTGTTGACTGAAGAATGGTTCAGCCAACGTTTTCCTGAGATTGAAAGAATTCGAATTGTTGACGGGGTAGGTGAAGAATGGAAAAGACGGAAACTAAATGCGATTATAGTGGTTGCGTTCCATGCCGACTTAGAAATTGCACAACTAAAACATTTTCTTCCGCTCTTTCTTGTTGAGGGGCTCATAGACAGTGGCTATTCAATCAGCCCAGTTGTGTATATTGGAGCTTTACGAGATATTGGTAGAGGTTATCACCGCGGAGACATCAGAGAACGGGTTGCAGAGGCACACAAGTTTTTTCAGGGAGTATTTTCTCCAAGTACAAAGGCAGTAATTATCGAAGACCGAGTGGAAATCCAAAGAGACGTTTACAGTATATTAAGAATTCTTGATTTTGAAAAGAGTCTCCAGAACGTCCTTAGCCAAATAAACACATTGGAGAAGCTTCGTGAAGTATCAAAAGTTAAGCTCAAAGAAAAGAGCTATACGCTCACCGATTACGAAAAAGAGCTTCTGAAGATTTATCTGTTTGACAGAAACAAACTTGGGACAGAAATCAAGACGTACCCGTATGTCAGCTGGGGATTAGAGTCTCTTAGTTATTTAGGAACAGCCTATAACATCTTCGACAAGTCGAATGCAGGACTCTCCATCTTAAAAAAGTTGATCTGCACAGATCAGGGTATTGAATATCCCGCGACTGTTGTTTTACCTGATCCAGTTACGATCTCGGGAAAGCCAATGAGATATCTTCAATCAAGAGACCTTAATCCAGATGAGACATTGTTCATAAGCGATTCGTATAGAGATGTTAGCCGCAAGATTTACGAACAGGAAAAAGTTTCTTCAAATTTTATTGATTATTTGATAAGAAACATTATTCAGCCTTTTGCTCCAGTAACTAGAAAGAAGGGTGAGGAGCCATGTTGGAAAAAACTTGTGACACAAAAACTTGTGGAAAATGAGATAGTATCCCGTGACACTAAACGGCTTTGTTTGAGATGTTACTGGGATTTCATAAAACCGTATTATGAAGCGATGGAGACGATTATGGGTACTCACGAGAGTTTGTTTGTTCCAGAAGAATTGACTGAAAAAACGTTTGATGCTTTAGGCTCGAAACGGAACAGACAGATTCTCATTGAATTGGCTTCGCATTATCAGAAACATGCTTCGCCGATGACGGTGACAGAGTTGTTCGAAAAGATGGAACTGAAAAAGGGGGCTAAAAAGGGGCTTTGGAGAAATTTGGAGACTCTGGTAAGGTGTGGATTGGTGGAGCGGATTCCGGAGGGTAGAAAGCTCCACAAGTACAGCATATATGGAAATAAGGCCACTATTAGAATTCGAATGCCTCTAATTGATAAACGTAAACGAGAACGTTAACAAAAAATCGAAAAGACGTCATCATCAACACGAAAACCAGCAATAGCAAAAAGCCAATCATGCGAAAAAAGACCCCTTACAAATACCCCCTGGGTTAATAAGTACCCACCAACTTGGTGAACCACAATTAGGCTTTAATTCAAAGGTTAAATTGAATCTTTCTTTGAGTTACGTTCAAGTGCAATGCACACCATACTACATAGTATGCAAGAAAAATATGTTGTATTTGCCGGAAGACCCAACGCAGGAAAGAGCAGTCTCATCAAGGAACTCTCAGGTTTGAATATAACGACTGGTAAACATGCAGGAACTACCCGTAAGGTTTCAAAGTATCCCCTGAGTGACGGCTTAGTCCTTGTAGACCTCCCAGGGCTGGGAAAAATGGTTGGAGTTTCTAAACGTTTTGAAGATAGGGTTAATGACGAGATAATTGAGTTTTTGGAATTCAACGCCCAAGACATAATCCTTGCTATAGCAGTTTTTGACATTTCAACGTTCTTGGAGGTAACATGGCGTTTAGAAAAGAAGGGATTCATGTCGGTGGATGTAGAAATGGTGAGGTTTTTGGCGGATATTTTAGGCGAGTTTCCAGTAGTGGTGGCTAACAAGATTGATAAGGAAAAGAAAAGTGAAATTGCGGCTAACCTAAACGAGTTTTTGAATCGAATAAGTAGCGGTCAACTATCTATTGTTAGAGACCACGTTTTCACGACGAGTTTAAAGACGGGAAAGGGAGTAGGAGAATTGAAGAATGCCATCCACACAAAACTAGTAGCAAAAGGTTATAGAACTCCATTCAAAGTAAAGAGGCAATAATAGCATACATGATTTTTGATCAAAGTGTAAACAGAAAAGTAGGAATGATAGCAGTCACTTCCATAGGTCTAGTGCTACACGCAGTTCCTTGTGAGTTTTCGCGTAATCTTGTAGGGAAACTTCATTCAGGATTGCGTTCACTGCTTGCCTCATAGCAGTGGCCCCCGAAACTGTCCCGCCTGTATGTCCATGAATTCCTCCTCCAGCCTGAATAACAAAATCGTTCCCAAAAAAATTCATCAAAGCTGGAACTAGACTTGGATAGAGACCTCCAGATGCAACAGGTAAGACTTTCAGTAAACCATCCATTTCGGATGCTATTGCCTCACAGTTCTCTGAAACCTCTTCTTTTGTCTCAGACATTTTCCCCACAACCGTGCCTACGTGAAGCTGATCAACACCAATGATCCTAGCAACCTTTGCGATAACCTTCATTGAGATTCCATGTTTTGGATTCTTAGTGAAAGCTGCATGTCCTGCGCGGTGTGCATGAATCACCAGACCAAAATCTTGCTCTCGTAGTGTTTGAAGCGCAGAGAATCCACAAGTCAAAATGTCAACCATCAAGTATCTTCCACCATGATCTTTGATAAACTGGGCTCGTTTTAGCATCTCTTTTGTTTCTGAAGTAATGTTACCCATGTACACTTTCTTTTCCCCAGTTTCATTCTCAGCGCGATCCCGCATCTCAAGAGTCTTCACCACACGGTCATCAAAAGGATTGAAAAGTTGACTGCTAAGGTTCTCATCGTCTTTTACAACATCGCATCCGCCAACCCAAGCATCATATGCAATTTTTACATGGTCCTTTGTCATCAACCCCAGTTTCGGCTTGATGATTGTACCGACTAAGGGTCGGCCTTTAACACCAAGCAGGTTACGGATTCCTTTTATTCCATACATGGGTCCCTTGAAGCTTCGAACCAATTTTCTAGGCAAATGAATGTCGTTCAGGCGTAAATTCTTCAGTGTACGTAATCCAAAGACGTTTCCAGCCACGCTACTCAAGATGTTAGGCATGTTGGAGTGTTCAAATAGTTCAATTGGATAAGCGATACGAATATTATTGCCATCAACGCTGAAGACACAAGCCGCAAGCTGTTCTACATATGGCTTTATTGTTGTGAGTTCTGTCCAAGTTCCCACAGAACTCTCGGCTGCAACTCCTCCGGCCGCTTCTGTCAGACTGATGCCTTCTGGTTCCACATAGAAGTCACAGATTACATCAGTTTTTTTTGGTTCATAAGACTGGTCAACATAATCTACGTATTTCAACGTCAATCAACAACTCTCTAAGTATAACTCAACTAATATTATAATTGTGACAAGGTTATAGATTAGCGGGTGTAGAAAGCTATGGAGTTCAAGGTCAAGCTTTTAGGAATCAGATCGGGCGGAAAACAGATAATAGTAATAGATGATGAAAATGCGAGCCTGATGGGAATTCACTCTTCTGATAGGGTTCAGGTTACATATAAGAAACGAAACATAATAGCCATTGCTAACGTAGCCACAGACTTTCCTAAAAGAAAGTTGGGGATTTACGAAGAGGTATATGATGAACTGAAAGCCCAAGAAGGAGAAATTGTGACTGTCCGACCTGCTGAAAGACCAGAATCCCTCGGATATATCCGTGATAAGATTATGGGACGAAGACTCGGAACAAAAGAAATCAAAATGATAATTCTGGATGTTGTTGAAAGACACCTGAGTGATGTTGAACTAGCCTCATTCGTAACAAGTCTACAAATTCACGGAACCAGTATGGATGAAGTTGAGGCACTAACAAAAGCAATGGTGGAAACAGGAAAAACTTTAGATTTCGGGAAAAGAGGCATTTTAGACAAACATAGTATTGGGGGAGTACCAGGAGACAAAACTACAATCCTCGTGATACCAATAGTAGCATCTGCGGGTTTCACGATTCCAAAAACATCCTCTCGAGCAATAACTTCTCCAGCGGGAACAGCGGACCGAGTGGAGGTCTTGTGCCCTGTTGACCTTTCAGCTGAAGAGATGAGAAATGTAGTGAAAAAAACTAATGCGTGCCTAACTTGGGGTGGAGCCCTTGATCTTGCTCCGGCGGACGATCTGCTGATCCAAGTTGAGTATCCTCTTTCCATTGATCCTCTTCTTTTGCCCTCAATTATGAGCAAGAAGAAGGCGATAGGTGCAGATTACATTGTGGTAGACATACCTACCGGAAGAGGTGCAAAGATCAAGACCATCGGGGAAGCACAAGCTCTTGCACAAGAGTTCATAGAACTTGGCAAAAGATTGGACATACATGTTCAATGTGGAGTCACCTTTGGGGAACAACCAATCGGATACACCGTTGGACCAGCCCTTGAAGCAAGAGAAGCACTTTCGACGCTGATGGGTGAAGGCCCAATAGACTTAGTAAACAAAGCTACTGGTTTAGCGGGTTTACTCTTTGAAATGATGGGAGCCAAAGATGGTATTCGAGAAGCAAAAAGGATTCTCAGGTCAGGTAAAGCTGAAGACAAACTCAGGGAGATTATTGCTGCTCAAGGCGGCAATCCTAACTTAAAACCGGAGGACATAGAGATTGGAAAAGAAGTTGTGGAGATTTATTCAGAGGAGACTGGGAGAGTTCAATGGATAAACAACCGGTCAATAGCGCATATAGCAAGAGAAGCAGGGGCTCCCAAAATTAAGGGAGCTGGAGTTCTGTTGAAAAAGAAACTTGGAGACAAGGTTACAACAGGAGATGTACTATACAAGGTATATTCTGGAAGTACACAGAAACTTGAGTCGGCAGTTCTATTAGCCCAGAAACTTATTCCATTTGGTGTAACTGGGAAATTCGGTGAGAAAATGTTAATTGACCGGATTCCAACTAAGAAGATATACTATGAAAAACCGTTCATTCTAGAACGATAAGCAACATTGAATTTATGAATTGGGATGTTAATGGCTAAAGCAGTTATCTTTGATTTAGATGGAACACTCGCGGATACTAAGAGGGTGGTAGTACAGTCTTTCCAGGATGCATTAAGAGTAGCGGATTGCGTTGTTAATGATGAGTTCATAGAAAGACGAATTGGAATTGGAACAAAAAAAACCATTATTGAAGCCTTCAGAGAATGCCATATGCAATTTGATGTTTTGATTCTAGAAAAGGTTGCAGGAGAAAAAATTGGAATTCAGGTAGGACTCACAGGTAGTGTAAGCCTTTTTGATGGAGTAACTGAACTTTTGGAGGCTCTACATGGAAAAATGAGGATTGCGTTAGCAACTATGAGTAATAGAAAAGTTGTTGACAAGTTACTTTTTGAGAAAGGAATTGATACGTATTTTGATGTTGTGGTTTCTGCAGATGAAGTTGTAAATCCGAAGCCTGATCCTGAAGTTTTCTTAATGTCTGCAAGAAAGATGGGAGTGGACTCAATAGAATGTGTGGTTGTTGAAGATTCGGTTTTTGGTGTTAAAGCCGCTAAGGAGGCAAACATGAAGTGCATAGCTGTTTCTTCGGGAGTCTATAGTGAAAAGGAGCTTCAAGAAGAACATCCTGATATGGTAATTAATTCTCTTATTGAGAAAGAGAAGATATTGGGTTTCATTTTCAGTAGTAAATAGAACAACAAATGAGGTATTGAGTTAATTTTGAGTCTTTGAGTTTTGCGTGTTTCCTGTTTGTTTTCTCGTTGTTACACTTAAAAAAATATGACATACGTCATGCTTATATATATTCCAGAATAATAATATAACCAGTGAAAGAATTTGCTTCTACCCTGCGAAGTTGCAGTTAAATCGGTAATTCCAGCCATCCGATCAGCCATAGCAAGAGAGCTTATACAGTTTTATGGACTCAAACAAAAAGATGTAGCTGCACTATTAGGAATAACTCAAACTGCAGTGAGCAAATACACAAGATTCTACAGAGGCACAGTTATTGAAGTTCAAAGGATAGAAGAAGCGAATATTGTTCTAAAAGAAACAGTTTCCTCTTTGGCTAATGGACAAATGAATAAATATAAACTTTCAGAAAAACTTTGCTACATCTGCGGAATAATTAGAAAAAACGGTGTAATGTGTGAATTATGTTCACTATCTGATCCAACAATAGACAACAGTCATTGTATCGTATGCTGCCCAAACGGCAGCAAACATTGAAGTCAAAGTCATAAAAAAAGACTAATAGATTACTCTAATTTAACGGCGAAATTGGTATTTAGCTGGTTTTCTTTGTGGCTTTCTTTATTGGTTTCTTTACGGTTTTCTTTGCGACTGTGTTTTTGGTTTTCTTTTCAGGGGTCTTCTTTGCTGTTTCTTTTCTAGGTTTCTTTGCAGGTTTCTTGGCGGCTTTCTTTTTTGCTCCTTTTTTAGGCTTTTTAGCAGCTTCTGGATTTATGAAAGATTCAACGAACTTGACAGTTGTTAGTTCGGGTAGAAACCGTTGTATATCTAGTGCTATTCCTCGTTTTGCTAGCTGTATACCTTCAACGTAAAAGGCTTCATCAGGCATATCCATCGTAACGTTTGTTTTTCCAATGTTAAAGATGAATTTTTTATCCTCTACCGCGGGTATTCGACGGTGAACAAGTGCAGAAATTTTTTCGTCTGCAGTTTTAAGTTTCTTATTGACTGTAACCTCGTAAACTAGAGTCTTGCCCGCCAACGGCGGATTGAAGTCAAGTGTTACTCGTCCAGACCCAATGGTTCGTACAGTGGCGAGTCTTTTGTCATACTCAATTTGTGCTCCCACTTGGGGGTTTATTCCGCGGGCTGCAAGTCGCCTGATTGGTACAAGTTTTACTTTTTCGGAATCTCGGTTTCCGAAAGCTTTCTCTGGAGGAATTTCTACTGATTCTTTCTTCTTGATTTTGAATGTTAGGAGAGCTTCGTCTAGGGGTTTAAGTACCCAATTTTCTCCAACTACTATGAGTTTTGATTCGTAGAGTTCTCCCTCTTTGTAGAGTTTGCTCTCTTTGGCGATTTCCTCGGAGGTTGTGTCGAAAACATCTCCCGTCTCTTTAACTTTAGCTGTGTAATCAACAATTATGAAGTCACTTTTCTGAATTGGCACACATATCCTTCCCATACTAATTGGCTTCTCTGCTGATGTCTAGCCTCACGCACCATTCATAAATGTTACGTATGCACATAGCTAACAGTACAATAGTAAAAACAATTTGAACAATAGAAGCAACAATAATATAACCTTTCATACTCGCTTCAGATCTGGAGGGCTCATAGAATCTCCGTAATTTTCCATTATATTGTTGTTGCATATACAAAAAAAGGATAAAGAAAGGGTTAGGAGCTAGACAAAAGATTACTTCTTTTTTGTCTAGAGGCTGTCGTAGTCTTCTTCAATGGTTAGTTCTTCGTCGTTTGCAGCTTCTTCGGTAACAGCTTCTTCTTCTGGGATAGTTTCGGTGCTAGTTGTTTCGGCCGTTTTCTCTTCAATATCGGATTCTTCAAAGACTTCAGATTCCTCTGCACCTGTAATCTCTTCCATTGGTGCTTCAGAAATAACTTCTACCTCGATTACTTCTTCAGTGGAGGGTATTTCAACGGTCTCTTCAGGACTTACGTCAACTATTTCCTCAGGTATATCAGTGGTCTGCGTTTCTTGGGATTCTTCGATTGTTAACTCGTCAAAGATAGAGTCAACGTTTATTGGATCTTCAACAGGAGTTTCTAGAATCTTTTCTTCAACTGGAGCTTCGGAAGGAGTTATTAGTTCTTCAATTGATTCCTCCACAGGAGTTTCAACTGGAACTTCAACTGGCGCCTCAACAGGCATTTCAACAGGAGCATAAACTGGAGCAGCAATAGTTTCTTCTATCGGAGATTCAACTTGAACATTCACTGCAATTTCAGCAGCCTCCTCAACCACAATTTCAGGAGCTTCAACAAGAACTTCTACTGTTTCCTCTTCAACAGGAACCTCAACAAAAGGAGTTAGCGTTTCCTCAACTGACGCCTCAACAGGAGCCTCAACTGCAAGTTCAGGAACCTCAACAGCATCAACGAAGGTCTCTTCGACTTCTTCAGCTACAGGAGCTTCGAGAACTTCAAGAGTTGCCTCAACAGGCATTTCAACAGTTTCTTCAACTGGCGCTTCATCTGGCATTTCAACGAATTCCAAAGGTTCAGCTTCTACAGGTGCAGATATGGGTATTGATTCCATAACTGCAGGTGTAAAGGTACCTACCGCCTCCTTTAGAGAACATAACTGCTTTTTTAACGAACCGAGACCATTTGAAAAAGCACTCGTTTCGTTGGCATGCAACTCTTCGTCAATCTCTCCTGCAACATACTGAATTTCAGACTGTGCAAGAAATACTTCCAAAGTACCGATCTGTTTTTCTAGATCCTCTACTTTAGAGGCTAAATTATCGACGAGAATTTTCTGGCGCATTTCGATATCAGCAATCATATTAATAAGTTGATTATCAAGTGAATCATATGTGCATGCCGAAATTTTACCTGAATTGAAAAGATTGTCAAGAGCTTGCTTCTTTTTCCTAGCTAATTCCAAATCCTTACCTATTTTCTCAAAAGAATACTTCCATGAGATCAAATTCTAACACCCAGTCGAAAAATAGTATAAAAGACCGAAATAACTGTTGTTAACATGTAGATATATCTTTAACTGTCAATAACTGTTCTTTTTCCATAATTAGCCCTGAAACGAGTTTAAACAAGCATAGATACCATAACATGAACAACATCAATCATTAACACTCTTAACTAAACTTGAAACAGCCACCCGCAAACTCACTTATTGAGAGATAAAAAAGAGCTTACCAAAAGAAGAAGATATAATCGAAAGTACACTCAATACCAACGTTAAAAATAGAAATGAAGCTGGTCATTAGAAGGTGTATTTATGCTCCGAAAGGATTTTAATGTAGATGAAAAACAGAAGAACTAACGATGACTAACCAAACTGTGCTTGGAAAATACTCTGGAACAGAAAGTATATGCAAGACATGTAAACACATAGATAAGCTAGAAGGACGATTCTACTGTAACTTATTAGGTGCATTTCTTGCAGAGCAGACACTTTACCTCCCCTGTGATTTAAAAGAAGTGTTATAAATGCAAAGTTCAACGAAGTCTTTTTGGATCTAACCTTAAGAGGTATCAACATCGTTTTATGATAAGAAAGTGATAGCGATTTGTTCCCAATATTTATTTTTAGATAATAAGTTAAACTAAAACATAATTCTTGTTTTGTTTATATATTTCTTCTATTAGCGGTAATAGAGTAGCCCACTATAAACCAATCTAGAACGGTCGTCCTTCAGCTTTTTGTGTATTTTCTAAGTTTTGTTAGTTTTTTTCTGGATATTAATGCAGCAAACATTCCGGCTGCAAATAATGGTACAATCATCCATGAGGATAATTCTGGAATTATGTTGATTAATGGGAAATTGTCTTGGTTGTTTACATCTATAATAAATGGAGTTTCACCTATTCCATTACCATCGTTGTCTCTACCAGCATATTTATTCCAATAGTTACCAATAGTTCCATTATCAAAAAAATTTCTATCATCTATCGAGTAAATGCTAATTGAAACTTCGTTATTTATGAAATTGTTATTGTAAATAATATTGTATGAAGAATTCCAAAAATTAACTCCAGCCCAGTTATCCATTATAGTATTGGCTGTTACTTGATTGTAATTTGCATTTTCAACGAATTCAAGTCCATTATAACAACTGTCTGATATGGTATTGTTTTCAATGAGATTATGAGATGAGAAAGATACGATTCGTATTCCTTTAGGACAAGCTAAAACCGAGTTACCTACTATTTTATTACTGGAAGAGTTTTGAATTCTGATACCATAACTTTCAAGCATACCTTGGTCTGTAGGACTCATAAATATGCTTAGAGAGGTTGAAACATTGTTGTCTTCTATATTATTGTTATTGGAATCTCTGATTAATATTTCATGATAATTGTTTGAAATCTGATTTCCAACCAAATAGTTATCAGTAGAAGAGTCAAAAATGATTCCATAACCATGGGTGTATCCCCTTATATCATTTCCATTTATGGTGTTTCGCTGAGAATGTTGAAGCTTAATCCCAGCAGTATTAGGCATCGAAACACCTTTACCAATAATCTGATTATTTATTACTACATTATCAAAAGCTCCATAAAGCCAAACTCCAATACCACATTGAAAAATACAGTCTAATACTTGACAATTCTGAACATGAAGAAAATGAATCCCTCTTCCACTTGGACCAGAATTATAAACAGCTTTCATTGTAAGATTCTTAACAACAACTCCATTATGCTGTACTAAAACTATAGTACCATTCAGACTCCAATCTCCAAGGATTATCGTTTCCTCTTTATCTTCCCCTACAAGAGTTATGGATTTGTTAATCACTACACTTCCAGTATATGTTCCACTTTTTACTAAAACAATATCCTCATCAAACGCATTATCGATGGCCTCTTGAATAGTAGTGTAATCGTTTGGAACGACTATTGTTTTAGCTTGTGCATTGACTACTCCAATTTGTGGAATGGCAAAGACTGCAAAACATAGAACCAATACTAGCATGATAGTTGCCCTTTTATCTCCCACTAAAGGCACCACTAATACCTTAGTTATTAATGGGGAAAAAGATTTTTATCAAGAAACCTTGACCAAAAAAGAATCATTAGTTGGTCAAGAAACGTTGACCAAAAAAGCGTATTGCTAGCTTCTTTGGTCAAGAAAACTTGATAAAAACGCTTTAATCGCCAGATAAACTCATATAAATCGATGAGAAGTGAAAGCCTTCACTGCTTTAATTCTGACAAGCATAATATTTTCTGTTTCAATCATTGCCTCACCCACCCTCGCTTACGACGAGCCCTCGGTAGGTGTCAAAGAAGGGGATTGGATTGAGTACGACATTAGCGTAACTGGTACTGGTACATCACCTCCGACACATGACGTTAGGTGGATGAGAATAGAGATTTTGCCAGTTCAAGGTGCAGCGTTCTCAGTGAATCTTACTACCAGGTATGCGAATGGGACAATGGGCACTGCCGTTTGGAAGTTTAACGTTACTGAAGGGAATGTTGGAGGGTGGATAATTATTCCTTCAAATCTTAGTCCGGGAGACATGTTTTATGATTCCTCAGAACACACCGGAAAACCCGTTAACGTAACTGTTCAAAGTCAGGAGCAAAAGACTGTGTTAGGCGCAAGCCGAACTGTAACATATGGAGACGACTCATTTCGGCACAAGGAATGGGATAAAGCTACTGGCGTGTTTGTTGGATCTTCGGAACATTTTAGAAACGTGACAAATAAGGATGGCTGGTACATTGAGGACTTGACTGTTACCATACACGCAATCGCTACAAACATGTGGAACCCTGACAAATTT
Organism: Thermoproteota archaeon; assembly: GCA_042565955.1. Taxonomy (GTDB): domain Archaea; phylum Thermoproteota; class Bathyarchaeia; order Bathyarchaeales; family Bathyarchaeaceae; genus Bathyarchaeum. The sequence continues at coordinate 77,953 of JBHORG010000004.1, read as the reverse complement.
CTAGGAATAAACCAGATGGTGTTTTACGGGCTGGCTGCAGTAATTTTAGTGTTGGCAGTTTTGATACTGGCTTCATTGATGATTGTTACACGAACAAAAAAAACAGAAAAACTTACTTTGTGTCCCTCTTTGCAGGGAAAGCTCGCAGTCCTTACCATCATCATTGTTGTTTTGGTGGAGATTGGAATTATACTCTTCTTCCCCTTTTATGAGATTGGCATGAGTTTCGCTGAGTTCAATCTTATTATGCAAACTTTTTGGACAGGTTTGGTCTTAGTGAGCATGTGGTTCAGAAAAAAAGGCAACTATTTTGTGCACGAGATTACAATGTTAGTAGTAATGTGTGCATGGTTTGTTGGATTTTCTGCGGTACTGTTTATGGGTCCCCTTAGTTCCTTGGAGATGTATGTCGGGACAACTTTGCGTTTGGTTATGAACGTCTTGCATGCCGTTTTTTCAATTCCAGCATTAGTCTTTGGGACGTGGCTTGTTACACTTTGGCGTCCTGGGTCAACATCATTTGCAACTAAGAGCAGAAGGATAGCACAATTAACAACAATTTTCTGGGTCCTGTCATATCTGGTGGGGGTTTTGGATGGTATGCTACTTCACACCACTATTTTTGGATAAATATCAAGTCTTTCTTTATCGTTTACATTAAATAGATTACTCAAATTTCTTTTACTCTTTTTTTGTTCCTTGATAACTCGGTATTCATGCTATCACCCGAAAATTTTCTTCTCAGGTCAACCTTTCAATCCTCCCAGAAGTATAGAAATGTTCTCAAGCAGAACATTGATTTTTGTCAAGAAACCTTTACAAAAAAACTTTTACGTTAAAGTCCATACACGATCAATTGTTATGGTTAATGGAACAAGAAAAATAATAACAAATTTTACGATTTTATTGACTGGTCACAAATCTGGAACTACATTTTCTTTCCCGTCGGTTATGTCAATCTCCCACAAACATAAACTCCGACAATCCTCTTCACTCATCTTCTTCTTGAACATCAAACGAGGTTAACTGTTTGATATCTATTATGTATGCTATCCGAGAAATACGAAAAAGAAAATATCGGACCGCAGTAAACATTGCCGGCTTCGTTATCGCTATCAGTACCTTAATAACTTTGGTTATGGCGGCTAGAGGTTGGGAAACATGCACCTCAGTTCCCCTTAACAACATAGGAACAGACATAATCTTCATATACAATGCGCCTGTCAAGCCAACGAGCACTGGCTGTTATGTCGTTAATCACCTTTTTTCATATCCGTTCAACCAAACGCTTCTAACTGAAATAGGGGATGTCCCTGAGGTTGAATGTGCAGTACCGATACTAATGCACAGGTTACGGGCTATGGTGTTTACGGGTATCGATCCCTCCGAAATAGAAACAAATGCCGTTTTGCAGAGTTCCGTTATTGCGGGAAGGTATCTTACTCCTGACGATGGATTTGTGGCGCTTGTTGATAAAGAATATGCGGAACTGAACAACCTCACACTAGGTTCAACAGTTAATTATGCAGCAGATTTTGAGGTGATAGGAATAGTTGAGGTTAGTGCATCAAACATTATGAAGTCCCATATTTACGTGAATCTACCAGTTGTCCAAGAAGTCTTGCCTGAAAAACCGATTGGATTAGTGAACATGGGTCTTATTCGAGTGAGTAGCCCTGGTGATGTAGAACAAATCGCTGCAGTATTGGAAGAAAAGTGGCCTAATTCAAGCACATTAACTGGTTCGGATTTAGCTGAGACGGCATCAGGGATTATCCAAATAAATGAAGATACTGCGTGGAACATTTCGATTGCTTTAGCAATTATCACTATTCTTTTCATAGTCAGGTCTCAGCTGGGTAATGTAGCAGAACGCACCAAAGAGATAGGAATACTGAAAGCCATAGGTTGGAGCAACAGTAATATCGTAACCCAGATTGTAATCGAATCCACCATACAAGGAATCATAGGAGGCGCACTAGGCTGTTCTTTAGGTTATGTGTTCGCTTCGTATGTTCTCTCTACGATAGGGGGAGGAATTGGAGGAGCTCTAGAATTTGTAAGTATTGATCCAATACTTCTCAGCTTAGGTTTTGGAATAGCAATACTAAGTGCGATTATTACAGGATTATTTTCTTCCTTGAGGGCGGCTAGGTTAGTCCCTATCGAGGCTCTTAGAACAGTATAGGTTGGAGAAATTGAAAGATGCAAAATAACATGATTATGGCTTCAAACCTAACAAAAACATATCATAAAGGACGCTTCGATGAAGTAAAAGCTGTTGATAACGTCTTTTTAGATGTTCCAGAAGGCGAATTCCTCACGATTCTAGGTCCATCTGGAAGCGGTAAAACCAGCCTTCTTAATCTGTTAGGAGGACTTGACAAACCTACCAATGGCAAAGTAATCCTAGATGGCTTAGAGCTGTCAAAGCTTAATGAAAATGAGTTGGTTAATGTTAGACGTGAGAAAGTTGGTTTCGTTTTTCAAGCATACAATTTGATCCCCACTTTTTCTGCCATCGAGAATGTAGAAGCTGCCTTAGCTCCAACAAATATGTTGAGAAGTGATCGCCTTAAACGCTCTATAGGACTTCTTGAGGTGATGGGACTAGAGCAGCGGGCTCATCATCTTCCGGGAGAATTGAGTGCGGGAGAACAGCAGAGAGTAGCTATTGCTCGAGCATTTGCTAACAAGCCTAGAATTCTTCTCTTGGATGAACCTACTGGAAACTTGGACACTAATACTGGAAAGGAGATTCTAAAGATATGCCATAAGGTTAGCAAAGACCAGGGTCAAACTGTTGTAGCTGTCACTCACGCAGATTATATCAAGGAATATACGGATAGTTTGCTGTTCATGAGCGATGGAAAACTTTTTTCACAGATACCCCATGAGGAGCTTTAGGAATAGATGACGTTACTAGAGCAGATTTCAAATCCCTACCTCGCATCCCTAGCATTAGGGTTTTTATATGGACTTACCTTCTGCACATCAGCATGCTTACCATATCTAGTAAGCTACATTGCAGGAATCAAAGCAGGATTCCGTAAAGGAGTGACAGTCACCGCCATCTTTAATTCAGGTCGGATAATAGCATACGGGATCATAGGAACCCTAATCGGTTTATTCAAAACTGTGGTAAGTGACACTTTCTTCAATTCATACCAAGAATTTTTTTCAATAATTTTTGGTATTGTTGTTATAGTTATCGGAATAAGTATATTCTACAAGAAATCTTCCGGAGGCACTTGTGGAGCAAACAACCTTGAACCTCATGGAATCTTAAAAACTGTAAAGCAAAGATTTGATGTTCGAGCCTTTTCTATGGGCATAACTAGAGGTTTTGTGTTATGTCCCCCCCTTGTGGCTCTCCTCTTATATGCCGTTACATTCTCGCAAGTTAATTTAACATTATTAGCAGTTCTTTTTGGTTTGGGAACAGCATTATCGCCTGTGCTGTTTCTTGGAGGAGCAATTGGTTGGCTTCTTGAAAAAGCTCCACTTTTCAGAAAATGGGTATCAATACTCGGGGGAACATTCCTTGTCCTGCTAGGAGTTTCCGTTTTGACATTAGGAGTATTAGATTATCTCAAGCTAGGATAAAGATATTCACCGATCTATTGTTCTTAAAATGAGTGACGTTTAGTTGATCTTTTTCAATGTTTGATTATTTCTACGTTTTAAAATAACATATGCAATAGTTAACATTACAACAACTATCCCGGCTGTAATAGCAAAACCAATTTCTAACGATAAGTCCATACCTAGGAAGCCATTGTTTTCAGTTAAGGATAGGGTTAGAGGCTCCATAAGTGGATACATATCAACATCATCATCAGTAACTGAGTAGGCAGTATCACCAATTCCATCTTTATCTTCATCAATGCCGTCATAATCGCTCCAATAATTTCCACTTGTACCGTTATCCCAAATGTTCAGGTGCTGCATCCAGAGTGTGCTGGTACATTCACAGTCATATATGTGCCTTGTGTTGTTCAAGAAACTGTTTAGATAGAATACGTTGTAAACCTTTGTGTGATTGTACAGGATTGGCCCCAAGAAGACGCCTTCAATGTTATCTCCTAAAATGTTACCGACGATAGTGTTAGGAGATTCAGCCATGGTAATGCCTACATTGCCACCCGTTATCATATTTCCTGTTACTGTATTGTTTGCTGTACCGATATAGATGCCAATATTAAAGTTTACAATCTTCAGATTCTTGATGGTCACATTGCCACCAGTACCATTTGATAGTTCTATTCCATAGTCCCATGAACCGATTGGTAGAATTCTGGGTGTTCCTTCTATGGTATGACATTTTCCATCAATTATAATGTCTTTTTTTTCAACAATAATTCCATAAGATTCTTTGATGTCAGCTGTGAAAGTATACAAGTTACCATCACGCTGAATCTTATCTGTTCCTTCAATAGTGCCATCGACATTGATAAAAATCATCCCGGATGATTGAACAGACAGAATATACATAGAACACACACTGAATAAGATGGATATAATAACCAAAGTAGCCTTTGTCTTTTTCAATAGACCTCACACTTTTTTTTTAATCTAGCCAGTTTCTTGACCTCAAGACTGTTTTTCCCGCAGCTTTTAGTTGTAAAGCATCTTCGTATGGACACATTTCAACACAACGCAGACACAGTATACAACTTGATGTTGTAACGTCTCCACCCTTCTCATCATATACTTCCGTAACCTGTGTTGGACAAATCCTTTTACATATTCCACATTTGGTGCACTTCTCCTCAACCTTATCTAAACGAAGAACAGAAACCCACTTGAATGGTGGAAAACGATGAAACAATGCAATTAATGCTCCCAGTGGACAAATTCTGCACCATGCTCGCCTATACAGGAATGCTGACACTGTAACTACGCCTAAAACGATTAGATTCAGAGATGTTATGTAATAGCCTAATTCATAGAATTGTCCTGTCGTTACTTGACCAATCCATTCTGGGCGTATCAATCCAACACTTGATTGTAGTAGTACACAGAATGGCTTCATAGGACATACCTGACAGAAAGGCGCAGAAAAGTACTGGTAAATAAATCCACCTTCTTCGGTTCCGGGAATCAATTGGGCGTTTGCTATGGCTTCTGAGCCGAAAATGACGCTTAGCACTATAATAAGGGCTAATATTACGTATCCGAGTTGATGAAATTTTTTGTTGAAGTCTTCTGAGAGATCTCGATGCGGTATTTTTACTGCTTTTCTTATGTATGTAAGCAAATCCATGTACAAACCGAATGGGCAAACCCATCCGCAAAAGAATTTTCCCAAAAGAACAGACAACAACATAACTGATCCGAAAACTATTGCCAATCTAACTAACCCAGAAGAATTGTAATCTACACCCCAACCACGGTTGGTTTGCCAGAAAGGATAAATGTATGTCTGAATTTCCCAAAGTGCACAGGTTACGGTTTTTCCACAGGGATAGTAGCACCCAAAGAAAGGAACTGGAAAACCATCAGACATTTCGACTCCAAACACATTTGTTGCAATTAAAAATTCGTGGACAGGTATTTTGCTAGCGGGTTGTGGTAGAATTTCGTGATCAATAAACATACCAAAGAAAATTAGGAAAACCAAGCCTACTTGGATAAACAATCTTAAAGAGCTAATTTTTCGTGTCTTTTTCTTTCGTCCAGTCACTGCTACTATTGCACTGATGCTTACAGTGGTAACAGCTGCAGTAATTAGCAGAGCGTTAGGCTTAAATGGTGATCCAACTATTGGGGGGGGATTTGAAGGGTCATATAATGGATCAGTGACAGTTACTCCCAACCTGTCAGTTATGTGACCCAGGATAGGAAATACATTCCAGTATCCAGCCATTTCTAGTTTTTGAGTTACAGTGAATTCTCCGGTTTCGTTGTCAGCTTGAACAAAATGTTCTATCCAACCGTAGTCGGGCTTTACAAATGTCACTCTTACTGTAAGATTTGTTGGACCTTCTTCAGTTCCAAGACAAACGGTTCCGGTTACGGTAATATTCTCGTTTATAGATATTTCAGAAGCTGAAAGACTGGCGGTGATGTGGGGACCATAACAGCTGGAAACGGGTTGACAAACAAAAATTCCTACAACAAGTAAGGCTGTAATAATTATGGGAATAATTCCAATGAACGTATTAGATTCCTTGCCCTTTATTCCCCACATATGGGCCCCTGATATTACTTCTACTTCGATCAGTAGAAAAGAGTTTTTGTAAAGAAACCTTGACTACTGAAGCGATTGTCCTCAAAAGAAACAATATTCAGTTTCTACGGTTTGATTCTTTGAGATAAAAGCCATATTACAGCTAAGGATTGTATTTTAAGGTCAACTAAAGTTTTTCAATTCAAAGAACCTTGAACTACATGTTTCTTTGACTGATGTTAGATTAGAGTGTTGGTGGATGTGGATTTTCTCGAATAACCATTGAATAATATAGAAAAGTTACTGCAATTGGATAAATTGGACCTACAAATGCTATTATGATGTTGGTGAGAAATGGATTCACCATTAGATTAGTAGTGTTGAAAGGAATTGATAGCACAAATGCAGCACCGGTGACAATGATAGAAATTATGCCCAAAAATAGACCCACAATAAAGGTCTCCTGCCAACGATTGCTTACAAGCACTCTACTTCTTCCCAAACTTTCAAAGGAGCCTTTCTACTCAACAATTATTGTGGGAATTATTAATGAAAACATTATGGCGATAATTACGCCAGGCACTATGAAAAAAAGCATTCCAATTACTACCAATAATCCAGCAACAAACTGTGCAGGAAGCAATGATGGAAGCTTAGATACTGCAAAGTTGAAACTAACTCTGAGATTTGAAGTCCCACTCTCTATTTGGTCCGAAGCATTTTTTACAACGATACCAGTGGTCGTTGTTCCTACAATACACGATACAAGACCAGACAAAACACCTATCACGATGACAGTTGAAATAAAAGAAAAGAACCATGGAAACAATTCCTCATAATAAAATGAGGTGTTTGGAGAATTGGGCAAAGTGGGAGTTTCGGGCATGGGAAATGCTGATGTTAGAACAAAACTGAACGTTCCTATTATTAGACCTTGGACCAGAAAAGGCAAGAAAAACTGCAAGAATTTAGAACGGTAAAGATTGAAAGATAACGAAATAATCTCGGTGGCTGATAATTCCCTTGAAGGCTTTTTAACATTCAATTTGTTACACCTCCCTTTTTTTCTACGAAATATGTATTATTTCAATCGACCGATGAAAAAATACCAGAAACTTTTTTTCAACCAGAGTCTACGATAGAATATCGCATAAGCGTGCTGCCATTTTTTGTAAATAAATTTTAACCATTTCATGTTTAAAGCAGTATACTAGATCTTAACAAGGCTTATAGGAGAAATGCATCTTTAAGAAAAGAAGAGCTGGTATGTCTTCAAAACTGATTGTCGTGAAAGTTGGAACTGGAAGTTTAACAAAGAGCAACGGTAGTCTAGACTTGGAATTAATGCGCAGGTTAGTTGACCAAATTGCCACAGCAATAAAGAATGGCAACAAGATTGTTTTTGTAACTTCTGGAGCCGTAGCCGCAGGCATAGCCGAGCTTGACATACCCCCCAAATCCAACGATATAGTCTTTCAGCAGGTCTCAGCAGCTACTGGACAGAGCATAATTATGTCCAAATACCGTGAACTTTTCAGAAAGCACAACCTAAAGGTTGCTCAAATCTTACTCACCGCAGAAGATCTGTCTAACAGAGCCTCTTATCTGCATATTTGTGATGTTCTAGAAATGGTTCTGCAACTAGGTATTGTTCCCATCATCAATGAGAATGACGTAACATCCACCGATGAGCTAGTTCCAGTGACAAAAGGTTATGAAGTAAACTTTAGCGACAATGACATCCTTTCAGTTCTACTGGCTAACGCCCTAGAAGCAGACTTAGTCATCATACTCTCTAATGTAGACGGCTTGTATACAATGAATCCTAATAAACGTGGAGCAAAACTAATCAAAACGGTTGAACGGGTAACACCAGAAATCAAATGTGAAGTGGAAGGAAAAAGCCGATTGGGCAAAGGCGGAATGAAAACAAAACTAAAAGCGGCTGAAATTGCCACATCCAGCGGTGTACCTTTAGTAATAGCTAACAGTAAAAAGGAAAATGGAATCATTGACATAATTGCAGGAAAGCAGATAGGAACCTTATTCAAGCCACAAGATCGACTACCGTCAATAAAGCGATGGATAGCGTATGGAGCTTCAGTTAAGGGACAAATCTTCGTGAACGAGGGGGCCAAAAAGGCGATTTTGCGGGGAGCTAGCATTCTTCCGGTGGGCGTGGTTAAGGTAGCTGGAACATTTAGTGAGGGCGATGTTGTTGGATTGGTCGATCAGAATGGTATCGAGTTTGCAAAGGGTAATCCCAATTATAACAGCGGAGAAATCAGTATTATTAAAGGATTAAAAACAAATCAAATCAAAAAGGTTCTTGGTTATCTTCGCCGCAAAGAGGTTGTTGCCCGAAAAAATATATGTATTAAGAAGTGAAAAAATTATGATCTTAGAAATTTGTAAAAGAGCAAAAACTGCTTCGACGCAGCTAGCCAAAGCTTCCGCTGAACAGAGAAACAAGGCATTATGTAACATGGCAGACTCCCTCGAAAGATGTTGTACAGAAATTCTGGAGGCGAATCAAAAGGATGTTGAAGTTGCCAGAACCAAAGGCGTAAAAGAGGCACTAATTGACAGATTGATTCTAGATAAAAAAAGAGTAACAAGCATGGCATGTAATTTGAGGGAAGTATCAGAATTATCCGAGTCTGTAGGCGAAATTGTGAAAACATGGACCCGCCCAAATGGCTTGATCATTGGTAAGCTTCGTGTACCCTTAGGTGTAATCGGAATAATATACGAGTCCCGACCTGATGTAACATCAGAAGCATCTGGTCTATGCATCAAATCAGGAAATGCGATAATTCTGAGGGGTGGCTCAGATGCCATAAACTCTAACAAGGCAATAGGAAACGCCCTACGAACCGCACTGGAAAAGACAGGATTGACTAAGGATATTATTCAGGTTGTTCCAGTAACAGACAGAAGCTACGCAGAGAAGCTCATGAAAATGAGAGAATACATAGACGTGCTAATTCCTCGTGGAGGAGCCAACCTCATCAAAACAGTAGTAGAAAAATCAACAGTCCCCGTCATAGAAACAGGAACAGGGAACTGCCATATCTACATTGAAGAAGACGCCGACCTAACCAGAGCAATAGACATAGTAATCAACTCCAAATGCCAAAGACCTGGAACATGCAACGCCGCAGAAAAACTATTAGTCCATAGGAATGTTGCAAGACATTTCTTACCAAAGGTTGTTTCGGCGCTCAATCTAAACGGAGTTGAAGTTAGAGCGGACGAAAAGATCATGGAGTTGCTTCCGAACTTAAAGCCAGCCGTTCAAGAGGACTGGGGAACAGAATATCTTGATCTGATTATCGCCATAAAAATAGTAGAAGGTTTAGACGAGGCGATTGCTCATATCAACAAGTATGGCACTAAACACTCAGAATCAATATTAACAGCAGATTTTAACAAGGCACTAAAATTCATCAATGAAGTAGACGCTGCAGCAGTCTACTGGAACGCTTCCACACGCTTCACGGATGGAAATCAGTTTGGTTTAGGAGCAGAAATCGGAATCAGCACCCAGAAACTTCACGCAAGAGGACCAATGAGCGCCCAGCAGTTAACGACCACAAAATTCTTCATACTAGGCAGGGGACACATTAGACCGTAATCCCCTTTTGTTTGAAATTGTGACGGTTCTAACTTATCTGAATGATTCCAATCCTTCTTTCAAAAAGAATGGAATTAAGAATAAGGCAGCTATAGGATCTACCCACCACCAACCAAATAGAGCATTTAGTCCCAGACCTACGAGGATAGTTAAGTCTTGAAGATCACACATCAAACTTTCTATCGCTTCAGCTCGAAGAGCACGAGAATCCAATTGTTTTGCCAGCCTCGACTTCTCACGATATAAAACCGTCATTACTAGTGCACTGGCTATAACAAGGACTATTCCCGCTGGACTTGCTTGTGGTTCAAATAAAAAACCAATTAAAGTAGCTAAGGTCTGAAAAATCACAAAAGCAGCTAACACAAAAAAGGTCCCACCAACTACTTTCAAAGCACTGCTTTCAGCCTCCTCTTCCTCCTGTTCTTTCCTTAGATTCAATCTCCAAATCAAAACAGCTCCAGTAAAAATCTCTATTATGCTATCTAATCCAAAAGCAAAAAGAGCCACACTGCTCGCAGCGACGGCAGACCAAAGAGCTACCCCAGCCTCTAAGAAATTCCAAAGAAAGCCTATCCAGACCAAGATTAGAGCGTTTCTCCGAAGAGTATTTCTGTCAAGCAACCTAAAACTTAGCCTCTCTTAAAGTTCATTATCAGGAGTACATAATAAATTGCGCTCTACTTCGAGGCCTAGATCTCTGTTTGATTCTGTGAATAAGAAATAAGAAAATTGGACCCAAAAAAAGTTGTCTTGCGATTGAAAAATCATGAAAGTAGGATAAATGATTATTTTTTACTGATAGCAGATGTTAGCATTTCCATTGTTTTTTCGATATGATCTTTCTGTTTAGCCCAGATAATTGGACTGAAGACTTTTTTGACATACATACCATAGATGAGGATTTCTCTGGGATCGGTCTCGGAGAGAGCCTCAAGCAACAAATTTCGGTTCATCTGTCATTTGTTCTGACACCAACATTCCGTCAACTTTTATGACAACTATCCTAAAAAATTGTTAACGACTTATAGATTTTCGGTTCCTATTTATAAATCAAATTTTGTTTACATGTGTTTTAGTTTTATTTTGAAATCCTGAAGTGTTGACTGAAAGTCGTTTCTTATGAAACCGCCTTTAACAAGTTCAGAATCTCTTGTGCGCCTCTTGGACTGAACCACAAGCCTCTTTTTCCATATATTGGGCAAAGTTGCAATCGGATTCAACAACCCTTTCAGAGTTGCCTTGGCTTCATCATGTTTCTTTACCGCAAAAAAACCCGCAGACACAATTAGCGTGAAAAAAATCAAAACCGAAAATCTCCACCAGACGTTCCTGAGTTCAAAATTCTTAAGTACTGTTTTCAATCGATTCTTAGAAGAATAATAGAGCATCATTCCACTTACACCCCTTAGAACGCCGCCTCGATGAATCACCAAAGCCGAAGGCACAAACAATATCCGATAACCCATCAACCTTGCACGAAGAGAAAGATCCGTATCATCATCATATATGAAATAATCAGCATCAAAGCCTCCAACTTGATTAAAAACCTCTCTTCGAATAATACAACATCCTGCAGATGCCGCTAAAATCTCTAAATTCTCTTTAAGCATTTCTTCTTTTGAACCATAGTACGCAGACCATGTTCCTAAAGCGTCAACAGCCATACAAACATAGTCTAAACAACGTTTGTCTTCAGATAACACAATTTTAGCCTGAGCTAATCCAACGGTTCTATCATGCTCCATTACATTAACCAGTTCCCAGAGCCAATTCTCAGCCTCGAATTCTATGTCACTATCCAAAAAAACCAGGTATTTACCAGTGGTCAATCTTGCGCCGATGTTACAGCCCTCTGAATGCCCTACATTTTCACTGTTTTCAACAAGCGTTATACGAGGATCTGATGCAAAAGACTCCTTTATCTCAGCAAAACTTCCATCTGTAGAAGCGTTATCAACAACAACAATTTCATATTTTGGATAATCGGTATCCAAAAGAGTGCATAAACACTGCCTCAAGAGGTCTCTCCCGTTAAAGTTTACAACTACAATCGAGATCGAAGGATAACTCCCATTCTTTTCGGACACAATTACCACCAAATTGAACCAAAATTTTATTTTTGGCTACTGCACCTTTTCTCGATTCATAAGAATATTAGGCTAACTTAAGCCTTTTTTGGCACAAAAAATAAATTGGTTTCTGCGAACTCTACGAAAGTGTATATGAAGCGATTATGATGGAAGACTACAAAATACCTCCTTCAGTCACTGTTGTTGTACCAGTTTGGAATGGTGAAGAGACTATCCAGCAGCTGCTAGAGTCTCTACAAAAACTGGACTACGACAGAAACAAGGTAGAGGTAATTGTAGTTGATGGAAACTCCAAAGACAAAACTCAGGCAATAGTAGAACAATATCCTGTGAAATTAATTATTGAAAATAGAAAAGGATTGAACAGAGCAAGAAACACTGGAATCAAGAGTGGCAACGGCGAAATCATTGCATTCACAGACTCCGATTGTATAGTTCCTAACAACTGGATAACAAAAATAGTTGAAAACTTCAAAGACCCCAAAGTCGGTTGCGTTGGCGGAAGTGCAAAAGCTCTGGATGGAGATTTTGTATCGAAATATGCGGATAACAGCATCGTAAGGTTGATGCCGTGCTTCACGAAACGTGAAGAACTTGAAAAGGTAAAACCCTTCTTTCGTCACCCAGCAGGATGCAACATGGCTTATAGACGAAAAGTAGCCGAGGAAGTCGGATATTTTGACGAGAATATTCAGTATGGCTTTGATGAAGTTGAGTTTGCAGATAGAGTTTGCAACGCGGGTTACAAGATGGTTCTGGACCCTGAAGTTTTTGTTTGGCACAAGCATCGATCGACACTTGGAGACTTTCTGAAGCAGAATTTTCAGTATGGTAAAGGAAGCGGACTGGTGCTAAGAAGAAATCGGTTAAAGGACTCTGTTTCTAAATGGTCATTCATGGGAGTACTCGGATTCATAAGTTGGCTTATGATAGTTGGATCACTATCTTTTCTAACTTTTACGTCAAGTTCCAGCATTTTCCCGTTGTTATTATTTGGATTTACTGGCTTACCCCTAATTATATTGGCGTCAGTCTACATGTATAGAGCAGTTCAGAACAAAAAATTCGCTAGAGTTGTCATATACCCTTTTATTGACCTATTCAGAACGCTTTCTTTCTGTATTGGACAAATTTATCAACTCTCCAAAAAAAACTCGAAAATAACAGAGAAATAGCTCCCAGAACTTAGACATTACATCAGCAAACCACCATAGTTCTAAATTGAAAACATATCTGATCCTGCAACTTGTCTTAAGTTTCTTGAATCACTCTTTTTACGTTAGACAAGGAGAGGGAAACTTCCTTTGGATTTCGAGTCTAGTGATGGCTATGTTTACAACATATTCAAAGCTGTAATTGATGTTGTATTTGAGGAAAAAAGCAAAAAATCCAGTTAGCCAAATGCATGATATGTAATCGTCTGAACTCATTCAGACCGAACTCCAAAGGCATGCAATTCACAGCCCTTTATTGCAATTACTGTGGAAGCATTATTTCTTTTGGCTCAGAAGAAAAGGACCACAAAATTAACGAAAGCGCTAAAATATTTTGCGAAAACTGTAAAAACGACTGTAGAAAATGCCAAATCAACAGATTAGCCAATGAGAAGCTTTGTAAAAATGCTAAACAATAATAAAAGAGCTTCTAGGTTCCAATAATATTTCTCTAAAAAAATCTAATTATAGCTACTAAAACGGTAGCTAAAAAAAGGAAATGAAAAAGAAGTGGGTTAGTACCTTCTTCTTTGATATCCGCCGCTTCTTCCGCCGCCACCGCCGCCGTATCCGCCGCCGCTTCGGCCGCCACCATAGCCGCCTCTACCGCCGCCTCGGCCGCCACCATAGCCGCCTCTGTTGAAGCGTCTCTCTTGCTCGTATCGTTTGTCAGAAAGGTTGTTTTCTTTATTCACTTCAGTTATTGGGGAATCTTCAACTAATTCATAACTGCCATATTTTCCTATATTTAGGCGCATGTTTCCTCTAAATAGGTTAATGTAACCATTAGTGATACTTAGTGTGGCGTCTTCATTTATTGCGTCTATTTTGTCATCCCAAAGGGTCATATATAAAGATCCAGTCTCGTCGCCAACCAAAGCATCTGCAACACGGCGTACAGAATAATCTCGTCCAGTAACGCTCCTGATTTCACCCTTAGAAACTACTTTCACGATGGTGTTGACACCTCTAGAATTGGGGGTCAACGTTTCAACTTTTACTAGCTCATTTTCAGATGGTTCTTCACCTGACATTTCATCTACATCCGTTTAATGGTCATTGATTAGAGCGATTCTTAAAGATTGTGGTGACAACATGTTGACAGCGGCAACTTAAAACATAGAGCTGAGCAACAAAAAAATGGAAAAATAAACGAGTTTAACACAAAACAGGTCACTTACAATTTATAAGTTCCCTACTGCAAGTCTTTACTCAATGGTGATTCTATGAGCAGACAAAGAAAATTTCGAGAGCGAGCACCATCGGTTCCCATCGAAAAAATCGATAATTACACCTGGCGAATACCCCAAAGTTACAAATCAGGTATGCGTGTTCCTGGGATGGTCTTTGCAGACAACCAACTCATAGAAAAAATAAAACAAGACCGAACACTTAATCAATGTGCGAATGTTGCACACCTACCAGGCATTTACAAGTATGCGATCACGTTGCCTGATGGTCACGAAGGATACGGTTTTCCGATAGGTGGAGTCGCCGCTACAGACTTTAATGAAGGAGTTTTAAGCCCAGGGGGAGTAGGCTACGACATCAACTGTGGGGTCCGCCTATTATCAACAAATCTTTCTGAAAGCGATGTCAGGCCATTCCTTGCTTCTCTCACCAACGCAATATTCAAGAATATTCCCAGCGGACTAGGTAGCTGCCGTAAAGACTTCCGACTGAACATACATGAACTTGAACATCTGGTCACTGAGGGGGTAACGTGGGCAGTAGAGAAGGGGTTTGGGCGTCCTGAAGATATCAAACACTGTGAAGAAGAGGGGTGTATGGAGGGCGCAAACCCTGACAAAATTTCATCCAAAGCCAAACAAAGGGGTCTTCCTCAAAGCGGTACCCTTGGATCAGGAAACCACTTCCTAGAAATTGGAAAGGTTGACAAAATATTCGACAAAAAAGTGGCTAAAACATTTGGGGTCACTCATGAAGGGCAAGTTACTGTTCTGATTCATTGTGGCTCTCGCGGATTCGGACATCAAGTCTGCTCAGATTATCTTCGCGTCATGGAACGAGCAATCCAAAAATATAACATTTCTATACCAGACAGGGAACTGGCCTGTGCACCAGCCACAAGCAATGAAGCACAAGACTATTACCAAGCTATGGCTTGCGCTGTCAACTATGCTTTCGTTAATCGCCAAGTTATTACTCATTGGGTTCGTCAGAGTTTCGAAGAGGTTCTTAAGAGGTCAGCCGACAATTTGGGTTTGAATCTGATTTACGATGTTGCCCACAACATCGCAAAAGGCGAAGAACATACTATAGATGGAAAACGAATTAAGGTTTGGACGCACAGAAAAGGAGCAACACGATCGTTCCCACCGGGACACATGGATATTCCTGCAGATTATCGTTCTGTGGGGCAACCTGTCATAATTCCAGGAAGTATGGGTACAAGCTCGTGGCTGCTGGCTGGAACTACTAAGGCTATGGACGTTTCTTTTGGGTCCACGGCTCATGGAGCCGGTCGCATGATGAGTAGATCAGCTGCGAAACGAAGGTTCTGGGGAGGAGAAGTGAAACAGGCTCTGGAAAGCCGAGGAATTATTGTCAGATCAGCCAGTTCTATTGTTTTAGCCGAAGAAGCAGATTTGGCATACAAGGATGTAAATAGAGTAGTTGATGTGAGTGATAAAATAGGAATCGCAACCCGTGTTGCGCGCTTGGTTCCAATGGGAGTAATAAAAGGATAAAACAGGTTATTAGAATTTCTGTTGAGTACGCAATAGGTGAAACAAGTATTCCTGTGCGTATCCTGCGTATCTTCCAAAATATTCCCTCCCGAAAGAACCAATTGTTTTATATTCCTTAGTTGTGGGTGAGCCTTTCCTAGTAATTCTCTTAATGAATGAAGAGTCAAAATGGGTTGCATAGAAGCTTGTGATTGCCCGTTTCATCCACACATCAATGGGAAAAGCCTCAAGCTTCTCTAAAGAAAATAATAGAACACAGTCAGCAACTTTATGTCCCACTCCAGGTAAATCCAAAAGCATTCGCTTAGCATCTAAATAGGTCATGCTCTTCAAAGATTCAAGGGAAAATCTTCCATGGGCAACAGTTTTTGCGGTCTCCAAAATCCGCTCAGCCCTGAAACCTAAACCACAACTTCGCAGTTCTTTTTGGCTAACGTGTGCTAGGTCTGTCGGCTTTGGAAACGTGTAAAAAGTGTAGTCATCAAAAGTCAATTCCTTTCCGAACCGTTGAGAGATACCATTGATCATTCTTTTAATGGCTGGGATACTTTTGTATGTTGCACAAATGTAAGAGATGAGGCATTCCCATGGTGTTTGTCTACATAATCTCAATCCACTGAAAAGCCTGATCGCCTCTTTCATGTGCTCGTCTTTGTCTATTTCAGAGAAAATAGCTGATAGGTCGTCGTCTAATCGCAAATAATTCATTATGAACTCACGATTTGGGATTTCTGGAATAACATGAAAAATCAGCCGTTCGTTACACTGTTTCATCTTAATCACACTGTCTGCAACAACGCCATACCACCAATCATCCAGTTTTTTCCATCGAAAAAGTTGACCACAATCTAAAGTGTGCTCTAAGCTAAATGGACCCATTGATCTGGTCAGCTCAATTTCCATGGTCTACCTCCTTTGGCATATTGGTTACATTTGTAGGAAAGGATTGTATTTTTTTTCGTCACCTACATTAGAAGAGGACTCATGTCCAGGATAGACTATGAAGTGGTCAGGCAGAACCAAAAGCTTTCTTCTGATTGACTGTATTATCTCTTGGAATGATCCTCCTGGAAAGTCAGTTCTGCCGATAGCCCCAGCGAAGAGGGTGTCTCCCGTGAAAACAACATTGTCTCCTAAGAGGCTTATACCATCTGGTGTGTGTCCAGGCGTATGAAGAACAGCCAACTTGTAATTGCCTACTTGTATTACATCTCCCTCGTGGAGCTTCTGGTCTGCATTTACATGTCCAGAGTGGCTTTCATGTATGAGTATGGGAGCGTTTGTTGCCTCTTTTATGATGTTGTTTCCGGATATGTGGTCATGGTGTCCATGAGTGTTTATGATGTATTTTACATGGAAATCGTTTTGTTTTATAACATCCAAAATCTTTTTAGTTTCAATTTCAGTTTCTAGTCCAGGATCAATAATAACCGCTTCTTTGGTTTCTCTGCATCCTACAACATAACAGTTGGTGGCTAACCAACCAACTTTGAAACATTCTATGAACAACAATAAACCTCACTGAAAGTTGACGACAACTCCTATTCAAAAAGGATACCACATTATAAAACATACTGAATTTTGGACCAAAGTAGCTTCAGGTTGATTCTCAAAAATATCATTACGTTCTAAACTAGATGCCAAGTAAACTCTTAATGCACACGGATTGACATATTATAAGGAGGAGTGAAAAATGAATCACCAGGATTGGGAAGGACTGATCCAAAAATTGGTTAGACGTAACATTCTCTGCTCGCCAAATGTTATTAGGGCGTTGCGTCATGTTCCAAGAGAACCGTTTCTTCCTGAAAACGTGAAAGCAAATGCGGCCATGGACTGCCCGCTTCCAATAGGCTCAGGGCAAACAGCTTCCGCGCCTCTCAGTTGACACAGTGCGGTCAACTGGGCGAAACATGGTATCCATAATGGATGAAGCTCTTGAACTGGAAGTGGGACATAAGGTTCTAGAGGTGGGTACAGGTTCAGGCTGGCACGCATCCACAATTGCCGAGATAGTGGCTCCCTCGAATGAAACGAAAGAAGAGTGGGGGCACGTCTATACACTGGAAAGAATCCCTGAATTAGCTACCTTTGCCAAAAAAAACATTGCGAAGGCAGGGTATGAAAACAGAATTACAGTAATCCATCAGGATGGAACACTGGGGTATCAGGAAGAGGCTCCATATGATCGCATCTTAGTTGTGGCCGCTGCTCCGGCGGTCCCAAAGCCATTGGTTGAACAATTAGATAATAGAGGAATATTTCTTGTTCCGGTTGGTGGTGTCCAGTTCTACCAAACATTGGTTAGAATCAAAAAAATGAATGGAAAAATCATTGAAGAGAACTTGGGAGGAGTTACATTCGTACCTTTAATTGGGAAGCATGGATTTGAACCGTAATTGCCACTAGCCGAACCAAGTTTCAAGAGTTGTTTTACTTTTTGCTTCCTTTATTCCCTCAGCCATTTTCTTGAGGGATCTACACACACGTTCCTCAGAAAAGTCTCTCTCGCGACAAAGAAAATCCACCACCCCATCGACATTGGGTGGTTTCCATTCCAGATTATAGTTATTCGTAACTTTTGGGTAAAGAAAGATTTCACGTATTTTTTTTGGTTCAGACGGAAACGTGGCATCTTTCAACTCAGGAATAACCTCTTCGATACTTCCATGTTTCTGGATAAGTTTTAGAGCGGTTTTTGGTCCTATGCCTTTCACGCCATCAGGATTGAAGTCGGTTCCCACTAAAATTGCCACATCTATTAGCTGTTCACGAGTGATATCTAACTCTTTGAGAACATGATCAAGTTTCATAATCTCTGGTACTACTTCAACGTAAAGACGTTTTCGGGGGATCTTTCGTCTACCACTTATAGTAACGTTTCTCACAAGAGCACTTGCTCCAAAAAGAAGACTGTCGTAATCTTGGCTGGAACAGTAGTCAGCATCACCCTTTGTTGTTAGATAGGCAGCTTGGGCTTCTCCTTCAGACGGTGCTTGAATCCATGGAACACCCATTTCGCTGAGAAGCCGTTTTGAGTCATCAGGCATATAGTTTTTGAGTTTTGAAGTCATTTGAGCATAGGTTCGTGCCTTCTCCATTTTTCCTTCTCGAATGGCTTGTTCATACTTGACAAGTGCCTCTGCTTTGACTCTAGCTCTGCGTTTAATCTCCGCCTCCTTAAGAGCTGGTGGAACGCCATCAAAAACGTAGGCAACTTTGACACCCATCTCAACTAGTTTTGCAGTTCGATAAAATAAACCACTTAGATGACTTGTTATTCTGCCAGAACGATCCTTCAAAGGTGTGCCGTCTGGCTGACGAATGATTGCCAAAAACTGATAAAGGGCATTATATGCGTCGATGGCCACAGATTTCCCGTTTAGGCTCTTGAAATCAACCTTTGTTTTAGGCAGCAACACCCTCAAATTTACACCCAAAGTTCAACGCCACCAAATACGGGTTAAAGCCTGACCCACAAAGAGGTCCGAGAGCGTCTCTTAGCCTCGTTCGACTAATTCAACTCTTCTTTTCCCTTTTGTACGAGTTGAAACAAACAAGCTCCCTTGAATTTCCATCTTCATCAGAGTCTTGTTCAGTTCGCTAAATCCTACACCTTCGTGAGTCCCCTTCAACAAATCAAACAACTCAAGATCAGTCATTGGCCCCTTCCGCTCAAGAAACTCCTTTATCTGTGTATGCAATGGATGAGGTTTCCAAGTTTTTATCATGTCAATTTTTCGCTCCTAAATATCTTACTATGCTACAGGTGTTGTCGGTTTCTTCAACTTGCGAGCATTCTTCATGAAACCTTTATACCAAGCCTCCATATTCGGCATTATAGAGGGCCCTATTTTTTCGGTTGCTTTCTTGAAATCATCAGCATTGACTTGCTTAGCGTTTATGTCCCTTCGCAAGGCATTCAGTCCAGCCTCTCTACAAACCGCTTCAATGTCAGCTCCAGAATATTTCTTCGTCTGAGTAACCAAAATGGACATGTCAACATCCTTCGCCAATGGCATCTTCTTGGTGAAGATTTTGAAGATCTCCAACCGACTCTCTTTTTCGGGTTCTGGTACATATATTAATCGATCGAACCTTCCAGGTCGAAGAATTGCAGGGTCCACCATGTCGGGTCTGTTTGTTGCAGCGATAATAACAACATCCTCCAACGTTATGACTCCATCCAACTCTGTTAGAAGTTGGCTGATAACCCGTTCTGTGACTCCACTGCCAGAATATCCCATGCCTCTTCCTGGAACGAGGGAGTCAAATTCGTCAAAGAATATGACAGTTGGTGAAGCCATTCTTGCCTTCCGGAAAACCTCTCGAATAGCCTTTTCTGATTCGCCAACCCACTTTGAAAAGACTTCTGGTCCTTTTATTGTTATGAAGTTTGCTTCACTTTCTGTGGCTACTGCCCTAGCAAGCAGAGTTTTCCCACAGCCCGGAGGCCCATAAAGCATTATGCCTTTTGGTGGTCGTATTCCCATTCTAGTGAAAACGTCTGGATTCTTGAGTGGCCACTCAACAGCCTCCTTGAGATCCGATTTAATGGTTTCCAAACCGCCGATGTCTGTCCAACGAACAGTAGGCACTTCTATATAGACTTCTCTCATGGCAGTCGGTGTAATTTCTCGGTACGCGTTTAGGAAGTCTTCCATTCTAACTTCCATTTTCTCTAGAACACTAGGAGGAACGCGTTCTTCATCTAGATTAATTTCGGGCAGGTACCTACGTAACGCTTTCATCGCAGTTTCACGGCCTAAAGCCGATAAATCTGCCCCAGTATAACCATGAGACATCTTTGCTAGTTTATCTAAATCAACATCATCTGTTAGAGGCATACCCCTAGTGTGAATCTGCATTATTTCATATCGCCCTTTTTTATCAGGTACGCCGATCTCGATTTCCCTATCAAAACGTCCAGGTCTTCTTAACGCTGGATCAAGGGCTTCAGGTCTGTTTGTGGCGCCTATGACAATAAGATATCCTCTTCCTGCAAGCCCATCCATCAAAGCCAGAAGTTGAGCAACAACACGTCTCTCCACTTCTCCAGTAACCTCTTCTCTTTTAGGCGCAATAGCGTCAAGCTCATCAATAAAGACGATGCTAGGAGCATTCTTCTGAGCCTGCTGAAACATCTCACGGAGTCTAGCCTCAGATTCTCCGTAAAACTTACTCATTATTTCTGGACCATTTATTGAGTAGAAACTAGCTTCAGATTCGTTTGCAACAGCCCGTGCTAGAAGTGTTTTTCCACATCCCGGAGGTCCATGCAGCAGTACTCCTTTTGGGGGCTCTATTCCAAGCCTTTGGAACAGTTCTGGGTGTCGTAACGGAAGTTCAACCATCTCTCGAATACGTTGAATCTCCTCGTGGAGTCCTCCTATGTCCTCATATGTGGTACGAGGCATACCTTTTGTTTCAGGAGCTGGTTCAGCCATTATCTGGACGTTTGTACCATGGCTGATTCTCACGATTCCATTAGGACGAGATTTGGTTACACGAAAAGGAATGGCGTGGCCTAACATCATAACTAGAGTGGTGTCACCTTCCACAAAGGTTCTTTCCATAAGCCTGTTTTTCACAAAGTTAGTGAAGTCTTCATCAACGTTTAGTTTCATATCGATAGGAGCTAGAACTACAGTTGTTGCGTTAGTTACCTGAGCTGAACGAATTATGACTAGTTCGTGCATTGCAACTCCCGCGTTTTTGCGGGTGAATCCGTCGATTCGGATAATGTTTCTGTTTTGGTCTTCAGAGTATGCTGGCCAGGCTATAGCAGCGGTGTTTCTTTTTCCCACAATTTCTATTACGTCGCCCGCTGAGATGCCCAATTTTTTCATCGTCTGCTGGTCGATTCTAGCGATTCCTCTATAAACGTCACGTTGTCTAGCGTCTTCTACTTTAAGCTGTATTTCGCTCACTCGTTTTCCTTCCTTTATGTATAATCATGAAGCTCCACATTTTTCGAAGGAGACTATCAATATATAAACTTTGATGAAACCTAGAGTCTATTGACCCCTAGAGTTTGTATTTGACCTACTTCTTCCATTTCAGTTAATCTTTTCTCTGTTTTGTCCAGAATTCCTTCTACATCTTCGGGTAAAACCATGTTAACAATCAAGGCACATAAACCGAAAGCTATAGGTTCTTTAGCGAATTTTTGAATCGAAGCAATATCTGATAGTTGTGTCTTAATTTTTTCTTTTAACAATTCAAGGTCAACTGTTGATTCTGATGGAAAAATCTTATATGCAATTATTATTCTTCCCATATTTTTACGATCCTAAAGTCCTGTCAGCATGTTTTTGTCACATTATGAGGATTTACATGTACTTTTGATAATGTGAACTAGCATGAGTGACGATGAGCTGTCCTATTAACTTTACTATATAGGTTTCTGGGCCAACAAATTTAAAAACCGCATATTTACAAAAAAGTGGGAAAAGAATTCTTGATCAATATTCTTGAAAAAGAGGACATATGCATCTAAGCGGCAACTCTTTAATGGATTATGACCTAAGTATTAGGTAGTGAATTGTATGAAGCTCCCTGATTATGTTTCCGTGAAAGAAGTGCAGAGAATTTGTGCTGAACTTAATATTAGAGACTGGACCCTGCTGAAAAAGGCTCAAGTACTACCCAAAGAAGCAAAAATAATATTGGCTGAACTTGATACCGGAGAAATGAATATCAAACTTAAGGATTTTACGCTGGGACTAGAAGTCGAACTTGAACATGGGATTAGGTTCCAAGAGGCCAACGTCACAAATAACCATCCGATAATAACTGGAAAAATCGTTCTGGCGCACTTCAAGGAATCACTAGAATATTACCAACGTTTAGAAGTGGCTGAAATCGAAGGCGATATATTTAAAGCTGTAGTTAACAAGAACGCCACCAAAGTTGTGGCACTCTATGAAAAACTTGTAAAAGCAAAACTGGAGCTAAGCCAAACAGAAATTGAGATGGTTTAACCACCAAATTTGTTTGGAGGTTTCTTGTGAGCACCTTGGAAAAACTTCAAATTTTACTAATTATTCATTCCTTTTTGCCCTAATGTGCTTTTTCACCAAGGTACTAAAATAAATCTTAGGTTTACGTAATAAGTTGTGGAATTTAGCTTTCGATTACTTGATTTACTAAGTCTTTGTTGTCTTTTAGCCAGTTAATAATTACGTCTTTGTTGTTTTCTAGCATGTTCTCTGCCATTCCACTGAACATTGGAGGCAAAGTCTTACCTATTTCTTGTTTAAGTTTGGAAACCAATTCATCTTCTGCATTCACAGTCGCTCACTTCTTATCAAATTTTTTTTAATTAAAAACGTTTAAGTCAATTGATTAAATCACTGTTTTCTGGTAGATTTACGTTCCGGTTTGAAATGCCCAACTATCCTGCGTCCCGTTGCTGCATCAATTATGATTGAACGCTTTTTCTTTTTCTTTTTGTGTCTTATTTTAATGGTCCAGATAGGCAATAGAACAATTTCAGAGAAGACAGGTGTGACTCCAAACGTTAACCTTAATTTTGAGTATATTTCGTCTTTTCCGATCTTTATTTTAGGAATTCGAGGAATTTCCTTGGGAAGACGGGGAATAAAGGCAATGTCATCGTCATCGTCCAAGTCTTTTAATTTTCCAGCACTCTTTGTCATCAACTTGTGAAACAGCATCACACCTTTTTCAAGAGAGATCATTGCTCCGGTTGTTGCGCTCAAGTAGTAGGTGTCTACTTCTTCTTTTTTAAAGAAGAATAATCGCATGGCCTTGCGAGTTGCTGAAACCTTCCAAATTGACATATGAGAAAAATTTACTTCATAGACTTCCTCATTTTTTATGAATAGCCCACCTTCGAGACAGGATTTTACTCTCTTGAAGGCCTCAACTTGAGTTATTCTTATAGGAATAGCTAAAACTTCTCCCAAAACATTCTTGGAGGGCTCAAAACCGAATTTAGATAGCCAATACAGGTATTCTTCGGTGCCTCTTACTTTACTTTTCTTTACAATTTTAGATCTGACAAGTGAGTTAAGCACCTTTTCTGTATCTTTGGCAAGAACGTTTAGGTTTTCTGCAACATATTCTACGGAAACGCTTCGTCTTACAGAGTTGAGTAGTAATTTTATTCGTTCACCAAGCGATTTTTCCAGCACAGGTAGCAAAACAGGTTTCGGTTTTTTTTCTTTTTGTTCTTGTAGAGTCTGAAATTTCAGGAAGAACTGATTTGTTTCAGGCAATATTGACCCTGTGATATCTTGCTCATTCATTGTCAGGTGATCTGTTACTAGCCACCGAACTTGAAAATTCATTACGTCGTCGTAGACATCAGGAGATAGCATGAGGAATTCTCCTGTTCGGAGTTTTGGAAGTTTCTGAAGAACATTTTCAGCGTGGGTTGGATCAATCGATTGAATAATCTGTTTTACTCTTCCAATGTCTTGACGGGTCATCATGCGACCTAAACACCAAGTGTTAACTTGTGAAAGTGCCTTGTAGTCGATGTCGGTTATATTTTGAGTTGCAGCCAAGAGTCCAACACCATATTTTCTTGCTTGTTTGAAGAGCAATGCATAGGCCTCTTTTGGTGGAGGATTTCGAGGATATGGTGGAATATAAGGTGCTATTTCGTCGACGTAAAAGAGCAATTGGATGTCTTCTGAGGGATTTTTTAGCATCCAACAATAAAGCTCTCGAAGAAGAGTGGCAAGGAAGAACTGTTTGTCATTTGTGGAGCTAAGAGTGTTCATATAGATTATGTTAAGGGGTACTTTTCCGTCGGTTTTATCCATGAACATGTCCATGTCGATTTTGACACCCTTTTGAAACATTAGAGATGGAGTCCCCACAGTAAGAAATCGTAATTTACGGGCGATTTCTTGAGGTTCCCTCTTTGTAACAAAACTTTGTAATAATGTTTCAATTTCTGAAGGAGGATTAAGTACGATTTCGGCCATGTGTGCCATGTCTTTGATAGTTTCTCCTTTTCTCCATAGATGCTCCAGAATGGTGAACAAATAGACTTTAGCTCCTTTTCCAGCATCTGAGTCCAAGTCGTATCCGAGGAAGCTTGAGAGAGAAGTAGCAGTCAAATCGATGGCTAGAATTGCCTCTTCATGAGGAGTGTCCTCTGAGGGAAACGAAAGTGGATTAACACTGATGGGAATACCTTTGCTGCTAGCGGGTGTAAATATTGCGATTCGAGCCTTTTCGAAATACTCCTCCTGCATGGTAAGAGGTATTCCATGGCTTTCCATCGTTTCAGGATCTCCTTTCAGGGCGAGCGAAGAGATATCACCTTGCGGATCAACTATAACCACAGGAATATTATGACGTATTGCTTCTTCAATTATACATTTACAGAGCACGGTTTTGCCTGAACCGCTGGCTCCAAGTGCCATCAAATGTCGATGGAGAGCGTCCACCGGCAATTCAACTGAAGTTCCGGTTCCTTGCTGTTTACCTAAGAAAAAGGACACATGATATCCTCCTGTAGGTTTTACACTTGCGGTTTTTATTTATCTATCTCTATATTCTGAATAGCCTAACTATCTGAGGGATTGTATTTTTGAGTAAAAGTTACATATTCTTTTGACTAAAATAGATACTCTAATTCCATTTAGGATATTTCTTTGCATGGTGTTGGTAATGGCAAATTGTCGATAAACATGAAAATTGTCATTTCGGTGGTTGCGTTTCTTGTTGTTGCTTTAGTTTTTGGCACATTGATATCAAATAATAAACCCAAAAGTATCGAGAACAATGAATTAGTTCATGAACAGAAATGGGGAATATACGTTTTGGATTTAGAAAACCGAGAAATCGAATTGATTTACTCTTCGGCAAACATGATTTCTCGGATTCGGCTTAATAATGCTGGAGATAGACTGGTTTTTTCTCAAGATTTTGACAACAGTACTGAATTTTTAATAGAAGGTTCGCCCGAGAAAATTTACGAAGAGATCTGTAGTATCCGTATTGACGGCGAGGATTTTAAACGAATCACGAATAATAATCTCTGGGATTTGATTCCTAACTGGTCTGCTGACGATTCTAGCATATTTTTCCTCTCTTTTGTCGAAACCTTAGATATATTCAGAATGGATGCTAATGGTGACAAAATTGAAGTTTACGATTCGGGTTATCATGACAACGACCTGCATTGTTCAGGTGGCAAACTAGTTTTTACAAGAAACAGCCAAATCTGGATTATGAACGAAGATAAAACAGAGCTAATTCAGGTTACGGATCCTCCTAGAGCGGGAGAGTGGGGTGATTCTGTTTTGCCTTTTGGGGATTACGATCCCAACCTTGATCCAAATAGAAACAGAATTGTTTTTGAGCGACTGATTAATGACAAAACCACTCATGGAAACTATAACATTTACATAATCAATGTTGAGGATACTGAAGAAATAGCTGTGACTGATACGGGATACTCACAAGGGCTACCAATCTGGTCTCATTCAGGAGAACAAATTGTATTTGCGGTTGGTGCTATCGGAAATGAAGGAAAATATGACATGTACATCATGAATTCTATTGGTTCAGAAAACAAAAATATAACTCCTGAATATTTTCCAACAGATTTTCTATGCCATCATCCCATTTTTTCAAAAGATGACAAAAAATCTTTTTCATTGGAGAATGGTACTTGGATTAAACCAGTTACTAATGTAACATTGTTGAAAGTGTTTATGAACAATTGTATATACTCAATCAGCAATTAGTATTAATGATGAGGAGATGAAGTCGCCCAAAGATTCGGATTCCAAGGAAATCTCGCACCCAAAACAGAAAAAGACTATCGCACAGTACCAAAAAATAAGGGAAATTATGAGACATGTTACCACAATAACTCCAGAAAGTACATTATATGAAGCTGCCAGATTAATGGGTGAAAAACACATTGGAAGTTTGATTGTAATAAAGTATGAAACATCAGTGGGTATAATCACCGAAAGGGATCTTTTACGTGAAGTTGCGGACAAAGAAATCGCTTTGGAGAAAGATTGGTTAGTTGGTGGAGCAACCATAAAAGAAGAAAAAGTTGAGAAAATCATGACATATCCTCTCATTACAATATCTCCAAAATCAAGCATCAAAGAGGCAGCCCAAATGATGATTGAGAAGAGAATTCGGCGACTTGCAGTCCGTGAATCTGGAAAAGTTGTTGGAATAATAACAGCCACGGACCTTATTCGAAGTCTTCCTGAGTTCCCAGAAAAAATGCAGGTATGGTCTGAAGTTGATTATTTCATGACTAAAGGCATCATAACAGCTGATGAGGAAATATCCGTAGAAAATGTAGCAAAGATGATGGGAAAGAGAAGCATCGGTAGTGTAATAATCACAGGTCACGGAGAGCCTATAGGAATATTTACTGAAAGAGATTTGCTCACCAAGTTTTTGGCAGAAGATAGATCTTTGAAGATAGAAGTTGGTAAAGCTTGCTCATCTCCGCTTATTATTGCTCCTTTAGGGATTAGTGTTCATGATGCCGCTACGATCATGACTTCAAAACATATAAAGAGGCTTCCGATTGCTAAAAATGGAAAGCTAGTGGGCATGCTTTCTGCACGTGATTTGATTGAGGCATACGCCCGAGCAATATAACCAAACTAGCAACGCAAACTTAACCCAATTAAAAGACAGTTCGTTGTATGTCAATTAACATTTTTTTCGGGTCTACCTTTTTTTCGCAACAATAGACCTTCTCTGAGGAATAATACAAAAGCAATACCTTTAGTTGCTATTAGATAGAATAGAGCAATATTTGGCACTTGACCAATTGAGAAGAATTGAATAGAAATGATAACTGTTTCTATGATCATAATTTCTAGAAAAAAGAGGGAGTAGCATATCAGTCTTGGCACTAGGTTTTTGCCAATCCAAATGTGACCGCTGATGCTTATATTCTCTTTTATTATGTATTCGCCAGCTCCATTTTTTTCCAACAGACCTGTGCTTTCAATTTTCTGAAATTAGAAGAGGCGAAGCAAAAGCAGATCCAACAAGCAATGAAATAAGCTCAAACCAGAGAAAGTTTGTTTTGATCTTCAATATTATTCACTACTATCTCATTGTTAAAAAGTCATTATTAGCTCTGATTATAGTACACTTTTGTTCTATTACTAGAACATCAACAATTAAAAAGCCCAAAAGGATTCCATTGGATCAATCCAAAGATAATATACTAGATTAACTCCAAAATTATTCTCACACGCTTTTTTTGCGATAAACTTTTAATTCTTCTATTGTATCTGTTTTTGTTGGCGGGTCTAGGCGGGGGGCTAGGGGTCCCCTGAACCGTAAACCCTCTACACGACGGGCTGAATGCTTTGGCGAGGCGTTAAAGATCGTCAGACATCCTCAGTCCTCTAACTGTGACTATCCGTCCCTTTAGGCTGGCGGTCATGGAGCAGCCTTCGTAGGGAGGCTGTCAACCGCGTCTACCAGGCGAACTTGGCCAGGCCCGGGAGGGAGCAACCTAAGCTTGGACGTTCAGCGCTTAGGGGATTGCGGATATGAGTTCAGAGATTGAGGAAACTGTCGAAAACTGGGCGACGAACCAAGGCGACCCGCTACTTCTCAAAAGTGAAGTTAACATTAGGAGACTATTAGTAGAGCATTATCGAAAATACCTTTTTCCTAAAAAATTAAGAAACAAATATTGGAAAACTCCCTCAATGCGTCTTGCTTTTGATTATAGCTCTACACTTGTCTGCGAATTCACACCATTCGAGACAAGACGCTTCTTTTTCTGGTCTTCCAACTTCTTTATTACATATGTCGCAAATTGCTATGTCCTCGTCGCTCCAAATCTCCACACTTCCAGCACAGTTTGGACACTGAATGAATTCTGGTTTAGGGCGAAGAAACTTTTTGATGCCTGGACACGATTCTGAATTGGAATTTGCCATTATCTCTTCATCTCCTTATTTTTACATTTTTTCTCCTTTAATGCTAATGGTTTCTTGCCTCATAGGAACACTTTTTCCTGAAAGCTCTATGGCTTCCTGGACCAAACGATTCAAACCGAAGCAGCATGGTACCTCCATATTCACAACGGTGACACTTCTAATATCTGCTGTTCGAAATATCTCAACCAATTTGTTCCTGTAGAGGGTTACATCATCAAGCTTGGGGCACCCAATAGCAAGAGTTCTGTTCTTTAACATGTCTTCATGAAAGTTTGCATAGACAAAGGGCACACAATCAGCAGCTATTAGCAGATCTGCATTCTTTAGGAAGGACGCATTAGGTGGCATCAACTTTAGCTGGACAGGCCAGGTAGAAAGACTAGATTTCTTCCGTTCTGTAATTGTTGAGGAGGGATCTTCTTCAGGTTCATTTTTGAATTGCATCTCTCTTACTGATGGACATACCATGGGTGCTTGATGAGCAGGAGAAGCTTTTAGAACTGATTGGTCCCTTTTCACATGTTCTTCTGCTGCTTTTTCGTCGAATTCTTTTGCTTCTCTTTGTATGATAGTTATTGCGTCTTGGGGGCATTTTCCCAAGCACGCACCTAAGCCGTCGCAGTATATGTCTTTGATTAGTCTGGCTTTTCCGTCAATTATTTGGATTGCTCCTTCTGCACAGGCTGGTATGCATATTCCGCAGCCGTTGCATTTCTTTTCATCAATTTTAACGATGTTTCGTTGTACCATCATTTTTCCTTCCATTTTTAATTATGAATAAAATGCCACTGTTCTGTTGTTAGGTCATATGTAATGAAGCTCATATTTGGTTTATGTTCGGGTTCATTGGTAATAATTATTGATTCTTCTCTTTTGAGGTGGTTATTTATTTTTTCAAAGTTTACTTCCTCGACTTCATTGACTGTATTGCTCTGGGTTTCGTTGTTCTTTGTAATGTTTCTTATCATCAGGTTCTTCTCCTTTTATTGTTTCAACCCATATCATTTGAGACAAACTTCATATGAATATATATTCATGCGTATTTTATAAGCATTGTGGAAAACCAACCAAAAGAAAACAATTGAAAAAAACTTAAACTAATTAGCCACAAAGATGCTCTATATGTAATAGAATATTCTGGTGCATATATGTCAATGAGGCAAATTTCATGACAAAAACCAAAGTTTCATGGTTACCATGGAGTGAAGAATCCTTCCAGAAGGCAAGAGATCAAGATAAACCAATTCTTTTGGGCATCAGTGCAGTTTGGTGCCATTGGTGCCATGTCATGGATCAGACCAGCTATTCTGATAAAGAAGTTACAAAACTCATCGAAGATAGCTTTGTGCCAATACGAGTGGATAGAGACCAACGGCCTGACATAGATAAACGATACAATATGGGAGGTTGGCCCAGCACCGCCTTCTTGACTCCAGATGGTGAGGTTCTAACTGGAGGTACATATATTCCACCGCATCAGATGGTAGCTTTGCTTGAACGTGTAAGTGAATTATATCAGAAAAACAAAGATACCATAAAATCTAGAATAAAAGATCTGGAAGAAGAGATACAAGAACCTTCTGCAACATATGATCTGGGTCATGAGGGTTTTTTGTCAGTTATTGATGGTTTGACATTAGGGATTGCCTCACGGTTTGACTCTGTGCATGGGGGTTTTGGTGATGCTCCTAAGTTTCCTCATAGTGAGACATTGAGTTTTTCGCTTCTGCAGTACCATCTTCAGGGGCATAACGCAGCATTGAACATTGTGAAGAAGACCTTGACTGCGATGGGGGATAGTGGAATTTATGATAACGTGGAGGGAGGCTTTTTTCGTTACTCGACTACCCGTGATTGGAGTGTACCCCATTACGAGAAGATGTGTGAAGATAACGCCAAACTTTTAATCAATTACTTGGAAGCATATCAGGTTACAGAAGAGAAAACATTCAAAAACACAGCCAAGGGAATCTTGACGTATGTCAACGTTAAGTTTAGTGATCGAGAAAAGGGCGGATTTTATGGGAGTCAAGATGCTGACGAAGTTTACTACAAACTAAGTCTACCTGAAAGGCAGAATAGAACGCCTCCTAGAATAAACAATACTTTATTTGTGAACTGGAATGCCATGATGATTTCAAGTTATCTGATGGCTTCGATGGTTCTCGAGGACCAGACCTATCAAGATTTTGCTTTGCGGACTGTTGACCGTCTTTTGGAGACAGCTTTTAGTCAAAAAAATGGAATGAACTACTATATTGTTGAAGGAAAGAGCCATTTTTCCGGTCTTCTCACAGACCAAGTTTACATGGCTAAATGTTTGATAGATTGTTATCAAGTCACTTCTGATCGAAAATTCCTGGGTAATGCAGAAAGTCTTGCAGATTTCATGATAACCAAACTGGGGGACAACGATAGAGGTTTCTACGATAAAATAAAAGAGGCTGATGCTTTTGGGGCTTTGAAGCTCCTAGACAAGCCCTTTAACGAAAACAGCGTAGCTGCTGATGTGTTCTTGAGGCTTTCTCATTTAACTGGTAAGCAGAAGTATTTTAAAGTCGCAGAGAAAACCCTGGAACATTTAGCAACAACCTATCAACGATACGGTATTATTGCCTCCGTTTATGGCTTAGCTGTTGAGTTGCTTCTTCATCCGATGCAGGTGCATATAGTGGGTTCAAGAAAAGACTCTATGACAAATAAATTGCGAGTTGAGAGCCTGAAATCATACAATCCACTAAAAGTCGTGGAAACATTAGACCCTATTTTAAACAGTGACCGATTGAAAGTTCTCGGATATCCGGTTGCAGATGTACCGACTGCCTATGTTTGCTTTGAGGGTAAATGTACATCTGTTGAGAATCCAAATGAGCTTGAAAAAAAGATTAGAGGCTAACATAGTGGAAATAATCGCAAACAAACCAGAACTTGAGTCCAAGATGCAAGTTATGAAAATTATCGAGTTGCTCGAAAAGGATTACCCAAAAGCAAAGACTGTCCTCAAATATACGAATCCTCTAGAGATTCTAGTAGCAACTATCCTTTCTGCTCAATGCACAGACAGAAGAGTTAACATTGTCACGAAATCTCTCTTCAAAAAATACAAAACAACTGAAGATTACGCCAACTCAGATTTAGATGAGCTTGAAAAGGATATCAGGTCTACGGGTTTTTATCGAAACAAGGCCAAAAACATCAAGAAAAGCAGCCAAGTATTGGTTAATAAACATGACTCAAAAGTTCCTAGCACAATGGAAGAGCTAATTGAGTTACCAGGTGTTGCTCGAAAAACGGCTAACATTGTATTGTCTAATGCTTTCGGAATTATAGTTGGAATAGCTGTTGATACCCATGTTCGTAGGCTCTCTATTAGATTGGGATTAACAGAGAACACAAATCCAAACAAGATTGAAGTCGATCTTATGGAGATTGTTCCAAAGGTTTATTGGAAAAGAATAAACAACCTGCTGATATTCCATGGACGGAACATTTGCATGGCACGAAAACCAAAATGCAACGTATGTAATTTGAACAAGATTTGTCCGTCAGCATTTAAAGTATAAAAAATAAACAGCCAAAGAGGCAAGCAAATAGTGAATCTTTTCGTTTCCAAGTTTTCCAGAAGAAAGGAAGTTTTTATCAATAAAGGATTGTTAGGATTTTAATACGAATAGACATTTACCGTGTAAGTGACGCCATTACTTACCTTCTTTCTTTTTCTGGTAGTCTTTGATGGCTTCATGTAATGCGTCTGCAGCTAGGTTTGAGCAATGCATCTTGATGGGAGGAAGCCCTCCAAGGTTTTTGGCTACGTCAGCCCGTGTAATTTTCATTGCTTCTTCAATAGTTTTCCCTATTGCAAGTTCTGTGGTCATGCTACTCGTGGCTATGGCTGCTCCACAACCAAATGTCTTGAACTTGACATCAACTAGTTTGTTGTCTTTCACTTTGATGTACATATTCATTAAGTCTCCACAAACTGGATTGCCCACTGTTCCAACTCCGTCCGCGTCTGGAATCTCGCCTACATTTCGGGGTTTCATAAAATGATCCATTACTTTCTCGCTATACACTCATATTCACCTTAAGATTTCTTTTGGGGTTAGGGGTGAAAGTGCCCGCAATCTTTTCACTACATCGGGTATTACTTCTAGTATGTAATTCACATCCTCTTGTGTGTTCTGTTTGCCCATCGTAAAGACAAGAGACCCATGAGCTTCTTCGTGAGCTAAACCAATAGCCAATAGCTCATGAGAGGGCTGCAAGGTTTTTGAAGTACACGCAGAGCCAGAGGATACTTGAATTCCATGCATATCCAGACCTAAAATGAGAGACTCACCTTCTATATAACTAAACCTTAGATTTGCGTTGTTGGGAAGTCTCTTTTTTGGGTGACCATTCAAGAAAGAGTGACTGATATTATCCAAAACACCCGTAATCAGCTTGTCCCGTAAACCTATCAGCCGTTTGCTTTCTGATTCCATCTCTGTTTGTGCTATTTCAGCTGACTTGCCCATGCCAACTATGCCAGGAATGTTTTCTGATCCTGAACGTAATCCATTCTCTTGACCGCCACCCTGAATGATTGGCTGAGTTTTTGTTCCCTTTTTAATGTACAGAGCTCCTACACCTTTAGGTCCATTCATATCATTAGAAGAAAGAGATAGAAGGTCTATGTTTTCTTCTTTAACGTTGATTGGTACCTTTCCGATCGCAGCTACAGCATCAACATGAAACAGGACATTGTTATCTTGAGCTAACTTTCCTATCTCGCTTATCGGCTGAATTGTTCCAATCGCGCCGTTTGCGTACATAACTGAAATGAGAAATGTTTTGTCGTTTATTGCTTCCTTAATTTTTCCGAGGTCAACTAATCCTTGTTTGTCTACGGGAATATAGGTTATTTCGAAACCTTGCTTTTGAAGATATTTACAGATGTTTATCACAGATATGTGTTCGATTGCTGTGGTGATTATGTGGTTTCCTTTTCCTTTGTTCCGGAAAGCAACACCCTTAATCGCCATATTATTGGATTCTGTACCACCTGAAGTAAAAATGATATCTCGAGATTTTTCAGCACCTACCAATTGGGCAATTCTTTCTCTTGAAGTAGCTAGAGCAACTTTAGCGTTGTTCCCAAAAGAATGTGAAGATGAAGGATTTCCGTAGTTCTCTAGGAAATACGGTTTCATGACTTCAAATACCCTATAATCTAAAGGCATCCCAGCCCCATTATCCATATAGACTTTCTGCAATAGCCAATATACTTCCTACTTTACTTTTTTAATGATGAAATGAAACTCCCCATTTTCTTCATGTAATTCAAGAAGTTCAAGACCAAGCCTCTTGACCAGACGTGGTATATCTTCCTCAGCAGCTGGATCATCTGCGATTACCTCAAGAATTTCGCCAACGCCCAATTTGTCAATCTCTTGACGGGTTCTAAACACTGGTTCAGGACAATATAGACCAACGCAATCAAGGTTTCTGTCAGGTTTTGTTTGGTTACTCAAGCATTAACCTCCAAGAGGCAAGAATTCTTACACATAAAATAAATAGTTATCATCTATTTAATTATATTATAACTCTGTTATATATTAAGGTGAATAAAACTATAATAAAAGGATAGGGGCCAACACCCAACAAACATCCTTTCATCAAATATCCTCAGGAGGAGACACAATAAGCCCTTTCTTCTTCAGTAGCTTCGTTGATTCTCGAGCATTCTTTATGATACTATTTTCACGCTCCCATAGTTCTTGTCTACTCGGTTTAACTCTAGCACCCCCTCTTTAATTGACTCCAAAGTACAAGCCACAGCCTCTCTGGGGAAAACCTCCCACTCATCCATCTTCGGCACTATGTTCTCCT
The DNA here is from genome assembly GCA_042565955.1 of Thermoproteota archaeon. Lineage (GTDB taxonomy): Archaea > Thermoproteota > Bathyarchaeia > Bathyarchaeales > Bathyarchaeaceae > Bathyarchaeum. Next base: position 43,329 of record JBHORG010000004.1, on the reverse strand, counting down.
CATTGATTCCTCGCTCCTCTGCAAAACATTCCAATTCATTCGCCGCAGCTATACACACATCATCGGTAACAGTCGTTGCCTTATCATCCAAAACCCCCCTAAAGATAGCTGGAAAACCCAATGAATTATTTATCTGATTGGCGAAATCAGACCTCCCGGTGGCTACAATCTTTGCTCCCGCCTCTTTTGCGTCCCAAGGCCATATCTCGGGAATAGGATTCGCACATGCAAAAACAATCGAATCAGTCACCATACTACTGATCCAAGACTTCTTGATCGTGTCAGAGTTTGGTTTAGAAGCAGCTATTGCAACATCTGCACCATTCAACGCTTCAGCAGCACTACCAGTAAGTCCTTCAGTATTAGTTTCAAGACAGAAACACCACTTCCACGGATTCTCTTCTGTCCTAGCTTCCAAATCAGTTCTATTTGGATGAAGAATCCCCTTCCGATCAACCATTATAATATTACTAGCCTTAACGCCTACCCGCATAAGAACCAATGCAGTTCGCATGTTGGCTGCTCCCACGCCAAGCATAGCAATTTTTTCTTCGTTCATACTTTTTCCCACAAGCTTCAAAGAATTAATGAGTCCAGCTAAAATGACTGTAGCCGTCCCTTGCTGGTCATCATGCCACACAGGAATGTTTAGTTCTTGACGAGTATCCTTCAAAACATGGAACCATTTGGGTTTGGTTATGTCTTCTAAATTTATTCCTCCAAATGTGGGCTCCAACCACTTACATGATGTGACTAGATCTTCCGTTTTCTTAATCGTCAAACAAATTGGAAAAGCGTCTACTCCACCCAGATACTTAAAGAGTAAAGCTTTTCCCTCCATTACTGGCATTGCAGCTTCTGGCCCTATGTCTCCCAAACCTAGGACCCGTGTTCCATCGCTAACAATTGCCACGTAGTTCCATCGGCTCGTATGAGTGAAAACTTGTTCTGGATCATTTTTATGGCTTTACATGAAGCAGCTACGCCCGGAGTGTACCATATAGCAAAGTCTTGTGAACCCCGAATAACACATTTTGGCATTACTTGGACTTTACCGCCATAGAACGGATGATAAGCTAACGCCAGTTTGGCTGGTTTCTTCGCTTTTTCAAGAAGTTCATCGATGGTTAATTTTTTGGGCATATATTTTGGTTGAAGAGTTATTGGATTTAGGGATTGTTACATGATTATCTCTCTCCACTTGAAAAACGCAATCAAGTCTAGAACCATGTTTAACTCCAAAGGAAACTTTGAACAAAGCAAAGCTTAAGAAAGAGTGCGACAAAGGTATCCCATCGGGCTAGAAAGTCAGTCTGGCAAGAGCTTTTAGTCCAAATGTAGCGGGGTGGGGTAGCCAGGTGAACCCGCTGGGCTCATAACCCAGAGATCGGTTGTTCAAATCAACTCCCCGCTACCAATCACTTCTTCTATTTCAAACTTTTGAAAAACCTAAAATCAATTACCTCCGAAATTATCTTTTTATTTATGGAATATTGTTCCATGGTTCTTCCCATGGTGGATAAGTGTAAGTTGCTTCTGCTTCCTCCATCATTTCTTTAGATTATACACTTACTCTTGTTCTGAGGGCTTACCACAGAAAATAAAAGAATAATCATTTGGTCGAAATAACTTATGAGGGATATATGAAATTTGATTGAATCATCTGCCATTAGTAATAATTTCACAAAGTACTGAAAATCTTTTCTGAAGTTCTCAGCTACTTCAGGTAGTTCAATCAAACCTCCAATGATCTTTGACTTGTTTCTTTTAAGCTATAAAATTAAACATCTGCTTATACATAAGTGAGACGCGCATACCATGTTGTTACCTCTATTTTTTCGAGATGTTCTTTGTAGCTACTATACTCGTGTTTGTATCGAATAGATTTTCTATGATTTTCTCACCGATTCTGATGGGTGCCTCTATCTCAACTTTTGCCAGTAAGATCATAGCGTCGAAGATTCGGTTTTTTGGTATTGGCTTGCTGGTTCTCACGCTCACTAGAGGGAGATGGCCGTTTTTAATCCTCACGGTGGTTGTCAGTGTTCTCTCAGGATTGAAACTCTCTTTTTCTGCATAATCTAAACCGATGTTACATCGATTTCCACTAATGCTTTTAACTGTTTTTTTGGTGAAGTCAACGGTGAGGGGGCAGCCCAGAGGACAGCCGATACAGATCATCTCTTTCTTCATTTCTGTAATACCTCAGCTCTTAATGTGTTAATAGCTCTGGTTTCACTTCTTTTTAGTTTTATCTTTATCATTTGAGCTGGATGTACCTTTCGAAACTTTACCGTCTTCACCAGTTTTTCCCCATCGAAGAATCCGATGGACATACTTTCTCCAGGACGTGCCACACGAATCGACAGTTCAAGGTCAGTGTCACGAGGAATGAATTGAGGTAGAACGTATCGTATTCCGCTACCTGCCACTGCTTGGATTCTTTCCATCTTTCGTGGCCTTCCGAGGATGTATTCTGCTGCGCTTTTCCCTGCTCTTTCCGCTTCGAGAGTAACGAAGTCCACTACATCGTGGACGTGAAGAACGTTTCCACATGCAAAAACGCCTGGTACAGATGTTTCAAGGTTCTCATCGACGATGGCTCCTCCAGTAGCTGAGCTGAGTTTAACACCACAAGTTTTTGCAAGGTCATTTTCTGGAATCAAGCCTATCGAGAGGAGGAGAGTGTCACAGGTGATCCTCTTTTCTTTTCCTCTGATTGGTTTCAAATTGTCGTTTACTGGGGAGATTGTGATTGATTTTACTCGATTTAGCCCTTGGATTTCAGTAACGGTGTGAGAGAGAAGGAGGGGGATTTCGTAGTCGATGAGGCATTGTTGAATGTTTCGGGGTAGACCATTGGTGTGAGGAAGGATCTCTATTACAGCATGGACTTTAGCGCCTTCCAAGGTAAGTCGGCGAGCCATGATCATGCCTACGTCACCGGAGCCGAGGATGACTACGTCTTTGCCAACCATCATGTTCTTTAAGTTAATGAGGTTCTGGGCGACGCCTGCGGTATACACCCCCGCAGGTCGGGTTCCTGGAATGCAAATCTGTCCTCGAGTTCGTTCACGACATCCCATGGCGAGGATTATTACTTTGGCGTGGAAACAAAACAGATCCTTCGGGTTAGCTACAAATACATTCTTTTCAGGTGTAATCTCAAGCACCATGCCATTAAGCATGTATGGAATTTTTAATTTCTTCAGCTCATCTATGTATCTTTGAGCGTATTCTGGCCCGGTTAATGGTTCTTGGAAGAGTTCAAGACCGAAGCCGTCGTGTATACATTGGGGGAGGATGCCGCCGAGCCAGTTGTTCCTTTCTATAATAATCAGATCTTGAACACCATTCTTTTTTGCGCTGATGGCTGCAGCGAGCCCTGCTGGACCGCCACCGATTATAACTAGATCCACATCTCTAGATGGGAAGTCATTCACTTTTTTCCTTCTCCCTCAGATCTTTGGTTGTTCCGATAAATAGAGACGAGTCCAAGTTCTTCAGATTAATTTCTTCAGAGAGCATCTCATATTCCTCTTTTAGGATTTCTACAATTTTGGGTAGGCAGAAACCTCCGTGACATCGACCCATACCGGCTCTGGTGCGGTACTTTACGGCGGATACGGTTCTTGCTAAAAAGGGATTGTTTAACGCGTTTAGGACTTCTCGTTTAGATACATGTTCACATCTACACACTATTTCGCCATATGCTGGGTCTCCTTTAATTAGGGAGGCTTGTTCTATTCTTGATGATTCGCGAAATGGTGTTGTTCTTTTTCTTATTGGGTTGAAGTCTATTTTTTCTTTCATGTCCTTTCTTATTTTAATCATTTGAACGACCATTTTTGCGATGGCTGGAGAGGCCGTGAGACCAGGCGATTCGATTCCAATCAGATTGATGAAGTTTCTAAGGTCTTCTCGGATGATGAAGTCACGAGACTCCTTCTCTTCTGGTGGAGTGATCTTAGATCGCACTGCCGAGAAGCCGTATATGATCTCGTTTAGGGGGATGGATGGGAGTAACTTTTTCGCCCCCTTCATTAGCTGTTCGATCTTCTCTTTGGTTGTTCTTAGGTCTTCTTGCCCGTTGATGAATTCGGCACTAGGTCCAATCAGTATGTTCCCTTCTATTGTGGGTGTGAGGTGTACCCCTAGAACCCCTGCAACTTTTGGCGGTACTGGGTAGATCATGCTGTTGATTAGATTACGACACTTCTTGTCGAGGATAAGATATTCACCCCGACATGGATAGAGCTTGTACTTATCTAAACCTATCAGGGCAGAGACTCTATCTGCGTAGAGACCGGCACTATTCACGATAATGTCTGTGTAGAAGACTCTTTGATTTGTCGCTACTTTATAACCGCTGTTTACTTGCTTTATGGTTAATACTTCGGTGTTGAAGTGAATTTTCACGCCGTTGTTTAAAGCATTCTCTGCCAAGGCAATAGTAAAGAGATAGGGAAGAACGATTCCAGCCACAGGAGAATATAAAGCTGAGAGAGCGTCTATGTTGGGTTCTCGCTTCTTCAGTTCTTTTCCGGAGATTATTGTTAATCCCTGAGCTCCATTGCCTTCACCCACAGCTTTTAAGCCCTGTAAGTCTTTGAGTTCCTCTTCGGTTCTAGCAATTACATGTTTTCCACATAGTTTATAGGGCACATTAAGTTGCTTCGCAAGCTTTGGAAACATCAACCGCCCCTCAACACACAACTTGGCCTTTAAACTCCCCTTCGGGTAGTAGAGACCGGTGTGAAGTACTCCGCTGTTTCCTTTACTAACACCACAACACACATCGTTCTCCTTCTCCAACAGTACAGTTTCAATTTTGAACTTTGCTAGTTCCCTTGCGATGGCACAGCCAACCACACCAGCCCCTATTACTAATACTTCACTTTTGCCGCTCATAGTGAGTCATCTCTCGCCCATTAACAATGATAGAAGGTAAAGATGGTGTTTGCTCTAATAAAAATTGTTTATTAAATAGTTGTTTTAAAAGTTTGATATATCGCCTCAGCTGCTTCTCTTATTCCAGTTTTTTCTTTGGCTAGGAGAGCGTCGTATATGGTTTCTCCAATTGTTTTTCCGAGGTGGCGGGGGATGCTGACGAATATGGGTTCAGGTAAATCTTCAAATTTTTGTGGTGCAGCGATGGGTAGGATTTCATTTGTGTTTTTGACTATGGCTCTAGTGATATCCCTGAAGGATGCTGCTGGTCCATACTCGGTTCCTCCAATGTCGTCTACAATCGTTTTTGAGATTTCCTTCATATAGAAATCAATTTCGGATTTTTTTAGCGCCTTTTCATTTTCTTTCAAATATTCTTTCAGGGAAAGGTCGTTAACTTTAACAGTGGACCATAGAATCATCGCGTCTTTTCCATGTTCTCCTCCAACCCAGCCTTTCACGGCAGACACTGGGACTTTGAGGGATTGGGCTAATCTGGATCGGAATCGTAACGATTCAAGGTTGGTCCCTGTGCTGATCACGAATTTTGCTCCAGAATATTTCTTACAGACCATTGCCATGGCATCAACAGGATTGGTGATCACAACATATTTTGCGTTTGGGTTGTTTGGTGCCGTTGATTTCGTGATATTTTTTACTATTTGTCCGTTTTGGACTGCTAGGTCTCGTCTACCCATCCTTACTCCGGGAATTCTTGGTTTTCCAGCTGAGATCAAGATTATGTCGGCACCAACAACATCTTCATCCCTTTCGCAAGCAATGATTTCGATATCTAGTTTTAGGCTTACAGTTACGTGTCTTAGTTCTTCGGCGAAGGCTTTTGCTAGACCAGGTTTTGTGTCACAGACGGTTATTGTGTCTGCAAATTTGGCGGACATTATTGTATAAGCAGTTGGTCGTCCGACCCTTCCGGTTCCTATTTGGGTAATATGCAAATTAGTTTCCTCTAATGGTGAATACGAAGAGGTAAGGGGGTATTTACTTTTTATTGTTTTTTTGCTACAGGGAGTAAGTGATAAAAATGGTTTGGAGTGATATTTTGGCACGCAGCTTGGGCTAGCATTACAGAGACACACTTAAACAAACCCGTATCAGTTTAGAGCTTATTAACAGGACCAAGGTATTTCCTGAAGCTGGGAATAACCTTTTATTTTATCCGAGACTTAACGACTTTTTAGTTAGCAGTAGGCATTAAAAGCCCCGAATGTGAGAGGAAAATCAAGATGAGTTACGAAAAGAAGTGGAAAATATTGGCTGACCTTCTCATAGAACTTCAAAAAAGGGGCAAAAAGATACCAACAGAAATCATGAACGACTTACGATCAGCCAAAACAATAATCCAAGTTCTAAAAGCCGACCCAACACACATAGAAAGTATCTCTAGAATTGATACGTACATGAGAAGCGTCGAATCCTACGCTATCTTTGCGGCGGAAAATCTAGGAATAAAAACTGTGGAAAAATGGCTGAAAAAACTCAAAGATCCAAAAAGAATCAAACGGAAAGAAAAAATGGAAACTGCTTCCAGAATAATTCTTGGCATTCCCAGAGATAAGAATTGGGTGCGAATCCAAATATCAGAAGATACACCCTTAGAAGCAGTAGAAAAACTTGTGAAAATCAGTAAACTTACTTGCAAAATTCAAGAAAACGGCCATATGATTGCTTATGGCAACAAAGAGAACATTAAATCCTTTATCAAAAGGATGGCAGAACAGTTTAGTGGCTCTAAAAACAGATAAAGAGAGTGTCTAAACTTTTGTATTAGTTAGTTTAAACATCTTTTGTAAACACAGCTTATTTATAGAAGATATTACAGAAAAGTTGTGACATACATTAGGGTAATTCCCGCCTATGTAAAAAACCGAGGGCGAATTAGAGAAAGATGCCTTACATTAAGAAAATTGAGCTTAAAGGCTTCAAGTCCTTCGGATCAAAAACCGCCACCGTTACTTTAGATAAGCGATTCACAGCCATAACTGGACCGAACGGAAGCGGAAAAACAAATATTGCAGACGCGGTTCTTTTTGGTTTGGGCGAACTCAGCGCTAGAAGAATGCGGGCTGCAAGCCTATCCAAACTAGTTTATCACGGTTATCCTGATTTACAAGTTAAAAAAGCAAAGATCGCCAAGGTTGTTCTCCAATTTGACAACTCTGATAATCTTTTACCCGTGGATACAAAGACAGTAACTATATCACGTGAACTCAATAGGACTGGTCAAAGCACTTATCGCCTCAATGGAAGACGGATTTCAAGAGCACATATTATTAACATTCTTGCAATGGCAGGAATTAGCCCGACAGGGCACAATGTAGTTTACCAAGGCATTATTTCACGTATTGCCGAAATTTCCCCAAAAGATCGAAGAAAAATGATATCTGATCTGGTTGGTATAGCACAATACGATGACGAGAAAGCTGACGCGGAGGAAAAACTTCAGGCTGCCGATATTTCTATTCGAACGGCAATGGGTAGAATAGATGAGGTACAGCAAAGAGTAGATGATTTGGAAAGAGAAAGAAACGAACTGCTTCGTTATATGTTTTTGCAAAAAGAAATCAAGCGATTTGAGGCTATGAAGATTTTCGGTGAAATTTTAGAAGTTCAGGGAAAGATAAAAGATGTGACTTCTAAAATAGATACGGTTCGGAACAAAGTTGAGAATTCAAGACAATCAAGGGAAGAGCTTAGGTCTCAGAGGTACGAAGTTGAAGCAGAATGGCGAAAACTTGGTTCAGAAATGATTGAAGAGCGTGGAACGCGGCTTCTTGAAGTTCAATATGATATAGGGGAAGTTCGATCGAAGATAAGCGAATTGTCAACTAAGATTGGATCTGGAACAGCAAGTGTTGATGGACTTAGAAAAGTAATGGAAAATAACACCCAAAGACTAGAATCTATGAAACATGAGGTTACTGATAACCGAAAGGAAATTCGAAGATTAAGACGAGAGCGGCAACGTTTCCTAGTGGAAATTGCCAATAAGCAATCTCAGTATGATACAGTTTCAAACGAAGCATCCCAACTACGAGGTAGTTTGGGAGAAAACAGCAGAAAAATCAGGGAAATTGAGGAGAAGCTAGAAAAGCACACACAAGAACTTTTTAATCGTCGCAGTGAGGTCATCCAGAGTCGGATCTCCTTGAAGGTTCTTACACGTCAACTAAATGAATTAGTAAAACGAAAGCAGAGCTTCGAAACCAACCTTACTGCTCTCAAGAAATCATACGCAGACCTTAAGATGGTGCAAAGAGACCAGTTAAATAGTTCCAAAAATCTTGAAAGGACAATAGAAAGAAGACTCTCCCAAGAAGAATCTGCGAAGTTAGAGATTGATCAAGCTGAGAAGATCGCTGAATCGGCACGAGAAGCAGTAATAGAGTTTGCAACTCAAAGGGAAATTGTTGAAAAAGTTGCAACCGAAGAATCGGCACTGAGAAATATTGAAGAGCTAGCGGATTTGGGTGTAATAAAAGGTGTACATGGGCGCCTCAAGAAGCTGATCAAAATAGAAGTGGGATACAAACGAGCCGTAGAAGCGACTGCTGCAGGATGGCTTAATGCCATGGTTGTTCAGAACTTTGATGCGGCATTCATGTGTGCTGAAACTCTGAAACGAATGAAATTGGGTAGAATCAAAATTATTCCTCTTGAAGAAATGTCCGAAATTAATGCCATCAGCACCCCTATGATTAGGGGAATTAATGGTACTACCTCCAATTTCGTAAGGTGTTCCAAGAAATTTGAACCGGCTATAAGATTTGTCTTCGGAGACACATTTGTAACAAAAGATGCAAAAACTGCATTTGCTGCTTCGCGAAACGGTCACCGAACTGTCACTGTTGGTGGAGACCTTTACGAGGCACAGGGCGGTTTCGAAAGTGGATATTATCGAGCACCAGTTGACTATTCTTCCATCATTCCCAGTGAGTCAGCAGTAAAAAGTCTTGACGAAGCCGTGGGAGCTCTTCGGAGGCATTTGTCAAAAAGGGAGAACGATATCAGTGGTTTCCAAGAAGAAGTTGAAACAATTAGATTGGAAATCACCAGCTTGGCTGAAACAATTGTGACTCTTGGTGGGGAAATTAGAAGAATACGTCAAAATGTTAAACATACACGACAAAACGTCAAACGTATCGAGAAGCATCTATCAAGAATAAATGAAAAAAGAGAAGAAGAAAAGACGAAACTAGGGGTTCTAAGAATACAACGTAACGAGCAAAAAAAAGAGATGGAAAAACTCCGCGAGGAATTAAATGAGTTACGTCAGAAAACAGACACCACCAGAATTCAAGAGATTGAGATTCAAAGAGAAAAGTTTGGAGAAGAAATTATAGGATTACGACAAAATATGGGTAGCATAGAAACAAATCTTGCCACTCTCGAATCTAAATTTGGGAACGTTCTCAAAATAGGCTCAGACAACATTAGAATCCAGATGCGAAAACTAAAAACGCAAAGCGTAACTGTAGAAAACGAAGTGGAATCTGCCAGTAAAGAAAAAGAAGTTCTTGAAAAGAAGCTTCTAGAACTAGAAATCACGAAAGAAGAATTGACTCGAACGGTTCTCAATTCCAAACAAGAATCTAAAAAATATATTGTTCAAATTGATGACATTGACAAAAAGCTACACCAATTGGATTCCATGTATGAACGTTCAGATAGGTTGTATAACGAACTCCAATTTAACCTCCAATCAAACCAAATGAAACTGGAACATCACTCTCAGCGATTGTCTGAACTAGGTTATGATGAACCTCTGCCTATTTCTTCAGGACAACTATTTACAGCAGAAAAATCCCTTAGACTGTTACGGCTTGAGATGAATCGCCTCGGAGCAGTAAATCAATTGTCTCTAGACCATTACTCCGAGCAAGCGTCACGGTACAAAGAATTATCAATGCGAATGAACGAACTTGAGAAAGAAAAACAATCAATCCTAGCGTTCATGGAGGAGATTGAAAAGAAAAAGCGAAAAGTCTTCATGGAAGCTTTCAAAAAAATCGATAATAGTTTCAGAAGATACTTTTCAAAACTTACAGGTGGTGGAGAAGCTACTCTGATACTTGATAATCCTGAAGATCCATTTGCAGGAGGAATGGATATGAATGTTCAATTTCGAAATAAAGCATCTATCATTGTAAGCGGAGCCAGTAGTGGAGAAAGATCCGTATCTGCTGTTGCATTCATTTTTGCGCTTCAAGACTTTATGCCCACCGCATTTTACGTATTTGATGAAATTGATGCTCACCTTGACCCTCTACACGTATCTAGATTAGGAGACCTATTTTCTGAAGAGTCCATGAAGTCCCAGTTCGTAGTTATTAGTTTGAAGCCAGAGATGGTTAGTAAAGCTAAGAAAGTTTGGGGAATCTATGAACGCAATGGGCATTCTCATGTGGTATCAACTAAAATAAAGGAGGTAACTGCCTGATGCCTCAAACAATGAAAAAACCGTTTTATTTCCAACCTCCATTGAGTGTACTCTTTGAGATTCATAGACTAGAAAAAGTACTGCCATGGGAAGTCAACATTTCCTATCTGCTAAACATGTTCTTGGATGAGATGGAACAGCAAGGAGAAGTAGACTTTAGAGCCTCAGGCGTAGCACTAGAATCCTCCAGTACAATATACCTCAGAAAAACCAAGTTATTACTAAAACTAGAGGAGCCACCTCTACCACCTAAAACGCTACCAGATTTCATTCCACCACCAATGTTTCTACCACTTCGGTACGAATTATCCTCAACAACCCTAGACAACTTACTAAATGTACTAGATGATGTGCTAAAAGGTGAGAGTATACGTCCCCCAAAAATGCCCCAACCAATATTACCAGTTCCAGAAATTTTTGCGCCAGTCGATCTCTATTTGCTCGAAATCGAAGATCATATGAAGACCCTTTATTCTCAGCTCCACCAACTTGTAGGCACCGGAGAACTGATAGCATTCTCCAAACTTGTTGCAGGATTAGAAAAGCTAGAAGCAATTAAAACATTTATTATTCTTCTTTTCCTTGCCCAAAGAGGAAAAATAGGTTTATGGCAAGAAGAAGAGATAGAAGAATTGTACATCACAGTCGTAGGAGATCCTGTCCTTGACGGAAAACGAACAGAAAGTATCTGAAGAAATCAAACTGGAGAAGCAAATTAGGCAGTTGGCATTACTTGAAGCAGGGCTCTACGTGGCAGGGCGTCCACTTGATTTAAAAACATTGGGTAATGTAACAGGAACACGATCTAAAAAAAAGATGAGAAAACTCGCAAAAATTTTAGTTGAAAATTACAAAAACCGTGATACTGCCCTTGAAATTCTTGAACTCGAAGGAGATCGGTTCGTCATGCAACTAAAAACTGAATACACTGCGGGAAAAGTTAGAAAATTAGCCACTAGACCACTCCTGTCTGCAGGTCCACTAAAAACATTATCGTATATTGCATTTAGGCAACCAATTCTTCAGACCCAAATCATCGACGTTAGAGGTCATCATTCATATGGACACCTTAAACAACTGGAAGAAATGGAGTTGATCGTTCGTGAAGGTGTTGGAAGAAAAAGGGTTATAAAAACAACACAGTTTTTTGCTGATTTCTTTGGTTTAAGCCACGAAATACGAATCATGAAACGACAGCTTAAAACCGTATTCAAAGAGACAGATAAACTCGAAGAAAAAGCAGAAACGAGTCCAAAACAATAGTCTACGAAGATAAGCTTATATGTCAAGTTTTGCTAGTTCATCGAGATCTATGAGATGATTAAGCTTGTCTGTATGGCACGGAGATCAACATAAACGCAAAGATTCGGGCGGTAGGAAAACAACCAACCGAAAGAAAAGAAGATACGAAAAAGGTTTTTTCCCAGCGGAAACTGCATTGGGGAAACGGAAGAGCAAAGTTATCAGAAAGCATGGAGGTAACGAAAAGGTTCGACTATTAGCAGTCGACCAAGCAAACATCTCTGATGCTTCCGGAAAAACTGCAAAAGTAGAGATACTTCGCGTAATTAAGAATCCAGCCAACGTGGACTACGATCGACGAGGCGTAATCACAAAGGGAACAATGATTTCAACTTCACTAGGAACAGCACGCGTAACATCCCGCCCGGGACAAGACGGTATCGTAAACGCTATTCTTGTAGCAAAAAAGGGCGAATGACAAAAGTTCTATCGTCGTAGGTTAGAAAGTTCTTTTCCAATATTCTTCAGAGTTGTATTTTTCGATTCTTTTCGGGGAATCATAACAAGTCCAGTTTTTCGCCAGGGAGAACTTGGATGTGCAGCATCAGATACAATCTTGGGTTGCAGACCCAACCTTTTTGCTGCCCTTTGAAGCTCTTCCAGTTTTGGGGCAGATACGGCAAGTTTTTTTGGAACTCTCCGCCCATAGGATCGAGACTTGTTAGCGTCAAAGTAAACTGTCCAAAGAAAAATATTGTTTTGTTTTCGCATTTCAATCTGAGTTGATATCGGTTTAGAGTTTTTTAATAGTTACGGTAGTCACTTTTTGTTCTCTAGAATAGTTAATGAGTATAATTGGAAAGACTTTTCCCCAAAACATGAGGAAAAACATACAAAAAATATGATCAAAATAACATTTTATCGCAGGTAATATTACTTAAATTCTTTTATTTATAATAAAAAAACCAAAATTAGGAATTGGTTGTGCAGAATAAAAGACATCCTCAGAAACGTTTAAATAAAACGGACCGTGTGAAACATAGGTTTTGTGAGGAGAAAAGGGATTTTGCACAGAATCGGTCAGGTCCTTCACGTAAGCAAGACAAAAAATCTTATTCTTAAAGCGGAAAATATCCCCCGCATTGGCGATAAAGTGTCAAACGAAAAACTTAAGTCAGTAGGAACAGTTTTTGACGTCTTTGGACCCACATCATCACCCTATGTGGCCGTGAAGCCCCATATCCAAAGCACAAAACAATTTGTCAACCAAATTCTTTATGTTGTCCCCTCTAAAAAAGAACAAAAAAGAGGAAAATAAGATGAAGGAAGAAAACATACCACACCCTCCAAGAATTCAAAAGTGCCCAGAATGTGGAAGCACTCGCCTAATGCGAGACTATGACTGTGCTGAAATAGTCTGCATGGGATGCGGTTTCGTCGTTGCCGCCAAACTCGCAGACCAAGGACCAGAATGGCGAGCCTTCGACGATGAACAACGCGCCAAACGAGCCAGAGCAGGAGCTCCACTTACATTCACGATACATGATAAGGGCCTCTCAACCATGATCGACTGGCATGATCGAGACGTTTACGGGAAGAGAATTGCTCCGGGCCAGAAAGCTCAGATTTATCGGTTACGGAAATGGCAACGGCGCATTAGGGTCTCCGACGCCACGGAAAGGAATCTTGCTTTTGCTCTTTCTGAGATATCTAAGATAGCGAACAATCTCAATTTGCCTAAAAATATACTTGAGACTGCTTCAGTTATATATCGTAAAGCGGTTAAGGAGCGGCTCATCAGGGGAAGGTCTATTCAGGGAGTAACTGCCGCCGCTATTTATGTAGCTTGCAGACAATGTAGCGTTGCTAGAACCCTGGACGAGATTGCTCAGGCATCTACTGTAAACAAGAAAGAGGTTGGAAGGAGCTACCGCTTTCTAATAAAGGAACTTAACTATTTCATTCCACCGCTGAAGCCAAGCCAATACATAACCAAGTTTTCAAACCAGTTGACAATGCAGGGAAAAGTTGAGGAGATTGCTCACAAGATCCTCGCTTCAGCCAAAGAATTGAAGCTCACGTCAGGAAGGGGTCCGACAGGTATAGCCGCAGCAGCTAGCTACATCGCTTCGGTTTTGACTGGAGAAAGAAAAACGCAAAGAGAGATTGCAGAAATTGCTCAAGTAACGGAAGTTACAATAAGGAATCGCTATAAAGAGTTGGTTGAACGTCTACAGTTTGTTATCCAGCTCTAGGAATTACTGTTTTTTGTTTGAGAAAAATTGGGATTTTGTGACCGAAATAACACTGGGAGAGATCATTCTAATATGGAGTAGTTTCCCCAAATTCTATAGAAATCAATTTTTGTTATAACATATCTTTAATAGTTTGTGAAATGCTCTGTATTAATGTCAACGTACACTTTGGTCTTCCGAAGCATTATCTAAAAACTTTGTTGTAGAATAGCCATTAATTGGATGTAAGTATTATGTTGTCATTGTCGAGGAAAGATTACTTTTTTCTCGATATTTTTATGGCTATGAGATTCATTATATATCATCCGTTTCTGGACTCCAAAATAACGTAAAGAACATTAAATAAACCTTTTAATGAATAACATCAACTCATATTGAGGTTTACGGTTGTCAGTTTGCCCAAGATGTGGAACTAATGTAAATAATCAAATCAAAACTTGGTCAATGGTTGGTAGACCCAACAAAACCGGTGAACAAAATAAGCTAACTGTAGGTTTTTTTATGTGTCATGAATGCGAAAAAAGATTCATGAAAGTTTTGGAAAAAGAGAAAGAAGGCAGAAATCTTAAAGGTGTAATTGGACAGATTAAGGGAATTGAGAAGGGACTTACGAAGATGTTGGGGGATTTAAGGGAAAAAATTAAAAGACTGAAAAATGAAAGATCTGAACTTCTGGAAGAAATAGAGGAACTTAGAAGAACAGGAGAACTGAAGCTTAACAAGCTGGAAGAAGAGGTAACGTCGCTTCGAGAGGAAGTAGACTCTCTAAAAGAAATGCTAGGCGAGAGTGAATAATAACCACCACAAACAAGTCCAGTTGATCGTTAATTGAAACGACTCCATCAACCAAAAAGTTTAAGCATTTGCCAAAAGAAGCTCGTCTACTTTCTTTAAGAGTGAACCGCAAACTAGAAAAATCAAAAACCACAAATCAACGACGAATACCGTATCGAGCTATAACCTCTTTTTGCGACGCGAATCAAGCAACAAACGCTTTTTTATCAGGTCTTTAACTTCTTCATGGAACTGTTGATCCTTTTCCAGTTTCAGAAATTCGTTGTTGAATCCTTCAAATCCTAAGGGAAGTTCCAATTGTAATGTGATGAAGGGACATCCCATAGCCATCTCAAATTTTCTCTTAGCTTCTTCATATTCAGATTCTGGTTTTACTTCTCTAGATTCAATCCATTTTTTAACCAAATCATTCACACACCTAAATTGAAACGTAATATTAGATAAAAACTTGCAAAGCCTAACTGAATAAGCGACGTAAGTATACCCACTTTTGTGAACTCAACAAAACTCAAAGATATCCCCTCGCGTTTGAGGACCCCTACACCCATCATTATTACAGCACCACTCAAGGGAGTAGTGGCACCTCCCAGATTGGTTCCAAGAATCAACGCTGACCACACAGCAGCGGAGCCTAATCCAGAAACTCCGCTGATTATAGGGGAAAAAGTCAGGGCAACCGCAATGTTACTTACTCCAGTGCTAGCAATACCGCTAAACCACAGAGTTGCCAAAGTAGCCCCAAATTGGGTCTGTCCAACCGACTGGAAAAGTTGAATGGATATCTCGGATAAGATACCTGTGCTTCCTAGACCTCCAACCACAAACATGAAGCCTGCAATAAAGAATATTGTTTCCCAATCTAGTTTTTTGAAAATCTCCGTAGGATCCGAGCCACTAAGAACTAAAGCGAGTATAGCGCAGCCCATGGCAACAGCTTCTGCTCCAACTCCAAGGTTTTCCAGCGTTAAAAAGAGGCCAACCATAAGGATGAGAATAAAGATGGAACGGAAAAATAGTTTCTTGTTTTCAATGGTTTCCCATGGATTATAATCAGGTAATTTTTTTTTCACCCCAAGTCTTGATCTGAAGAGTAGATACAAAACGAAGATGGTGATTCCCCATAGAGCAACTTCACAAACGGCTAGATATTCAATGAAAGATGTGAAACTAATCCCTGCCCGAAGACCAATTATCATGTTAGAAACAGAACCGATTAGAGTACTTGTTCCACCCAGATTGATCATTATCATTGCCGAAATGAAGTAGGGTACAGGATCGTAACGTAACAACTTGGTTATGGTTACCATAGCTGCGGCTATTAGCAGCATCGCCATTGGGTCGCTGAGAAACATTGAAACAACAGCCGATATCAGGCAGATAGAAACAAAAAGTATGTTTGGATTTCCACCCGAAACTTTGACGGCATACAAGGCTCCGAAATGAAAGAGACCGCTCCGCTCAGCAACCTCCACTACAATCATGACACCCACTATTAGAAAGATCAACCGAATGTCAATAAATCCCAGGGATTCCTCATACCCAAACACGCCGTAGAGGAGACCAAACCATGCCGTAAGCAAAGCACCAATCAGGGCGGCAACTGACATGGGAACGATTTTGGTTGCGGAGAGGAGAATAGTAAGCAGGAAAACGAGAATAAAGATTATTTGAATTTCGTCCATTTTATTCCCTGTTTTTCTTTCTGTCAGCCATTTTGGATAGACTATCTGCCAACGATTCGGCTTTCCGTTCAACTATACGATAAAGGATTCGTCCCACATCATAAATTAGAATGAGAATCATTCCAAGAGCAACATAGAAAGTGACTTTTGACAACAGATCGCTGAGATTCGATTCTAGAGTCGCTATTAGAGGCTGAAGAGCTGTTGACACCAAAATAATGATAATAATGTATATGAGGTCTCTCGCAGCCCTCTTCGGAGACCGTTCTTCTTTTATCCCCAATCTTTTAACGAATATATCAGTAAGGATATCACTTAGCACTAAGGCATCTGACAACGCACGTATCAGAAAAATGGCAGTGAAAATCAACGCAATAGTTCCTACAAGTGTGTCAGCGTTTATGTTGAGTCCAGGAAGATTCAGACTTTCCATTGTACCTGGAACAAAGGTGTTTATCAGGTAGAAGATAATCGCCATTACCAGACTCATAATTAACCTAGGAAATCTCTTTCGAACTTCTTCACTAATAGGTTTACCCGGCAATAGTCTATCCTCCAAGAACTTCTCTATGTTTAATTCTTCATGAATATTAACACTATGGAATCAAAATAATGAATACTTGGAAGATACCAGTAAAAAGATGGAGAAACAAAAGAAAAATGTCGATGAATCTGTATAAACCTGAAAGATTAAATAAATAATGGGAAAAAAGATTTGGTTAAGATGTACCTAAAATACCCGAAAAATTTGAAACTGGAAGCAAAATCAGGTGTGCTTCAATAATCACATCTCATAAAATTGACACCAAAAATTAAAGTTCGATAAAAATATCATAGTGATTGTTGAAATTTCATAATGAAAAATTGGCGAATTTAGTTAAAAAAAGCGGTTTAATGGAACCGCTTTTGCAGAGTTTACCGAAACTTTTTTTGCAAAAAACGTGCAGAGATGGCTTTTTTGCATTTTTTGGGGTGCTAAAGCTTTTGTGCTAGAACGAACTAACACTCCACTTAACATCTATCAAAAAAGTGTGGTTCAACGTGGAAAATAAAGAATTGAAAAGAATGGGGACTGTACTACAGGAGTTGGGACTAAGTTATGCAGAGACTATTGAAGTAATACAGGAAATGGCTAAAGATGCAAACAACGCCAAAAAGTTATGGCGAGGAGAAAAAAAATCTAAACTCATCAAACTTGCATTAACTTTAATAACGTTTCCCGAACCCACACCAATAAGCGAAACGATAGGCGCAGTCGTCCTAGTGGCGGGATTAGTGCAAAACAGAGCCAAAAAGGCAACTTTGCATGTAGAAGACGTTTACAAAACATTCCAAGATGTAAATAATGATATATTAAAAATCAGAGAATTTAGAACATAACAATTGTTAACCTGTTCTTATGACAGATTATATTCAAGAATGAGGCTTTTTATCTGGTATTAACTCTTTTAATTTTTCTTCCGGTGCACCAAGACAGTAAAGAATTCCAGCAAGATTATCCTTTGTTATAACTCCAGACGCCACTTTCTGAAGAACCGCCTTAGGATAAAGAGCAATGCCTAATCCAGAATTTTTGAGCATAAAACGATCGTTTGCCCCATCGCCCACCGCAACCACTTGCTCCATCAAAAGATTCTCTTTCTCAGCAACTTCTCGCATTAACTCAGCCTTTCGCTCCGCATCAATTATCGGCTCCTCAACTTCGCCAGTCAGTTTCCCATCGACAATCACAAGCTTGTTAGCATAAACATAGTCGATTCCAAGTTTTTCCTTGATCTTTTCAACAAATTGGGTGAAACCTCCAGAAATAAGCGCAATCTTATAACCTAAGGCCTTGAGAGCAAATATCAACTCCTCAGCCCCCGGAGTTACATCCAAGTTTTCAACTATAGAATCGAGGATTTCCACGTTTAATCCCTTCAATAACTGAACTCTTTCCTTCAGGGCTTGTTTGAATTCTATCTCTCCATTCATAGCTCTTGAAGTGATTTCGCTGACTTTTCCGCCAACGCCTGCAACCTTCGCTAGCTCATCGATCATCTCAGTATCAATAAGTGTACCATCTACATCAAAAACAATCAGCCGTTTTGGTCTACGAAAAACTGTATCCTTCTGAAAAACTACATCTTGTCCAACCTTTTTGCATTCTTTGTTCAAGGCTTCTTTGAAGTCTTGGATTGGAATTATAAGGTCATTAATGTCGATGAGTATCTCCATAGCGTTCAATTCACCGTAAGCAATCATCCGAATTCGCTCTATGTTTACGCTTTTCTCAGAAAGAAAACGAGAAACATTTGCCACTATACCTGGTCTGTCTTTCCCTAGTGTTGTTAAAAGCACAAGTTTTTTACCAATCTTCCTTCGCCCGGATGGCAAAGGCTCTATAATAACATCCAAACCTATTTTATTTCCCATATCCATAAGCTGACTTCTAAACCCGTCAAGGGACATAAACGGGCTAGAACAATCCACTATCATAAAGATAGCAAATAACCCCCTCATGCTAAAAGCTTCGATGTCAACAATATTCCCTTTTGAATTGGCGATTAACTCTGTTATCTCGGTGATCAAACCTGGTTTGTCGTTCCCCATTGCCGTAATAACTACGAAAGGTTTTGACATGTTAGCATTTCCCCTCAGACGAACGATTTTTCGAATTAGCGAATAGTCTTGCTCTTTAGTTAATAAATATAGCTTTTAGTCACATCGTCACCGACTACAGGATACAAAAAAGATTCCAAAGATCATACAATGATTTGAAACAACAAATATATTGCCAACAAAAGAACACCGCCGATTTTGGAGATTCCCCCTCTTGTGAGAAAACGCCAGAAAATAACTGTTGTTATCAGAAGGAATGGAAGAAGTTCGGTTAAGATTGATATATCAACAGAGGGCGAAGTTAAAAGAACCAAACCCAAAACAAGAGTCAGATTCGTCAAGTTAGAACCAATAATGTCTCCGATAGCCAAATGAACATGTCCTCGCCGAACTGCTGAAAGACCAGTAGTAAACTCGGGAAGAGACGTACCTATAGCTATAATTTTTGCACCGAGCAATATAGGAGGAACACCTAAAGTAAGCGCGAGGTTAACTCCGGATGAAACAACCAAACGTGCAGAAACAATAACGCCAACCAAACCAATAATCAACAGAGCAATTACTTTTAGTTTGTTTTCCTTTTTGACTACTTCAGAATTGCCATAAACTTCTATAGTGGGTGTCCTCTTTTTTGCCATAAAATAGGTGTTCGCCACAAAAGTTCCCAAAAGAAGGACTCCGACGATTGGAGTTGCTACGTTAAATATTACGAGAAGCAATGGAATCAAAGAAGTGAGAAAAAGAATGTCTGTTAGGTCCATCAAAAGGTTTGTGCAGCATGTTTTAAGGTAACCGAATATTGCCAAAACCCCCAAAACTACTCCGATGTTGAAAACATTTGAGCCAACAATGTCACCTACACTTATTCCAGGTTCTCCCTCAAGAACGGCAAAAAGGGCTACAATTATTTCAGGGACCGAAGTTAATGTTGCAAGTAGGATAAATCCTGCAGACATCTCGCTTAATCCAGTTAGCGCTATAATCTTCTCTATTGCTTTAATGGCATAATGACTAGACAATGCTAAAACAACTAATGACCCACCAAGGATTAACAGCTGGACTATGAGATCATCAAGCATTAGATTAAACCTAAATTAATTTGTTAAGTGGAGTTACATATGCTTTGCTAATAAAAGCCATTCAGGGTTACATAACAGAAATATCCAAAAAAATAACTGATAATAGGGTCTCCAAGAAAATGGAGGAGAATTAGGTTCTGGCAGCTGCCTTCTCCAGAGCAACAACTCCTGGCAGCTGCTTTCCCATAAGAAATTCTATTAATGCCCCACCTGCAGTGCTTATATATGACATTTTGTCAGCCAGTCCCAATTTTTCTACTGCAGCGACTGTGTGTCCTCCACCAACCAGTGAGAACCCTTCTGAATCTGCTACTGCCTCAAGAACAATCTGAGAACCGGCTTTGAACTCGGGATTTTCGAAGACACCTACTGGACCACTGACAACAATTGTTTTGGCTTTTCGGATTATTTCGCCAAATTTGTTTGCAGTTTTGGTTCCGATATCAAAGATAGTGTTGGATGTGGGAAGGTTTTCAATATCTATTTCTTTCCGTTTCTGGTCGACTTCCATGGCCAAGTCAACAGGAGTTATAACAGCGCCAGGATACTTGTTCATGAGTTCCTTTATTCCGGGAACTAGACCTATCAATTCTTTCTTTTCTAAGAATTTCATGTTTCCTTCACCTAGGTTCAAACCCTTGGATACCAGAAAGATGTGTCCTATTATTCCACCAGTTAAAACGTAATCTGCTATGTCATTCTTTAGCACATAATTAGATATGTCAAGTGAATCGTCACCTTTTGCTCCACCAATCACGAATACAGATGGCTTTTCAGGAGCTTCTAATACTTTCCCCAAGGCTTTGAGTTCCCGTTCCATTATTCTACCTGCAGCACTAGGTAAAACAGCTGTGAATCCAACTATTGACACATGAGCTCTGTGAGCAGCAGCAAAGGCGTCATTTATAAACAGGTCCGCCAAAGGAGCTAAGTTCTGCACGAACTCAGTTTTAGAATGTTCTTCGGGTAAACCTTTGTTCTGTTCAGTTGCAACTCCTCGGACATTTCCTAATACTAGAACTTCTCCGCTAACTAACTCTTTAATGGCGTTTTGGGCAGCTTCTCCCAAAACATCATCTACATATTTCACGGACATGTTTAGTGCTTTGCTTAAAAGTGTAGCGTGTTGATCAAGCCCAATAAAATCTGCGTCTCCAGGTCTTCCCTGATGAGCTAGGATTACGGTTTTTGCACCGTTTGTGACTAATTCTTTTATTGTTGCAGA
Source organism: Thermoproteota archaeon (assembly GCA_042565955.1). Lineage (GTDB taxonomy): Archaea > Thermoproteota > Bathyarchaeia > Bathyarchaeales > Bathyarchaeaceae > Bathyarchaeum. Next base: position 22,042 of record JBHORG010000004.1, on the reverse strand, counting down.
CGCGTGGGCACGAATTCGCTTATCATTAATGATTTGCTTGGTTTTTGGGTCGAGTGGCGAGTTAAAATCTACTCTAACAAGAACTGTCTTGTTGTTTAAGTCGAAATCATCTATTGTTAAGAATTTTGGCATAATTTTCACCTTATGAAAAAAGGAAAGGGGGGATTTGAGGTTTGACTGTTTGGTTTTAAGCCATCTTGCAGATCTTTTCGATCATGCGTACCATCTTAACGGAGTAGCCCCACTCATTGTCGTACCAAGCAAGTACTTTAACCAAGTTGCCTATAGTCATGGTTAACTTTCCATCTACTATAGCTGAGTTAGAGTTGTGGATAATATCTGACGAGACAAGAGCCTCTTCACTGTAAGCGAGCACACCTTTCAATGGTCCATCAGCTGCTTTCTTTAGAGTGGCATTGATTTCGTCTGCTGTAGCTTCTTTCTTCAGTACTGCTACCAAGTCAACTATGGAAACGTCAGGTGTTGGAACACGCATCGACATTCCGTTTAGTTTTCCGTTAAGCATTGGAAGAGCCAAACCAACAGCTACGGCTGCACCTGTTGATGTGGGAATCATGTTAAAGGCTGCGGATCTTGCGCGTCTAAGGTCTTTGTGTTGCATGTCAAGAAGTCTTTGGTCGTTAGTTACAGCATGAATTGTAGTCATTAGACCTTTTTCGATGCCGAAGTTTTCGTTGAGGACTTTGGAAACTGGCGCCAAACAGTTAGTAGTGCATGAAGCCAAGGACATTATGTTATGTTTTTTAGGGTCATAAAGGTCGTCGTTAACGCCATAAACTACGGTTAGGTCAGCACTTGATGCTGGACTCATAGGGGCGGAGACTAGAACTTTTTCTGCTCCAGCTTCTAGGTGTTTTGCTGCTGCATCTCTTGTTCTGAATCTTCCTGTTGATTCAACAGCGACGTAAACGCCCATTTCTTTCCAAGGTAGCTTAGCAGGGTCCGGTTGTGCTAAAATTTTGAGTTCTTTTCCGTCAACTATAAGAGATGAACCTTTAACTTCAACCGAGAAGGGGAACTTGCCGTGGACTGTATCGTTTTTCAGTAGATGGGCTAATGTTTTTGCGTCGGTTAAATCATTAACTGCTACAAAGTTTATATCTGCGTTTTCTTCAAGGGCTGCCCTGTACAAGAGCCTCCCTATTCTTCCAAATCCATTTATTGCTGCATTCACCATTTTTAATCACCTATATTCAGGTTTGAAAGTGTACCTAGTTTCAAAATATTAACTTTATTGAAACCTTTTAATGTAAAAAAATGAAGAAAAAAATACTTAAAGCTAGAGTTAGTTTAGTATCATTTTCTAGAGCAATTTCGATCTTGATTTTTTGGCTCTAGGCACCAATCTATCCGATTCTACTAACAGAGTTAAAGAAAGATGTTCAGAATAGAGAAACGATTAGATATTGTATACTTTGCTGAATTTCGTTTTCAAATTGATTTGTCTATGACAAACGCAACGAAATAGAAAGGACAGCGAGCTAATTTCAGCCGCCGGATAAGAATTCTTTGAATTCAGATTACACCATTTTTTTATTTACTTATCTTCTAATGGTCTTTTGCAGTTTCTGGTTGCTATCGAAAATATTGACTTCTAAGGGCATCTCACCAATTGCAAAGTGTGTTGCACAAGCCCAGCAAGGATCGTATGCTCTGAAAGCCATTTCAACCTTGTTTAGTAAGCCATCGTTGACTTCGCCATTTTTGATTATACCTTGTGCGGCATTCTTTATGGACATACAGATACCTGGTGCATTATGGGTTGTCGCCACAATTAGGTTAACTTTCGTTGCTAAAGCATTTTCATCCAGCTGGTAATGATGAATCAAAGTTCCTCGTGCAGCCTCAACAATTCCAACGCCCTCTCCTGGTTTTCCAGGCTTGTTTCGGATGTCCTTGCTAGTGATTTTATCGTCCTTGACCAGTTCTAGACCTCTTTCAGTTGCATACATCAGCTCAATCAATCTTGCCCAATGGAAAGCTAATGTAGCATGGATAGGTTTTCCGCCAAGAGTTTTATACATCCGCTCATATTCAGCTTGGGCGACTGGTGTTGCCATACCGTCAGCGACATTGAGTCTTCCAAGTGGACCGACTCTGTATATTCCGCTGTCTGGTCCCGCAGTGAAACCATTCCAGCCGACCTCCTTCAAGTAAGGCATTTTGACGTAAGTCCATGGTTCAACATGTTCTTCAATTATGTCTAAATATTCTGAAGGACCAAATTTCACGAACTCTTTTCCTTCAGGATCAACAACGCGAACATCACCATCGTAGAAGTTCACCTTGTTGTTCTTGTCAACTGTGCCCATGTAGTAAGTTGGTAGGTTGTAGGGATCGCTTGTGATCAGGTTTACATAATCAGCATTTTTTAGCACAATATCATCAAAGATTTTTAGGCTGAACTTTGCGAATTCGTGACAGCTTTTTAACATATCTTCGATGTCTTGACGTTCCTCTTCATTTATTGCTTTAGATATACCGCCAGGCATAGCAGCACTGACAGGATGGGTTGGTCTTCCGCCAATAATTCCAGTAATTTTTTGTCCAAAAGCACGATGCTTTATTACTTCACCAGCAATATTTAGACCTACTTTCTCTATTACTCCAAGAATGTTACGTTTAGCTGCTGGTGCATCTGGGCCAACGATAAAGTCTGGACCACCCAAGAAGTAAAAGTGTAGTATGTGATCATAAATATAATAGCCACAATATTCGAGTTCTCTTAGTTTCTTGGCGGTTTCAGTGGGTTCTACATTAAATGCAGCATCTAAAGCCTTTGCTCCTGCCATATGATGAGCAACTGGGCATACTCCACAGATTCTGGTTGTTATTATTGGTAGGTCTTCAGCACGTCTTCCTTCACAGAAACGTTCAAAACCCCGTAGCTCTGGAACTTGGAAGTATGCATTTTCTACGTTTCCATCATCATTTAAGAATATGGTTATTTTTCCATGTCCTTCAAGTCTTGTTATTGGATCGATTACTATTTCTCTCATTTCTTCACTTTCCTCCTTAGAATAGAGTTAGCTAATGAATACAGGTAGAATGTTCCTATTGGATCTACAACCTGTTTTAAAACCTCAGGGTTAGTAGCGACGGAGGCAAGGGCACTAATGGCCGCAGCACCTTGATCTATCACACGAGGACCTGGACCACCACAACCAGTGCAAGGTATATTAACGCTTGGACATTGGCAACCACACCCAGCACGAGTAGCTGCACCCATACAGATCACACTTTGGTCAACGAAGCAGGTTTCTCCGTCGTCTTCAATTTCGTAGATCCGCTTTATTTCTGTTAATTCTTTGTTTTTCTTCTCACGTTCGCACTCATCACAAACGGACTTATTTGGCAAGAAGCTTGAACCTTTCGGGGGTATATTACCGCTTATGAATGCAGTAAACATTTCCAAGATAGCAGGAACAGGTGGAGGACAACCAGAAATTTTATAGTCAACATCCACAGTTTGGGGCAAAGTTTTCACAGTGTCATAGATTTCTGGGAGCTCAAGCTCTCCTTCTTTGACTTTGACACGTGTTTGAGGCAATACAGATTCAGGGTTTACAGTTGATGGAGTTTCAAGATAGGCTCTCTCAAAGATAGCATCCTTGTCCCAAAGGTTTGCGAGGCTTTTCACACACCCATCGTTGGCGCATGAGCCGAAGGCCACGAGTATCTTTGATTTCTGTCTAAGAAGCTTAGCCATCTTCTCATTTTCTTCTGTTCTTATTGCGCCGTTGAAGAAACACGCATCTATGCTGTTGTCTAGCATGTTCTCAACATCTTTGTATTTGACATCTATTGCAACAGGCCAAAAGACAATATCTGCCGCTGCAACAACATCTAAGATTTTCTCGTTGACATCCAGAACAGCTACTTCACAACCTCCACAACTAGCCGCCCAATAAAAAGCAATCTTTAGTTTTTCCTTTGCCATAGGAACCACCGTTTACAAGAAACTCGATTAAAGATAAGCGGACAAATAAAGCTTTCTTTTTAACTCGATAATTTTAAGGTGTAATTTGAGAAGAAATGGGGAAAAAGTTACCTAGCCCATTAAAAGGCTAGGCTTGTAGTTCAAAAAGTTGTGTAGAATGATTCTATCGAAGTTTTCTTAATACCATTTCTGCAGCGAGTACCATAGGCTCCCATGTTTCGGATACTGGAGGTGCGTAACATGTTTCAGCTTTAGCTAGTTCTTTAATGCTCATTTCGTTTAGTATAGCAAAAGATAAGGCGTTTATGCGTTGTGTTACTTCTTCGCCACCAATGATTTGAGCGCCAATTAATTTGGTTGTTTCCTTGTCTGCAACGAGTTTGATTCTGACAGGTAATGCGCCAGGGAAGTAGTCAGCCCTTGTTTTTGAAACTATGGTTCCAGACACCGTTTTGATTCCAGCTCGTCCAGCCATGAACTCCGTGAGTCCAGTACCACCGATTTCAGTGTCAAAAAGTCGAGTTATCCAAGAACCTAAGGCTCCGGTAAACGTGGAATATCCTCCAGCTGCGTTGATCCCTGCTACTTTTGCTTGCCTCACAGCGGTGGTTCCAAGTTGACTCATCATAGGTCTATGCGTAACGAGGTTTATAGACTCGGCACAGTCTCCAACTGCATAAACATCTTTGATGTTTGTTTCCATTTTCACGTTAGCTTTTATGCCTTTTTGGCCAAGAGTTACTCCAGCATTTTTTGCCAATTCAATGTTGGCTCTTACACCGGTGGCTACAACTACTAGGTCTGCCGGAATTGTTTCTCCTTCTACAAGAACTCCGGTGACTTTGTCGGTTCCATGGAATTCTTCTGCTCCTTTTCCGACAATGATGTTCATACCTTTCTCTTCAAGTGCTTTTTGGACACGGTCAGCCATGGCTTTGTCCAAAAGAATTGGAAGAACATATGGTAGAAACTCAACAACTGTGGTTTTTAAGCCTCGTTCAAGACATGCTACTGCAACTTCTAGACCGATAAGTCCGGCTCCAATGATTACTGCTGATTTTGCCTTTTCGACTGCTTTGCTGATTTTTGCTCCGTCTTCTAGGGTTCGAACAACGAAAATGCCATTCTTTTCGCGCCCTTTTATGGGAGGTAGGAAGGGATCAGCGCCGGTAGCAATAATTAGACTATCATAGGTGAGAGTCTCTTTGTTTCCACTCTTGTTCTGTATGTCAACAGTTTTTCCTTTTGAATCAATGTGTGTTACAGTGGTTTCTGTAAGAAGGTTTAATTTCATCATTTTGTAGAATCGATCTGGAAAGACAATTAAGTCATCGAAGGTTTTTATGTGCCCTCCAATAACAAAGGGGAGACCACATCTAGAGTATGCTGGTTTTTCCTCTTTGGTTATAAGAGTGATTTCAGCGGTTCTATCTGTTTTCCTAGCTGCAGAAGCTGCATCAAGACCTGCAGCATGTGCTCCAATAATTATGATTTTTCGGGTCATTTAATTCTCAACTCTGGTTGTCAAAAATAAGAACTGGTTTCCATATTAATCTTATTCTCTGGGGATGATTTTAATAAGAATCAAAACAAAAAAATGATCTAACGTTACTCTTTTACTAAGTAGTATTGACGAGTCTTAGCGTCAGAGTTGACTTTGTCGTCGCTAAAGAGTTTCTTTAGAGCATTAAAAACTTTTTTTTCTTTGTATTCGAGTTCTTCTGCAATTTCAACAAGGGTCATTGGTTTTTCTGAAAGTAACGTAATTATTTGTTTATGAATCTTAGCCATTATGGATTCCAGCCTATTAATCTTCAATTTAATTGTCTAATCACAGATAAAAAATCTTTTATTAAAAAAAGGTAATTTGGAATGGGTTTTGTTAGAAACCTCATATGTTTCCATCAGAAAATCGATGGGTATCTACAGATAAACTTGGTTAACCCTCTTTTACGAGTTCATTGTGCCACTCTACAGCTGCATCGAAGTTCAGGATCGCTTTCAAGTCTTCATCGAGATTTGATGGGACTACTGTTAATATCCATCCCTCACCATAGGGATCTTCGTTGAGTAACTCAGGTTTGGATTCCAGTTCTTCATTTACGGCTTCAATTGTGCCATTCAAAGGAGCAATAAGGTCTGAGACAGCTTTCACAGATTCCAAAGTGCCGAAGGGTTCATTTTGAGTTATGGTGTCACCCACACTAGGAAGCTCAACATATACAATGTCGTGGAGTTGTTTTTGGGCGAAATCAATCATTCCGATTTTCACTTTTCCGCTTTCTACGCTTACCCACAAGTATTCTTTGTGGTAAAACAAGTTTTCAGGTACTTCAAAGTCATCTACTTTGACCAAATTTTACACCTCGATCAATTACTCTATTGTGATAGTGGTTTATCTTAAAAGGGTAACGATCCATTTAAAAGAAACTAGCACAGGCAATAGAGTTCACGATCAATAAACAAGAGGAGTATTTCAATAAAGATATATCATATTTGTTGGCACAAGATTGGTTTAGTTTCAAATTCCGCCTAACAGGAATGCAATCAATGCTGAAACCATACCAATGCCACCGTAGAAATACACTTTGTTGTATTGTTCTTTTAAAACATAGAATCCAAGCATTAGACAACTTATGTTGGTGAATATAATTGGAGGTATATAGTACCAACTAACGAGATTCAGTATTTTTGGCAAGAATACTAGTGCACTAGCTAGGAAGAAGGAAGTGCTAACTAAATATTTTGACCAAACAGGAGGTGGTTCAAGTTTTTGAATCTTGTCCCCAGGGTAGTGAATAAAATCTTTTGCAATGGAACCTCCAAAGTGGGGAAATGCTACTATCAATCCGAAAAGAACTGTTTTTAGGTCTAGGTAAGCGCTGAAGGGAAATAGAGTCCAAATCAGAAACGCGTTTAGAAAGGCTCGTATTATGGATTTAATGTTTGAAAAAATGATTGCTATAGCAATAATCGATGAAACAGCGAAGATAACAAACTGATAGAAAAATAGTGTTGAAGAAAGAAAAATTCCAATCATGAGAAATATTATTCCGCTTAAATAGGCTTGACTGACTGTGATTAGACCCGTTGGAATTGGACGATTTGGGTGAACTATTTTATCAGTTCTTAGATCATGGGCTTCATCAAAACAAAAGATGGAAATTGAGAGTAGAAGTGATGAAATGATGGCAGATAATGATTGTATAGTAAATCCATGGTTTGTGATACTGAAGATTGCAACGATCGCGACAATTTGTGCAGTGTATCTTAGTCTTATTAGTCTAGTTAAAGCAGTCAATTGTTTCAAACGGGTTATGGTCTCCCAACTTATTCGATCATCTGTGCCACAACTTCAGCAAAATCGCTGACCTTCACTTCCGATTTTTTAACACGGGCCGCTTGATTAAGGGTCATGTAACATGAAGGACAGGCGGTTGTTAGAGTTGATGCTCGTTTTTTCTCTGCTTGCCCGACTCGCTTTTTAGCGATGTCAAGAGATTTGTCAATATCAGCAGCTTTGTATAAGCCACCCCCACCACAACACTCCACATTGAACTTGTTATTAGGAAGTTCGACGTAATTATTGGTCAATTTCGCAAATATGTTTCTTGGTTCTTCGATAATTCCGGTTAATCGTGATAATTCACAGGGATCGTGATAAGTTATCACTTCATTTGATTTTTTCAGTTTTATTTTACCTGATTTTAGATAACTATTAATCAGTTCAGTACTGTGGACCAACTCGATTCTGTTACCCAGAAGCTTTGAGTATTCTTGCTTGAACATTCGATAGCAACCAGGGCAACTGAACACTATTTTTTTTGCTCCTGTTGCTTCTATTGCTGAAACATTGGCTTGCATCAGTTCTTCCATGTTCTCAATGCCCCCTGAAAACTTCATTGGTACTCCACAGCAAACTTCATTTTCCAGAAGTGTCCATTTTTCTCCAGCAGCATTCATAATTGTGGCCATAGCTTTGGCTGAAGATTTTAATTGTCCTCTATATGACATCAAACAACCAACAAAGAATACGACTTCTGCTTTCTGTCCAATAGGAACATCTGCACCTGTTGCCCATTTCCTACGTCCATCATGAGGTCTGTTGAAGATATTATTTTCCGCTTCTAATGAAGCGATCATCTGTGAATGTGCTTCTAGTCCTAATCCATTTTCAAAGGCACTTTCTCGAGCTTTTTCCCAAAGCTCGACCAGATCATAGTTATAAGGACAAACAGACCAACAGCGACCACATAAGGTACAATCATATAACCCCTTTGCCAGTTTTTCGATTGTCTCTTTGTCAGGGCTTCCAGTAAAGGGCAGCAGTTGCTTGGTTATCAATCCTCGCATCTTTTTTATTTTGAATCCTGGAGCAGTGTATTTGTCCTCGGTTTCTTTGTAAACTGGACATACATCTACACATTCTCCGCATCGTGCACATGCATACATCCACAGTGTTTCTGATCTTCCGAAATTTTCTAAGAATTTCTTTTTGGTCATCGTTTTTCACCGTTTTCCTAATTTATTTTTTGGATCTCCTGAAATGTTTAAGCAGATAAGTGCATGCAAATCCATGAAGTACACCACTTGGAGTTATGAGGGAAATTAGTATCCATATGTAAGTTAATGTTACATGCACTGACTGAGGAAAAGCTCCCATGGGTAAGAAGACCTCACCAAATCCTGGAAGTATATCAATCCATGGCGAGTTTGCTGAAGCGACTATCACTCCGGTAATAATCAGTATGATGTAGAATACAAAGTCAACAGTATTGGTTTTCGTCAGTACCAATCTCATCTTCTTCGATGAAGCAATATGAATGATGTATACTATGAAGACGAGAATAAAGAGAACACCCACATAACCATGTGCAACCGAACGAATTGTTAAAAGCCATCCTCCTAACCAAGGACCAAGTAAATCTATAATGAGACCAGTTATTGCAAGTATAGCCATTAAGAGGTGGAACAAAATGTCCACTGGTGATACTCTGAGCATTCCTTTCATGATATTAGTGGCGTTAAATTCTGGTGGATATTTCTTAGTTGGGACTTGTTTATCTTCTGGCAACGCTTATTCCTCCTTCTCCTTCAATCTTCTTTGTCTCCATGATGCTAAATAGACTAGACCACCCAAAGCTGCTGGTATCAGTAACCACTTAGAGTTTCTGAGGGCTGACACCTCTGGAGAAATACTCTCACCTACATCAGGAAGTCCATAAAATGATGGTTTCTCTTTTGTCACATAAATGAAAGATGTACCGCCTAATGGCTTGTTATCTACTGCACCATAAATGTAACCATTCAATTCTACTTTCCTTTCTTTTGCTTTTTGTATGATTGTTTCTCTTTCTCCGAACACAAGGGCACCCGTTGGGCATGTTTGTACACATGCAGGCTCTTTTTTGGGCACTCGATCGAAACACATTGTGCACTTATCAACTTTTCCGGTAATTGGATCAAATTTTGGAACTTCAAAGGGACATGCTGTCACACAAAATTTACAGCCAATACATCGATCAACATCGATTACCACGGGACCTTCTTCATATTTTGTAATTGCATTTACGGGGCATGCTTCTTTGCACGCGGGATCATGACATTGCATACATCTCCAATTGAAGAAAGCCCAGTCAGTGTCACCGTTTCCTTTTTTGTCTAATTTGAATTGAATATGGGTGTATGTATTGTAGGAAAGTTTAGGTGGATTAGTCCATTCGTTACTAAATCCTGTCTTCACAGCCGGCTTGTTATTCCATCGTTTACAGGTAACCTGACATCCTCTGCAACCAATGCATTTCTCTGGATCAACTAAAACTGCATATTCCATTTAATAAACCTCTTAGCGTCACAATTTGTAAAGTCATGACTTTTCGAAGATATAAAATTAACTACATATGCTTTCATAAACGGTTTCATCCCCAATGTGGCTCCACTACATCTAAAGATTTAACGATTAAATCGTGTTTTTTTACTTCTCCATCAGTTAGTTCAATTGAAATACAATTTGATACGTATCCAGATATTGATGGCGATATCTTATATGTTCCGGGCGGAAGATCCTTGAATTCAAAGTGACCGTTTTGGTCAATTTGACCATATTCGTTTATGATAGGTTTTACTAGAATAATTGAGCCACATTTTTGAACAATTTCTTTTGACACAGAGTCATAGACTTGCCCAAATATCCTTCCTGCCCCAACAGATTTCGGAAGACAAAAACTCAATTCTGTAATATCTCCTTCTTGTATTGAAACAGACTTAGTTATTGATTCATGACCTTGAAGACTTATAGTTACGTCATAGGTTCCGGCTTCTAAATCTGAAATAGAAAAAGTTCCGTCAGCAAGCGTTCTTGTTTCTACATCGTTACAGGAAACTCGTGCATTACTCAAAAGCGCACCGTTCACTGATTTTACGTTGCCGGATATCCCTGAAGATAGGGATTGAGGTGTTGACTCTTTGGAGTCCATAGTGTCATGACCTACACGATTTTATGAAGAGAATTGATTCGATCAAGCCTTTTCGATTTTAACCAAACATGCTTTTGTTTCAGGAATATTTGCGCTGGAATCTACTGCGTCAATCGTAATTTCATTTGCACTTGGTCCGGTACTAAGTCCTTTGAATCCCCAGTGCCAAGGCATAGCAACCTCATGTATGATCCTTCCGTTGACCGTAATTGGTTGGATACGGTCTGTAACTTGAGCTTTAACTGTGATTCCTTCAGTGTTTCTGGCTGACTTCACAATTACATCATCACCAGCTTTCACGCCAAGTTCATCTGCAAGTGTAGGGCTCATCTCAACAAACATTGAGGGGTGAGCTTCAACAAGCCAGGGCAGGTTTCTTGTCATGGATCCTGCTTGCATATGCTCTGCTAAGCGAAACGTTGTCAACACAATTGGATACTCAGTTGGACTACCGATTTCAATAGGGAATCGGTCATCCCACATTGTTGGATATTGACTTGCCAAATCCGCGTCAGGGCTTTCAACAGGTTCATTATGCAAAGGCATTCCATGATGGAATGGATTGGTGACAGGTTTTTCGGGTTTGTGTAATGGCTTCGAGAAAATCATAGCCTTATCGTATCCAAGCCATATATCTGAACTTATTGCTGCCCAAGTGAAGAAGTAGTCTACACCAGGTATACTCTCAGTATTGTTGTATAGAACCCTCTGGTTTACCATCCAACTGACAGCCCAATTCTTGTAATAACCATATTTTGCATCTTCAAGGTCAACAGGTTTTGGGTCACGTCTCTTAGCTAGAATACCATCAAGATCGGGTCTAAGAGCAAGGTCGTAAGTGTTTTTGTATATTACGTTGGCGGCTGCTTGAGGTAAAGTAATATCGCCAACCTGAATAATCTTTGCTCCGATCTCTTTGTAAACGCCTTCGGCGCTGTCCCCGAACCTTGAAGGCCACGCTACTTCAGGATTATTTTGTATATCGACAGTATCAGTGATGCCGAGCGTCTTTTTGACATCGACACCAGGATGTTCATCTTCATACTTCTCTGAAGGCAACTTAATGCCAGCAGCTTTCAATTCAGCACGGATATTTTGGTATAATTCGGTTAAGTAGGTAAGTTCTGGTTTACATTCACCTGGTGGATCCAAAGATTTCCATCGCCATTGTATCCATCTTCCGGTATTAGTAAGGCTCCCATCTCTTTCAACTTGAACAGTACCTGGAAGTAATATGTCAGCATAAACTGCTGTCTCTGTTTCTCGGATTTCGTTGACTACAAGGAAAAGATTTTGACTTTCGAGAGCTTTCCTAACTAGATTTGCGTTTGCTACAGATACCGCTGGATTTTCACCATTGCAAATCATGACTTTAATTGTTCCGTCCCCAACAGCTCTGAAAAGCTGAACTATAGCATTTCCAGTACCAACGGGTAAATCGCATAATACAGGTTCCTTATCAGGATCAATGCCAGGCCATGTTCCTACATACATACCCCAATGATATTCCAAGGCGTTCCAAGTTGGGAAGTGTCTTGCGTCAATTCGCTCCGCAAATTTATCTGGAGCAGTATATGTGGTCCCTGCAGCATTTCCTCCCCGGGTTGGGGCATCAGTGTTCTTCCATTTTTGGTATCTTCTGAGTTGGTCTATGGTTTTGGGTGGACCCCTGTAGCCCATAATAAGGTGTGAAAGTAGATTCATGTCCGTAGAACCTTGGACATTACTAATTCCTCGTAAAGCATTTACTCCGCCTCCAGGTTTCCCCATGTTTCCAAGGAGCAACTGAAGGATTGCTTGCGCGCGGATCGTCTGCGTAGCGTTAGAGTGTTGTGTAGTTCCCATGGAGTAGTATATGTTTCCTGGTTTGATAGAAGTGAATTTTTCAGCAACTTCCTCAAATTTGGAAGCTGGAAGTCCTGAGACTCGTTCTACTTCTGCGGGAGTGTAGGGAGCAACTAAAGCTTTCAATTTACCGAATATTGAATTGGAATTTGTTTCCCAATCAGCCAGTGGTCCGATTCCCTCAGTTGTGTAAGGAGCATTTGTTCTTGTTGACACAAAGGTTCGGTCAATGCGTTCAGGCTTCTCATATATCAAATATCGAATAAGTCCGAGGAATAGTGTTGCTTCTGCACCTGACCTATATTTTCCATAAATATCTGCTTTTGCAGATGTTCTATTAAATCGTGGATCCAGATTTATTATAAGAGCACCGTTTTCTTTTGCCTGTTGAACCCATTTAAATTCCATCGAATGCGATTCAGCAGGATTGCTTACTATAAGAAAAACTTTGCTATTCTTAGCGTCGATTATATGGTTTGTCATAGCACCGAAGCCAAAAGTGTTAGCAAGAGCTGCTACGGTTGATGCATGACATTTTCTGGCCTGATGCTCAACGTTATTTGATCCAAGAAGCGAAATTAATTTTCTACCCAAATAGCATTCTTCATTATTCCAGTATGAAGAACCTAACCAGGATATTGGGTTGTTTTTACCGTCATAGAAGTAGTTGCCGTTGTTTTTATATGGATAACTTGATAGTGCATCCTTGACTTTGCTTGCAATTGTGGCGTATGCTTCATCCCATGTAATTCGAACCCATCCAGGATCTTCATCTTTGCCTTTTATAGGATTGGTTCTTTTCATCGGATAAAGAAGCCGACGTTCAGATATATATTGAGGAAGAGCAGCGGGTTTGCTACATAAAGATCCCTTGTTGATCGGATGATCTACATCGCCTTCCGCTTCAACAAGTTCGCCACCCAAAGTCGTAATAGTCATCCCACATCCACCAGCACAATAAGGACAGATGCTAGGAGTTTTTTGCCCAACTTGATATTTTTCCCATTTCTCGCTTGTTACACCTGCAACAGAAACCTTAGCCGTAACTAGTTTAGCGAGGTCTCCAACTACGAAGGATGAAATTGAAGCCGCTCCAACTACTTTCAAGAAGTCTCGTCTATCCATCATTAATATCCCCGAAAGTTCAAGTTAACCAGTTTATCCCGCAGAAATTATTTAAATATTGCCGTATGAAAAAGCAGGATAAATAATATAATCGACAACTAAGAGGATAAACATCAAGAGGGATCGTTTTTGGTAAAACCATCAATTCAAAAACAATTGGAAAATGTTTCGGTGATGCTCGAGCAACATGAGGAACTGCAAGGTGCTTTGGAACTAAAAAAGAGAACCCTATTGGTCCAACTAGAAATCGATAGTATACCAACAAAAGGACTGTCAATAGATTGGAACGATAAAGGAACTATCAAGGAATTACAGCAAAAAGCTTTGGAAAAAAAATTGCCCATCATTCATTTTCTGGATCCATCTAAAAACGATCAAGAAGTATTGATGAAAGCATTCAAGAGACTTGTTGGGTCGCTAATTGAACAAAATATCAGCAATGAAGGTTTACAAAAATTTTTGAGCCATTTAGAAAGTGAAAAGATAAATCTCTCAAAGCTGATTGAGGCTAGTTTAAAGGAAAACATAAAAACCATTGAAGAAACCGCAAAAGAATTGGATATAAAGGCTGAACTTCTTCTTTATATAGTAAGTGCAATAATTCAGCCGGGTCTTGAAGAAATTGCTCGAAAGATCGAGTCACAGTTTCATGATAACTGGTGGCAAGGATCTTGCCCGGTCTGCGGCAGAATATCATCAGTAGCTAAAAATAAACAAGGAAAACGTTTATTGGTTTGTTCATATTGTGGAACAGAGTATCATTTCGACAATTATTTCTGCGTTCATTGTGGCAATAATGACCCATACACTTTGAAGTTTATTGCAGTTGAAACAAATCCCGAGTTTAGAATTGACTTCTGCACAAAATGTAATCACTACATAAAAGTACTTGAAGAAACTAAAGGACAAAAGCCAATCCCGAAAGGATTAGAAGATATACTAACGCTAAATCTTGACTTTTTGGCCAAAAACGCAGGTTTAGTTAGAGACTAAGACGTTTGAGTTACATGAAATCTTTAACAATATGTAGTCTTTCAACGGAAAATGGGTAGAAAAAATCGTGCTTTAAGACATATTAACAAATGGATTAGGATATCAAATGAAAGCTGAGAAAATATGGCAAGCTTCTAGAGAAGAGTTGGTTTCAATGATTGAAAAGGGCGTCTTCCGTAATAATCAGAAAGAAATCCGGTTTTATGCCCCCAGCTTCATCAATTACAAAACCAATTACTTCCGTTCTTCCAAAGCCTTTTTTCCATCCATCTCAATCACAGGGTCTTCCTGTGCTTTAAAATGCAAACACTGCAACGGAAAAGTTCTCAACACAATGTATCCAGTATCTACTCAAAAGGAACTTTTGGAGGCATGTAGGGAACTAAAAGAGAAGGGAGCCGTGGGCTGTCTAATAAGCGGAGGATGTCTTCCAGATGGTTCGGTTCCCATTGACGATTTCATAGATGCTATAACCAAAGTGAAAAAAGAGCTTGGATTAATCATCGTGATACATACCGGAATCATCGAGACTACTACAGCAAAAAAGTTAAAAAAAGCAGGTGTTGACGCTGCGCTGATTGATATAATTGGTTCTGACCAAACCATACGAGAAGTATATCGACTAGAAGTCAGTGTTGAAGACTTTGACAAGTCTTTAGGTGCTCTACAAAAATCAGGCATTCCCTTCGTTCCTCATCTGCTTGTTGGGCTTCACTATGGCAAATTAAAGGGTGAACTTCAGGCCCTAAAGATGATTTCTAACTACTCACCCTCAGCAATTATTATTATAGCATTCATGCCGATTCATGGGACACCTATGGAAAAAGAAAAACCACCAGACCCTGCAGACATCGCAAAAGTATTGGTAACGGCTAAACTCATAATGCCCAAGATACCAATTGCCTTGGGATGCATGAGACCAAAGGGAAAACATAGAACAATAACAGACACTTTAGCAGTGAAAGCAGGAATCGACGCTATCGCATTTCCAGATGAAAAAGCCATCAAGTTGGCTGAATCTTTAGGTCTAGAAATTTCCTTTTCACCCATATGTTGTTCCCAGATTTTTGTAGATCTAGCGTTATGATTCTACATTGTCATTTGTAGAAATTGCTGAAAAACACATGACGTTAGTATAATCAAATGCCCTTGTCACGATATTAATCATCAACAGCCTCTTCAGATGCTTTCCGGTTTCTTTCAATTCTCTTAGCAACTAGTATACTTATTTCGGTTATTATCACGAGAGGCAGAAATATCAGAGCCTCAGTTACTAGACCAGGGTCAGGATCTATTAGTGCAATAACGATTATGAGCCCTCCATATAGATACTTTCGATTTCCAGTTAAAGAACTGGTTTCTAAGATACCTGCCTTGACAAGTAGAACAAGGAATGTTGGAAGAGTAAAGAGTAAACCACATGCAAGGAGAGCAAATCCGACTAATGAAAAAAATTCACTGAAAGCATAAGTTGGGGGGAGATTTAACATATCTGAGAATATGAAAATCGTTCGCATACTTATGGGAACGACGTAAAAATACCCGAACAGAAATCCAGTAATAAAAAGGCCCACGAAAGACGCAACGAATTGTAAGGCCATCTTTCGTTCGTGCTTATACAAAGCTGGATTTAAAAATTTGTAGATTTCGTAAGAGATAACAGGGGAGCTAATTGTAATACCCAAGATCAAGGCAACAAAAACGAAAACTTCTAGTGGAGCTAGAAAATCCAAAGGTATAAGTTCTGCTTCAACAGGAAGAAACTTTTCTTGAATGTTCCTAATTGTAAAAGACGTAATTGTTTGGTAATACGGATTTATGACTGAAGTGTTTGAGAAATCCAAACTAATAGGTAATACCATTACAATGATTGTGGATATGACGATGGCCATAATTATTGTGCGTGACCTATTAAGAAGCTCTTTTATGTGCTTCAAAAAACTCATATCTACCGTCTCTATCCAAATCTACACGTATTATACTATACACCATCAGAAAACAAAAAAAACCTGAGGAAAAGATGACCCGGCATCGCTTAAGCCTTTTGGCCATCTAACTTCTCATTCATTTCTTTTAGTATTTGTGCAGAGGTTTTACCTTCTGTTTTTATTCCCATCTTTTTTGCTGCTTCCAGAACGGCATCCTCGTCTTCTTTTTGTTCAGGCTCTTCAGCAGATGCTTTCTTAAACTCTCTTATGCTTTCTCCAAGACCCTTAGCAACACCCTTTAGGCGTGAACCACCAAAGATTAGGAGTAATATAACTAGAATGATTATTAATTCAGGCCATCCAAGACCAAACATTTTCAAACTCCTCGCTATTTAACAACTTTCTCATTATTTATTACTTTCGCCAATATTTCTTCGCCTAGCTGTTTTTCAGTTTTTCCTTCAGTATCCATATTAAGTTTCTTTGCAACGTCCAATAGAGTCTTTTGGGTATTTTCGGTCACAGTTTCATCTACTGAACTTAGGGTCTCAAAAGCACTAGAACTTGCCTTGTTGAATTCTTGCCAAGCTTTTCCTAATTCTCTTGCGATTTTTGGGAGCTTGGTAGGTCCAAAAACTAACAGCAGTATTGCGAGAATTAGAACAATTTCCTGCGTTCCAAGCACGAATATCCCACAAATGAGCCTATCAGAAAAAGATATTTAAACATAGTGATGAGGGGTGAACCATAAAATCATCACCAATAACATTGTAAAAGAGTTCAGCGAGTAAAAAGTAAGGGTGCAAGTGAGAGTTAAGGGATGTCGAGTTTACTGAGAAGCTTAATTATCATCAAAATTATTTTGCTCTCACTATTAATTAGCCATTTGGCTATCAGGTAACTATTTGAGAAGGGAGTTAATTGATCATATATTCTGAGAATATTTCATCAACGGATATGGAGTCGGAATTATGTCTGTTCATCCACGAATGGATAGAGAAAGAAAAACGATTAAAGCTATGATTGATATCTACTGCAAAAACCATCATAAAAATGAAGGAAAACTTTGTTTAGAATGTCAAGAACTGTTTGACTACGCAATGATTCGATTGGATAAATGTCCATTCCAAGAGAAGAAAACAACCTGTGGTAAATGTCCGATACACTGTTACAGACCAATAATGCGAAAAAAAGTAAAAGAAGTAATGAAACATTCAGGACCTCGCATGATATTCAAGCATCCAATATTGGCGTTGCACCATGTCTTTGATGGTCGCAAAAAACCAGAAAACCTCAAAAAACGATGAAATGTGCTCAAGAGATCATGATAATAGTCTCCCCAACCTAAAACACAATTTGTAGTTTGTATTTGTTACGTCACTTTCAACTTATTCAAAATTCTATGTCAGAAAAAATGGTACACATCTAGTTATATCGGATCAGAATGTATTGAGTTTCGAAAACTGATGAAGTATTGTGGTCAATAGGTGTCGAGAGGATTGGTTCCAAAATACTTTATCATTATTTTATGTTTACATGAAGAATTTCCAAGCCAAGGCCCAATATAAATATAAATTCTATCATTTCATTTCTAACGATGGACTTTGGAACCTGGTGAATAATATGGGCAATAATTTAGGTAGTGAAACATCAAAATGGATTCGAGTTTCAACGGGTTCGGCTATACTCCTTGGATTATTAAAGGGAAAACTAGACGCCAAACCCACGACTGCATATTTACTTATGTGTCGAAATAAAAAGTGTTCAGCCAACTGTGGTTTCTGCCCCCAAGCCAGAGAGAGTAAAAGTAGAACAGACATGCTCTCCAGAGTCACTTGGCCCACATTTCTGACAAAAAAGGTAGTTGAGGGAATAGAAAGAACCGTAAAGTCGGGAACGATAAAACGGGTTTGCATCCAATCATTGAATTATAGAGAAGTTTTCAATGATGTTTTGCTTTTTGTTAGGGAAATAAAGTCTAGAATAACAGTGCCTATTTCTGTTTCATGTAAACCATTTGACATAAAGAAAATGAAAAAATGGGCAGATGCTGGTGTTAACCGAGTAAGCATTGCCCTGGATGCTGCTACAGAACAAATATTTGGGAACGTTAAGGGCCAAAAAATTGGTGGACCCTACAGTTGGAAGAAACAGAGCGAAGCTTTGCATGATGCAGTTAAAGTCTTTGGAGAAGGTTCCGTTAGCACACATCTCATTGTGGGTCTGGGAGAAACAGAAAAGGAACTCTGTCAAATAATTCAATGGTGTGTTGATTCAGGAATTTATCCGGGATTGTTTGCGTTCACACCAATTCCCGGAACTGCTCTTGAAAACAATCCTCAACCTACCCTCAACCATTATCGTAGGATTCAACTCGCCCATTACATATTAACCAATAGAAAAACGCGCCTCGAAAACATGGAATTCGATTTGGAAGGAAAACTCAAAAACTTTGGAATCCATAAAGAAATGTTATTAGAAATTATAGATAACGGCAAACCGTTTCTAACATCTGGATGTCCAGGATGCAACCGGCCATATTATAACGAGAGACCAAGTGGTCCTTTTTACAATTATCCAAGGCAACTGCAACCTAAAGAGATTAAAGAAGTCAAACAAGTATTCAATTTTTAAATCCAAATCTTTTTGGGTTTTCTCATTAACAGAACAATAACTGTGATACTGGCAACAACGGTTGTAGCAATAAAGATGTATAACAGATTTCGGGTAGAATCCAATTCTTCATTGAAACCTGATTCCAACTCGTCATAATCTTGAAGTAGCGATTGGTAGGTGGCATTTAGTGTATCATATTCCCCTTGAAGCTGTTCCAAGTCAACATTTCGGATGTATGTCATAGCGAATCCTGACGAGGGGATCTTTTGAGGTAACCCCATGAGTTCC
Source organism: Thermoproteota archaeon (assembly GCA_042565955.1). Taxonomy (GTDB): domain Archaea; phylum Thermoproteota; class Bathyarchaeia; order Bathyarchaeales; family Bathyarchaeaceae; genus Bathyarchaeum. The sequence goes on along the minus strand of JBHORG010000004.1, from coordinate 2,810 downwards.
CATTCATAACTAATGAGTCCATAGGTTAATCCTGGAGATATGTCATTGGGAATTGTTATGTTGTATTGGATTTCACGTAAAGAAGTGAGAGAAGAATTTTCTAGGTGGTTAATGTCACGCAAGGTAATGTTATTTGTAGCATTTAAGGCGCCATAAATTGTTACATTGATATATTTGACAAAAATCTCAGTTATGGCTTGGGCTTTCACGGTAACTGTTATGATCTCGCCGGGATAGGATTGTGATGGAGCATTAATGTCTATTTTGAGACCTCCATAATCTAGGTAATATACACTTGGTGTCTCTTCAGGGGCCGACTGGGCTACCTCAGAAAATGCTAATAGTAAAACGAAAGTACACAAAACCAATGCATATACTTTTTTGAGCTTCATTATTTTTACCTCTCAAAACCACTGTGACTCCTTTTTTGTGGAGAAATATTTAACAGTTGTTATTTGCCCTAAGCAAGCATTCAAAGGTTACTTTTTAAATAGATCTAATCATTCCAACTTGGAATGGAGGGATTTTTCTATTATATTGAACGAATTTGACGTTGATACATATAAACAAAATAGATTAAAGCAAATATTGATAGAAAAACCTCAAAGTATAGTATCATCTGGTTCTGTTCAGTCGCTCTGAAGAATCCTGTTTGGGATATATCCCAGAATACTAGAGCCTGTAGAAAGATGGCGCTGCTTACACAACCTAGACCAAAACTGTGGAAAAGGAATCGCAAACGTAATGGTGGTTTATACATGGTTCTTCGAAAAAACGCTTATGCTAACACCTTATCTTACTTATGAAAAAGGAATAAAGATTGAAAAACAGAATTTAGACTACCTATTTCTAGGCAGCCAATTCGAGGTTCTCCATTTATCTCCAGCGCCAAATCTTTCTTCCATAGAAGATTTCAGGCATGATCAGCAATCCTGAAAATGACAAAGGTAGAACGATAGCCCAGTCCATTAGATTTAAGGGCATTGTTCCTAACAAACGAGTGTAAGGCACTAGAACCGTCAATATTGCTGAAACAACAACTGCAACAAGAAGGAACTTGTTTGAAGTGAAGCTGAGCCTGAATGCGTTCTTTGTTTCTGACCTGCAGTTCCATACTATCAATAGTTCCTGCAGAGTAGCTTGCGTAAAAGCCATAGTTTGTGCTTCACCTAAGGGGCGTCCCCACACGAAGTAAGCAACAGCAAACAACAAACCAGTACCTAGGAATTGAGTCACAAAAGTGGCTAAGATTGAAGCAAATCTGCCATGAAGTATGCCCTCACGGGGGTCTCGAGGTTGTCGACTCATCAGGTTTTCCTGTGGTGGATCCATGCTCAAAGCTAATGCAGGTCCACCGTCTGTTACCAGATTTATCCATAAAATCATTGTCGGAGTTAACGGTAATATCATAGTTTCCCAGCCCATTAATGGTCCCAACAACGCAAAGACTCCTATGACTAGCAATTCGTCAAAGTTGGAACGCAACAGGAAGAAAGAGAATTTGCGTATGTTGTCGTATATGGCTCGTCCGCCATCAACTGCTGTGACGATTGTAGCAAAGTTGTCATCTGCAAGCACCATGTCTGCAGCTTCTCTGGTAACGTCGGTTCCTGTGATTCCCATGGCTATGCCTATGTCTGCTTGTTTGAGGGCAGGTGCGTCATTAACTCCATCTCCGGTCATGGCGACTATGTGTCCCTTCTTTTTCAAGGCAGCTACTATCCGTAGTTTGTGTTCAGGAGAAACGCGAGCGTAGACTGATACGTTCTCCACTATTTTATCGAATTCTTCTTCACCAATCTTATCTAATTCAGCACCCGTTAGAGCCAGATCGCTTTCCATTATGCCTAACTCTTTTGCTATTGCAACGGCTGTTAATTTGTGGTCTCCAGTGATCATAACTGTTTTTATGCCTGCTTTTCGGCATACCTCTATGGCACCTTTTGCTTCATCTCGAGGTGGATCAATCATTCCCGCTAACCCTATGAAAACTAAGTCGTTTTCTAGCTCTTCTTCTTCAAATTTCTTGTTTCCAGTTTTCGGTAACTTTTTGTATGTTACGGCGAGGACTCGAAGAGCCTGACTTGCCATCTCCTCATTTATCTTCAAGATTTGTGTTTTTTCTTTCGTTGATAACTTGATTACTTTACCGCTCTTGATGATATACTCCGAACGTTCCAAAAGAATTTCAACAGCACCTTTAACAAAAGAGAAAACTTCTCCTTCCTGAGACTCGTTAACAGTGGTCATTCGCTTTCTTTCAGAAGTAAAGGTTACTTCTTGTAGACGGGGACAAGCATTCTCGAGGTCAGTCTTTATCATTCCCGCCTTTGCGGCTGCAACAATTAAAGCACCTTCTGTGGTGTCACCTATCACTTTTGTTCCGTCATAGTTGGCATTAGAGCACAATGTGCTTGCCTTCAACAATAAAGTGAGACCTGAATCCGCCTGCGGATCTATAGGAGTACCGCTTACAAGGAATTCTCCTTTGGGCTCATAGCCGGCACCGGTTACATCAATCATTTTATTGTCAATATAGATTTTTCGGACGGTCATTTCGCCCTTTGTCAGGGTTCCGGTTTTGTCAGAGCAGATGATGTCTGTTGCCCCCAAAGTCTCTGCAGACGAAAGTCTTCTGACTAATGCTTTACGTTTTGCAAGTTCTCTGACGCCTAGCGCAAGGGATACAGTAACAACAGCAGGCAAACCTTCGGGAACCGCTGAAACAGCAAGGGCAATTGCAACTTCAAACGCTTCTATTATTTCTCCCACAGCATGTTCTAGACTTGCACCTCCAGTCATAACAAAGA
>JBHORG010000049.1:0-5642 GCA_042565955.1 Thermoproteota archaeon | reverse complement strand
CTTTTCCGTTTTCAAGTGCCTGATATTGGCTAACACGAGTTTTAACATGAGAATCATCTTCAAGATTTTTCAGAAAAGCAACTACACGATTGCGCCTAGTCATAACATAAGTGTCAACGTTCCATAACGCTAAATCAATCAAAGCATCAACACTAACATATGAGCCACTTTTCAAAACGCACTCTCCAATTTCTTTTTCAAAATGAGGATATTGCATAATTGTTCCATCTTTAGTTTTAAGTTTAAAACAACCCTCATCTCTACCAAGATAAGAACCATAAGAAGATAATTCAATTTTCAAACTTTTAGATTTTCGAAACGGCACAATCAACATTCCCCTTCTTGTTTTAACTTATATATACCTAATAGGAATATACTAATAGGTAAATAATCATAAAAACCTTTTGGTAATACAGCAATGATTATATACTATTCGTATGTTGTTACTAATATATGCCCAAAATAAAAGTAGACGGCTATCAATGCGAGAGATGTGAACACGTTTGGGTTCCAAGGAATTATGATGCTGAACCAAGAGTATGTCCAAAATGTAAAAGCCCTTATTGGAATCGACCTAGGAAAATAAAGAAAAAGATCAATAAATGATCTGACAAATGAAATATTTGATTGCTCTAGAAGAACCAAAAATCCATAAAATGTGAATCTGCGTTTACATATGCAACTGTTTAGTTAGTTCATGTCTAATTGAATATAAGGCGAGTTAAATTTCTCCAGATAGAACAGAAATAATGTTACGATTCATTATGAACGAGTATTATCCATCTTCTTTCTGATTAATATTGCAGCTAAAATAACCGTTAAGATGATTGGCAGAAGAGTCCATGATGGAAACTCTGGTATTGCACTCATGGGAACAAATAATGTCCAAGTATATGGATTAAACTGATTGTCATGTTCCCAGATTACTGCTAGATTATTTTCTAAAAGAGCTTTGTTAATATTAAGGTAGTGAGTTTGATTATACTCTATATAGACTACACAGACCAATCTGGTACCTTGTCCTTCATTATCATAGGTATATTTGTCATCAATATCCAAAAAGACTACTTTGTTTTTTACAGTTGAAATCATGTAATTGGTTGCTTCCCAATACCCAGAAGCATTTATTTCTGGAGTATTAATATCTGCAAGTCTAATTCTATCTCCTTCAGAAGTATCAAAAGTATCTCCATCCACAATCCATTCTACAACTGCAACTTTATCAAATTCACCAGAACAATATCCAATAGGTATGCTAAACAGAATTAAAAGAACAAGAATAACTAAGAAAACTGATTTTTTCATATTCCCCAATTAATTATGAATGTTCTTCTCTTTTAAAACTACAATATGAGTAATCAATTACAGAATCAAATCACATTCAAAGACTTCCTAACTGAAGTAACAGTTCTATAAACAATAAAGACTAAAATTAGAAGAAGGGGTTTCCTGAGAAATAACAATAGTAATATTGAGGAGAATAAAGATGAAAATTTCAAACCAATAAGAAATTTATCATCTTTTCCATGTTATTCCTTTTCAGGCCCCTTCAATTGCTAATTAGTTACATATATCCCAGTTAATGCGAACAGTGTTGGAAGAAGGGATTTCTGAGGCCTAGACCAACGGTTGTTGATGAGTTCAGGTCATCTCAACCATTCAAAGGGGGATGAGAATTTCTGATCCGTTGCTCTAAGGCTTTTCAGTCCCTAATTCCTCTAAATATTACTCCCAAAAAAAGAGGGAGGGAAAATTTTGGGTTTATTTTCTTTTTTTGAGTGCCCAAAAGGCTGCGACCCCGATAACTGACGCTATTGCTACAGCTGCAATTATTGCTACTTCAGTGGTAATCAATGGGGTTTCAGTTAGTGGTTCAGGTTCTGGCTCAGGCTCGGGTTCAGGCTCAGGTTCCGGTGTTGGTTCAGGTTCCGGTGTTGGTTCAGGTTCCGGTGTTGGTTCAGGGGTGGGTTCTGGTGTAGGCTCAGGTTCAATGACTCCACCAGTTGAAGCTGCTGGACCTATTGTAACGAAGGTAGCATCTGAAGAACTGCCGTAGGATTCGTCACCCTCAAACGAAGCAATGATCTTGTAGGTACCTTCCTCAGAAGGAGTCCACGCATGACCAAATTTTCCAGAATAACCATCGGTCAATGTTGTACCAATATCAGTGAAAGAACCATCTTCAGCTATTGCAGTTAAGGTCACTGTAATACCAATCATTGTTTCATTGTTATGGATTCCATCGATTGGCCTCTGTAAATGTAAGTACTCCATTTGTAAGCTCATTGATTCCGGCGACACACATGGAGTTCCAGACTGTGCAGGAGACAAGTCAAGAACTGAACCTTTTATTGTAAATGCAGTTCCTTTAGGCACCGAAATGTCAGGTGATGTAACGGTTGTTTGGCTTTGTCCTTTGCCAATAACATACATGGTTGATTGCCAATCACAGTTAGCTGTTAGGTAGCCGTCAGCAATAGTCGCTGGTCTCATTGGTGTTGCCAGACTCCATACCTCCTCACCAGTATAGGCATCGATGCAGTGGATTCTCCAGCCTCTGGTGATAGGTTGTGTGGTTGTATGCTCACTGTTGTATGTGTAGATCTTTCCATCAGCAACCTTGGCGCCACTGTTGAATGAATACATTCCAATGCCATCGCTATCGGTATATGGAGTTTCATATGCAAACTCTGATGGTGACTTATAGTGCCAGACTATGCTTCCATCATCCCAATCAAAAGCGTAGACGCCGTCGTAGGCTTGCCGATATAGCATACCATAAGCTGATGTTGCATCATAGGCCCCGAAGCCAGCTGATGACCAAGGATAATCCATTGGTGGGCTCTCCCAAGCTACGTTTCCGGTTCGCAGGTCCCAAGCTTTGTAAGTTCCGGCCATAGTCACTGCAGCCACTTTACCATGGTCAGCGACTGTGGTTGATGAGCTGTAAATGATGTCGGAGACATCTTTGGTCCACAACACTTCTCCTGTAATAAGGTCAGCAGCAATTAATTCTGATCCGTAATATGCTGCCATGGATTCAGGTTCGATACGATTTGTTATAGCTGCTATCATTGATTCGAAATCTTGAGAATGTCCTAAGTTACTCCAAGGCCAAGTAATATTTCCCATGACCCTTTCACTAAAATCGTCTGTACTTCCTGCTATGGTCCAATTGATTAAGCGACGGTTGCCTCCTCCAAGATTCTGCACGCTTAGAACATAGGGATCATCGTAGAAGGTCCCTGACATGCCTGGATATTCTGATACAGAACCGGTCTCTGGATTAATCTTGCGTAATGTCGAACCTAATGAAATAAGAGTGACTGCAGGGCTCGCTCTTTCGGTGGCACCAGGAACTTCATATCTTGTGCTTTCACTGTATGAAATGTAACTAGGCGTGTAACCACCTTCCGACGTTGGTCTCGCATAATACATTTCTCCAGTACGGAGGTCGTAGCAAACTGCGCAGCTTGTAGGTACTCCGTCTATCAGCACATCCATAGTGTCGTAGCATCTTCCAGCATAGACAACGTTTGGAGTAGCTGATGAGTCAGTATCTGTTTTATATCCAGTAGGTCCACCAATGATACCTCCTATGCCGTCTTGTCGTTTCCATACTATGTGAGCACTGTTTGGTCCCTGAACATATGGATAGAACTCGTTGTCAGACATGCCACCTCCGTATATGTTAGTTTCAGCTGGCCAATAAGGAGGAGGACCTCCTCCAACAATTCCATTTCCAGGATAACCACCTAGGATTGGCCACCATTCTCTATGTTCTGGTGAAACCGGTCTTGTCCAGTAGTCGGTTGGAAGCTCTGACACAGGCCACGAATATACCAGGTCTTCTTGTATTATGAGCGTTTGCTCTCCAGTAGAGCTGGGTGCGTAGTAGCATGATTCAGTAAATTCATAGATAACATCACCCACCTCGCGTCGAGTTTCATAAGCCCCCTCCCATATTGTGTAGTTTCCTGTTGGGAAATATCCTCCGGGGAATTCAAACTTAAGTGACCATTCGCCAACTTGGTCAGGTATAAACTCGAACCATGCCGTAGCGTCTGCTCGATAGGAATCAATCGTTACAATGTCTTTGGTTCCATCTGGCTTTGTTATTGTAATCTTGTAATCTGAAAGGTATCTGCTAACATGAAGTGCCGGTGTAATCCACAGATTAACCAAAATGGGTTGGTTAATCCCTCCAGGGTTAGGTCTAAAGCTTAGGAAAGAGACAGTTTCAGCTGTTAAATCAGGAGTAACGCCGCTAGGAAGTGGTAGTGAGCCTCCTTCTTGCATATTCTCATATTCTGTTTGAGCTTGAGCGGTAAGATTTGTCAGTAGCATGAAAGTTGAAGTTATTAAAATTGTCATGATGATTATTGCAGTTAATTTTGTTTTGTTTATTGAAATCTTCATTTTTTTTAACCTTTTTTTATTTTTTTATTTTTTGGGGAAAAATTAACAAAAAAATCTAATTTTCATCCCCCTTAACGATCTATTTGAACACAAAACATATTTAACACCATGTATCCCACCCCCTGACTGACGAAAAAACTAAAACAAATCAATTAAGGAAAGTCATAATAGAAGATTTCTTGCTTCAACAAATTTCAGGAAATGAAATAGTTGATAGCTCTGGAAGAACTAAAAATCCATAAAATGTGAATCTGCGTTTACATATGCAAAAGAATGGGAAAAGCAGACTAAACCCGAATCCTGAAACAAAAGTAATATATTCCGTTTTTAACAACATTTCATTCTAATTTACTTAGAACCTCACACTGGCTTTCCGATATCCAGTTTTCATCTTTGAGTTCAATTATTCCTCTTTTAACACCTACCCGTAACTCTGTTGTCCGTAAGATGTTAGCTTTGATTCCTGCCTTTGTAATCTCCTTCTCAAATACTGGATTCTCTTGGGTTAAATCCACAAGTCTATCAAGAAGTCCTGCGATGGCAGGGGAACGTGACTGGAGAAACGATTTCATTTTTTTTCCACCCAAGACACCCTTTAGTTTGGTTTTGATGCCCATGCTACTTATGGTTGAGGGAGGATATACAACATATCTTTTTCCAACCTCTGTTTCATAACAAACAAAATAGACTGTAAGATATGCTATGACCCAATTTCTATTTTGTTCTTGGGTGCCCATTTCGTCAATCTCGTTTAAGGAAACCTCTTTAGCTTTAATCAGATTGTCGATCTGCTTTATGATAGAAGAAGTCATTTTCTCAAGATCCGCCATCTCCTGCTCTTCCAATCTTACTCTGGCTTCCTTTGCTGCCTCAATATCATGAATAACCTGCATAGCTTCATTAACCCGATCGTCCAGATTTATCCTTGCTCTAGAGACTTCAATCTTCTTTGCATCCTCAACATTCTCTATTTCTTTATTCAAAACTGGAATCTTCTTTTTGATTTCATCAAGTTTTTGACACAACTGAAACTCGCCAGCCTCGTCTTTACGATCTCTGCAACTCTTTATGTCTAGATCACAACGATCTACGGTAGTTGATAGCCTTTCAAGGATTCTTTCTATTCTTACCCGGTTCTGATGAAGACCACGAAGTTTTCTAGTATAATTTTTAGCGATTCTGGTAATGTTTTCATCTCGTTTTACCTGAATTTTCTTTATATT